>CAWHWX010000009.1:0-120087 GCA_963833125.1 Candidatus Bathyarchaeota archaeon | reverse complement strand
GTAGGGTGATGCCGGCCGTAAGCATCGCACCTCCGAAGCCATGGAAGAGCAGGTATCGGTATCCAGCCTGAACGGCCTCACCTCGCGCTTCCCAGATGAGAAGTAACGATGTAACCGCCATGAGCTCCCAGAAAATTAGAAGAGTGATCCAATCGCCTGCGAACACAACACCGAGTGACGTTCCGGCGTACAACATCGCAAACATGTGCATCCAAGGTTTGGCGAATCCAGCTGCATAGAGCACCGCCAAGAATGTGATTGTGGCAAAGATCACTCCCATCAGATAGGATAAATTGTCAACTCTCATCAGAACCAATTGGTAGCCCATGAAATGCAAGATCCATTCGGTTGCGTGAGGTAGGGTGACTGTATCGATTAGGGCGAGGCCTGCGAGAGTGATGAGAAGTGCCTGCCGTGCTCTTCCTTTGAAGAGCCAGACTACTATTGGACCGCCGACGAGGAATAAAATGAACGGTGGAATAGTCGCGCCGGCAACAAAGTTTCCAGTGACTGCTATGCCTGCTCCAGTAACTGCTGCCGCAACTCTGCTCGCTATCTCCAGCGGGCCGTAGGGCATCGTAGTCCAAACACCTAGCGCGAGGGTACCGGTCGCTGTTGCTATGATGGGGCCGAGTAGGAATCCGCGGGCTTCACCTTTAGCGCCATCAAAGGGGCGAAGGAATGCTCGGAAGATGATTGGCGCGAAGTAGGCGAGGTTCAGCACTGCAGAAAGTACGAGTACGAAGAGGATCCACCAGTATCCTCCGTTCCACAATCCCATCGAAAGATACCATTTCCCAACAAACCCAGCTAACGGAGGAAGTCCCGCCATACTCAAAGTTGCTAGGAAGAACGCGAACATTGTTACGGGCATTTTTCTCCCAATCCCATCTAACTCTGAGACCTTCGTCTTCCCAGTTTCAACCGAGACGGCGCCCGCAACGAAGAACATCGTAAGTTTCCCAAACGCGTGGGCTACCATTAGGAAGACCGCGGCTACCACAGCTACACTACCCATGCCGACTCCGAGAGGAGAGAGGATGGCAGCTGCGAGAATGATGTAGCTCAGTTGGCTTATTGTGGAATAAGCTAATCGCAACTTGAAGTTGTCTTGCGTCAGAGCGAATAGAGATCCAACTAGGATGGTTGTGACAGCCGCTGCTATCACCAGATTCTGAAGCCCAAGCAAACCCATCAAATTCGGTCCGTACAGAAACAACATCACTCTGAGGAGGCCGAATACTCCCGCGTTCACAACTGCAACCGCATGGAGCAGGCCGCTTACGGGTGTGGGCGCTATCATTGCGCTCGGCAACCAACCGTGTTCTGGTACGAGCGCGGCTTTCACACCGAAGCCAACGAAGAGCAACAGAAAGGCTACCCTAGCGAATTCCAATGAGATGGATCCAACTGTTTGGTTTCCTCCAGGCATGAACGTGATCGCTGCCCCACCTCCCGCGCCTAGCAGGGCAAGCATTCCGACGAGGACAGCGGCGCCTCCGCTGAGTGTGTAGACGAGATATTTGCGACCGGCTCTGAAGGCCTCTTCAGTTTGACTGTGGACAACGAGTGGGTAGGTAGTGACTGTGAGGATTTCGTAGAAGATGAATAGAGTTAGGAGATTTGCAGCAACTGAGACACCCATTGTCGCTCCGATTACAAGCGCGAAGCATGCGAAGTAACGAGTCTGTGAGTGCTCCTTCAACCCGCGCATGTAACCCGTTGAGTACACCGTTGTGATGATCCAAAGAAACGAGGCAAGACTCGCGAACATGAGCCCAAGGCCATCAGCCCATAGCACAAGTTGGAGTTGGGGGTAAGATGACATGACCGCTATTGTGACCGGTACGGTTTGGCCGTTGAAGACCTGTGGCAAATTGAATACGGCACACAGGAATGTCCCGATCGAAACAATGAGGGAGGTTGATTCTCGCGCGTTTGGATGCTTCCTAAGAGCGACGATTATGGGTGCGCCAAGAAATGGTAGCCCCACTGTGCCTAGCAGCGCCATTTGATTGATGTCGATCAATGTCTAAGCCTCTTAATCTTCCAAGGGTCCAGTGTTCCGTACGCTCTGTGAACTAGGATGATGAGAGCTAGGGCGACTGCTTCCACACCTGCACCGACCACTATGGAGAAGAGAACGAGTGTGTTGGCCAGGTTGGACGCTTGGCCGAGACCTGATGAGAATAGGGCGAGATTGGCCCCGAACACGACGATTTGGAAGGAGATAATGGTCTTCAGGAGATTCCGTGAGTAGAACATGGAGAAGAGCCCTAGGAAGAATAGAATCGTGGCTGCGGTTGCGAAAACCGTCTGATCCGTTATCACGTTGCTTTCTCCTTGGAAAGTAGGTTGACCACTCCGATCATTGCGGCTGCGAAAATGATGATTAGAATCAGTAGGTCCCACGGCCTGAACATCCAAACGAAAGCAAGAATGCCTTCCGTCGGCTGCGGCGTCGATTGTGGGAGGGATGAGGAACCGGAGTAGAGTGAATAGGATGTCGCGCCGACAATGAGGATCGTAATAGTTGCTAGAAGTGCGGCGAGCGTGCGATTGCCAATGTCTAGTTTCGATTCTCCCGTCATCAATACAACGGTAAGTAGCATTACAGACATCGCGCCTGCAAACATGATGATGTGTAGGAGGCCGATGACAACTCCCTGATAGATTGTGAAAATAACACCGAGAACGAGGCTCGCGTAAAACAACATGATGATGGTCACTGAGATGGATTTCGAGAATATGGCGGCAATGATAGTGACTAGGAGAGCTGCGCAGAGGAGTATCGCTACTTCCGTCGCCAAACCTTACCACCTCAACACCATGACTAACGCGACTTGAATCAGGCTCAATGGTGTAACCACCATCCAAAACAATCGAGCGGCCTGGTCGATCCTGACTCGCGCTAGGGCCGTCTTTATCGTGAAGATTAGGAACCCTACTGCAAATAATTTGACCATGAAGTAGATGAAGTATAGAATGCTCTGAAGGATTGGGTTAGCGAAAAGTACGGGGCCTAGTGGGCCGCCGAGGAATAGGCTCACAGCAAGCGCAGAAAGAAAAGCGTAGCCCAACTCTTTCGTGAGCTTGATGTAGGCGAGGGGCCTGCCCGAGAATTCAGTCATCCAGCCCCCAACGATCTCCGTCTTGGCGCTGGGAATATCGAACGGGGGTTTCTCCAATTCTGCTAAGGCTGCGACGATGAAGACACAGAAACTCAAGGGGGCCAACACTATGAACCAAATATTCTGTTGCGCGGCAACAATGCCACTGATCGACAGGCTGCGGGCCAAAAGGGCTGGAGCAACTAAAGCAACGATTAATGGTATTTCATAAGCAGTATACTGCACCACCAAACGTCCGATCGAAATTATTGACCACCTTCCACCTGCCGCGTAACCCAGCATCGTTGCCATGAGCGCGGAAAATCCAAGTATGAAGAGAACGAATAGCAGGTCGTAGTCGTTGCTGACGGCCGCTTGTGCTCCTAGCACTGGTATGAAGATAGTTCCGATTGCAGGTGCCGAAAAGAAAAGTGAGGGACCGAGTAAGAAAACGAATTTGTCAGCTATCTCTGGAATAATCTCTTCTTTTGATGTAAGCTTGAAGAAATCTGCGACAGGTTGTAGGATTCCGAAGGGTCCAGCTAGGATAGGGCCTCTTCGCGATTGCATGCGCGCTGTTGTTTTGCGGTCAAGCCAATCGAAGATGAATCCTATCCAAACGAAAAATGTTAGGCCCGGGAAAAGGAGGATTTCGAAGAGTTGGGTTGCAAGCATTTATGGTCTCAGGCCTCCGACTATCATAAGCCACCAAGTTACGATGAGAATTACGCCAGAGCCACCGGCCAAGAAGAGTAGCGGGTAGAAGTACGACGTGGCCGCAAAGGACCCTGCGAGTAAGAGAGCGAAAGCTTCTGCAATCATGAAGAGGGTCGCGTAAACGAACAGTTCAGAGCTGTATGTGCCACGCGGAGCGACCTCTTCTTCACCACCCGTGAATGGTTGATATTTGCCCCCCGTCCCAGAAGATCTCTTTCCAAGTCTTCCGACAAGTAGGTAGATGACCAGGTCCGCGACGATGATTAGTAGTGGGCCTCCGACTGCCATGATATCGAATGCGGTCAATTTTCGACTGCCTTACTCATGATGAGGTCGGCCTTGTTTGGTGTGGCGAGTTCGAATTGTTTGGTCATTTCTAAGGCTTTGAAGGCGCAATTGTCAACGCATTCGCCGCAGAAGATGCAGGTTGATAGGTCGAAGAGGGGGCGCTTGACTGGTAGTTCTCTGTCTCCTACTTTTCTGGTGCCCTTGTCAATCATCGTGATAACCCCTGCTGGGCACACGACTGCGCAAACTTGGCAGCCAGTGCACTTCTCGGGGTCGATGTCGAGTTTGCCTCGGAAACGGTCCGGTAATTGAATTGGTTTGTAGGGGTAAGCTTCGGTTGTTGGTTTCTCGAGCATCAGCCGGAACATTTCAGGTATAGCTGAGCCTACCTTTCTATGCGGCAATTAATGGGCCTCCTTGAACTTTGAGTGGCTTGAAGAGTTGAATCTGTCTGGGAAGTAGTGCTTGATACCATACTGACGAAGTTGCTCGCCTGACCATGTCCACTGCTTCCCCGAATCAGTTTCAAGGAATGACATTCGGTCCATGCAGCCAAAGCATGGGTCGATTGCTGTGAGGACCATTGGCACGTCCGCGAGTGTTTGTCCCTTTAGGAGTTCAAGCGCGGTTGGAATGTTGGCCATGGTTGGTTGTCTTGACTTGACGCGATCCGGTGTTCTACCACCCGTTGACTTTACGTAGTAGAATATCTCGCCCCGAGGTGCTTCACAGTGAGATGAATGCTCACCTGCTGGAATGATCGGTGCAATCTTAACTCTAATCGGTCCCTCGGGAATGTTTTTGACGGCGTAGCTGATCATGTTCGCTGAAACAATTAATTCGTCTAGGCGGAGACGTAGTAGAGCGCGGACGTCGCCTTCGGTGCGGGTTACGATGTCGAAAGGAACTTCATCGTACGCTGCGTAAGGGTCGTTCAGTCGAACGTCCTGCCGTAGCCCAACGTATCTTGCCATTGGGCCGACGGCGCAGAGTTTCTCAGCTGTTTCTTGATTTATCTTGTTGCCAACCTTTTCAGTCCGCGCTAACATTGTTTCTTCGGTGTCGATTATCTCTCGGTAGTAGTGGGCTCTGTCGGTAATGAATTTCATACGTTCAACGATTCGATCTTCCATATTCTCTGGCATGTCACGCCTTACGCCGCAGAACGCGTTCATTGATTTGTGAACTCGATTACCGGAAATCGCTTCAACTAGGTCTAGTATGACTTCTCGATCGTTCCAAACCCACATGAACAGGGTTTCGAATCCGGCCCAGTGTCCCATCAACCCAACCCAGAGCAGGTGGCTGTGGATTCTCTCCAGCTCGGATATGATTAGGCGAATGTACTTCGCTCGTCTAGGAACTTCATAGATAGTCAGGCCTTCTACGGCTTGGCCATAGCAGAGGCTGTGAACGAAGCTGCAGATTCCGCAAGTACGTTCGAACATGTACATGTTCTGCACCCAGGGGCGTGACTCTGCGGCTTTCTCGAGGCCTCTGTGCACGTATCCGATCCTAGGGATGACCTGTACGATCTTCTCTCCTTCAAGGATGAGTTTGAAGTACTCTGGTTCCTTCAGCGCCGGGTGTATAGGTCCGAACGGGACGAGGTTCTCGACTGAATACTCCATTAATCCTGCGGATTCTTCTCTAACTTTCGATTCATCGCTCATTTCTTTTCAACTTCCAAGTGTAGTCGTTTTCGGATCTCCGCTGGCTTGGTAGTTTTTAGAAGAGGAGGAGGTAGGTCGTCGGGCCAGTTGTCTGGTAAGAGGAGTTTCTGGTTTATCCACGGGTTTCCTGTAAATGTGACTCCAAACAGGTCGTGAATTTCCATCTCGTACAAAATCGCGCCGGGGATAATGTCGACGATTGAAACGGCAGTTGACTGAGCCTTTGGCACGGTGCTCCTAACGTGGATCGTATCCTTGTCTTGCGAGAAGTGATAGAGGATTCCTATGTTGACGCCTAGGTCTAGGCCCGTTATTGTTATGAGGTGTAGTATTCTGAGGTCGTTGATTAGGTGAGAGATGAAGTCCTTAATGTGGTCTTGATCGACGTCAATGAAAGTCTCGTCTTTCCGTGGGACCGAGACTTTGCTGTTCGATTGTGATGCGTAAGTTTGGAGTTGTTCAAGCAAGTTTTCGCTCATTTTACTTCCCCCAGCAGTTTCAGGACGCCGTACATGATGGCTTCAGGTCGCGGTGGGCAGCCTGGGATGAACATGTCAACGGGTATGACGTCCTCTATTCCCTGTCCGGCGTTGTAGCATCCCTTGAATACGCCGCCGGATACCGTGCAGGCACCAAGAGCTATCACGTGCTTCGGTTCTGGCACCTGATCATAGACCCGTTTCAGCCGGTCTTTTGTTTGGGCGTTAACCGTTCCGGTTACTATTAGGACGTCGGCGTGTCGGGGCTCGGAGCTAGAATCGCTCCGAATCTTTCAATATCATAGCGGGGCGTAAGGCTCGCGACGAGCTCTATGTCGCATCCGTTGCAGGAGGAGGCATTTATGTGGTAAACCCACGGGGAACGCCGTCCTTGCCCACTTGATTAATCGCTCAAACAATGTCCATGCACTCCTTCGCTAGGCTCGACACAATAAACTTCGAAATGCGGTTTGCCGTATCCCGAAGTTCGGGCGAGAGGACTTCGCCAAACTCAGTTTCCTTTGGCTGAATCGCGAGAACCCACACTTTGCATTCCATGAGTAATTGTTCCGCTAGGACTTTCAAAGGGATTCCGTGAGTTGAGAAGAATGGGTATATGGTTTCATCCACTGGCAGTAACTTCGTTTCGCCAGGTCTAGCTCCCATTTCGCACGCATCGATAAATGTCACCTGCTTCAGGCCGATCCTTGAGAGTTTAGTGATGGCACGTTCCACCTTATCTTCAGCATCAACGAGGTGGACGCTCTTGGACGGCGTTTTGCCACTCGCCTTGATGATTCCTTTCATTATGTAGCTTCCGACGTAGTCGTCGCCGCGCAAAGGATGCCCAACGCCAACCAATGCGACCTTGAATGTGGGTGAAGCGGCAGTCAGTAATTCTTTGATGTGTGATTCCCATTGATCAGTCGAGGTCGTCTGTGCGTTAAGCCCTTGCGACTGCGCCAAGTTCAGACGTACCTCAAAATGCGAGTCTGAAATTGATTATACTTAAGAGGTCAGAGTAGTTCCCGTCCTTGGAAAAGAAAGAATGTTCTCTCGTCAAGTAGTTACATTATATTCGCCTTAGAAGCCTATTTTCGTGCCAGAAACGCATGGGTTTTTCTTCTTCGGATAGGCATGCCAAACCACATATTTGAGAGTCACATCAGGAGTGAAACGACGCTTCGTCGCGCCATGATGAGTCAATTGCCCTCAGAAATCAGCAGCATGACCTTCGTAAACCGGATCTTCCAAAACCTTGAACAAGCCAACCGCGCCGAAATTGAGGCGCTATATCATGATATCATGGGCGCCGGCGTGATTCTACCTTCCGGAGAGGGGCGCTCGAAAGGCGCGCTTAGCATTGCATGCAGTGAAATGGCTAAGATGAGTCGCGGGTAAGCTAGTTCTGGATAGAGGGGACATCGGCTTCCCAGGGAGAACTATGATAGAAGCGGCTCCCATTTTGAAACAGAGATTCGGGGAGGTGTGCCTGTTGATAAATTCGGGCAGCGGGAAATCTATGATGCCCCTTTTGGACGCTCAACAAATGGCAATGTACATCGCTCAGCATGGCAACCCTCGAGATTTTCGGATAGACGTGTTAACGTCGGAAAGGGACTCGCCAATAGGAAAGCTTGGGACAAAGTACGGTAACGTCCTAATGCTGAAGGGCCGCGAACCTGATGAGGCTCCCACGGAATCCAAGGAATTTCGAACTGCAGGAATACTCGAAGACCTGTTCATTCTCGGGACGGGAGTGCTCTTTCAAGCAATCGCTGAGGCTCTAAACGAGGAAGCCTCTGCTGATACAGTCATCGCGCGGTCCAAGCAACTCTTCACCGAAATAGGATCGGTGGTGGATCAGATGGTCGCCTCGGATTTCTTCAAGTCGCTGGTTGACACGCTTGAGCAGAGACGTTCATGTTTCTTCGTGGGTTTGGGCAGCGGCCGAGAAGTGGCACGTATGACGGCTGTGCGGATTGGGCATGTTAAACGAGCCATGGGCGACCAGATCTACGTTGCCGGAGAATCAAACACACCTGCGCCGCGGGCAGGCGACATATTACTAGTCATCTCGAACAGCGGAGAGACGGAGATTGTCGCAGGCTGGTGCAAAAACTTCAAGCGCATGGGAGCCACCGTCGCCTCAATTGTCGGGAACCCGGACAGCACCATTGCCGCAACATCCGATCTATCTTTCACGATAAAAGGCAACGGTGTTGAAGGGAAACCGAACAGCTTCTACATCAAAACCGCGTTCGCACTTAGTCCACTGCCAATCTACCTTGTCGAGAAAGTTGGAGAACGTGGACTTAGATTGCCTGAGTACATACTCCGATGGCACCACTCGGTAACATCCTGAGTAAACCCAACGCTTAGATCATGTCGATGTGATCTGCTGGAAACCCCAGTTTGACCAACTCGTCTTTGACATGATTCCGATGATCTCCCTGAAGCAAAAGCTCATTCCCCTTCGTCGTTCCGCCCGCACCGAACTTCCGCTTAAGCTCACGAGCGATGTCCGCAAGGCGCGTGCTAGGTAGGCCCTGTATTATCGTCACGGGTTTGCGAAACCGTCGAAACTCCAATTTGACAACAACGCGAGCTTCACTACGATCAAGCTCATCTAACGGACTAAATCCAATATCATCCGCATTCGACATGAATATTCAAGTGGCCACAGTAGGATTCGTGGAATATTGGGGTTTCTTTATGGAGAGGACTAGAGGTGATTATTCAACGGCTACGGTGCGAACAGGTTGGAAGAGGCTTTCGTAGTATTCGCGCATCCACGGAAGTATCTCGCGTCCCAGAAGGTTGAGGAATCGTTCTTCGATGGGGCTTGCGCTGTGGATGTATACTCTGTCGAAGCCCATTTTGAGGAATTCTCCGAGGCGTTTGATTATGTCGTCTGAGTCGGTTGTGATGAGCCAGGATTCTTTGATCTTCTTCTCCTCTTCGGGTCCAACCAGGGCTTCTAGTTCTCTTGGGTCCCAAACATTCTCGCGCTTTTCTCTTGGTATCGCGGTTGTGGCCCAGAACATGGCTGATTTGAGTGCTCGATTATAGTCTATGTCGTATGCCACTTTGAATTCCATGCTCTTGCTAAGCTTCGACGGATCCCGCCCCATCTTTGTCGCTGCCTTCTCCATCGCGTTTACAATCTTTCTGAATCTGTCAAGCCCCCTAGGGTTGGTTAGGATGCCGTCACAGAACTGTCCTGCCATGCGGGCTATCCTTTCGTTGGAGGTGGCTAGGTAGACGGGGATCTTGGTTTTCGGTTTTGTGTACAGTTTCGCTTTGTTGAGGTGATAGTATTTCCCTTCGTAAGTGACAAAATCACCTGCCCATAATTTCTGTATAATCTCAACCGCCTCCTGTAACCGCACGACCTTCTCCTCGAAACCGGGCCACTTGAATCCGAGCGGTGTTTCATTCATCGAGTGCCCGGTGCCGAGTGTTACGAAGATTCGTCCGGGGTAGAGGTTATCGAGCGTTGCGAACCCCTGTGCCACTATCGCGGGATGGTAACGGAAGAGGGGAGTTGTGACCGCTGTTCCAACTTCCACTTTTCTAGTCTTTTCCGCTGCGGACGCAAGCCATATCCAAGGAAATCCAGCTTGCCCACCAGTGTCACCCCATGGGTGAAAATGGTCGCTGGTAACTATGATATCGAATCCTACGACCTCGGCGTGCATAGCATATTGGAGCAGGCGTTGAGGGTCGTATTGTTCTTGCGCAGCCCAATACCCTAGCCGAAGCGTAGCAACCAACTATACGCGCCTTGAAGCAGGCCTACTTACAGTAACCTTCGCTTAAAGTTTCTAGAGCCCCCAACTACCACATTTCCCGGTCAGAGATGCGTTATGGCTCTGAGAATGTTTGGGATTCCGCTCAGCTTATCGAACTTTATTCCCGACACGGCCAACTCCAATCTCTTGACATCGTTTTCGGTGAGCCGCCATTCAACAACTCGAGCACTATCAGTAACATGCTCCGGTCGTTTGGATCCGGGTATGGCGACGACGTTCGGTTTGCTTATCAACCAGTTCAATGCGACTTGCGAAACCGTTTTGTTGCGTTCACTCGCGATTGATGAGAGTAGTTGCTGCAAGTTAGCCATTCTAGCCAAGTTTCTGGATGAGAATCTCGGGTTGGCCGCTTGGACTAGGCTCGTTGGCTTGGTCTCAGGCGTGTACCTACTTGTTAACAAGGAGTGAGCCAAAGGGCTGTATGCGATAATTGTAACATTCGAGCTCTGAGCGTAAGGGAGCAGGTCGTCCTCAATTTTTCTGTCGAGCAAGTTGTATTTGACTTGGTCTGACGCCAATTCTAGCGGAGACAGAGCTTTCTGAGCCGCCTTTGTTTTCGTTAAGTTGAAGTTGCTAACCCCGACGCATCGTACCTTCCCCAGATGTACCAGTTTCTTCATGGTTGCCATTGTGTTGCGAATTGGAAAGAGCGGGTTTGGCCAGTGGATCTGATAAAGGTCGATTACGTCAACACCCAGCCTTTTTGCACTTCGATCCGCGGCTCGAATGATTCTGCCGGCCGTTAAGTTCCAGGGCCATACTTTCGTGGCTATGACGACTTCGTCACGGTATCCCTTGATCGCTTCGCCGATCAGTTGCTCGGATTTTCCTCTTCCATAAATTTCAGCTGTGTCTATGAAATTGATGCCGACTTCGATAGCCTTTTGAAATGCCTCGAGCACCTCCTTTTTCCCATAGCTTCGATTCCATCCCCATTCGCGGCTTCCCCACTGCCAGGTGCCGAGTCCGATCGCGGAGATTTTGATTCCTGATTTGCCGAGCTCCTTGAACTCCAAGCTAACAACCAGAGTGAGAGTGTCTTACGGCTAGCTGGAGGCGATACTGCCCTTGACCCTAGCGTCTTGTTCTATCCTATTGAACGAAACGAAACCGAATACCATCATGAACAGCGACGACACGACTGCTGCGGCATATTCTAAGGTTAAGGGGAGTATGGTAGGTGTGCCCAACGCTGCGTGTCTCATCACGTCGTTTAGGTACGTGAATGGAATCACCATCGAAAAATAGCGAACTGGAGTAGGGAGGACAGTGATCGGGAAGAGTGCGCCTGTAAGAATCATGTAGCCGAAGAAAATCAAGTTTCCAACCGAGTTGAAAGCCTTGATTCGCATAGTCAAACCCGCCATGAAAAGCCCGAAACCAATCAAACTGACCTCATAAAGCGCCAGAGAGACGAGAAAGAGCAGAGGGTTGAGAACGCTGATGGCGATCCCGCCGAGCAGATAAAGTATCAAAGTTGTGTAGCCGATGATGAGTGAATCGGTCAAGAATATTCTAGCCCACCGACCCAAGATCAGCGTGGCTCGGTTGGCGGGGGCGAGGAAGAACTGTTCCAACGTTCCAGATGTTTGCTCGTTTCTGACACTCTGACCAACTCCCCAGACCGAGGTGCTGAACAGTATGATGAAAATAAACCCGAAAAAGAAGTAAGCCATTCCAGAGCCACCGCCGGGGACATTGGACGCGGTTGAGCGCGATCGGCGCGAAGAGAGTTACACCTAGAGCAAAAAAGAAGAACCAGAGCGGGGTACTGACGAATTCTCCTATGAGCCACGCTGGATATCGAATGTAGGACCGGAGGTCTTTGAGGAAGGAGGCTTTGAATTCCTCAAATAACCTAAGAGAGTAGCTAGTATTTCGAGAATTCACCAGTCACAGCCGCCCTTTTCTCAATCTTCCTGAACACAGCGTAACCAATCAGTGGGTAGGCGAGAGCTAGGGTTAGAAGGATGAAGAGGCTTCCGTACAGGTTCACTAATGTTTGATTCGCAATGACGATTCGACGCATGTCGTCGATCACATAGGTTTGAGGTAGTACGCCTGAGAGGAATTGAACCCAATAGGGTAGAAAGGTTACCGGGTAATATGTTCCCGTTAAGGTGGCGAATAGGAGGTTGGCTATCTGTATGAAGATGTAAGGTTCTTTGAATCGTACCACAAACCCCGCAAAAAGAAATCCAATCCCGAACAACGGGATCAGTCCTAGTAGTAAGGTAAGAAACGCTGGAACTATTGTCAGGAAACTTGACGGGATCACGATTGCAACGGAAACGCCGACGACGACAAGGAAAAGGGCTGACGTGATCACAATATCCGTTAGGCTGAGCCCTACTAGTAAGGTGAAACGGTTTACAGGTGCCAGAAAATTCTGTTCCAGGGTGCCCTTGATCTGTTCATCTCGTATGCCCGCTCCCACATCTTCTATAACTACCCAACTGGTCATCCAAACCGCGCTACCAAGGACTTCGTAAATGACAATATTCGTGGTACCAGTACGAGTTGCAAAGTATGAGGCCGCGTTTGTACCTCCAACGGCGTTTCCCATCCCAAGAATTAGGAACGTGAAAAGGAAAGGCAACAGCAAGAAGATTAGGAATTCACCTGGGTATCTGATGTGATGCTTCAGTCCCTTCCAAAAAATCGCGGACAAAGCCTGCACGTGAATCTTGACACCTGAGGTTGCTGGCAAGTTAGTCTCTTAGACTCCTGCCGGTTTCAGCAATGAAGACGTCCTCAAGGGTTGGTTCAATGAAGCTGACCTTTGTTATGGTGACCTGCTTACGGACGAGAAATTCGAGAATCCTTGGAAGAACTTCCTTACCTTTCTCGACGTGCACACGAAGTAGTTGTGTTTCACTTCCCTGTGAGGATGATGTGATTGCAACCTTTGATACTTCGCTGAAGGATTGAAGTCCATTTACTGTCTGCTCAGCCACATTCCTAGCCTCGATCTCGATTATGTCTGAGCTCTTCACTTTCTGTTTCAGTTCTGAAGGAGATCCTAGTACGACTATTTTTCCGTGGTCGATTATGGCGACTCGGTCGCTCAATGCGTCGGCTTCTTCCATGTTGTGGGTGGTTAAGATTATGGCATGTCCTTGTCGTTTCAGATCCCTGATTATGTCTCGTATCAGGTGGGAGGATTGTGGGTCTAGACTCGCGGTAGGTTCGTCGAATAGGAGTACGGGTGCCTCATTTAGTAGTGCTTTTGAGAATGATAGTCGGATCCTCATGCCGGTTGAATAATTTTCGACTAAGGTGTCTTGGCGTTCGCTTAACCCGACTAGGTCGAGGAGTTCGTGGATTCGTTTCTTTGCGTAGGTGGAATCCATGTGGTATAGGGCGGCGAAGTATTCGAGGTTCTCCTGCCCCGTCAACTTCCAGTATAATGTTCGTTCGCCGGTTAGCATTACTCCTAGGTTCTCGCGAACTTTCTGTTGGTCTTTGGCGATGCTGAAGTTGTTGATGAGGGCGTCGCCAGACGTGGGCGTAATCAGTGTGCAGAGCATCTTGACGCTAGTGGTCTTGCCAGCGCCATTAGGGCCGAGTAGACCAAAGATTTCCCCTTTGGGCACGCTGAAATCTATCGCGTCGACCGCCACGACCTTCTTCGAAACCTTGCGAAACACCCCTCCCTCTCGGGTTTCGAATGTTTTGGAGAGCTGCTTCACTTCCACCGGATTCATGCCAGGTCGACTCTTTGGAGGAGAAGGCAACCACTTGGATTGTGGTTATTTAGCTTCACTAGCCAGCCATCCCAGAATTTACTCCATGGCGGTCTACGGGTGGAATACACCTCTGTGGATTGAGTATGTTCACCAACAAATTCACAGTCAAGCATACATCAAGTTCCAACCCTACACAAATCCGAAACGAATTCCGTTCGCTGAAGAAAACCACATTGTATGGGAAAAACGGGGGTTTTGCGGGCTGGCAGACGAAAGCCTCTTGGATCGGGATATGGCCATTGTATGGACTTTTCTTGAGGGTAAAATCAAATATACAGATGGATGGGCTTCTATGTATGTTAGGCTGTTTGCTTTTGGTGTGGAGGTGAGTTCCTAATGGCTATGTACAAGTGTGCGTCATGCGGGAAAGAGTCGAGTACTGCTGGTTCGTGTTGTGGAGCGCCAATGAAGCAAATGTAACTTAGGAAGGCTTTGCGTAAAGAGCCTTCTTAAGCCTCTCATATTTCTTCGGGTCTTCTCCTACGTCTATTGAAATGGTTTTCGACCCAATGTATATTGGAACCCAATCTTCGTAAATTCGTTGTCCGCGAGCTTTCACGAAGCGCATCAGCCTCTTCTTTCGCCCTTCCTCTTCAACAAGCCGAATCTCGACGGCGAAATCCATGAGCGTTTCCAATCGCCTAAACGTCTCGTCGTTGACGGTTCCGCTGGTTAGGGATACGGCTAACGCAGCTCCTTTCGCTTTGACTTTCACCGCTGTGGAAGCGAGGAATTGCACCACCACTTGCGGTTCCTTGTATGTGAAGAGCGGCGTCACGGAATCGATAATGAATTTGGCATGTCCCAATTTCGCCTTCTCATTCAACAGGTCTGAAATCATGAGGCTTAACTCATTCAGGTCCGCACGGTTCTTGAGTGCATATTTTTCCTGGCTTGGGACGCCCGCGATTGAGCTGTAACAATCAACGATTGTAACTAACCCTGCCTTTTCATATTCGGGTAGTTTCTGCTGGTAGTAATCAGAAAAAGCGCTACGTATGTTCGATGGAAAGTCATCAAAAGCAAATAGGACGACGGGCCGACCATTTCGGAGATAGAAATCGGACCAAGCGTGAAATGACGGAGTCTTACCCGCTCCCGCTGGTCCAGTTAGGATCAAAGCAAAGCTATCCGGCACCCACTGAATAAACTGATCACAGTGATTGCAAAAATAGAACCCCGTAAAGTCATCGTAAGCCGACGATTCCCCGCAAAGCGGGCAAGTCTTCACTGGTGTCGCAGCAGTCTGCAAACTAATGTACCTAACCCAAACGGAACTGTTGTATCATTCGAGCCGTTCACCTGATATAATGTCTTTCTTGGTGGCATGAATCAGGGGAATTTTGGTAGCATATGGTCCAAGTAGACTGGTTCATTTTTCTCACTTAAGCTGACCCTGGTCCCTATCTTCATCGCCGTGGTTAGTCTTGCAAGTCGACGCTGGGGACCAACTTTCGGTGGTTGGCTTATTGGGCTGCCGTTGAATTCTGGGCCGATTGCTTTCTTCTTGGCTTTGGAGCAGGGACCCGTTTTCGCCTCTGAAGCGTCGCAGTCGATAATGGTTGGAATCATAACCGTATTCATTTTCTGCCTGGTCTACAGCTGGTCAGCAATGCGATTAACGGCGATAACGAGTATGCTCTTAGGATTCGGAGCCGTTCTTGCATGCACATATCTCCTTCAAATGGCGAGTTTGCCGTTGTTGATCGGGTTCCCATTATCAATATTCGTTCTAGTGATTTCTCTTCTATTGCTGCCGCGCGTTCACGCCACCAAGATGCAGGCGCTGAATTTACGGTGGGAGCTTCTCGCGCGAATGATCTTCGCAACTGCCCTCGTATTCTTGATCACTGGGATTGCCCAGTCTGTTGGCCCGCAACTAACAGGACTCATCTCCCCTTTCCCAGTGTATGCTGCAACCTTAGCCGTCTTTACTCACCGGTTTCAGGGCAAAGAACAGGCGGTACTGCTCCTTAGAGGAGTCGTTGCCGGATCTTTCACGTTCATCACATTCTTTCTGGTGGTGTCGTTGACGCTCGTTGCGTGGGGGATAACCGCTTCCTTCCTAGCCGCTATCTGTGTGAGTTTGCTAACACATGCCGCCTCGCTTCAATTCTTGCGAGGTTGGAGCAGAATCTCGCGCCAAAACTGAGAACCCTCTGCGTTCTACTAATTTTCTATCAAAATGTATTTTCCCAGTATTCCCAACTCTTTTATCATTAATACCACAATCCAATGATCATTCTGTGAATCGAATTGCGGTCCTCGACAATTTTCATGTGTCTCCTAGTGGTCATCTCAATGGTCCTCGCAAGCAAAACTCTCGTGTTCGCTTCTTCTGCCCCAAAGTACTACGGTGGAGCAGGAGGAACGATAAGTGGGACGGTTGTTGGGCCTAGCGGAAATGTTGTCGATTGGACTCAAATCTCCGCGGTTAGCGGAAATCAGACCTTCGAAGCTTTCTCCGGCTTTAGCGGGTTCTATCTGATGCGGGTTCCCGCTGGAATATACAATGTCTCAGTATATGATCCCTATAGCCCACAATACTGGGCCCCCAACGCCAACGTAACCGTAACTGATAACTCATCGAGCACTGTCAACTTCTACCTCCAGCAACAGCCACCTTCAGCAGTCCCAGAATTCCAACCGAACCTGTCAGTCTTGGTAGGGTTCTAGCGCTCGCGGCAACCTGCTTCGCGTCAAGACGCCTGAAACATTGAACGGCTTAGCTATCCTGTCTTCGAGGCTACGACTCCTTATCGGATGTTCATTTGGGTCTTCAAGAATCTTGAAGCCAGCGTTAATGTCCTCCAGGGCAATCCTATGCGTAACAGAATGTGTGAGATCTAATTTTCTGGAATCAGACAAGGTTGATCAGTTGTACCAATTCATTTCTTCAAATGATCATCCACACCGACGATTTCCATCTCTTTACCGATTAGGCTCTCGTAGGGGGAGACGCGTTACCGATTTGGCGCCTATGCCAACCACAACTAGCCTGCCTCCCTTTGCGACAAGGTTGATGCCCTGTCCGAATAGTTTTCTCATTTCCCACGAAATCGACAACCACATCCGCGAACAAACCGTCAGTTAGTTTTCTCAATGCTGTCGTTGCATCTTGACGTCCTACGTTTACAATGCCGGTTGCCCCAAACCGTTTAGCTTGCTTCAGTTTCCAGTCGAACCGATCCATGGCGATGACTTGGCTTGCACGGAAAATCTTCTTGGCGAGCTGAACTGCGTGCATACCAAGGCCACCGACTCCAATGATTACAACCGTCTCCCCCCGCTTCAACCGTCCTCTTACGAGAGCGTGGTACGCGGTTGAGACTGCACAGCCCATAATTGCTGCTTGTTCGAACGGTATCCTTTCTGGCAACGGTACTGCGCTTGTGGCTGGGACGCATGAGTATTCGGCGAATCCGCCATCAATATCCTTCCCTATCATCTCATACTTGACGCACAGGTTTTCCCTATTGGTACCGCAATACCTGCATCGACCACAACTTGCCACATAATGCACAAGCACTCGGTCGCCTATACCAAGTCCCTTAACCCGAGATCCCTTCTCAACGACTACGCCAGCAATCTCATGCCCAAGAATAATTGGTAGCTTCGCTACTGGTGCAACGCCATCACGGTAGTTAATGTCGGAGTGGCAGATTCCGCTAGCCCGTATATCTACCAGAACGTCTGAGGCTGAAATCTTAGGGACTGGAACACGATCCAGGCTCAGCTTGCCATGAATCCGATGAAGCCTAGCCGCCTTCATCCAATCGGTCAAGAAAACATCAAGCCATTTGCTCGTCTAGAAAAGCAGTTAAACGTTAACATGCGTCTTCTCGTGAGTCTCCTCTGCTCCTTTCGGCGTGGTGTGGATAATGGAAATGCGTTTATGGTGAAGCAAGACGAAACTCTCTTGTAAGAATTCAACGTGAAGGAGGTGTGAATTCCAATGGATTGCCAAACCTGCAATTGTTCCATATGGTCGTTCACACCTTACACAAGAAAGAAACTGCTTCAGATGTGGACTTAATTGTGTGTACTACCCTTGACCCTGACCTATCTTCCCTATTTTGTTGAATCGTTTTGAACTTCTTGTGGCGTAAACGCTGATGAAGACGCATATTGCGGCGAACATGAAGACTACGATTTCGAAAAGAGGCAGAGTCAGGATTTGAACGAAAGGAACGAGGAAGTCTATGAAACCCATTGGTAATGCTAGGAATAGGTATCCTCTCTTGTGTTGAGCCGCTGATTTTACACAAAGGTACCCCCATGAGAGATGGACCAGCAGAGATGAAACCCTCTCCAGCACACCCCATCCTAAGAGTGGTAATGCGGATTGAGGCGGGAGGAAGAGCTGTGGTTGGGTCGATGAAAGAAGGCCGTACATACTTTCAGCAGCCTGCCCGCCTTGCGAGAGAACTATAAAATAGGAAAATGCGCTCAGTAGCGCGACGACACCGAGAACGACGCCGTTCTCCCACAACGCAAGGCCTAACCCGTATGCTACCGCGTCGCCGCGTTTCATTTTGCCCCGTGAGATTGCAAAGCGAGCAACCAAAAATGCCCCAGCCACCTCGAAGACGACTGTTTGAAGTCCGAGGTAGAGTCCCAACCACCACACGGAGGCTTGGGTGACTGCGAGGAAGGCTGGCGCAGTCAAGTATTGAAAGAGAACCTTAAGCCCAATCGCCCCGCCGTAAGCCAATAGTGAGAATCCAAGCACAGCCTTGCTGAAGCCGTGTTTCCGGTACCAGTAGAGAACGATGCCAACGCTGAAACCAATTACGATTGCAGGTTCGATAATGAATAGTGGGTCAATATTTTGCAATGGTTCTTTAGCTCTCGTGTTCGTCTAGGGTGTTTTCCAAGTATCTTTCACGACCCAGACGGGTTCGGCTGGGTCGAAATATTCCTGACCTTCGATCTGGTGTTCCTCTAGGAATTGTTCATCTAGATCAACGCCTAGGCCAGGCTTTGATGGAACTGCAGTGTATCCGTTCTCAACCTTGAATTCATCTTTGACCAGTTGCCTCTTCCATTGTGGAAATACGTCGTAGAATGATTCCTGGATGAGGAAGTTCGGAATTGACGCGTCGACTTGAATGGTTACTGCATTTTGAATTGGGCCAAAAGCGTTGTGAAATGCGATCTCCACTCCAAAGGCTTCGGCTAGCGCAGCGATCTTCTTGGACTGCGTTACTCCTCCGATATTTGTTATGTCGGGCTGGAGGAAATCTATCAAATTCCCTGAAAGAAAAGTGACCACGTGCTCCTTCGTAAGTATCCTTTCGCCGAGTGCGATCCTTACACTCGTCGCTGCACGGTATTTCCTCAATCCTTCAAGGTTCTCCGGGTGGATCGGTTCCTCCATGAAGAGGGGATCGAATTCCTCTAGTCTCTTCGCGATCATGATTGCGGAATTGGGGTTGAATCTGCCATGGTGCTCGATCAGGAGGTCAACCTTGCTGCCTGTCGCGTCTTTAACGGCTTTCACCCTGTCGTATGCAATCTTTAGGCCCTTCTCGTCAATCCAATCATAATAATCTCCGAATGGGTCGAACTTCAGAGCGGTGTAACCCATCTTGGTGAATTGTTTTGCTCGGTCGCCGAATTGTTCGGGAGTTACGCATCCGTTGTACCAGCCATTCGAATACAACCGGATCCTCGACCGCATTGAGCCCCCTAAGAGTTGGTGTATTGGTCCGCCGAAATGTTTCCCGATGATGTCCCAGCATGCGATGTCGAAAGCGCTAACGGCTGTTGTTGATTCGAATGAGACGGGGAGGTAAAAGTCGTGTTTATGCCATTCATGCCAATTCTCTTCCACTTTCAGTGGGTCTCTACCGACGTATACTCGAGCAACCTCATGTAACGACTGAATGACTGGTTGAGTTCTGAGGGTTGGGACAGCTTCCCCATAACCAACCATGCCGTCAGATGTGGTGAGTTTCAGAATTATAGAGTTTGCAGCCCATGCTGCGCTTCCCGGTGTTGTTTTCGCGCCTATCTCGTAAATGTCTACATTGGTAATTTTCAAACTCTCATAGGCTTACCATACTCTCCCGTAACTACGTCAACTGGGCGTATCTGAGTAATTTATCTCGTTAAATGTATGGGGTGATTGTGTGGCGGTAATCTCTGCGGATGAGATTCTGTAGTTCTTTCTTTAGTTTCTCATCTAACGTTGTGTGAGCGGAGGAAAGTGCCTCTAGGGGTTTCGGGGATTGAAGTATTGGACCCTGCAAAACGGCTGGGCTTTCGACCGCTTCACTTGCGCTTACGGGGCTTCGACTGAGAAGTTTGGCTGCGAATTCACTCATCGTTCTAGGGTCATCGATTACGGACGCCATCTCCTTAATTTGGTCCAGTCCAATGGCTCTAAGTCCGAATGGGTGTTCCTGAGGTATCAACGGGCCTGAACTTAGGCTCGGAAGCCGTGAACCGAGGCCCACGAACTTGTAAGGGTTAACCTGATACTCTTTCACTTGCCAAGCTTCGGTTCCATGTGAGATCAAGGCATCATAAAAGCCGGACCCGTCCTTTCCGACCAAAACCCGCCACCCTTGGGGGTCCTTTTCGTATAGCCTACCTATCTCACGCCTTATCCTGGTCGAGTCTAGCAATGTTCGAACGTCTCTAGGCGCCTTCCAAGGCTGCTTTCAATTAAGGGTTACACCGAATCATCGGGTTCCCCCCGCTGAAGTTCATATATCAAACGCATGAACAATCAGATGCGAAACGACATGGTTGACATCAAGGAAATAACTGAGAACATCTTCAAACTTGACAAGCGGATCCGATACGTTGCAATCTTAAACCCTCGATACGATCTGCTTGAATCAAAGATGCGGGAAGGAGTTTCCTCACTTACCCCAGCTCAAACTGACCGCGACTTCATAAGAATGGCCGCGCCTTTGATGATCGACTCGGCAGAAAAACTGCACCCATTCTGCGGCGCAATGAGGCGCTTAACTGTACGTTATGATAAAGTGTTCTTGGCGCTCTACCGAACCGCTGCGCACCTATTGATGCTGAGCCTTGAACCGCAAGTAGATCAAGCATTGCTTGACGAGATAGGTAATTCTGTAAGAAAACTGGAGTTAGCAGTAGTCGAGGATGAGGAAAAAGGGGCTCAGTAGCTAAGCGGCGCTTCCTGCTTGCTTCGCCTTGGCCGAGAAATCGCCCGAATCGGCGGGAGGGTTAGCAACGGGTGTTCCCCGTGTTGGTACTGCATGGTAACGTGCGTCGGCCCCAATGCCTGCCTAAACATATCCAAAGCTGCCCATGGGTTACTGTCGCACCCGCACGTGGCGCAGTCAAACTCCACGGTTCGGAACTTCCTAGAAGTGTGAACGGTAAGGTGGCTGGTTGTAATCAATGCGTTTACGCTTACTCCTCCTCCCATGATGTCGTCACCGACTCGGTAGACAAGTGGGTTCGGAGTTTTTGTTCTTGCTAACTGCATGTTCGCTTTGTGAATTGCTTTCAATGTTGTGTCAAGTAGCAATTTGTCGTCGAGCATGTCTGCGCGGCATCCATGGAGCGTTGCGACAACATGTCTGTAAGCGTAAGGTCTAGGAGACATTGTTTGTACTCGGGAACCTCCGGATAGAAATCTCAGTTTTCAGTATAATTAAATAATTGAGATATAAGCGTTACTTCGACGCGAAATTATTTTTCGTGAAATTTTTTCTTCCTAATTTTTCCGTGGCGTCACTAAAATCGGTTCGCATTCCCTTGCAAACCCAGAATGCTACAGCGAATCCCTAAACTAGATTTTCTTTTTCCATGAATCAATCATGTGCGGACTCTCATAAGTTCAGAATTTCGAATTGAAGTTTCCGAACGTTTCACTGGCTCCAGTTCTTTCGCGGCGCAATGGAAGCACGGCTGCGGGTCGCGAAGAATGGCATTACTTCAGGGATTGGGTAAATGTTTGATTGCGTCTAGGAGTTTTCCAGTCACAACGCTGGCAAGGTTTCCAATCTTGAATCGGGTGACCCATAGCTCTGTTTTCGGGTAATAGACCTGATTCAACCCGGTCATCAACCGACTTTGCCCACATGAAGAACATACCCCGAAGAAATCCTTACCCTCAAGTTCGACTCTATGCTCCATAATCTTCTGACACTTCAGGCAGGATTCGCCGAAAGAAAACCCCTCCACAGTTCTGCCCATGAATATACACCTGGCTTCCATGTGCATCTGAGCTAGATCAGGTTAGATTGAGCCTAATTTCTAGATCCTAGGGCAGTTTTTCTTGTGGAGAGCGAAGATTTCTTGACAATGGTTTCGAAGCCGCACTTATCGCAGATAAGACGCTGGCCTTCTTTCTCGAACCTTGACATCAACGTCAAACAACTTCTAGGGAACAATTATCTTCCCATGCTTATAGTTTATTGACCGTCACGACGAGAAAATGAATGAGGTGTGCTGCCTTGAATAGACTTGGGCTTTTCCTCGGAGCGGCGGTTCTAGCCATAGTTTTGGTCGCGGCTCCGATTCCGCTTGTTGTAACTTTACAGAACCCAGCACGCAATGTGACACTCTATCCAAACCTGCTGTTCGCTGTCCCCTTAATCCTCCTAGCCGCGCTCCTTCTACTCTACGGGGCAACTGCTGACAATCGTGAGAAGACCGGTTAAGGCGTTTTCAACTAGCGTTTAGGCTTGGCTAGAGCGTTTAATTCATCAAAAGTAATCGCACCAGTAAGTAGGGTATCGTATGTTCCTCTCTGCTTCAATTCCTGCGCAATTCTTCTCAAGAATCCGATTGAGGCGTACATTGCAGTCGGCCCGAGGCTGAGTCGTTTGACGCCGATCTTCTCTAACTCGGGGATTGTGGGTGCACCTTTTCGCGCCATAATGTTCACTGGTTTGTTTACGGCTTTGACGAAAGCGGCGATCGTTTCCTTATCTGTCAAACCCATCGGGTACAGGCAGTCTGCGTCTGCGGCTTCGTAGGCTCTCTCCCTTCGAATGGTCTCCTCAAGCTTCGTGCGCTCATCTCCTGCTCCAAACCGGTAGGCGTCGGTGCGTGCGTTGATTACAAGGGGGGCGCCAAGCGAATCTGAGATTTTTCTAATCGCTTGAATCCTCTCAATTTGTTTCTCGGTAGGTAGGAGAGATTTTTGTTCAAAGTCAGAGATGTCCTCGATGTTTATGCCCACAGCTCCAGCCCGGATTACGCTGGCGAATAGTGTCCGATAGCTGATCTATGTTGGATCCGAAACCAGACTCGATGTCCGCACTCAGTGGGATGGATATAGTGTCTGCAATTCTTTTCACCACGGAGAATAGCTCGTCCTTACCTATCTTCTCGCCGTCAGGATAGCCAAGAGACACGGATAGAGCTGCACTGGACGTAGCGATCGCGGGGAAACCAGCGTCTTCGAATATTCTAGCGCTTGGTACATCCCAAGCATTCGGAAGAACAAGTATGCGTTTCGCGTGGTGAAGGGATCGGAATTCCTCGGCCTTCTCAACTTGAGATTTCAAAAGGTCACTCCTCCGTTTTCGTTACGTGTTGTCAATCCAGCTCATTCCTGGCCGCTCGATATTTAACTGCCACAACTGCGCTGTGATTTCTTGCAGAGGTTATGTTCATTAATCGAATCGTCCCGAGCGTAAACATCGATTTCAATTTGAGATGAAAGCATGGGTAGAGTAGGATATTTCGAGGGAACAGACCCTCTTCTCTTGGCTACACTTGCTGTTGAAGGAATTCGAGACGCTCCCTATAGCAAACACATGGGATGCGCACGGGAAGCCAGTTAATCATCTAAGCAAAGGCGAGGTGGACGTTGTCGTTGGGTACCTCCACAAGATCATACCCGCCGAGCAAGAGCGCACGGCAATGTTTGAGCTAATGCTGAGCAACATGCTCGTTGCCTGCAAAACACACAACATACCGGTTCTGTTAATTGCCCCATCCCAGCTCCGCCAGAAAGCACGCAAACTCCTAGGTGACGTAGGGTCAAACGTCCACATCGTCAGCCCAGAAGAACTCGAGACTCAAATCAGAAAATATCTCTAGATCAGAAGCCTCGCTCCTTTTTCGGTGAGCATGGTGACGAGAGCCTTCAAAGGTGCGGTGAATTTGCTTCGAGTTTGCGCTCGAGCAAGACCTGGTGAGAATATTCTGATCGTGACTGACTCTGAGACCGATCGCGCTGTAGGCGATACGATAATCGCCGCCTCGGATTCGCTCGGGATAGAGGCAAACATGGTTACGATGAAGGCTAGGTCACTTCCAGGAAGTGAACCGCCTAGTGTTGTTGTCTCTGCTATGTTGTCATCCGACGTCGTGATATCCGTCGCTAGTACGACTCTGTACCATTCCAACGCGAGAATTGCCGCGTGTAGAGCAGGGGTTCGTTTTCTATCAATGGCTGGCTGCACCATGCCTGTCTTAGATTCTAGTGCTATGTTTGCTGATTTCGAAAAGCAAGAAGTTCTTGTGAGGAAGATTGTCCGTCGTTTCACTCGTGCGAGAAGAATGAGAGTAAGCAATCGAGCAGGTACTGATCTCGATTTGAGCGTGGTGGGTAGGAGAGGGGGTGGTGTAACTGGATTATGCAAACGTGCGGGTGATGTAACTGCTGTTCCTGATATTGAGGCGTACATAGCGCCCGTTGAAGGGACAACAAATGGGACTCTCGTTGTCGATGGCAGCACCTCAGTCAACGGCCTCTTGCGTAAACCTATCCAAATTGAATTCGCACATGGCATAGCTACAAGAATTAAGGGCGGTCGCGAGGCACGGGTACTGTTGAGAGTCTTGCGCAGCGCGCGAAATCAGGCGGCGTTCAATGTTGCGGAGTTTGGAATCGGATTAAATCCACTCGCGCACATTCGAGGTGCTATAATAGAAGATGAGGCAACTTTTGGAACTGCGCATATCGCGCTCGGGGACAACAGTAAGGTTGGAGGGAAAAACAAAGCGCCTCTTCACATTGACCTGGTGTTTAAGCAAGCGTGCGTGGAAGTCGATGGAAAGACCATTTTGAAAAGGAAACGCTTGTGGCTCTAGCATGCAGAAGATTCTATTCAAACAAGCCGAAGACATCATTGGATTAACAGTAACTTCGAATCCACCCATGATCCGAAGCTTCTGAAAGTCTGGATAGGCTAGGTCTCAATGCCCAGTTTGGCGAAGACCGGGCCTAGATCTTGGGAGGTCCGGCTGAGGTGAAGCATACTTCGGAGCGCCGGCGATTTTCGGGGAGCTTTCCGGACGCTGAAATTTTGTGGATTTAGTTTACGGTCGTCCAACTGCTTGACTGTTAGAGGGTATGAGACGGGGGCTCCTGGCAGTGCCCTTATGCTTAGCGGAGCGGTAATCGTTTTCTCTAGGCCGTTTTGAAGGAAATCTACGTATACGTGCCCCTTCTTCCGATCTGCTCTAGTTGACACCGTAGCCAAATTCGGGTTGGCTTTCTCAATCAGCTTTCCGATCACATACACGAACTTTCTGATCTTCTCAACACTGTAACGACGTTCGATTGGAATCAGGAAGTGTATACCGTCCGCTCCCGAGGTCTTTAGTAGAAATTCTAACTCCAACCTCTCAAGCACCGTCGCCACTCCCACGAGCAACCACTCTCGCATCGTCGAAATTGGCTGGCAAATGCGGATCCAAGTCTATCAGAACCAGATCATGTCTGGTTACGTTTGGTGATTTGGCGAGCATGTGGTTGATCTCAATTGCCGCCAAGTTACCTAGCCAGATGAGTGTGGGAAGGTCGTTGCATAGGACATAGTGTTCTGACTTGAATGAGAATAATTCCACCCATTCAGGAACATGCGGAAAATGTTTCTGAACAAAGTATTCTTGAGTGATTCCCTGTGGATAGCGCCGCGTCATTATTGGCCGGTCTTTGAGGAATGCGATTATGTACTCGTTCAAATCCGCGTAGTATTTTATGACCTCAGCCTTGGTGATCTTCTCGTCGGGCCACAGGACCTTTTCCAAGTTGGTGAGCTTAAGGTTGCGACCGTTGACTCGGACGAGTTGTGTTTTGTCGGCCAAGAAACCTTCCCACGGGAATTTGAGGGTGAACTCAACGGTTCTATTTCCATTGAACATTGCACCGTCTGCGGGTTAAACCATACGTTGGTTCATGGTGAGTTTGGCAAGAATTAGCTAAAATGGGTAGCATTGGAAGAGCACTGTTGAAGTAGACCCGCATCCCCCATCCTCTCGGTCAAACCTTGCCAAGAGCTACTTGGAGTGGATCCATAACATTCGGCCTCGTCAGCATCCCCGTCAAGGGATTCGGCGCGGTGTCTGAGCACAAAGTCGGCTTGCGTCTACTCTGCCCCAGAGACAAGAGCCCCATACAGTTCAAGCGAGTCTGTTCGAAGGACAAGAAGGAAGTACCATGGAGCAGTATTCTAAGAGGGTACGAGGTAGAGAAAGGCAAGTACATCGCACTCTCAAACAAAGACCTAGAGACAGTCGAAATCAAATCCGGTAAAGCAATTGAGATACTCCGCTTTGTGGACTTAGATAAGCTCGATTCGATTTATTTCGACAAAGGCTACTTCCTTGTCCCCACGGAGGATTCAAAGAAACCATACTTCCTCCTACTCGAAGCACTTCAGGCAAATGGCAAAGTTGCTGTAGGCAGGGTCGTCATGCATGAACGTGAACATTTGGTTGCAATTCGGCCCTACGGAAATTCGATCCTAATGGAGACGATGCATTACGCGGACGAAGTCCGGGACCCGAGCGACTTTGAAGAACTCAGAAAACCGGTCGAGGTCTCGCCAGAGGAATTGGAACTCGCAGGACAACTCATTCGAATTATGAAAAAACCGTTCAACTTGAAGGAGTACAAGGACCGTTACCAGGAAGCGTTAACGGACTTAGTTGAGGCCAAAATGAAGGGGAAGGAAGAAGTCTTTGAGCCCAAGGTTCCCGAGATTGAGGCCACGCAGGATTTGATGGAAGCCCTGAAGGCCAGCATCAAAGTCAGTGCTAAAGGTTGACGTTACTGGACGAACGCAACATTCGCCCAATGCTGGCGCAAACAGCAGACCCGTTTGATTCTGAGCAACACGTTTTCGAACCGAAATGGGACGGCATGCGCTGCATTGCCTACTTCAAAGACCGTAAAGTGGAGCTTCAAAACCGCAATTTGAGAACCGTCACGAAATCATACCCCGAACTCGAAACAATTGCCAGCAACGTCAAGACGAACAGCGCTATTCTCGATGGGGAAATCGTTGTGCTCGAAAAGGGATTACCTAGTTTTGAACTACTCCAGTTCCGTTTCGGAGCGAACGATCCCATCCAGATTAGAAGGCTCTCCAGAAACATGCCTACCACGTACATCGCCTTCGACCTTTTACATTTGAACGGCCGAGACCTCGTAAATAGCCCCCTGACAGATCGTAGGCAAAAACTGGGAAAGATAATCGCCAACGGGCCTCACATGCTACTGAGCCAGTATGTTCCTTCGCAAGGAAAATCCTACTTCAAAAACGCATTAAAGCTCGGGTTCGAAGGAGCCATGGCCAAGAAGGCTGACTCCCCCTACCAGATCGGCACCAGAAGCGAAGACTGGCTCAAGCTGAAACAGGTTAAGACGCTTGATTGCGTCGTCGTGGGTTACACGGAAGGCGGGGGTTCACGATCATCAACCTTCGGCGCACTCGTATTGGCAGCGTACGAAAGAAATGGAAAGATCACTCATTTAGGAAACGTGGGGACGGGATTTACAGACGCCACGATTCTTAGCGTAATGAAACTATTGAGGCCTCTGCAAACGAAAACTAAAACAGTCCCGGGCGAGGTCAAAGCTCCAGCTCCTATCAGATGGGTGAAACCTCGGTTAGTGGTTGAAGTTGGTTACATGAACATGACGAGGGATCGCAAGCTCCGGCTACCTAGGTTCGAGAGGTTTCGCTTCGACAAAACGCCATCAGAGTGTATATTGTAAATCCAGCCGGATCCCAGTGAGTGTGAATATGATGGCGCGGTTTTGGGTCGGCGTGTCGGGGTTCAGTTATGCCAGCTGGAAGGGAGTCTTCTACCCTGAAACCACTAAGTCGAATGAGATGTTAGAGGCTTACGCTAAGAAGTTGAATTCGGTGGAGGTAAATTCAAGCTTCTACCACATGCCGACGCAAACAACGACCTCGAAGTGGGCCAATTCCACACCCCAGGATTTTCGGTTCAGTTTCAAAGCGAGCCGCAAAATTACTCACTTCAAGAAACTCAAGGGAGCTAAGACTGAGTTTGAGTTCTTTCTGAAAGGGTTGAAGCCAGTAGAGGCGAAGCTGGGATGTGTACTCGTACAGCTACCACCGTATATGAAACAGGATTACGAGACGCTCGAAACATTTCTCCGAGAGAAACCTGATTGGGCTTCGATTGCGATCGAGTTTCGACACAACTCTTGGTTCGGTGACAAATTGAACAACCTATTGTCGAAATACAACGCTGCCCTATGCATTGCAGATACCGAAGATATGAAACCCATATTCGAGAAGACGGCCAACTTCACTTATGCGAGGCTTCGCCATGAACGCTATTCTAAAAGTGACCTGAAGGAATGGTCAGAGAAACTAAAGAAGTTCGCAAGTGACCTAGAGAACTGTTTCGTCTACTTCATGCATGACGAGACTGGTGATGCGGCTAACCTAGCAGCTGATTTCAATAAAATGTTGATCCGTTAATCATCAGTTTTCGTTTTCAACAGTAACCAATTTTTTTCTTTGAACCGAACCAGGGCATATTTACCATTCAACCGCTTGCCCTTGAGCCAGAATTCGTACATGTCTTTCGTCCTTATCTTCAGCCTGAAGCTCCCTTTGTCCCAAATCTTAACGGTGCCCGCTCCATATCCGCCTTGAGGGATTGTGCCTTCGAAAGTGATGTAGTCAACGGGGTGATCTTCAACTTCGACCGCCAATCTTCGCAAGCCGGGTTCCTCGGGCGGCCCCTTTGGAACAGCCCAGCTCTTCAGCACTCCATCCAACTCTAACCTGAAGTCCCAATGCAAACGAGTTGCTCGATGTTCCTGCACCACGAACCGATTTTGCTCAGTCTTCTTGATCTTTGGACCGGGCTCGGGGGTGCGTGAGAGGTTCCTTTTCTTCTTGTAACTGTCAAGCGCCAATTTTGATGCCAATCCTTCAGTTAGACGGGTTCATTGACGTTATCCAGGAAACGTCGAACTACTCCCATGAACTTCTCTCGTTCTTCCCAGAATGGTAGGTGCGAGCTATTGGGGAAGGTGACTAGTTTGGAGCGTTTTATCCCTCTGTGGATGCTTCTCGCGACCTTCGGGGATACTTCATCGTACCTTCCACCCGTCACGAGGGTTGGGACTCGAATCTTGTGAAGTTGACTGGTAGCGTCCCAGTACCGAATATTCCCTATGATTGCGAATTCGTTAGGTCCATTCATTGTGTGATAGACCGGCCGACTCACGTGTTCAAGGGTGTGGACTAATTCTTCGGGCCATTGTGGTAACCTGCAAAGATGTAGCTGGTAGAATACCTCAACAGCTTTCTGATATTCATGGTTTTCGAAGTCTCCCTCGCTTTCGTACTTATTCAAAACCTCCACAACCTCGATCGGGAGTTCCCTTTTCATTCTCTCCATCTCGGCAGTTGTGAGGGGAACGCTTGCCAGCCCACCTATCGTAATCATGCTTTTCAGATGTCTTTGATACTTCAATGCGTACGCTATGGCGAGCATGCCTCCCCAACTTGATCCAACCAAGTTAACCTTCCCCAACCACAGAACTTGGCGCATTCCCTCAACCTCCTCAACCGCTCGCTCAACCGTGAAGAGAGTGATATTCTTCGGCAATTCTGATTTCCCGCACCCTATCTGATCAAAGAAGATCACTCGGTAACCGTACTGCGCCAAATCGGCGAGCGGCAACATGTAATCATGTGTTCCCCCAGGACCGCCATGAAGGCATAGAATCGTATCGTTCTCCGGTTCGCCGATGGTTTTGTAGAACAGCTTGTGGCCCAGAACAGTCACAAAGCCATCAGAGAATTGAGGATCCAAGAGTTTCCCTAGATAGAGTTTCTACCTGATTTACTAATGGTTTCCGATACTTTTAATCTGGCTCAGAGTTTGCAAGCGAGCAGGTTAGAAGATCTACACAGCGGCTTATGATGGTAGGTACAAATGCGGAAGCCAGTTGCCTTCCTCACGTGATGAACAACCATATCTAGTCTCTTTCGAAAAGACGAATCTGCCCCAAGGCCACCGACGCGTTGAATCTCACATGTACAGTTGAATCTACACTGTCGGCATGGGCGTTTGGGGGTGGAAAGCATATATTCACTTCTGGATGATTCAGATTATAGTTGGTTCTAGTAATGCACTTAATTTTCAATAGGGCAGGTCATGCAAGCAAGATGCAAGTAATTTACGCGAAGGCATTGACGGTAATCTGCCTCGTCATCATATCTCCAGCTTCTGCATCAGTATTGGCAAATCTTGCCCCACCGGCCTATGCCGCACCAACCTCCGCGACATTAACCGAATGGACCGTACCTACAGCAAATAGCGGTCCGTACAATATCATCCTTGACCCCGCCGGAAATTGCTGTTGGTTTGCTGAATCCTCCGGCAATAACGTTGCACACTTTAACCCTTTGACCAACACCTTTCAGGAATGGGCGATTCCAACCGCCAGCTCCCAACCGCTTGGTATAGCGGCAGCGACAGTCTCAGGTCAAACTGCGATTTTTGGGGCGGAGGGTAATGGAAACAAGATCTTCATCCTCTTCCCTAGCGGAAATATCATCAAAGAGTATACTCTTCCAACTGCAAGTTCCTTCCCAGAACAGATTTCAGTTGAACCGCCTGGAGCACAAGAAAGGGCTTGGTTCAGTGAACCGGGTAGAAATGCTGTTGGAGAATTGGTTTACGATCCCAGCATCTCCACGGCAGATGTTTACGAGGGTACGCTTCCCGCCGCCGCGGGCGGAGTAGCAAACGGTGTCTACGCGGGGCCTGGAACAGTCTGGTTCGCCGGGGCTAACGCCCTTGTACGATTTGACAGGGGAACTAATCAGTTTTCTTCATGGGCACTTCCGTCTCATGGATCCGCAACGGGAGCCTTCGTATCTGTCGACACGCTGGGGCAAGCTTGGTACACACAGGATGTCCCAAACAGCGCGAGTGACCCTAACAACTATATCGGCGTCCTACGCGGGGACGGCACTTTCAAGGATTGGCAGGTTCCTTCGGCTGGGGCTGATCTACGGGGTATCAACATCAGTCCGCTTACTCAGCAACCTTGGGCCGCCGAATATGCTCACGCTGGCTCAGGAGCCGCTAAGGTTGCCGTGCTAGATCCCTCCACGGGTGGTACCGTGTCCTATCCCGGTCTCCCTGTCACACAAGTATTTGCAGGCACGAAGACAACGATTACGCCCGCCGTACTAGGCCCGTTCCCGCCCACATCGAATACCGTTTCGCCGACTTCGAGCAGTAACACTGGGACCACTACTGGTTCCTTCACGGAATGGGCTCTGAGCCAGACAAGCGGCCCGCACGATTTGGTGGTTGATTCTTCCGGAAATGTTTGGATAACGGAGTCTAATGCTAACAAGATTGCGGAACTTAGTCTTTCTCAACCCGATTTCAGCATCGGCGCCGCTCCTGGAACGATTTCGGTAGGTCAAGGCGCTTCAGGCATGATCACTATTACCGGCACGAGTATTCTTAGCTACTCGGGTTCTGTTACATTGTCGATTACGGGCTCAGTTCCATCCGGCGTGACATTCTCAACATTCGCTCCAAACCCGATTAACATTCCGTCAGGAGGTTCCGCGGCATCGACACTGACCGTTAACGTTGGACCTAGCGCCGCGGTTGGGTCAAGCACAATTACCATCAGCGGAACAGGGGGTTCCACAACTCACTCAACCAGTTTTACACTTACCGTGACATCTGGCGCCGATTTCGGATTATCACTCAGCGCACCAACTCTCAGCGTTGCCGCGGGAAGCTCATCAGATGAAACCGTGATGGTGACATCTCTTGGGTCGTTCAATTCACCTGTCAATCTGAGCCCCGGCTCCTTGCCCTCCGGCGTGCACGTGTCGTTTTCATCCAACCCTGTCACGCCACCTGCGGGCGGGACGATTACTTCGACGGCGACGATTAGCGTTGACTCAGGAACTCCAGCTGCAACGTCAACCATAACCATCACTGGCACAAGCGGCAGCCTAACTCATTCGCAGTCTTTCATGCTAACCATCACCGTAACGCCAGACTTCACAATCGGCGGCGCCCCGGGCACCGTATCGCTTACTCAAGGTGGAACTGGAACGTCAACGATTAGTGTTAGCGCAATTAACGGATTCAATTCAGCTGTTGCGTTGAGCTATTCATGGATTGGCACAGCCCCTACTGGAGTTTCGGTAGGTCTTCCTGGACCGGTGACTCCGACTGCAACACCAGCAACTTCAACCCTTACGATCACTGCGTCAGCATCCTCATCAACGGGTTCGTTTACAGTGCAGGTCACTGGAACGAGCGGTGCGTTGATTCACAGCGCCAACGTAGGTGTTCTGATTACGACGCCAGCAACAACTAGCACCAGCACAACGTCCTCAGCCGCGGGCGCCCCGGTCTGCTTGATCGCCACAGCAACATACGGCTCTCAAGTCGCGCCGGAAGTTCAGCTCCTCCGCAACTTCCGCGACAACTCAATCATGAAGACTCAGGCAGGGTCAAGCTTCATGGCCCTGTTCAACGCCTGGTACTACTCCTTCAGTCCTGGAGTGGCGAACTACATATCCTCACATTCAGCGGAACGAGCGATAATGAAGGTTGTACTCTACCCGCTTGTAGGCATCCTCTACCTAACATCGAACTTTTACTCCACAACAGCCAGCTTCCCAGAACTAGCAGTTTTACTGTCCGGCTTGATTGCAAGTAGTCTAATCGGCGCCTTCTACCTCGGGTTACCACTCAGCCTGATACGATCGAGAGTGCGACGGTTCCGCAGTTTGGCTGCGATGGAGAAATATCTCTCGTTCGCCCTGTTGGGTGGAATTTCCGCTCTCGCAATTGGTGAAGCTCTAGCATCATCAACTCTACTGATGATCAGCTCAGCGACAATCGTCCTCTCAACCCTAACCCTAGCCGCCCTGGCCACATCAAACAGGGTTGCTAAACTTCTGCACCATTAACGCCGAAAAGCACTACGATAATGCTCTCCAAACGATCGAATGCTTAGCGTATCGCTAAATTCAGATCTTTCCCTTACCGGAAGGGATTTCTTCCAGATGCTGCAGCGAAGCTACACCGTTTGGGTGGTTGATCGTTGAAGGCCTCTAATGCTCTAATTATCTGCTTGTTCCTAGTTGTCATTATCTCCGGGTACTCGAACGTTCAGGCAGTTCAGGCAACTAAAATTTACCAAGTAGTTCACCCGTCCTCGGGTGTCGCCGGGGGTCAGGAGCCTATACCTGTGACAGCAACTGTATACTATAACGACACGACCCCTGGTTACCAGCTCGTCGTTGGAATACTTGACGCCGGAGCTTCTCCTCAGAGCATCGTTCCTGGCTTCGTTATCTCTTCTACCGACCCTTGCGTGAATCAGGGCGAATTGGGCGCTGTTTGTTTCATCAAGATTTCCGCCGCATCCGGAGTTGAACACATTGAATTTCAAATTGGCGGCATCTTTGGCGAGAAACATGGGCCAGGTATGTGGCAACTGAATATTACCTCCACCCTTCTAGACAGTCAAGGCAATCTCGTCTCGGGTTCAACGAGCAGTACCATCTTTAGCATCGACCTGACAGGGGTCACGTTGAGCGTCGTCGTGCCCGGGCCTGTGGCCGTCTCAGTAGATGGCATAGAACAAACCCCCGGCCCAGCTGCCGTGGGCGTAGCGTTAGGCCCACATAATATCACAGTGCCATCCCTCGCGCAAGTCGACCCAACGACTCGATTGAGATTTGATCACTGGTCTGATGGGACTCTTGGAACAATTGACACAGTAACAGTAACAGGTAACATGAGCCTCGAGGCGATCTACGTAACTCAGCACTTACTGACCCTAGTTGGAGCAGGCGAAAATGCCACAGGAGGGGGATGGTATGACGCCGACTCCGTCGCAACATTCTCCACGAACCAGTATCAACCAATTACGGGCCCACTCGGAGAGATAGGGGCGAAGTCAACATTCCAAGGCTGGTACGAGAACAGTCAACTCGTCACCAATTCACCGAATGGAACTATTTCGATGGATAAACCCCACACCCTAACCGCGGTTTGGCAGATCGACTACACCGTTCCAGGAGGAATCATACTCGTCGCTGTTGCCGCAATTGTCATAGCATACCTCGTCGTCCGCCGAAGGAAGACCAAGCCCTCAAGACGTCGCCGCTCGCGAACACGACGACGTAGACGTTCTTCTCGACGGACCTGAACCTTTTTCCAACTCCAGTCACGGAGAGAGTAGCTGGAGGATGAGGATTGGTCGGTGGAGACATAGGCCTGATCGGGCTGGGAGTCATGGGGCAAAACCTAGCCCGAAATATACAAAACCACGGCTACTCGGTTGTCATCTATAATCGAACAGGAGAAAAGACCCGCGAATTCGTTGGAAAGTATCCTGGGATTCTTGGCGGAATATTCACTAGAGAAATTCGTTAACCAACTCAAACAGCCCCGTCGGATTTTCCTCATGGTGACGGCCGGATCACCAGTTGATGCAACTCTCACGAGCTTAACGGGGCTTCTCTCGAGTGGAGACGTCGTAATAGATGGTGGTAATTCGTTCTTCCAGGATACTGAGCGAAGATGCACCGACATGGAAAAGCAAGGAATCCACTTCCTTGGCGTTGGTGTCAGCGGCGGAGAAGAGGGGGCTCTCAAAGGTCCTTGCATTATGGTCGGAGGGCCGCGAGAAGGGTACGAGATAGTTCGTGAATTGTTGGGACGCGTAGCGGCCCAAGTTGATGGGCCCTGCTGTGAATATCTTGGCCCTAGAGGAGCAGGTCACTACGTTAAGATGGTTCACAATGGAATCGAATACGCCATAATCCAAATTATCGCAGAGGCATACGACCTGCTCACACGCGGAGCCGGCCTGAATCTTAAGCAGGCACGAAACGTCTTCAACGAATGGAATGAGGGTGAACTCGGCTCGTTTCTGATGGAGATCGCCGTGGAAGTTCTTGGGAAGGTTGATCCAACGACAAAGCGTCCACTAGTTTCATTGATTCTGGACCGGGCCCAACAAAAAGGGACAGGCAAGTGGACTTCGCAAAACGCAATGGACCTAGGTATACCAACCCCCACCATAGACGCAGCGGTCAGCGCACGGAACCTCTCAGGTTTGAAAGAAGAACGTACGAAGGCCGCTGAAATATTCAAGCCACTCAGAAAGCCTCATCAAGTCTCGGTTCCAGGGAACTTCACGGAAAGATTAGAAGGCGCAGTACGGGCCTCAATCTGTATGTCCTATGCTCAAGGCTTTCATCTGATGCACGCTGCATCCAAAGAATATCAATATATGATTCCACTCTCAGATGTCGCTCGAATTTGGAAAGGGGGCTGCATAATCCGCGCTCGCATGCTCAATCCTATCCAGCATGCTTTCGAAATCAACGGCCAACTCCCGAATCTCATGATGGACCAAGCGTTCGCAAAGTTACTTGCCGGCTTAGAGAATCGGTGGCGCGACTCGGTCAAGACAGCTAAGGAGGCAGGTTTGCCAGTTCCAGCGATTGGAGCTTCGTTGGACTACTACGATAGCTACCGCAGCGATCGTCTACCCGCAAACCTCATTCAGATACTTCGAGACCGTTTCGGTGCACATGGATATGAGCGGTTAGATAAGCCGGGGCAGTTTCATACCGATTGGACGTAGCTAGGCAAGGATATCTTGCAATTGAATTGGTCGTATTCTGTCGCTTTAGGCTACTTGCTCTTGGCTTTGGCTTGACGCCTGAATTGGTTCAGTTTGAGCCCTAACCATTTTCGTTTTCTGCTTCTTCCTCAAGGTATACACCTCTAACCCTTTGTTCTGACGATAATTGAGGCGTTGGCCTCAGTATTAAGGGGGCTTGGAGAAACGGTAAGAGAAGGAGAGAGTACGCCAATTCTACTCGGTGGATTACCCCTCCGACGAGGGACTCTTCGTGCACCTACAGTGGATGTTGATTCCGGTCTATCGAGGTTTCAGGGTCAGTAAGTAGTTGCATGCGCTCAGGGCCGCGTTTGCTCCTTCTCCGATTGCGATGACTACTTGCTGTGCGTTGACGTCGGTTATGTCTCCGGCCTGCGAAGAGCCCTGGTATGTTGGTCTGGTTGTTTTCACTGATCAGGATTCTTCCTTCGGCAGTGGTTTTCACCATGTGCGAGTACAGACTTGTATCGGGCGCGTATCCCAACTCAACGAAGACACCCTTCACCTTAAGCGCTTTCTCTGTCTTGTTGGTCTTATGTTTGATCAGTATCTCTTCAACTGCTGCTTTGCCTCGAATCTCCTTCACCTCATAGTCGATGAAGAATTCTACTTTGCCGGATGCTTTGAGCCTCTTGCCTAGCTCAGATTCGGCAAGTTTGTTTTGCGCTCCAATTACTTTCACTCCTTTCGCTATCTGTGCGAGCTCAGCTGCGGCTTGAAGTGCGGTGGTTCCATCGCCTACAACTGCTACTTCAAGGTCGATGAATAATGGTGCGTGGCTTACTGCCGAATAGCTAACTCCGCGTCCCAAGAACTCCTGTTCTCCAGGGACGTTGAGTCGTATGGGCATTACGCCAATGGCTATGATCACTGCCCTGCTGTTGAATGTCTTGCCGCCTTTAGTCGATACAATGAATTCATCGTTTGTTCGTTCGATCTTCGTGACCTTGTCTAGCTGACGGGCGAAGTCGAGGTATTCGAGTTGGCTCTTGAATTTACTGACGAGTTCCTCGCCATCGATAATTGGGTGGGTTTCAACGCCTGGCAGTGTGAACTTGTAGTTCGTCTTTCCTCCGAGGTTCTCGCTGATGAGCATTGTTTCTATTCGCTTTCTGATTGCGTATGCTGCGGCCGTTAGCCCTGCAGGTCCTCCGCCGATAATCACGAGGTCGTATTCCTTTTTCGATGTATCTTTCTTCATTCTAATTCCCCACCTAATCTGGAACCTTAGGAATGTAGCCCAGTTTCATTGAATTCTGGGTCATGTCCCTTGACCTTTTGATGATTGATGTAGCCGTCTCAAGCAATTGGGTCTTCGTGAGTTTCAAGCCTGCCACTCCTACCTCTTGTGCTTTGAGTCCGACTGCAACTGCCTCCCTGGGGTAGACTTCCCATTCATCCATCGTGGGGGCGATGTAATTCTCGCTCAGGCCTTTCTCACGGGCGCATAGGGCCAGTTCGTTGGCTGCAGCGATGCACATATCATCAGTTATTGTTCGAGCCCTGACGTCAAGTGCTCCGCGGAAGATTCCCGGAAATCCTAGGGAATTGTTTACTTGGTTTGGAAAGTCTGAGCGGCCTGTGGCGACTACGCGTGCACCGGCTTCCTTTGCTTCCCAAGGCCAGATTTCTGGGATGGGGTTAGCGCATACGAAAAGAATGGAGTCCTTGTTCATTGATGCGACCCATTCCTTCTTGATGGTGTCCGGTCCAGGTTTGGATAATGCTATGCATACGTCGGCGTCCTTCATTGCTTCGGCTGGTCCGCCTTTGCGTTGTTCGCTGTTGGTTGTTCTGCAGAGGCGCCATTTGTCAACAAACTCTGCCTTGCGCATCTCGATATCTTTCCTTTCAAGACCTAGTATACCCTTTGTGTCTACGACGAACGTGTTCTCTGGTTTGATCCCGTAAGCGAACATCAGCCTACTGCATGCAACATTCGACGCGCCCGCCCCTATCAATGAAACCGTTACATCCTGGGCCTTCTTGCCGACCAGGTGTAGAGCGTTGATCAGTCCAGCGAGAACGATCGTTGCTGTTCCTTGTTGGTCATCGTGCCACACCGGAATTTCAGCCGTGGCTCTCAACGTGTCCAATATGCGGAAGCACTTGGGCTGCGAGATGTCTTCCAAGTTGACTCCGCCGAACGAGGGTTGAAGCCACTTAACAGCTGTAATGATTTCGTCGGGATCCTTCGTTCCAAGACAAATCGGGAACGCGTCCACCCCTCCGAGATACTTGTATAGAATCGACTTCCCTTCCATAACGGGAAGCCCAGCTTTTGGCCCGATGTCCCCAAGACCGAGAACTCTGGTTCCGTCAGTTACGATGGCAACCATGTTCCACTTGTTCGTGTAATCGTAGACGAGTCGTTCGTCTTTCGCTATGGCCTTGCACGGTTCAGCAACTCCCGGAGTGTACCATATCGCGAAGTCGTTGAAGTCGCGGATCGCACATTTGGGCACGATCTCCATCTTTCCATGATAGAAGGGGTGGAGCTTCATTGCATCTAGGGCGGGTTTCTTTGCTTTCTCTAGAAGCTGTTCTTTCGTAAGGGTCTGCAAATTTCATACCCGAAGTAACGGAAGAAAATAGATGTTCGTCTTTTAATTATCCCGCACTTTTAGCATATACTTCTACATAGGCGACCCTTCTTTACGGAGTGTGCTAGGAGGATCCTAGAGTGAGTCTGAAGAGTCAGTTACTCAACTAACTGTCGCTCACTAATTCTGGTTTGCGTGTCCAGAATGTGTCATATACGCTGAAACGATTCGGCTGCACGGTTTGAATATTCCCTAGTATCCTAAACTGAATCCGGCCAGGCGTTTTAGCCGCCCTGGCCGTGGCTCCACATGGCATGTATGGTATTGCAATGGCAATGGTATCCGGCCAAAATGTCTACAAGGAACTCCTTCGCCGCCGCGGCGGTTTTCGCCTGCCACACTAGGACTAGGTCAGCAGAACCGAAGGTTACTGATACCATGTGTAGTCGAATGTCGCCGTTGTTTGCTGTTCCTTTGAATTTTCCATTGACATAGCTAAGGAATTTTGCAGGGTCTTTACATGATGGAACACAGTTGTCGGGGGCCAGAGTTACCAAGGTGAAGTATGTATCGAAGTCTTTCTCTTTTGTGAATGCGGAGAGGTTAGATACTGTGGGGAGCTCTTTAGGTGTCATACAGTTTAAGCGTGAGATTACGCCTAAAAGACTTTGTATTTCTTAGTCCTAGTGATTTACAACTTGACTAATTATGAATTCGCCCCTTCGGATGCCAACGCGTAGGCGATCGCCTCCTCCACGGTCATGGTTCGCCCCAGAAACCATTCGGCATGAAATCGCTCCTCACCCAGCGAGGAACGGACTAAATCTACGTTATGATTCTTATCATCTAGGTAAGCCGGAGGAATTGGAAATTGCATGGCTTCTCGCATAGCGCTGGCCGCACCGAGTAACCTAGCGGCATGACTGACTTGTCCGCTAGCGGAATCCAATGCAGCGAACTCTTCGAGGCAGTTGACAATTATCTCTCGATATCCGACATCACTCGAGACGATCAGTGATTCAGCAAGCTGCTTGCGACCTTCGTCATAATCTCCTTTCTTGCGAGAGACGGTACCCAATAGAAAGCATGATTCAGCGATTCCAACTTTCCCATTCAACTCCCGAAACAGCGAGAGGCTTCGGTCGAACATTTCCCGTGCCGCTTCATACTCGCCCGTTCTTTCGAACACGGATCCAAGATTAATTAGAGAGTGAGCAACGCGACGTTTATCTCCCAACTCCGTAAACAGTTTGAGGCTTTGCTCGTGAAATCTAGTTGCTTGCTCATATTCTCCTTGATACCTGGCCCCCACACCCAAATTATTGAGGACCAAGGCCACGCCCCAGTTATCCTCAATCTCCCGAAATAGGGACAAACTCTCTTCGTACAGCCTACGAGCTTCTGCAAAGTTCCCAAGGTCATCAGCCACATTGGCCAAATAATTCAAGGCATACGCGGCCCCTTCCTTATCCCCAAGGTCCCTAGATAGAGCTAGACCTTCGTTCAAGAGTGCCGAGGCTGTAGAGAAATCGTCCTGCCATTTGGCTAAGCCGCCAGCCCCAGTGAGCGCCCTTGCCCGCGCCACAGAATGTATTGGCCCTGCATTTTCTAGCGTTTTCGAGAGCCACACTCGTCCTTCCGTATGATACCCTCGTATATTCCAGAAATTCCATAAAGCAGAGCTGAGACGCAAGCTCCGCTCAGCGTTCCCATGTTCAATCGACAAACGAAGAGCTGCTCGAATGTTGTCATGTTCGCGGTCGAGCCGAAGCAGAATTCCTGCCTGTTTTGGGCCCATCAACCTCGAGGCTGCTTCTTCGGCAAATGAGAGGAAGTAGTCTACAAACAGTTCCTCCGTGCGAACTGATTCGCCACTCGAAACAAGTGACTCATTTGCGAATTCGCGAATTGTTTCCAGCATTCTAAATCGAAGCCCGTTTTCTGCATGTTCGCTTAGAAGTAGGCTCTGTTCAACTAGCCGTGATAGTCTGTCCAGTATGTCCTTAGTGTAAGTTTCTTGCTTCATGCAAATCTCTTCGGCAGCTTCAAGTGAGAAGTCGCCTCCGAAGACGGACAGTCGTCTGAATAGTATCTTATCCGGCTCACTGAGTAGGTCGTAGCTCCAAGCTATCGTATTGCTAAGCGTCTGCTGTCTCTCAGGGAGGTCGCGTCGTCCGTCGGTTAAGAGTTCTAGCCTCTTTTGCAGTCGAAGGAGCAAGTCTTCGAGGGAGAGGACTCTGGTGCGGGCGGCCGCTAGCTCTAACGCAAGAGGGAGTCCGTCGAGTCTCGTGCAAATTTCTGCTAACGCTTTCGCGTTTTCGCGGGTGACGGCAAAATCAGATCTGATCGATTGTGCACGTTGAACGAAGAGTGTTACGGATGCATAACGTTCTAACTCCTTTGCTGTTGGAGCCTGGGTGAGGTCCGGTACGGCTAGTGGGAGGACGGGGAACTCGTACTCGCCCTGAACGCGGAGAGGTGCTCTGCTTGTAACGATCATTTTCAGCTCTGGGCATTCATGCAAAAGTTGAGCAGCGAAGGGAGCCGCTTCGATTACCTGTTCGAAGTTATCGAGAAGCAGGAGGGTTTGCTTTCCTCTAAAGAAATCCATGAGAGTATCTTCGATTGGTTCTCCAGCTTTCTCCATGACGCCGAGAGTTGAGATTATTGCTGACGGAACGAGGTTGGCTTCTGTGACTGCCGCGAGCGATACGAATACGACGCCATCAGAAAATTCATCCTTTGAGTTAGAAGCAACTTCTAGGGCGAGTCTTGTTTTACCGGTTCCACCTGGACCGGTGAGCGTCATGAGTCGAACATTGCTTTCATGAACTAGATCGCGTAACGCTTCAAATTCTCCCTCGCGGTCAACCAATGGAGTGGTCTGAATCGGGATGTTGCTTTGTCTGCGTTGAACTGTTCCGAAAAGTCTCAGACTTGAAAATGGGTCGCCTATTTTGCTTTCATACCCGTTGGTGCCATGCCGGTTACTCTCAGGCATCCCTTTCATTGTCAAAAGAGTCCATCGGCAACGGTTGCCGAATAACTAAGTGCGTCGGAACTGCATTAGCCTTTTGCAGTACCCGGTGTGTGGCTGTTTCGTTGGGCCGTGTTTCTCTCTCTATTTCAGGATTAGTTGGCTTTTATGGGACCGATGGGAAGGATGACGTGATTATGGGCTTCGTTTAGTATTTCTGCAATGGAGAGGTAGAATGCGCTGACGCCGCAGAAGACTCCTTCTATTCCGGCGATTAGTTGCAGTTGTGGGATGAAGTGTGCGGCAGTGAGGAGGAAGAAGAGTATTGCTAGCGATAGGAATATTGTTTGAAGGGCTCTGTTTGTTTTTAGTGTGCCGAAGAACATCATTAGCGTGAATAGGCCCCAAATGAACAGGTATGCTGCCCACGCGGTGTTGTCTGGAGTAACGGCGGGGCGCTCGACGGAGGATATGATGATGAAGACGAGCGTTAGCCAGAAGAGTCCGTAGGACGTGAAGGCGAGGGTTCCGAATGTGTTTCCTTTCCGGAACTCCATTGCGCCAGCTATTATTTGTGCCAGTCCGCCGTAGAAGATTCCCATTGCAACGATTATGCTGCTGATTCCGAATAGGCCTATGTTGGCTAGGTTGAGTAGGATTGTCGTCATCCCGAAGCCCATTAAGCCAAGGGGTGCGGGGTTGGCTAGCAGAGATTCCTTTGCGCTCATCCTTAGCTCACTTCCTTAGCTCTTAATCTCGGCTTGCAGTCCGCTGTATGCGTTCTTCATTTCGTCTACGCTGGTTTCATCTTCGATCGTGGTCACGTCGCCTATGGCCTTGTTCTCAACAACCGCTTTCATTACTCGTCGCATTATTTTGGCGCTACGTGTTTTGGGTAGTTTGCTGACGAAATAGATTGTCTCGGGGACTGCGATAGGGCCGATTGTGTTTCTCACGTGGTTTGAGAGTTCCTTCTTGAGCTCCGCAGTGGGGTTGAAGCCGGGTCGGAGGACGACGAACGCCACCGGTACCTCCATCTTCACGGGGTCGGATTTTCCGACTACGGCAGATTCAGCCACGGCTGGGTGTGAAATCAAACTATCCTCAAGTTCAATTGTTCCAATTCTATGCCCCGCAACCTTCAACACTTCATCCGCCCGTCCCAGAAGCCAGAAGTAACCGTCATCATCCTTCATGGCGTAGTCTCCAGCGTAATATATTCCGGGGAACCGGGTGAAGTAGACCTGTTTGAATTTCGCAGCGTCGTTCCATAGGGTCATGAATTGACCCGGCCAGGGACGTTTAATGACAATGTAGCCCTTCTCTCCGGCCTTAGTTGGCGTACCGTTCTCACTGTAAACGTCAGCGTCAACACCAGCAAGAGGCAACGTTGCCGACCCCTGTTTCAACGGAATCGGTATGATTCCCGGTTGAGGGCTGATTAGGATTCCACCTGTCTCGGTCTGCCACCAGGTGTCAACGATGGGCGTTGTTTCCCGGCCGATGTTCTTGAAGTACCATTTCCAGGCTTCAGGGTTGATTGGTTCGCCCACGCTGCCGAGTAACCTCAAGGAAGTTAGATTGTGTTTCTGAGCCCATTGCTCACCGAATTTCATATGCATTCTAATCGCTGTAGGGCTTGTGTAGATGATTGTGACCTTGTACTTCTCGACGAGATCCCACCATCTATCAGGCTGCGGATAGTCTGGCGTGCCCTCGTACATTAGTGAGGTAATGCCGCGTATCAAAGGCCCGTAAACGATGTACGTGTGTCCTGTTATCCAACCGATATCAGCGGTGCACCAATAGATGTCAGTATCATTGACATCGAAAACCACCTTCTGCGTGTAGTGCGCCCAAGTCATATACCCACCATTGCTGTGGGTTGTTCCCTTCGGTTTTCCAGTTGTACCGGAAGTGTAGAGAATGAAACTTGGGTGGATACCTTCAACAGGTTCCGACTCGACGAACTTCTCACCTGAGGCTATCAGATCATGATACCAGAGATCACGTCCTTTCTCCATGTTGACTTGGTTCTTTGCTCTCTTCACGACGATGACTTTCTCGACGCCGCTCGTTTGCTTGATCGCTTCATCTATGATCAGTTTGAGCTCCAGCGTCTTTCCTTTCCGGAAAGACCCATCTGCGGTTATGACGAGTTTTGAATTCGAGTCCTCTATTCTGTTTGCTATCGATTGAGCGGTGAAACCTGCGAAGATTACTGAGTGAATCGCTCCGATTCTCACAGCTGCGAGCATGCTGATTGGAAGTTCAGGGATCATAGGGAGGTATATTGTGATCCTATCGCCCTTCTTGACTCCCAGCTTCTTGAGAGCGGAAGCAAACTTGTTAACCTCTTCGTAGAGATCATTGTAAGTAAGCGTTCGTTTGTCTCCATTCTCTCCTTCCCAATAATAGGCGACCTTATTCTTCTTCGGCCCAGAAACATGGCGATCAAGTGCATTGTACGACAAATTGCTCTTCCATTGCGGGAACCAACGGCCGTAAGGTGGTTGAGCCATTTCTTCAAAGGCGGGTCCCTTCTTCTCATACCAGAAGAGCTCATCCGCAATTTTTCGCCAGAAAGCGTCGGGTTTCTCTAAGCTTTCTCGATGAATTTCAGCGAGAGTCTTTAAGTTCGCACGGTATTCAGGGAATATCATCGTCGTGGTTGGAAGTATTTCACGAAGAGCCATTGCCGAACACTCTATCTGAAACTGGAACGGTTCGAGGTTCGCAACTTCTTAACTGTTTAGTCCAAATACCAGACGATGTGCGGTAGAAACTACTAGACCCTTAAGTATTGACGAAAGATTTGAAAGGCTTCAAAGCACCTGGTCTACACAGTTTCATCTAAGTTCTCTTCTAAGGATCTTGCCAACTGAACTTTTAGGCAGTGTATCTTGAAACACAACTATCTTCGGAGCCTTGTAGCTGGCAATTCTTTCTTTGCAGAACTCAACGATCTCTGAGGGTGGAACTCTTCCTTTGTATTCGTCTCTTAAGACAACAAAAATCTTCACACACTCTCCGCTTGTCGGATCGGGGGCCGCGATCGCGCTGCAGCTTCTTTGATGGCCGGATGCTCATACAACACCTCTTCTACCTCTCTCGGCCAGACTTTCATTCCGGAAACATTGATCATATCCTTCTTGCGGTCAACTATGCGGAAGTAACCATCCGGATCCATCGTCGCAATATCGCCAGAGTATAACCAATCCTCCCGGAGGACCATCTTCGTCTCCTGGGCGTTATGCCAGTATCCGATCATAACCTGTGGCCCACGTACCACCAATTCTCCAGCGATACCAGGTGGCTGAACATGTTCCCCCGTTTCTGCATCAACAATTTTCGCTTCCGTGTCTGAAATTGGAATGCCGATCGAGCCGAAACGGTTCTTCTCGACACTATCAAGTGGTGTTAACGTGTGTAACGGGACTTGCCTCGGTTAAACCGTAACCTTCCACGAGCCTGCCTCCAGTCAACTCTTCGAATTTCTGCTGAACTTGGAGGGGTAGAGGCGATGCTCCCGACACGCAGACACGGATTGAACGCAATTTTTCGCGGTTGAGGTTTGGTCGATTAATTATTGCAACGTACATGGCTGGGACGCCGCAGAAAACGGCAGGTTTCAAGTTGTCGATGGTTTGAAGAATTCCGTCAGTGTCACGCGGGTCAGGAATGAGCGCGATCGAACCAGAAGTGAGGATCGGAGCATTCATCGCCGCCGTCATGCCGTATATGTGGAATAGTGGCAACGCGGCAAGGTGAATTTCTCCTGCTTTCATCCCAAGCCAACTGGAGAATTGAATAGCGTTGGCTACGAGGTTATGGTGGGTTAACATCGCGCCTTTAGGCACACCAGTCGTTCCCCCGGTATACTGCAGAAGGCCGATGTCTTTCCTCGGCTGAATCTCAACGATAGATGGCGGACTTTCATTTTCAGCGATAAGCGTACTCATACTTTCGGTTTTCCGTGTAGAGTTTTTCTGAATCGGGTTAGGGGTTCGTAAGGTTGCATCCTGGCCGGTTGCCGTGATTATGCGTTCCAGTTTTCGCTTGGTTCGGGTCGTCTCCACGAACTGTAGGAGTCTGTCCCAGCAAACAATGACCCCTGCCTCTGAGTCCGTCAGAATATGAAGAAGTTCTCGTTCTTTGTAAAGCGGGCTGATGGCAACACCAATCGCGCCTATTCTTAGCACGCCATAATACGCAACAACAAACTCAGGAATATTCGGAAGATAAAGAGCGACTCGATCACCTTTCCTAACCCCACGTTCTTGGAGGGCCTTTCCAAACCTTCCTGCAAGCGTTTCGAGTTCAGAGTAGGTAATTTTCTGCTTCGAATAGTATAAGGACGGACTTTCAGGAAAATCCTGTGCCGTTTTGTGAAGCATCTGACCTAAGGAGAGTTCTGGGTAATGAATTGACTTCGGGACATCCTTAGGCCAACTGCCCATCCACGGTCTTTTTGGCGGCCCGACGTTCATCGACGATTCGTCCAGATCATTCCTTCCGAAGCGCCTTAAATTAGATGAGCCAAGGGGCTCGTTGGTGATCGAAAAATGCAGGCAAAACACGTACCCCCAATCTTGCTCGGAGTCGTCTTACTAAGCCTCTCTCTAACAACCGTCTACGCAGATCCACTATATGCTGGAAACATGGTTGCGGTCGGCAACCAATACTCAGTTACTACAACCAAGGGCTTTGCACGCGCTTGGATCAATGGGCAATGGGTCACAGGTCCAGCCAACCTTGAACTCCAAATTCAAGTAACATTCGTTGGTCCATACAATGTGGTCTTCAAAGTGCTTTCAGGCACCTTCCAGGTCATGTACAAGGTCTATGTGATCGATGTGGGTCATTGGAGAGGGCGACTATGATCCTTAACACACATACTTCCATCTACCAGGGTCCGGCCACCGCCCCAAATGAAGGGCTAGGTTACTTCATTATCTACGGACAGGATACCGGCCTTGGTTCAGGCGGCGTACTAATGCATGCCTTCAGCGATTTCCGCGGCGAATACGGGGCACAGTGGGACGTGCAACTCTCTGCCGTCCGCTACCAAATCAGTTGAAACCACGTAACACTCCCTCCTCTCTCCACTCTTCTTTTTTCCGCACTGCTCTTATCAGACTTCGTCTCGCTCGACAGTAACTCCGTAACATCACGAGACGACGCACTCGGTTGATCCGAAAGTCAGTTCAAGAAACTCTGCCTATTCGATTTGGAGCAGCGATAAATGTTAAGTTAAGATGATTAGCCTCCGGGAGTTGAGGTTCTAAACTTTGAGGATGGCAGTCGAAGAGGCTGATAGAATTAGGCAAGGGTTATGGGACGAGGACGTAGAAGCGTGGGAGACGCATTGGGTTCCGATCTTTCGTAGATTCGCACACGATCTAGTCGCTGCGGCTAGACTATCCAGCGGGCAAATTGCACTCGATATTGGAACCGGAACTGGCATCGGAGCGGCCGAGGCGGCTAAGGTTGTTGGGCGCAAAGGTTTCGTCTTCGGAATCGACCGCTCGCGAGGCATGCTGGACCTAGCAATTCGCAAAGCCACGAAAACTAAACCAAGGAATCTGAAGTTCTTGTTTATGGACGCGAGACACTTGTACTTCCCTGACAGTTTTTTCGAGGCGGTAGTTTCGAATTGCGGAGTATCATTCGTTAATTTCGATGAAGTGGCCAGCGAAGCGTATAGGGTATTGAAGGAGGGTGGTTGCCTTGTTTACAATAGTTGGCGTTTGAAGGACGTTAAAGTGCACAGGATTTTCGGAGAGATCTTGCAACGAAATCGAACTAGTAATCCTTCGGTTAGGCTGAGAACTCAACGAACCGCTCTGGCTACTTTCGAGCGATATGCAAATCGGAAAATGACTCTTAGTTTTCAGCTTCGTGAACTTAGACGGACCGGTTTCACTCGAATAACGGTCAAGGAACGGGCTTATCACGTTCGTCTCGGTGGGGTGTACGATTTTCTGGACATGCGATTCAGTAGTGCCAGCCTTAGACGGGAGTTCAATGAACTACCTAAGAAAGAGCGAAGAGTATTGTACAGTGAGCTTGCAGATGGTTTGAAGGACTTCACCAGGAACGGAAGCTTCAGCTTTGACTGGGCTGTTTCCTTCATTCGGGCGAAGAAAATCTAGGTCTTGCTCCCAAGTGCAAACTTATGGGGGCCGCTTTATAGACGCTGTCCAATTCGGGTATTCGGTGGATGGATGAGCATGGCTGATAGGGTGAAGTATTCTTCCGGGACGAAATGGGAACCGATAGTTGGCTATTCGCGAGCAATCAGGGTAGGCAAAATCGTACATGTTTCCGGTACAACGGCGACGGACTCTGAAGGGAAATTGGTCGGTGTCGGAGGTCCGGGGAAGCAGACTGTTCAAACTCTGAATAATATTCGAGGAGCGCTGGAATCGGTTGGTTCCAAGCTCGAAGATGTGGTTCGGACGAGAATTTACGTCACGGACATAGGCCGCTGGGAGGAGGTTGGAAAGGCCCATGGTGCAGTCTTCAAGAACATTAGGCCGACAACTAGCATGATCGAGGTTAAGAAACTGATCAGCCCGGAAATTCTCGTGGAAATCGAGGCTGAGGCGATACTCGATTAGGAGTCGATGGAGGCCATAGTCATGGTAACAATTCAACACAAGCCGAAGCTTGGAACGGTTTTCGAACCCATTTACGATTTGTCCGACTCCGGATCCTTAGACTTCAAAATGCTTCTTGATGGCGCTTGGATCTCGCTAAAGGAACGAATTGAAGTTCGAAGCCCTATTGACGGCGGGTTAGTTGCAACTGTTCCGAGTTCATCTGAGCAGGAGGCTGGGCGCGCGGTGGAGGCGGCGTACACTAATCGCAGCGTCATCAGAGCCATTCCGGCCGTAAAGAAGATTGAGATATTCCGACGCACGCGAGAACTGCTGTTGCAGAACACGGAATCATTCGTTTCAATCCTAACTTTAGAAGCCGGCAAGCCTGCCTCCAATGCTGAAGGCGAAGTCAAGGCGACCGCAGAACGGTTGAAACTTACTCCAGAGGAGTATGGGAAGATTCGGGGGGAACACATACCTGGTGACTGGTCTGATGAGACACTTGGAACCGACGCAGACGTGCTTAGAGAACCGTTGGGAGTGGTTCTCGCAATCTCACCGTTCAATTACCCACTGTACATAACCGCAACCAAAGTCATTCCAGCACTCTTGGCTGGTAACTCGGTCGTAGTGAAAACCTCAAGCAAAGACCCGCTCTGCTTTCTAATGTTCGCAAGCCTCCTAGACATAGCAGGCATCCCCAAGGGATCCCTAAACGTGATAACTGGGAGAGGCCCCATCGGCGAATATCTCGCAGCCCAAGACAAAATCAGCATGTTGACATTCACTGGTAGCACGGATATTGGAAAAACTCTCGCGAAAGTTGCAGGTCTCAAAGGACTGCACATGGAACTCGGAGGAAAAGGCTGCGCCATCATACTCAAAGATGCCAATCTTGAACTTGCCGCGACTGAGACTGCCAAAGGATCGCTGAGCTACAGCGGCCAAAGATGCGACGCTATCTCACGAGTATTTGTTGAACAGGAAATCGCGAACATATTCGTAAAGAGGCTGATGAAAGAAGTAGGATCTTACAAGATGGGAGATCCGCGTGATTCATCCGTTAAGTTAGGCCCGTTAATAGATCACACTGCTGTTGAGCGAGTTCATGAGCTGGTCACGGACGCAGTAAACAGGGGAGCAAAGCTGCTCACTGGTGGAAAGCACGAGGGCAATTACTACCAACCTACTGTTCTTGATGCAGTTCCTATCGATGCTAGAGTCATGTGGGAAGAAACCTTCGGACCTGTTATTCCGATTGGATATGTGAAAGATGTTGACGAGGCTATTCAGCTTGCGAACAAGTCTAGATTCGGGTTGGATTCCTGCGTTTTCACAAACGACATCAATCTTGCTAGGAAAGTGGCCAAGCGTTTGGAAGATGGCGAAGTGACGATAAACGCTGCCCCTCGTCATGGTGTTGGCTACTATCCATTTGGCGGCAACAAGGATTCTGGAATCGGTAGGGAAGGCATCGGATACAGCATAGAAGAGATGACCCGACTCAAAACAATCGTGTACAACTGGAAGCCGGCCAAAGTCTGGGGAGACTTAATCAAAGAATCAAGCTAGTTACCTCAAAGAAAAAGAGGGGAGTTAGGCGGCCAACGCAGGCCGGATTTCCTCTTCATCTAGTGGTTTATGCGTCAAGTTGACCACACGGGCTAAGCCGCACTCCACATTGCGACGGTGTTTCCTAATGAGCTTTGTTCCTTCTGCCGGGAGATGCTAGATGACGGTAGTTTCAAATCGTTATCCCGGTGAGGATTCTGATGACGGTTCCGATTAGGTAGAGTGCTACCGTTGCCCCGAACATGATGCTCGTAATTTCGATGAATTGTTTCCTGAATGCAGCGCCGGAAATTACTGACTCATAGAGACTTATGAACGCTATCAAAACAACCGCGAGCACCAATGACGCGGTCAACGCATCAACCATTATCTTTGTCAGAAAGTACGGCGTAGCTAGGATGACCGCGGTCACGAAATAAGATATGCCCGTGTAGATTGCTGAAAGAGTCGCTGAGCCCTTGAAACCAGTTCTTGCTTGAGCATAGGCTGCTGACGCCATGGCTATCGAGGCCGCTGCACCCGCTATAATCCCAGCCAAGCCTGCCAGCTCAGTTGAGTTATAAATTCCCAGCGAGCCAGCATGAATCCCCCCGATTTCCACTAAAGCGTCCGCAAGACCGAGAACAATGAATGAAATGTACTTGATCTGAGGCTCATCAAACTGATCGACGAATATATTCTCGTGCTCCACTTCATCCGCTACCATCTTTCTGAACTGAGAACGATCTCTTTGTGGGATTAGGTTCGCGACTTCCTTGTATTTCTTTATTGTACCCATTTCATGTCTTTCAAGAAACTTGACGGCGAATGTAACTCCCAGCAACAGGCGTATGAGAATTATGAAGTAAACTTTGAGATTGCTTACTCCTATCTTTCTTTCGGGGCAATATTTGATCCAAAAACGGTAGTGTCCGTACTCCATCCCAGACAATCGTTTCAATGTGCCACTAAACCTATGCCGTTTCTCAAACCCCAGGCCTGACAGTTTCTTGTAGACCACATAGTCGGTATACTCGTCCACCGCGCTGAGATATGCGAAATCCGAAAGAGTGGTGCTACTCATTTTTTTCACTCAGTTTAGTTCCGAGAGTTTCTGAATATGAAGTAACTCAGATAAAAATGGACGAACTAGAGTTTCTGAAACTACTGGTTCTGGTGTCAACTCTGCGTCGGCCGAACAAAAGGTAAGTCAATAAATCGTAGGTAGGCATACAATAGGGAGATTAGGCTTGCCATATTCAGCTACAGAGATTGAATACCTGAAGTCTCAGCGGCTCAGTAGAATTGCGACCGTATCCAAGAAAGGTCAACCTGAGGTCGTTCCAGTGGCGTTCGAATTCGATGGCAAATACTTCTACATCGGAAGCCACAGTCAAGACATCTTTCTCAGGACCCGCAAATACAAGAGCGTCAGAACCGGCAACAACCGAGTGGGATTAGTTATTGACGATCTAGAATCCGTTGATCCTTGGAAGCCTCGCGGAATCAAGTTATTCGGAACAGCAGAGGTCGTGGAGCATAACGGTATGTTCGGCCCTGGAAAATATCTTCGGATAACTCCGCAAACGTCGTGGAGCTGGGGTATCCCTGGGTTGAAACTGAAGAAAGGTGAATGGAGTCAGAAAACCGTTCACGAAGTTTGATACGTTAGTAACCACTAAACCCGCTAAAATCAGGTTTCTAAGCCATGCCCGAAGTACCAGAGCAGGAAATGGTATTTCATAGAAAAATTGCAAAACAATGCTTCAATAAGACCTGGGATTATCTGGAGAAGAAAAATCGGACTGCTGACGATGACAGGCAGATGCTAGTCCTAGCGCATGCATCAAGGTACCACTGGGGCCTAATCGGAAACATCATCCCCATCGCCGTAGGAGAATGGCAAATATCACGAGTATATGCCGAACTCAAACAAGCAGAACCGTCGCTCCTCTTTGCAAAATCATCTCTAGAATTAGTAGTTAAGAATAATCTGTCCGACTTGCTCCCATCCGCATACGAAGGGATGGCCCGAGCGCATGCATTAGCGCAACAGCCTCAATTGGCTAGAGGCTACATTGTGAAGGCGCACAAGGAATTGGAGTCTATCAAGGACGAAGAGGACAAGAAGATTTACGCTGGTCAGATCAATGAAACCGAATCTCTACTTCAGGCGAGGTAGACCCAAGCCTACTCAGTTCAGGTGTTACAGAAAAATGGGTGGGACAAGCGTCAGAAGGATTCTCTTCCGGTTTCTATTATTGATTGCAAATCTCCATATAGTACTTCAGGGCACATGAATATGCTTGTAGGGTAAAGTTACTCTCGTCACGGCCGACGTAAGGGGTAACTGAGGGTGTTATGAAATTGTGGACGAAATGTCCAGATGGAACTTACCGACTCGACTGTGTACTTGAGAATGGGGCGCCGAAAAGCAAAGCGCAGGTTAAGGTTCGCAATTCGGAATATCGTCTTTCCATCGAAGGATTCGGTTCATTCCGGGAACCTAAGTCTCTGAAAGAAATCAATGTAATTTTAGCTCGACATGGGCTGTGGCCATTTCGGGAAACAAACGCACGTTGTCCTGAGTATTCGGCGTGCTTAGGCAAAAGCTGCCCAGCAGAGTTGTCCAACAAAGTGCAACAGTCTGTCAACTCGATAAGTAATTAATCTCTCGCACCGAATGCACGAAATCTACCAGTTACTTGCAATTGCGAATCGCATCCTATTCCCTCTAGAAGTCGCTTTCAGAACTATCGAGGAGAAAGTACATGCAATTTCCGATACTTTGGAGAAACGTGCAAATGTATTTCTGAGTGAGTTCTCTGAAGGCGGTAAGCCGACTATACGAGGCTCCGCGCGGCAGAACCCGTGACTAGGACCGTAACGTAGGCTGTCTGAATGAGTGGGCCACTGGTCGCAGTAATCTCTATCGGATAACTTCCTGGCCGCGCGGAAGCAGCGATATTCACTATAACATTCCACGATGCATAGGGTGTATCAAGTGAGTATGCCGATGGCATAAATGATAGAGTCACGCCGGCAGGTAATTGTGAAGTGGTGAACTGGATGCTACCATTCCACCCACTAATGCTTGTGAGGGTTAACGTGAAGCTTGTTGAGCCAATGAAAACGTCCTGAGGCAGGAAGACGGTCGAGGGGGTAATGCTCAAGGCGAAGTTGGGATTTTGCTGTTGCTGATAGTTGGCGATAACGGTCTCTGACAGCGAGGGAACGGTGTAGATGAAAGAATTGGAGTTGATGAATCCGCTGCTTTGAGCAAACCAGTTTTGAAAAACAAACCGGCATGAGTAGTTCACGCTTCCATTAGGGTTGAGACATGGGGAGGTCTGTGGAGCGAATAGGACATGCGTCGTTCCATTCGTCCAGGTGAATGTCTGTGGAGTGGTGATCGAGGTCCCGTCCACGGATATTATCCCTTCACTGGTCGGATTCGATGTGATCGTGATCTGTTCCGAACTATACTGCACCGTCGTGTTGAGCGCAGTCTGAGTTGAAGTTGTGATGACCGTCTCGGCGGTCATCGGAGCAAAGGTCGCGTTCTCGGTGATGGGTCCATTCATGGTCACCCAAGCGGAAGCCGATGTGCCATTAAACGAGCCTGAACCGGACCCGGTCCACGAGACGAAGGTGGACCCGTTCCAGTCGACGAAAGTGAAGCCGCTGTTAGGTGTGGCCAGTATCGGCACTGCCGCATTGGCGTTCTGCCATCCTGTAGGCGGAGTGGTTGTGCCTCCAGCATTGGATTGGATGGTTAGGAGATACTGTTTCTGGTATACGGCGATGTAGATCGTTGGTGAGTTGGGAGCCGTTACGGTGTGGGTCGCTTCGCCTCCGTCAGACCACGACTGAAACACGAACTGGCATGATGTCCCGCAGCTCAACGAGCTGACCGCAGACAGGGTGTGAACCGAGCCTGTCTGCCAACTGTACACCGTAGGAGTCACAATCGAACTCCCATCGATCGTGATTAGTTCCGCACCTTCCGGAAATGAGTCAACTGTCACGTCGACTCTCGGGTCGGAGCTGTTCGTGAGCATTGTTGTTGACGTAAATGATGTTGTTGTTGCGTTGGTTGTGTTTTGGGGAGAATCCATCCAAGCCTGCAATGGTTGGTTAGAGGCGGTTGCATATAATGCGGCTGCATGTGTGGGAGTACTAAAACCAGGACTGATTGAGGAGAGTGAGACGATTATAATGAGCACTGGAAAAGCGATGGATGCAAGAAGCTTCAAGCTCAATTCCTGAAGGATCAGGTAACGAGAGGATACAACGACAACTGTTCACCCCCAAAGCAACCTGGCGTTCTCGAGAAGATCCAATCGACCGCACGGTGACCAATGGCCGCCTTTAGCCTTCACAAGTTTCGCTCAAAAGATACCTTGAGGCGTAAGCGTTGTTTACAATGGGAACAGGGCGCCCGCTAAAATAGCATGGAATTCGTGATGAAGATATGTTGATGTCAATTCGCTCCGTCGGAATTCTAAACTTTGTAAGTTCGCATGCTAATGCCCCCATGAAATTATCGTCAATAACAGTGTTAATTCGCCTTAACCCGACCCGGATAATAACGGATATTGGACAATGAAACAATCTGAGAGTTCATAGGCAAAAGACACTCTGAATTGCCGCGTTCAAAATCACCTGCTATTCGAAATCCGTGCTGAAACATCGGCCTTTCCCACATCATAAATTGCATCCTGATTCATTCTATGAAATGTGGTTGGATTGGAAGTAAGAGGGTAGTCTATCGCTTAGAACCCGGTGCGTTATCGTCAAAGCGCCGGGGGTGGGATTTGAACCCACGAGGCCCAGAGGACCAACAGCTATCTTGGCCCAAACTGTTAGCAGATCTCGAGGCTCAACGTCCCAAGTATCCGCTGGGACTCTGTCGCCTTACCTAGCTAGGCTACCCCGGCACCGCTGGAAAATCTCCCTACGGGGCATAATAAGTGTGGGTGCCTTCCACTTGCTATTCAATCGGAGAACTGTTTCTAGTAAGTAATCTCTGTTCAGTATTGCGCAAAGCTTAATCCCAATTGAACATGCCCCACACCATTGAGGGTGTTTGGTAATGGGCGAACGTGATCTTCTGATGATTCCTGGCCCTACGAACGTTGACCCAATAGTTCTACGCTCAATGGCCCGTCCTACAATCTCGCATACAAGTACGGCATTTGCGACGATATTCAAAGAAACTGTTGCCGATCTGGGCCGAATATTCCAGACAAAGGGAACGATACTTCCGTTGGCAGGGACCGGTACCTTGGGCGCTGAAGTCGCGCTTTCAAACATAATTGAACCGGGGGACAAAGTGCTGTCGATTTCAGCCGGATATTTCGGAGATCGCCTCGCGGAAATTTCCAACAACCTTGGAGCTAAGGTGGACAAGGTTGAAGTGCCGTGGGGTTCGGCTGCTCGCCTAGAGGACATCGAGCGAAAACTTTCAGAAACAACATACAAGGCTATGATGGTGGTGCACGTCGATACTTCGACCGGCGTGGCCAATCCAGTAAAAGAGCTGGGTTCGCTGGCAAAGTCGAAGGGTGCGTTGTTTGTTGTCGATTCGGTTTGTTCGATGGGTGGGATGGATGTTCGGGTTGATGATTGGGGAATCAATGTTTGCTTCACGGGATCGCAAAAGGCTCTCGCCGCTCCACCAGGCATGACGGTAATCTCGTTTGATTCGAAAGCCCTTGGGGTAAGGGAGAAACGGAGAACTCCGCCATCTTCCTACTACGGGGACCTCAAGCGTTGGCTACCTATACTTCAGGAACCTACGAAATACTTCGCAACTCCAGCAGTAAATCTGTTCTATGCTCTAAACGAGAGCTGCAGAATGATCCTCTCTGAAGGGTTGGAGGAGCGATTCAAACGTCATGCAAAATTGGCTTCCGCCTTCCGCGCTGGCCTCAAAGCCGTGGGGCTTCAGCTTTTGTGCGAAGATACGGCAGCATCAAACACTCTCACCGTTGCGTATCATCCCAACGGCGTGAGCGACGCCGAATTTCGCAAGTCGATGGCGGAGGATTATGGTGTTGTGGTTGCGGGTGGGTTGGGACCGCTTAAGGATAAGGCGTTCAGGGTAGGGCATATGGGCAATGTGAACAGAAGCGATATCCTGGCCACTCTTTCCGCTGTAGAAGGTTCACTCGGAAAACAGGCCCATCGGTTTCAACCGGGATCAGGGGTCGCAGCCGCCAACCGATCCCTATCAGCACCCAGTTGAAAAAATTGTGTTGAACTTTAATTACCCAATACCCCAGACTTCTCCCGAACGCCGGTAAATGTGAATATTCCTGCTGCACTGTGCCACCGATCTATTTCGTATCGACGGCAACGATATCATAGAATGTCTCTATTGTTGCCGAGGCCGGAACCGCGGCGGAGCTATAGCAGCTCCGCAGTTCGAGCAAGCTTGTGCTCCAGCCGGGAGTTCGGTGCCAGAGTTAGAACAGAACATAACAAACTCACCCTACTATTTTGGTTGGAGTTTCTTAGTGTATGCTTCCGCTAGTTTGCCGAGCTTGAAGAACAACCAGATTAATGCAACGACAACTGCTGCACCGAGGATCGTTCTGATCAGTAAACCTAGGAATATCAGGCCAGTTGGAACCATTCGCATTCACCTCGCAGGTCACAATCATATTCTGAATAAAACGGATTGTGGATGATTCGTTCAGGCGCCCTAGATCAACTCGGCGCGGGATTTCACTGATTCTGAGTTCAGGAAGGCAAAATGGAAATTCACGTTTGATTGAGTTTCCCTTCGCTCTCATGGGGACTAAGTTTGGTAGATCGTATTTTCTCCAAACCTTATATGACGCTGAAACGTCAAAGATTCGTGTTAACTGATGGTTAGTGGTTGATTTGAGGAGTTTTCTTCTCGTAAAGACGAAACCGGGGATGGAGAAAGAAATCCTTGATCGCTTCAAGTCTCTGCCCGAAGTTCGCGAGATTCACTTGATCACGGGTAAATTCGACTTACTAGTAGCCCTAGAATCCGAGGAAACAGAGATTGACCCCAGGCAACGGGTTGCTGAAGTTGTCATCGATAAAGTGAGGAAGGCTGGAGGCGTCATCGACACTAGAACGATCATACCAATCGAAGCCGAAGTTCACCCTCCAAGACCACCTGAACGCCCCACCCAGAAAGGCTTCGTCTTTGTCATGAGCGAAGCGGGTAAGGAGAAGGGGCTGATGAGTAAGTTAATGGCGCTGCCCGAGGTCCGGGGCGTCTACCTGCTCTTCGGAAAAGCGGACGTCTTGGCTGAACTGGAGGTTGAGAAGAGCTTCGTGAACCCACCCCCCAAAAAGATAGCTTCCCTAGTGGAGAACAAGATCGCTAAACTCGGCGCCGTACACGACACCGACACCTACGTCCCACTCGAATCCATAGTAAAATAATCTCACACCGACCCTCAGGAGTTACTTGCCCACTCGTTTTCTTTCGAGCCAATGCTTGTGGTCTTTGAGCAATTGGCTGGATCACGAATACTTCAATCCTCATTCTTTGCTCGGGACACTGTTGAAGTCGCAAGAAATCTTCTCGGCAAATATTTGGTTAGAACTACGGGTTCGAAGCGAATGGTGGGGTGGATCGTTGAAGTCGAGGCTTATCGCGGCAGTGATGACCCAGCTAGTCACGCTTTTCGTGGTCTTACCCCAAGAAATGCACCAATGTTTGATGAACCCGGTCACGCCTACATTTACTTCACTTACGGAAATCATTACTGCCTGAACATTACCACCCAGGCACCCGGAACGCCTGGAGCTGTGTTATTTCGGGCGGTTCAACCAGTAGAGGGAATTGACTGCGATGAAGCATTTCCGACCGAATGTATCAGACTTAGAGTTGACAAATGGTCCAGGTAAACTGACAAAGGCATTCGCGATAAGTAAGTCGCTGAACGAACAAGATATGACCGTCAGGGGTCCCCTTTTGGTCACAGATCGCGGGGAACGCGACTTTGAAATTTGGTGTTCAACACGAGTTGGAATCAGGAGTGGTTTGGATAAGCTTTGGAGGTTTTACATTTACGGGAACCCGTATGTTTCGAAAAAGGGTGGCCTCAGGGAACGCAAGCTTGTTTGATTAAGTCGTTTTGCGTTTGGGTATGTCGTTGGCTATAACTCCGACGACGAAGAGAATCAAACCCAAGAAGCCTAGCAGGAATACTTGATGGTATGCTGTGATGTCTGTTATGGGTATCGCCAGGTTGTCGTAGAGCATGTAGGCCGCATAGAGCCAGACGAAATTTACGAGCAGATGAATGCTGAGGCTGAACGACCGTTTTAAGCCGAGGATTATTGATCCATCGAGAAGGGCCATTATCCCGAGTAAGAAGGGCATTACCACATTTACGCTGTAAGATGGAATGTCAGCCACTGTGGCCAATTTGTCGATGAAAAACAGGCTGTTAAGTTCATAGCCACTGAACAGAAGGAGTAGCAAGCCTAGTATCGACATCACAACGCCGATCGCAGTTCGCGCACCCAATTCATACACCTCACGAACCGAATTACTTTCGCTCTATAATCATGTGGGGTTTGCGGTAGTTCTTGATGAGAGATATTTGAATGCGTAATATAGATTCCTCAACCTAAGTCGAAGGCTGAACTTTGTTGATCCTCGGCGTCGCCTAAACCCAACGGGAACTTCGCGGAGTCGTAGTTTCTCTCTGAGGATTGTGACGAACAGTTCCATTTCGATTTCGAAGCCTCTAGAATGAATTAGTGGATAGATTCTTTGTACTGCTGATCTTGAGAAAAGCCAGTAACCGGTCTGGACGTCTGTGAACAGATGTCTAAACTTGGCACTGAAAAGGAGTGAGACGGTAAGGTTGGAGGCAATACTTAGGAGATTCATTGCTTTGTGGTCTCTCTTACCGCGTATTCGAGAGCCCATTACTACGTCAGCTCGCCCTTCCTGGGCGAGAAGAATCATGTTTTCCAAGTGTGAAGGGATGTTAGTTCCGTCTCCATCTATGATGCAAAGAAATTCGGCGTTGCCTTGAAGGAAGAACTTCATACCTGTTCGGATCCCGCATCCCTTCCCTCTGCCGAATTCCTGTTCGATAACCGTGGTTCCGGCCGCTGCTGCGAGTTCCCGCGTCCGGTCGGTGCTGAACCCGTCGACCACGATTATGTTAGAAAAACCAGATTTTGCTGCTTCAGTAACGATTCCTTCCACTGCCTCTTCTTCGTTGAGTGTGGGAATCAAAAGAAGAGTGTTAGAGAAGTTTTTTTGGTGTAAGCTTTGATTCATCACGTTATCCGCTGGATTCGTGTTCTCATCCATGAGGGCCACCAATGTTCTCATCTTGATCTGTATCGCTGCAACTCTCTATGCCCTCTACGGAGCTGATCCTACCACAGTTGAACACAACCTTGTCTTCAGTCTTACGAACCTGCAAGAGGGCAGGATATGGACCCTGGTGACCGCAATCTTCGTGCATGCTAGCCTAATCCACCTACTCGGGAATATGATCTTCCTCTATGTTTTCGGCAACACTCTGGAGAGCGTGACGAATTCGAAACGAATGCTTACTGTGTTTTTTTCGGAGGTATACTTAGCTTCCCACTCAACCTTCCGTTCTTTCCAACCCGGCGTTACCTTTGTCGGTGCATCGGCAGCGATTTTCACTCTGGCGGCTGTCGTGATGTTGATGAAGCCCCTCCGGTTTTCTTGGCTTCTCCTGATGCCGGTCGGAATGGTAGCGATAGTATATTTCTTGTACAATGCGTTGGCTGTTTACTTCAACCTTCAGAGTAATGTCGCCTATATCTCACACGTCATCGGCTTTCTCGTTAGGGATACCATTTGGAATAGCTTGGAGTCCTAACTGGAAGAAGAATCTAGCAATTGCGCTTGTACTGTTAGTAATCTATTTCGTGGCGCTGTACATAATTACACAATACGTGCTGCCAAGGCTCTGATCAACCACATGGCGTCTTCAAATCCTGAAGTCGCTCAAACTTTTTCCGATATCAGACTGATTTCAAATATCCCTTGAGTACTAGCCATTCTTCCACTGCAATCGAGGCCAGTTCGTCTTCAGAGAGGTCGCGTTCCTCAGCAGCTTGGTTCAGGGCTCGGGCAATTCTTGGTGAGAAGTATATTTTGACCGCAACTCCGGTCTGCTTTGCTAGGGCTTCTTCCTTTATCGCTTGAATCGATCTCTCAGGAAACATCTTGAAACGGTCCACCACTTTCCTCGCATCTGCTTCAGGGAGGGGAGCTATGGCTCTGACGATTTCCGGAATCTTGCGGTCGAACTCGCGCGTTGGTAGTCTTTTCACTTCTGCGGTCTTTATGGCACGTGCGATGAGTTCGGTATGCGCAAGTGGGATTGCTTCCGCTCGTTGTCTTTGCTCTTCGGGAGGAGCTCTAGCTGCGTGAATCTGCATACCTTTCTCTCGAAGTTTGAAAGTTAATTCGTAAGCGTCGAGCAGCTCTCGAACGGCGCTTTCCGAGCGACCTAGAACCTTTGCAACGGATCTGGCATTTGCAAATCGTTTCGGATCGAGCTTCATCAATCTGAGCACCCCTTCGGCCTCCTCTTCAAGCTCAAGATCGGTTCTCTGAATATTCTCTACTAATGAGAGTGAGAGCGCTTCCGTGTCACTCATCGGTCTGATGAGGACTGGTACTTTCCTTAGGCCCAAGGCTTTGGCTGCTTCATAGCGTCTTGAACCGACCACAATCTCGAATCTATTCTTTAATGGTCTAACGAGAAGCGGTTCTAGTATCCCTTTTTCTTCTATAGAGAGTTTAAGTTCGGTTATATCCCCAACAGATTTGCGGACGTTGGAGTCTCCAACGAATAACTTGTTTGTTTCCAATTCTGCTAGTGTTACCAAATTTCGGGCACCCAAACACAACAGGGAGTAAGTATACAATCTTAAATCGTTCTGTTTAAAGAATTCGAGCAGGGCTAATGGAGATGGATCTGCGCAGAAGGATCGATGGTGTCGATGTCATAGCGAATGACAGCGAAATCTGGTTCCTTCAGGACGGAAGGATTTGTTGGACTACGAAGGAAGAGGTGTGGTCAGGTTCTTCGCGCTTGGGAGAGATGCTACGTCAGAAGGGCTACACGATCCAATCCAAACGTTTCCCGAAGAAGCTCCGTGAACTGATTCTAACGTTATCAAAACCGGAATAATGCTTCCGATACGCGAAACGATTCATGCTGCCTAAAAGTAACTAGGAAGATGTTGGAAAACAGAAAAAGAAAATTTCTGGGGGAATTATTCGCAGCGTACAGCTGCCAGTTCGGATGGCTAGTATCGGTCGCGTCCTCTGTCGCCGTAGCCTCTGTCACGGCCACGTCCGTAGCCGCCACCGCCGCCCCTCCGCCTCGTCCGCCGCCGTACCCGCCTCCTCGCCCTCCGCCGTAGCCTCCGCCTCGTCCGCCGCCGTACCCGCCTCCTCGCCCTCCGCCGTAGCCTCCGCCTCGTCCGCCGCCGTAGCCGCCTCCTCTTCCGCCTCCATATGAGCGGTAGGGTCGTTCTTCGACTACTTTGTCGGATAGGTTGTTCTGGGTGTTTACGTCGCCAAGTGGGGTTTCAGCGGGTTCCAGGGATCCGTATCGTCCGATGTTTAGGCGCATTGATCCCTTGAACGGTCGCACGTAACCGTTTTTGACATTGACGGAGTCACCTTCGTTGACTTTGTCGATGTTTTCGTCCCAGAGCGTCATGTAGATGGTTCCAGTATCGTCCCCGACAAGTGCATCTAACACGCGGTGTGTCGTGCCGTCTTGTCGTGACACTGTCTCTCTAGCCTCGCCCTTCTGGACGACCTTAACGGTTGCATTGACCTGTTTCGAGTAGGGGCCGAGTTCGCTAACTTTTACGTTGGGTGCCGGAACGCCGGCTGCTTGTCCTTGTTCCTCTGACATTTTCAAGTCGACTTCTATTCAAACGGTAAAGGATGAACACGAGCGAGGTAGTCTTAAGGGTTATGCAGGCGTTCGGACCGGCCGGCGCGATTATGCAGATCAGAGAAGGGTTTCGAGATTGTCTAGGTTGTCGATAGTAATCTCGGGTTTAATCTTAGAACGATTTACTGATTCTCGAGTCTCAACTCCTGTTAGGACGAGAATCGTGTGAACGCCGGCTTTCCGGGCTCCTACTACGTCTGTTTCTATTTGGTCCCCAACCATCGCAGCCTTGCTGGCCTTCCCATTAGCGAGTTTGAGGGCGAGCGTGAACATTCGGGGGGATGGTTTCCCGATCATCACTGCTTTCTTTCCGCTTGCGAACTCCAGCGCCTTGATTATGGACCCCGCCGACAGGGCAGGTCCGCGGTCGCCCATGTATACTGCTCCCCCATAGCTTCCAACCAAACGAGCCCCCGCCCGCAGAAACTGTAGCCCTCCATCGAGTTTCTCATAGGTCATCTGTCTGTCTAAACCTACCACCACAACCTCTGGTTCGGCTGATGCATGATGTCCCGCAGCCTCCAGTTCGTGTTTTAATCCGTTTTCACCAATCAGGTAGAACGACGCAGTGCCAAATTGTTCAGTCAAATACTGAGCAGTCAAGTAGCTTGACGTCAATATTTCATCAATGGTAAAACTAAACCCAAGTCTAGCGAGGTTCTGATATATCTCTTCGCGCGAATGCGTAGAATCGTTGGTTAGGACGAATGTTTTCCTTCCAGAATCCTTAAGCTTCCTTACGACCTGCCTCCCGCCTAAGTAACGAGGATTCTCTTTACCGATCCAAAGTGTTCCGTCAAGATCGAACATGAACACGCAGATTGACGTTAGATTCATAATGGGTATAGATGGAGTATGCGCTCTCAGCCTTGTTGTCTTCCTCTGATCGTTTGGGGTCAAGAGGGGGCGTGGACTCCGAGCAATTCTGAAAGTCTTAGGAGTACTTGGTTAACGTCACTTCCGGTCGCCGTTTGGATGCTGTACATTGTTATCAGGTTTCTCGCGTTGCGGTTAACCCCGGGAATGCAGATCAGAATGGCTCGACGTGGTTTAGTGTCGAAGATCTTAGCGAAGAAAGTTACAATCGCTTCCGCGCCAATCTCCGTTGGTTCCGAGGCGATATCAAATACAATCTCTTCCCCATCCTTTGTTGCCGAAAAGTCGAAAGTTTGCTCCTCACCTGAACGTCCGCTGATTCTCTTTGGAGCAGTTACCTGGTAGCCAAATTTATGAAGGAATTCAAGGATTTGAGGTTGAATTGCTATACTAGAGACCAGCTCGCTGAAAGCGAATGAACTCATGCTTTTGCGGAAGACACGCCATGACCTTTCGCAAGTCTAATCCCTGCATGGTTCGATGTTTTTCCTATGGCCAATGGCCTCCGCGACACTTCCGTTGAGAAGGAGGTTAGCCATGGCGTTCAATTTCGTCTATCTTTTCTATTTTTCGGAACCTACCATCCAGCCTGTTCTGAACTCAGGTTCAAACGAGTTTGCGGAGAGTTTAGTGACTTAACGAGCCGGTCACAAGAAGGTAGAATTTTTTCGTCGACGATTAACCATTCAACGTGACTTTGCGAATTTCTAGGGAACTTGGAGCTCTTTGAGTGATCTGTTTGGGAGTGGTGTTCGGATTATCATTTTACGGGTCGGGGATACCGCCGCCGTAGAGTTTTTGGAACAGCAGGTTCCCGAAATAATCGTATTTCAAGATGAAGTAGTTTGTTCCTTGAGTGTTTGGGCCGAAGCTATACGTGTAGCCCGTTACGTACACGTTTTCTGCGGTGTCAACAGCGACGCCATATGCAAAATCGCCTCTGTTGCCTCCCCAAACTTTCATGAACAGCAAATTTCCGGATTGGTCGAATTTCAAGAGGAATGCGCTTGGAATGCCTGGGTTTATGCTGTAGCTTTTCGTGTAACCTACCACGTAGACATTCCCGTCAAGGTCGACGGTGATCCCTGTGGCGAAATCGTTCTTAATGCCTCCCCAAGTTTTCTGGAAGAGGAGGTTTCCGGAGGGGTCATATTTTAGCAGAAAAACACTTGGAATTCCAGGGGTTGGACCAAGGCTGTAAGTGTAGCCGGTCACGTAAACGTACCCTCCAGCGTCAACCGCAACCCCGGTTCCATAATCGTTCTGTGTTCCGCCCCATGTTTTCTGGTAAAGTAGATTTCCTGAAGAGTCGTATTTCAGTAACACAGCATCCGAACCGCCAGCACCGAAACTGTTGGTAGTTCCGACCACGTACACATTGCCTAAGTTGTCGGAAGCAACGCTGTAACCGTAGTCATTTCGTACGCCTCCCCACAGCTTCGAGAATTGCAGATCGCCAACCCCTGTGTACTTCAGAAGGAAGATCTGGGTTGAACCATTATCGAAACTGTTCGTGTATCCTGTTATGTAGACGTTGTCGAACGCGTCAGTGGTGATTCCGCGAGGAATATCATTGCCCTGGCCTGCCCATTGTTTCGTGTAAAGTAGATTGCATGATTGATCGTATTTCTGGAGGAATACGTTGTAGTTTTCTCCTCCGAATGTTTGGGTAGAGCCGGTTATGTAGATGCTGTTCGAAGTATCGGTCGCTACAGCGTAGCCAAAGGTGTCGTAAGGTTCGGCGTTTCCAAATGTTCGCATGCAAGCACGTTGACCGGTGGGGGAATCAGGAAGGGAAGACACAAATTTGAACAAAAACGCTTGTGACTGTCCATTACTGAAAGATGAGCTGCTCCCTATCACGATCAGGCTTCCCTCGCTGTCCACCGTCGCGGCAGAACCGAAAAATGTTCCAGCGTTCAGGAGCGGATCCGCATGAGCTTGCAAGCTTGCGAATGTGATTATTGAAAGCAGGGCGAGGGTGGTTAGAAGTATCGAGAGTCGAAGTTTTTGCATTAGCGGATCACTGCGATTCGGGGGTGTCGATTTGCCTCGCTAATCAAGACGATGCGGTTACGTAGACACTGTAAGGGCCGTTGCCTTCCCAGGCTGGATTACTGGCGAAGAAAGTTGGGAACCCGAGTGAATAAGGAGTCGTGAAGAAGTAGGTGGCGTATCCGTATGTGTAGTCGTAGCTTGAGCTGTAAGCATAGTGGTAGATATTTCCGTAGGATTGCGCTGCGAGGGTAGCAAGCCAATAATCTCCACCAGCGGGGATACTCAGCGTATCATTTGTACGAAGCTTCCATGTTTGCCAAGCAGGTCCCCAGCTGGCCGAACCGCGAAGGCAATAGGTCGTTTTCGTGGAAGCAACTAAGGGTTGGCCTGCGGGGCTCCCGTTCCCATTGTCCTGGTAGATTCCAAACCACATACATTGGCTACCGTCCGACCCTGAATACTGCATATACATGGAGATGGAATGGATTACAGCCGGGCCTGGGACGGAAAACATGACGTATGCTTGAACCTCGTTGCCGCCAATCGTGCCAGCCCACTGCTCCACATTCTGATCTCCGTAGTTCGTTATTGTTGAAGCCAAGCTCAGCGGTAGCAAACTAACTGCTAAAGCGATTAACAGAATCAAGTAGACGATAGTGGGACCTCTAGTACGAATCTTCATTCAGAATCACATGTAAGTGTCGATATATCGATATCTGCGGTTTAAACACTATTACGGAAAAAGAGGCTGTGTGGATTCCACCAGTTCCTGTTAAGCATTAATCACTACACTGCGCTACACATCTTCTCATAGCCCAAAGTATTGACTCAGGCGAGTCTGAAAGATTTCTTCGCGAATCAAGTGGCTATTGTTGATCCATACATCGGGCTTAATCCTGAACTCCATACAAGCATAATGAAGAGCGTGCTGGAAGTCGTCGAATATGGTGGGCGCCGTTCTAAGGGCCGCGCGAACGCTCTCTCGCACATTCCAGACGCCTACAGGAAGAACGTAACCGGGCCGGATTTCGCGGAGGACCAAAGCCGACGCTTGTTTTTCCATCCTCTCCAACGCTTCAGCCACCGCAAGCCTAGTGGAGTAATAGCATCCTCCTACAGAGGCGTAGGTCGTTCGCCCTTCGAAAGGTTCATGGTCGCCCATCAGCGCCGGAACACTCCCAGTTTCATTCCAAGCTGTACCTGGAAACCAAGCTTCAATCCATTCGAACGCCCAATTTCGCGGCGACAAAATCGCGGCGTACCAATTATCTAGGTATTCAAACTTGTAGACCTGAAATTTGTCAAGGGTTGGGTAGTGGTAGACTTTCTGGAGAAGGTGCTTGGACAGGGTGTCATCGACTGCGGTTATGCTCCAACGAGTCGGAACGATCTTCCTCTGCTCTTGAACACCAAGCATGCCGAGGCTAAGCGTTTTTTGAATACGTGAAACCTCAACCCCGTCCCGGTATAATTCTATCATCCCATTTGCAGCAAGTAAATCGCCGTCATAGTACGCGGCCTCGAGTTTCTGCTCTCCCGAGCTGGGAGCAATCTCAAGGTTCTGTATCAAAGCCGATGGACCGAAGGGTTGCGTCTCCTCACTGAGCACCACAGACATTCTAGGTTTCTTCTTGAATTTCGCATTCACTTCAACAGAAGTCGAAGACAAGGCCAAGTCGTGAAGATCCAGCAAATACCTCCCAGGATCCTGCGCCTCGTGAACTTCAACTAGCGACTTCCCGCGGATCAAACGGAATCGGTAGTCAATTATCCCCTGAATGCTGGTGCCCATCCAAAGTTCTGGTGTATCGAGAACCCGCGTGTCCCCTTTCTCTGGTGGAATCAGAGGACCAATGTAGACCTTCGGATAACCAACTCGACCTACGAATGCACCGGGCGGGCTGGAGCCATCGATCACGTCCTTCGAGAGTTTCGGCAAGTGTTTGACAAGAAGGTCTGCTTTTGACAAGATCGGGCAGTAAGCCTTTCCGCAGAGCATCCGGCTCCCACGGCATTGCATACACATCGTCGAGGACGAGGTCTGCACGAAAGTCAGGGCTTCAGAATTCGCTACCGGGTCAAGCCCAGTACGTTTCTGAATCCAATCCAAGCCCTGAATCAAACAAGAAACCAGCATCTAGAAGGTAATGGAGGATTAATCAACTACAGAGACTAATGAAAGTAATTTACCTTCTACTCACCCTTTATCTAGCGACCTATCGCATACTGAAACGTGACAAGGCGGTCATTCGTGAAAGAGGTCGAATCGGTGAAGCGAGGAGGAATATGGTTTTCCGTAGCCCTAAATCCTAACGGGAAGATGGTCGCTTGTTCCTTCTCAGACAGGAGCCGCGGAGAAGCGGAAAGGTCTGTTCGGAACGCTTTGCCTGCGAAGTTCCCGAAAGCCTCGAATATGGGTCGAGCTGATCCAAGTTTCCGCACGCTCCACAAGTTCCTCGGTGGTAAGGGCGAGGTAGCGGACTTGCGCAACCTAGACCTATCAAATCTTTCTACTTTCCGAAGGGATGTCTACAAGTTACTTTGTAAGATTCCACGTGGCCGGGTGACGACGTATGGGGCAATAGCTCGAAGGCTTGGAGGAAAGCGGTATTCGCGTGCGGTTGGAACTGCGGTCGCTAAGAACCCGTTCCCCCTCATAGTTCCTTGCCACAGGGTTGTGCCCGTTTCAGGTAAAGTTGGAAATTATGGGATGGGAGGTCGTGAACCTTCAACTGGCACCTACATGAAACGTAGGTTGCTTGAGCTTGAGGGCGTCAAATTTCAAAACCAAAAGGTTTCGGAGAAGTCAATGTGGGTACCACCAAAATGAAGGAACCGTGACTTGAAAGTCAACGGGAATCGTGGGCTGCTCATTGGTAGGTTTCAGCCCTTTCATTTAGGCCACTTACAATGTGTCAAGTATATCCTGAACAGCGTACCGGAAATTATTATCGCGATTGGGAGCGCCCAGTTCAGTCACACCCTTCACAACCCGTTTACCGCTGGCGAGCGGGTCACTATGATTAGGCTCGCTTTGGATGAAGCGAAGATTGACGCTGCAAAATACTATCTCATTCCCATCCGTGATCTTCGCATACATGATCTCTGGGTCTCACACCTCGTATCCCAAACCCCAAAGTTCGAAGCGGTATTTTCCAATGAACCCGTAACGTCACGTCTGCTCAAGGAAGCGGGGTTCAGAGTTGAACCGATTCCATTCTACGACCGGCGAAACCTACTCCTCAACCGAGATTAGAGAACGAGTGGTTAACGGCGACAGCTGGGAAAAACTAGTCCCAACGTCGGTAGCAGGATACATCAAAAGCATATTCGGAGATGAGAGGTTGAGAGAGCTAACATTGAGCGATGACCCTAGGCACCACCAACGCGAAGGGCATAACCGATTCTAACCCCAAGCTTCTTAGCTGCACTAGCTTCAAGACTTGCGATCTCGAGAAAACCATAACTCCCAACTAAAACACCCAACTCTCGCTTCCTCAACTCTGAGAATGTTCCAACTACCCTAGCCGGAAAATGTTTTCCGCCTACCCTCACCACCAACCTTGCGTGGCCGTCCAGTTTGTTCATTTCTTTTTGCGTGATGTTGGTTATGACATTCCCGAAGCCGTCTATGTGAATAACTTCGCAAAGAAACCCTCTGCGTTCGTACTTTGCCCTGGCAAATGATAGTTTCACATAATCCTTGATCTCCGGTCCAATTTCTTTGGGTTGTAATCCCAAGGCTAGGTTGGCTGCCATCGGGCTGAAAATATCCCGTCCTTGAAAGGTGGAGGAGCCTGGGTTCCTCACCAATGAGTGGTTGGTCAACTCGTAGACGTGCTGGATCTCTTCGGCCGTGGCGGCTGGAATAAGTAACCCATTGTCCGGCCCAACATACAGGGAGCGGCTCGATTCTACGACGATTGCGCGGGTGCTGCCTACGCCTGGGTCCACAACGGCGAGGTGGATTGTTCGCGGAGGGAAGTATGGGGTTGTGTTGGCTAGGATGAAGGCGCCCATCCGTATGTTAAATTTCCCAACGTGGTGGGTGATGTCGACGAGGTTGGCGTCGGGACAAATTGAGAGGACGACCCCTTTCATTTCAGCCACATATGAGTCCTGAAGTCCGAAGTCTGTCAGCAGAGTAATCAGAGGCTTCAAAGCCCACCCATCCCAACTCGCCTACCCGAGTCAAGTCCTTCTACGTTTGACCTGAACGATCGGCAGCAGGAGTAGTGTCGATAGGATTATCGGGAGTAGGTTAGGGAATTCGGGCACAGTTAGACTTGGGTCGGCTGGCACGTCGGCACGGGATTGCCAAGTGGGGCTGTCGAAGTAAACCGTGAAACTCAACCCCTGCTTGTTAGACCCCGCGCCCACGATAAACATCAGCATGCTACCCGCCTGAAATTGGTGTTGATTAATCCTCATGGTGTTGATGAGGTATTCATTTGGTGAACCAGTGAACCCGTTGTACCCAAGGGTGACGTTGCTCTGGTAATCGTCTAGAAGCTGGAACTGCGTTGAATTCGTTGGCGAGTAATCTGCTACTCCCATAAAGAACTCAGAACCTTCCCATGGCAACAACGAGTCATTGCTGCTCATCCAAACATGCATTATCACATTGCCGTCAAGGGTTACAGCGGAAGGGAATGGGTTCGATACCCACGCTACAAAGGCGGCGTAAACTTGGGGTTGGCTTGAAACGGAGATCGTAGCCGACATCGTCACAGCCATCCCACTTCCAGTTGGTGCGCTAGGAGTTGCGAATTCGAATACTCGCGCACTCGAACTCGAGGGACTTGCTTGGATACCTGACACTTGGAAGCCCGCGAACTGAAATGACGGGTAAGAGAATGATATCTCTGAGTTGTCATGAAAGTAAAGGCTCGCCTGCTGTGCAAAGACGGGGGTTGAATACGCGAGAACGAGAAGCCCGATCAGCGCAGGACAAGCTACATACTCTAGATTTAGCTTCAATTGAAAACTCATCCTAAGCACTCATCTAGCTCATGAAAGAGGTCAGGTGTGAAAAACTTGATGCCTCTCATGGAGGCGGATGGTGAGTTTCATGGAAGCATCACTCTCTCGGCTCAAAATTCATGCCATTGTACACTATGTGATATAGCTCAAACAATACCACTCACAATGAAGTATCAAGGCCTTGAAAAATAGCCAATTCACGAGCATCTTAACATCTCGCTGCAGGTTGGCCATGCCCCTAGCGCTGATACTTGGCATTCGCTGGCGTGTGTATGGTTGTGTGATGACAGGTATTCCATTCGTGACTAGAGCCGCGTTGTGGAACGCCGGCCTCACCGGCAGCTTCCCATGATTTTCAAGCTCCTTCCCAAACCCTTGTATTTCCACCTGAGAATCTGAATGCCGTGTCTGTTGCATGTTTCTGGACATCGTATTGATCTGGCTCGCTTTCTACATTTTCACAATCATCAGCTTGCGCCTCTGCTTCTCAAACAGACTGAGAAACGTCGGAGTGGTTCTAGTATTGATGGTGGTTGCTCAGTTGATATTGAAACTATTCGACCGATACTACCTACCGTACTTCCCTTTGCGTGCAGGGGATGAGACTTTCTGGTTAACCTCCCTTGCCACATACCAAGCTAATAGTACGATTCCAGTGACAACGCTTGCCCAAGGCCCGGGAATCTTCTACGCTTCCGCACTCTTCGGCCAGCTCCTTCAATTGAACCATGCGACAGCCCTGGTCGTATTGGCGATCGGTTTAGGTTGCTTGTACGTACTGCCGGCTTTTGGAATGTATTCTAGCTTCGCCAAAGGAAGCTACGTGGTGGCGATGGTTGGAGTAGTCCTCGTCTCCATGTCGGATGTTATGATTTATTCCACAACCATCGCGCGTCCGACTCTATTCGGATTATTCCTACTCCCCTTAGCAATGCGTGACATGAAAATTCTCTTCGAGCAGCCGGGCGTTCAAGTTTTGCTTCGCATCATGGCAGTAACATTTCTCATCCTTCTCTTCCACACCCCGATAACCTACGTAGTTCTCCTCTTGACACTATCGTTACTGATGATCTTGCGGAAGGCGAATCTGTGGACCGCCGTGTACACAGTCCTCGCCTTTGGAATCTACGGGCTATTCCTAAGATTTGCTTTGCCGGATTTGTACAGGATCTGGAGAGTGGAATTGTTCGGAGCCTACCCATTCAACATTCTACCAGGTACATTTGGAAGCAATTTCTTCGTGCTGTTCTTTTCCGCTGGGGTCGTGATCGTTTTTGTTTCTTTGGCTGTGGCTTACGTCCGCAGCCAGCGGGAAGTGGGATGTGATGCTAGTTAACGAGAGAGTGGCGTATCTCATCCTTGCTGTTGCGCTGGCAGCAGGTGTTGGGCTTGTTCTGCTGAAATATTCCTCGTATATTGTTTTGATTTACGGAAGCCCTGCATCTTTTCTATTGCTGCATGGATGGAAGATTCCTTTCGCGATTCTTACCCTCTACGGGCTTCGAAGTAACTTGAGGGAAAAACCTCGAGGGGTGGGGTTGGTTGTTGCTTTAAGTTGGTTAATCTCCGTCGCCCTTGCAGTCGGATTTTTGGCGACTTATGCTCCGATCGGCAGGTTCGTTGGACTTTCGAACCTGGATGAGAGGTTTGCTGAATTTCTGTATTACCCAGCCTTCTATTTCATCGCAGTTGGAGTGACAAATCTCAGGACTAAGATGCCACAATGGTTGTTTGACTGGGTGGCCATCCCAAGCCTAGCGTTGTTTGTGATACCTTCAATCATTGTGGGAACGCGAGATCCAACATTCGTCAAATAGGTCTCTCTAAGTCATTCGGTTTATGCGATACGGTTGAGGCGAAGGAATTCCTTCGATTTGGAAACTTGATTCCAGTTGCTAACCATACGACGGTAGTTTCGTCCAGATCTCTTAGGAGGCCTTGTTGCCCATATGAATTTTGAAAACTCATACTCGTCAACTCGCGCCTCGCCCGATATCGCACGAGCAGCGAGGGAGATTACTACATCAGCTCTGTTCGGGAAATTGACTGGAAAGACTCCATTGAGATAAAGCCGTCCGATAACTAGGTCGTATTCCTTAGCGATTCTGGAAGCAGATTGGAGAAGATTTTCGCGATGAAGTATTCGGCCCCCAACGAGTGCCCAAACATTTCGATAAGGAGGGATTAGCCGCCAACCATACAAGATAGAATTGTTAGGCCGTTGAAAGATTATATCCACGCAAGGAATCGGCATTTTCTCGACGATTTCATTCCAAAGTTTAGTAGGTATCCATTTTTGTTGTGCCACGCCGAGTTTTGGAGGCTGAAACGTTCGCACCAGCTGTTTTCATCAGTAGTGACTGGGTTGTCAGTTATGAGATTTTAAGCAGCGATGGGCAGTATTCACCTTGTGGCTCGTTTGAACGTCGTCGTTGGCATACCCGCATTTAATGAAGAAGCGACGATTGCGAAGGTAATTGTGAGATCCCAAAAGTACGCTAACGGGGTTTTAGTGGTCGACGATGGGAGTAGCGACGATACAGGCCTTATTGCGCAGGGATTGGGCGCTGCAGTGGTCAGGCATGAAAAGAATCTTGGTAAAGGGGCGGGGTTGAGAGATTGTTTCGAATGGGCCAAGCGAAATGGGGTGGATGTTCTCGTGACCTTAGATGCTGACGGACAGCATGATCCGTCGAAGATTCCTTTACTCCTAGATGCAATGGAGATGGGAGAGGCTGATGTGGTGATAGCAAGTCGCACAGCCAGACCCAACGATATGCCACGCCATCGATGGGCTGGAGCACGAGTGCTAGACGTAGCTACTCAAGTTAAGATCGGAGACAGATTCGTTGACGCCCAGAGTGGGTTCAGAGCTTATTCTCGGAGGGCGATCGATAACCTTGTGGCGGCTGAGTTTGGCATGGGAGTCGACTCGGAAATTATCATGAAGGCTGATCGGGCGGGAATGCGAATTGTCGAAGTGCCTATTGCGGCGGCGTACTCCGGCCTTGACTCTTCAACACATAACCCCATTATGCATGCTTTTGATGTCTTTTTCAGTGTCGTAAAGTTCGTGTCTATCAGGCATCCGCTGCTGTTCTACGGGGGATTCGCCTTGATCGCGTTAGCAAACTCATTATTCTATGGCATACTGACTTTGAACTATTATCAAAACTACGGCCGAGTAATAACGAACCTAGCACTGGTTTCCATAGCGTCCGGTCTCATAGGCTTATTATCACTCTTCACCGGCATAATCCTATTCACGATGATAACGATAGTTAGAGAAAGGCGATGGGCGTAATGCTACCGCCTAGCGCGAAAAATCCCTTTCATTATCTTTCTGAAAAGTGAATTGTTCAGTGCGATCAGGCCGGACTCTTTCACTGGCTGATTAAGCCATTGCAGCATTATACACATACTCGGTATTTCTTGCGACAATTTCCCAATCATGAGACAAGGCAATCTTTCGACCATTCATACCCATCTTCTCCCTAGCTTTCGCGTTACCTGCCATGTCGACCACTCTTCGGGCTAGGGTGTTCGGATCCTTCGGCGGTACGAGAAATCCGTTAATCCCATCATGGATCACTTCCGGGATTCCACCAGTGTTGCTCCCGATACATGGGCGGCCGGAAGCGTTGGCTTCAAGCAAAGTTAAGCCGAAGCCTTCAGACATGTCTTCGCTAGGCAAGACGAGCAAGTCAGAAGCGGCGTAGTATGCAGGTAATTCCTCATCGGGTGCGTCACCAACAAAGAGAACATTCCCTGAGAGTCCCAAATCATGTGTCTCGCTTTCGTATTGTGCCCTAAGGTCGCCGTCGCCTACAACCAAAAGTAAGGCGTCGGGAACTGATTCCGCCACCAGTTTCATTGCCTTCAACAACACGCGAAGTCCCTTGTAACCGTGCCAACACGTCAAAGCTCCAACGAATAACACAACGAACCGGCCTTTCGTCCCAAACCTGTTCTGAACAAGTGATGGGTCCACGCCTGGATTGAATCTCCTGCAGTCGACACCATTGTTAATTACAATAACACGTGGTCCTTGCCCCAGCAGAATTGGTGAGATCCGCCGGTATGTTTCGGAAGTGGCGATAATCTTTCGGTATTCTCGGATGTATTCGGGCAGGACGAGTCGGTTGTGTGCTTCAATCAAGAACCGCGCCCCGGATGTTACGGGTGGAAGATCATTATGCCACGTCAAAACGGTTGGAATCTTTCTGAAGAATGATCCAATGGCGACGGTGAATGCGAGGTATGGGCTGGGAAAGTTGGCATGGAAAATGTCGGGGTCACAATCGTGCAGTTCTCTCAAAAGGCCTGCTTGAACCGGCGTTCCATAGAGTCTAGTTAACTGTCGCAGCCTCCTAACCCGAACCCCATCCACATAGTATGTTCCGGGTTTGAGGGGGTCCGATGTGCAAAGTACTGTGACGTCGTGTCCGCGGGTCGCTAGGGCTTTTGAGAGTTCGTGAACATATGTTTCCGCGCCTCCCCTCCACGGAGGAAAGTAACTATTGACCATACAAATCTTCAATGATGGGCCTCTTGCCGCTTAGTCAGGTACATACGCTTGCGGTTAAGGCAAATATAGTGCTCTCCTTGCGAATGTAGCCAAGCGTTGCGATCTTTGCCTGAGTGTAGAGAGTTGCGCGAGTGCCTGCCAGTTCCAGAGCTGTTGTAGGGTCCCAATGCTACAATGATGGTACTCTTTCATGATTGCGATCTTGATAGGCCTGTTTGCGAGTTGCATTCTCCTTATGTTGGCAACGCGTTGGGAGGAAATTCACAAGGTCGTTCTGGGTGGAGTTGCCTTGGAGTTTTCTCTAGTCATTCTTACTTCGGAATTCGCTAGCGGAGTAGGTTTCCTCCTAAGTGAAACGCTGTTTCTCACGGTTTTCTTGTGCTTGCTCGTTTTGGCTGCGGTAGGTGCGTACAGAGTACGACCACGAATTGTGTTGAAACGAGTTGAAACGTGCGTTCTAGTCATTGTGTTGGCCTCGGTAGTTGCAGTGTTCAAGGCGGTTTTTCCTTCAGACTTACCTTCTTCCTACGGTGTTGATGCTTGGGCACATTACGCGGTAGCGAACAGCATTGTTACGACGCAAAAACTCACTGGACTACCTTCTTGGTATTCGCCGATCATGTCGGGGCTAGACTCGTATCCGTATGGATATCACGCAACCATCAGCTTCTTATCAAAAGACCTTGGGGTGCCGTTGATTTTTGTCTTCCAGCCATTCAACGAATTCTTGATTGCGCTAGCAGTTTGTACTCTTGTTTTCTTGAGCCTTGATTCGGTCAAATGCCGAATCCGATACATTCCTCTAGTCGCGGGGTTGGCGATCGCTTGCCCGTACACTTTCGATCTTTTCGCCGCGGGCTACTACGCTCAACTAATGGGAATCTTTCTAACCTTGACTTTCTGTCTGCTACTTCTAAGTTCCTTCGGGGGAGACAGGAAGGGTTGGATTCTACTATCAGTAGTATATGCTGCGATTTGGTTAACCTATCCCTACCTGGCCCTTATCCCAAGCGCAACTATTTTCCTTGTTATCTTGGTTAAGCGTCGTAGGAATTTGATTGTACCTTTTGCTACGATGCTACTCGTGTCGGTAGCTCTTGCGTTCCCACGAATACTATGGTTCATACAGCGCTTATCTTTCTATCTACCCGCTTCCTCGCCCGCGCTGCCATTTCCTGTCTTTATCCCAATCGGTGCATTAGGAGTAGCAGGCCTCATCTCATTTCTGCTGCTAACCAAGCAGAGGCGAATCAGTTTGGGCGAATTGGTCGTTCCATGCTTACACACCGTAGTGCTTTGCCAAGCGGCAGCGCTCTTTCTTCTCGACTCAGTGATGAAGTACGGGTCCTATTTCTTCACGAAGTCTGGGTATCTCGGCGATTTTTCCTCAATTGGAATTGCTGCGTACTTGTTCAGGGAAGATGGCGTTAGTTTTCGGTCGATTCTGAACAGGGGGAGGCGATCAATTATTCCTTTCTTGATACTCATTCTGATTCTTGCGAACTTTGGGTTTGCAATAAGAGATGATAATCAGCTCGTAGCTGAGGCGAACGCGACGCCGCTTAGCCATCCTGTGTACGATGCCGCAATCTGGATCAACCAAAATATACCTAATGATGTTCCCGTTCAATGTATTGCCTCTGAATGCTTTTGGGTGGTCGCGATTTCACTCCACCCGCCTTCAAACGCCCAAGATCTGTTCCAGCCACTACCGTCACTGCATCAGTGGTTGAATCACACCGCAAATAGGTCGGTGTTGTTGGTGGCAATCGAACCGGGAGTGCCCGCTGATTGGGCAGCGCTTGAAAATAATCCGAGCGTGCTTCCTCTTCACATATTGTTCCATGAGGAAAATGTTTTCGTACTAGGTTCGGAACCGTGATTCACAGCAAGTTGGTATTGTAACCCTTTTGACTATGACTGATTAGTTTGAAACCTTACCTGACTTTCCCGGGCGGGTTTGGAAGGGAATTGCAGCCATAGAGGCATAAGCCTGAACGCGACTGAAACGTAGTCTCTGAGGTAGGGAAGGTATCGCAGTTTGGATATTTTTCTTCTATAAATCGCTTGGACCGGCACATTCGTAAGTAAGAACTCGTGTTTTCGGAGTTGAATCAGTCGTTCTAATCCGATTCCCCACCCGTTGCTCATATCGGCCCAGTCAAGCGTTCCGACAGACCGCCGATTCATTGCAGAGTAACCGCACTCTGCATCTGCAATTCGGTAACCCGTGATTACAGCTGTAATAGTCGTAACTAGCCGATTCAGTGAAAGCCGGTCTCTGGGCATACTCTCTCTCGCTCCACGCAGAGACGAGAACCTATCCCCGCTCACGATGTCCGCGGAACCGTCAACTATCGGGTCCAAAAGGGACGGAAGATCTCGTGGGTCCATTTGGCCGTCTCCCCCGACTAGCACGACCACATCCGCTCTTGTCTCGAGGGAAGTAATGTAGCATGATTTCAAGGCAGCCCCGAAACCCATGTTCTTCGCATGCTTTCTGAGCAGAAATTGAGAAAAACGAGACTGGTACGCGATAGCGTTGTTGTAACTAGAGTCGGTTGACCCATCATCGATGACAACGACTACGTCAACGAAGCGCGGCAAGGTCCGCAAGACAAAACCGATCATGTCTTGTTCGTTGAAGACCGGGATTATGATGCAGACTCTTAGGCCGCGATACACGATGACACCGGGAAGCTTATCTCTTTACCTCGTCGGTTATAATCATACACGAACCGAGAAAAATAGGAAGTTTTGTTTGACGAATCTTTTCATTCGTGAATATTCATGTAACTTAATGATACCATTCGGGTGATTCTGAATGTCCGGTAAGAAAATCTCGGAGATCAAGCGTTACTGGGACAATCAGGCACTAAGGGATCGAGCAAAGATCGGGTCACATAGTGATCCGTATCTCGTTGATTTGGAGAATCGTTTTGTCATAGAAAAATGCCTGAAACGCTTCCGACCTAAGCATCTTCTTGATATCGGATGTGGTAACGGCCGGCGGACAAATGTAATGGCAAGGCACGTGGCGGGGAAGGTTGTAGGAATTGATTATTCCAGAAACATGATTGATAATGCTCGGCGTCTTCAGAACGAAAAGTTGGGATTCTACTTGGCAAGCGTCCTCGAACGCGATACTTTGGAAGGGATTAGTGCTCCTTTTGATTGCGTTGTATCATTTAGATGCCTCATAAATCTTGGAAGCGTAGAAAACCAACGTAAGGCCGTACATAACATATGTGAGCTTTTGAAACCTGGCGGAGTATTCGTTTTTTGCGAAGGATTGCGGAAGGGTACCTGCGAGTCTCAACTCGTTGCGAGCAAAATTAGGCCTCAAGCCGATAAAACCAATTGCCGTAAACCTGGACCTGAACGAATCGGTGTTTCGTTCTACGCTTGAAAAATATTTCAAAGTCATTGAACGGACCACGTTCGCACTCTACTATCTGCTTACGAGAGTCTACTACCCCGCGTTGATTTCGCCTAAGGAACCTAACCCCTCATCCAAGTTCAACAGTTTCGCCGCACGCCTGTCGATGGAAATGGAAAACGATACACTACCGGTCGAAGGGAGACATTTGTGTATGGTGTGTGTGAAGAAACCAGGCGTTTAGAGTGAGCTCTGAATAGGAGTCTTGGTGGGATTGAAAACTGTGCTAAGGAACAAGAAGATCTTCATAACCGGAGGCACAGGCTTCATTGGAAGTCACCTAATCGAGCGATTATTCACGGAGAATGAAGTCACGTGCTTCGATCGAGAAATTCGCACCCCCAGCTTAGACGACCTAGTGTCCCACTATGGTGAGAAGCTCTCGCGGAAACTGCATCTAGTGCAGGGAGACGTGAGGAATAGTACGGAACTCGAGAAGGCAATCAGCGACTCACAACCCGAAATTGTGTTTCATCTCGCTAGTTTGGCAGGAGTCGCGGAAGTCGTGCAGAAACCATTGGAGACTATGGAGGTCAACGTACTCGGAAGCTACAACCTGGTGAATTCCCTAAGGAAATTCAAGTCAGAGCTTCAACGTCTAGTTTTTGCAAGCACTAGCGAGGTCTATGGGCCGACGACCGCTGGGGCAGGTGAAGACGCCTTTCTAACAGTCGGGTCACCGAACGACCCTCGATGGTCTTACGCAGCCAGTAAACTCTTCGTTGAGCACATGTTCGTCGCATCATCTAGAGAGGTTGGATTACCTGTGGTCGTTGCCAGGCCGTTCAATGTCTACGGCCCACGACAGACGGGAGAGGGGGCCGTACATTCATTCGTCGAACGCGCAATCCGCCGAGAACCTTTGATCGTCCACGGAGACGGAGACCAGATTCGAGCATGGTGCTATGTAGAGGATTGTGTCGACGGATTCATGCTACTGGCAGACAAAGGTGAAGGGATATACAACATCGGAAACCCGCAAGAGGCCCTGACAACGCTCATGCTCGCAAGGAAAATCATGGAGATCTCTGGAAGGAAGTCAACTATCCTGATGCGGCCAAACGAATATACGGAGGTTAGCGTGAGGGTGCCTTCGATCGATCGGATCAGGGTCGTTAGGTTTTAGTCCGCAAATAGGGCTCGATGAGGGACTTGAAAGAACGATCAATTGGTACAGGCAGTTTTCCTAATCGGATTCCTCTCGCTAAGCCGAAGATTCTTCCCTCGGACGTGCGACATGGTCGAATGCGTCTTAAACTCAGGTTGGCTTGCGCAAGGTCCGATGGTCAGAGAGTTCGAACGTAGCATCGCCCGATATCTAGATGCCAAATATGCGGTGGCCACCTCCTCCGGATCAACAGCCTTGGATCTCGCGGTATGCTGCATAGGCGCAAGAGCTGGTGACGAAATTATAGTACCAGATTTTGCATTCCCAGCCACCGCCAACGCCGTTGTACACGGCTGCGCCACTCCTGTGCTTGTTGACATTGAGGAATCAGACTTCAACATGTCCCCAACCCAAGTTAGGCGGGCAATATCGAAGCGAACAAAAGCGATCATCGTGGTTCATTCATTCGGTCACCCGGCTAAGATGGAGGAATTGCTGCGGATAGCGAGAAGGCATAATGTCAGAGTAATTGAAGATGCAGCTGGAGCATTGGGATCAACGTATCATGGGAAGAAGGTGGGCATGTTCGGGGACGTGGGATGTTTTAGTTTTGATCCCCGCAAAACCATCACAACAGGGGAAGGTGGAATGTTGGTGACAAATAGCAGTCGAATCGCCGAACTTGCGACTTCTCTCCGGAATCATGGCAGCATCCATCGAAAATCCAAAATCACATTCGTACGCTCAGGTTACAATTATAAGATGACTGATATCCAAGCCGCGTTAGGACTCGGACAGCTATCGAGAATACGTCAACGAATTACTGAAACACGGAAGCATGCGCGGCGTTACTCTCGGCTACTAAGAAGAGCGAAATCCATTAAGTGCCCAATTCAAGAGAGAGGAGTAACCCATTCCTACCAGTCATACTGTGTTCTCCTAGAACGGGGAAACCGAGATCGAGTGATCAGGAAGCTTGCGACAAAGGGAATACAGACTAACCTTGGATACTATGCTCTTCACTTACAAGACGCATTTCGAAACTGCCCCAAGGTAGGTGCGTTGGAAGTTAGCTCAAGTGCATATACCAAGACCTTGGTTTTACCAATGTATCCTGGTTTGAGCGAAAAGAAGCAACGATTCGTCGCAAAGGAATTAATTGCGGCTACGCAGAGTACGGACTAAATTTCACTAGCAACATTCGAATCTTCAGCGACGAGCATGAGCTTATTCATCCATTTGGTAGTTAACGCAAATATAGTGCACTCCTTGCGAATGCTGCGGTTAGTATATTGTCGAAGCACGTGGCAGAAGTCGCATTTCTGCTTCTGATTGTGGTTTCGCTTTTCTTCCTGCCACATGAAATTAGAGCTTACGCGAACCCTTGCTGTGAGTACGCGGTATACTCAACTGACGTTCAACCTAAGTTTAGCGAGAGAGTTGACCTAAGTGGAGTGGTTACCGACCGATTTGGCGGAGGCCAAGGAGGAGTTCAGATTCGGTATACTGACGCAGGGAACTATCAAACTAGTTCCCTGAACGCGACTTCGGATGTGAACGGGGCGTGGCACTTGAGTGCGATGATGCCTAACGTTTCTATTAATTATCCAATGCGTTTCACGATCGCTATGAATGACTCTGCTCAAGGCTGGACTACGACACTAAACGACGAATACTCGTACGTCTCGCCTGCGGGGGATGTGCCGGGGATTTATGAGAGCGACTTTTCAGGTCGACTAAACGCCTACATCAACATTCAATCCGTTGGATTCCCGGCCGTAATATTCCTTAGCGGCGGATACGACCAACCCATCCTCACCGGTGACACTCAACTAGATCAGAGTACAATGGGTGTCCTCAACTCCTTGGCGAATGCGGGATTCAATGTCATAGCACCAATCGGATGGTTCGTGCAAAACCTCCCGATCTTCCCTTATGTTCTCGCAGCTTTGTTGAAGTTTGGTTTGGGCATTAGCCAAGTGTACTTGCTCGGTTGGAGTGCGGGAGGGACCCTCGCCGCTTGGACTCTGATAAACGACAATTATGGATTGTTCAATTTGGCTGTGATAATGGATGCGGAGTTGCAGGGAGCTTCCGGCTCAACCGGGACAGACCCAACCGTGTTCAAGACCGCGCAATTGTCGGCCCAAGCCAAGGTGCCCCACCTACTAATCTGGGGTATGGGTGACTCAGGGAGCATTAGCATACAATCAGCATTCGTGTGGGCCCACAACGCCCCAGGCGAACTTGTCCGACTAGACGCATTTCCATACACACATGTATGGATAGGCACTCCCGTAGAACCGCAAATTCTAGAGGACATTATCGGTTTCTTCAAAGCGCGGTTCGCAGGATCATTCACCTCAATTCAATCGGGGAACATTACGCTTCAGTTCCTCACCAATAGCCAGGTCAACGCCGCAAACACAACCTACAACGCGGCCACTAAAGAGTTCACGATTCAAGTTACCGAACCTAACGGAACGATAGGCTCGCTAAACGCGGCCGTTCCTAAGGGGTCGATAGACGGTCCAGTCGTCGTGCTTGTTGATAATGTCACCGTCAACACGGTAACTTCCTCTGACGTCAACACGTATCACATTTACATCACCTATTCAGCAGGCAGACATGTGATAGTCATTGCCGGTCAGAATACCGTGCCAGAATTCCCGGACTCGTTGCATCAGTTATTGATTGTCGTTACGTCGCTATTGATGCTGCTAATCGGGTTGCAGATTTCGAAGCGTAGACGCGGCTGGGTCGGTAAACCAAAACCTGTTTAGTTGCTCTAGTGATGCTAATCGAAAGATCGAACGCTGGTAAGTGCTTTATGGAAATTGGTTCAAAGGTGCGGGTGTTCTTCGGTTCGGTCTTAATTTTCATGTCACTCGTTATCCTTCGGTACTTCCAGCTCTCCGAGGCGGATGCGTTTTGGATAACTTTGATGGGTTGTGGGGTAGTGTTGTTTGCGGTTGGTTCGAGATGGGTGCTTTATGGCGCGAAGTTCTTTTCGGGTTACCGGGATATGTGGCCCGTGCTTTGCGTTGCGATGGTGGTTGCGTGGTTGATACATGCGGTGCAACTTGAGAACTATGCTTCCAATTCTCCGTTAGGCGCTGCTTTCGGGACGCTAAACGTGATAATTACAGTCGCACTACTTCACCTAACCAATATTCCAGTTACAGTTTCCGGCGACATCCTATCCTTCGGACCCCCCTCGATGATTGGCGGTGTTGAGGTGACCCCGCTCTGCGGAGGCTTCCTCTCATTTCTCATGTTCATCGCTGCATTCAGCTTCGTAACCTTAGACGTAGGAAAGTCACTCGGAGTAGCCAGACTCACGTTCCTATTGCTGATGGGGGTAGGGGTTACGTTTGCTGCGACGATACTGAGAGTGTATGTGGTTATTCTCGTCGGTTTCCACTGGGGCTTAGATGCGCTCTACCTAGCCCACACGTACCTAGGCTACGCCCTATTCCTAGCCGTAGCATGCGGCTTCTGGTACGCCGCGCTGACCTGGAACAAACGAACTCTACAGCCGCATACTAAACTAATTAACCAAAACAAAATGGGCGCGTCTAAGGCAATAGTGCAATAGTGTAGCACGCGAAAACACGCACGGGCTCATGCCCGATTCCTTTAAGCATTTTCTGTGAGGACACATCCTCTTCCCATAGCAACATAAATTATAACTCTCAAACAGAGAAGGCATCTCTAGGTTTCCTTGAGATTCATCCTTACCCTACTCTTCATTGGAGTTTTGTTGGCGTCCGCGGGAATGATGGCCCTCACGAATATTGAATCCTCACCGGTAATTGGGTTAAGTTCCGGGAGCGGGAATGTTGGTTTGCAAATTGGAATCAACGGGTCTGGTTTTCTGCCGACCGATACTGCCTGCTACTTCTCTAGCCCATCCAACCCCGGCGTGATCACCTCATCAGCATGTGTAACCGCGGGAGGATCCGTGTCGGGTGGATTCACGATTGGCAACGTTCTACCCGGCGCCTATGTGATTCAGGCTTCGGGAAATCAGGGCGACTTCGCGCAAGCGCTCCTGACCGTTACTGGGGGTGCTCAGGTAGGGTTGAGCCCGGCAACCGCCCAACCCGGTGTGGATGTTTTAGTGATAGCCAGCGGCTTCCTGCCCACAGACACCACCTGCACAATCTCTAGCCCAACTCCCAACGTGGTCTTGAAGGGTACCGTAGCATGCGTCATCCAAGCTGGAAGTGGAACTCCAAACGGCAGTTTCACGGTCGGAAACATTCTCCCCGGACAATACGTGATCCAAGTTACAGGAAACGGAGGAGACTCCGCCCAAGCATTACTCTCGATCGAGTAAACTTCCCGCGCTTACCTTCGACAGTTCATAGAGAAGTCAAACTGACAACGGTTCAGGCAAACTGAGCAGAATCTAATCAGAGTTCGATGATAGAGCGAATGTCTGGCTCTGAAATTACAGATGAACTAACTTGTCGATACGTTGGAGTTGCATTTCCTTAAGTTGAGCATCAGGTATACGAATTCCTGTTTGTGAGCCGGAAGCCATTGACACGTCTCCTCGTTACGGGTGGGATGGGTTTCATTGGCTCGAACTATATCCACCATCTTGTTGACCATCCAACGCAATGTTCAGATTGTTAACCTTGACAAGTTGAGTTACGGTTCCAACCCTGCAAATTTGAAGGATCTCTGAGGGCGAGCGAATTACGTTTCGTCAAGGGAGATATTTGCGACGCTGAGCTCGTGGAGAAGGTCAGCGCGAACGTGGAGGTTGTGGTTAATTTTGCGGCTGAATCACACGTCGACCGTAGCATCGCAAACCCCCATTCATTCTTGGAAAGCAATACGAAAGGTGTCTTGACGCTTCTCGAATTATGCAGGAAACGGGATCTCAAGTTTCTGCAGGTTTCAACGGACGAAGTGTATGGTTCGGCGGATGATGGGCGGGCGTTCAAGGAGGAAGACGCACTGAACCCTTCGTCCCCATACTCCGCTTCAAAGGCAGCTGGGGAGATGCTGGTTAAAGCCTACCGTAAAACGTACGGATTGTCGACTCTGATTACTCGATGCACAAACAACTTCGGCCCATTCCAGTTCCCAGAGAAGTTCATTCCCAAAACAGTGATTCTAGCTATCCAGAATCGGAAGGTTCCCATCTACGGCTCGGGAAGTCAAGTTAGGGATTGGATCCACGTCCAAGACCACTGCGAAGCCCTTGACCAAGTTCTCGAAAGAGGACGGGTGGGGGAGGTGTACAATATTGGTGGGGGAAACCAAATCGAGAACGAACATGTGGTTAAGCAGATTCTGAAATTACTGGATAAACCTGAGCAGCTCATTGATCATGTTGACGACAGACCTGGACACGATGTTCGCTACTGGTTGGATACGTCGAAGGTGAGAGATGAGTTGGGGTGGACTCCGAAGCGGCGTTTCGAGGATGGGTTGCGAGAGACGGTGGCGTGGTACGTGAAGAATGAGGCGTGGTGGCAACCCTTACTGAACGAACGTGTACTGAGTTCTGCGCCGTGGAAAAGTAAATGGTAGTTAAGATTCTCATAACCGGCGCAAGCGGGTTGCTGGGACACGCGCTCGTCCAGCAGGCAACGGCCAAAGGTTACGACGTGAGCTCTCTCTACCACGAGCATAAGCCCGACAGCGGACGGGCGATCCAAGTGGACATCACTGATGAAAAATTAGTGAATGAATGTGTCCAGCGCGAAAGGCCTGCGGTCGTGATTAACACGGCTTCAATCACAGATGTCGATTTATGCGAACGCGAACCGGAACTGGCAACGAGAGTTAACGGTACTGCAGCTGGCTTCCTCGCGGAGGCATGCGACAAGATCAACGCATTCCTTGTTCACGTGTCTACGGACTACGTTTTCGACGGAAGCAGAGGGAACTATAACGAGAATGATTCCACCTGCCCCAGTTAACCAATACGGCTCATCGAAGCTGCTCGGTGAACGATTGGTTATGGAACATGAGAATACTTGCGTTGCTAGAGCGAGCGTTGTTTTCGGTTGGGGGCGTACGTTCAGGCCAAATTTTGGAACTTGGCTTTACGATAAATTGAGTAAGGGAGAGCCTGTCAACGTTGTATCGGATCAATTCGCTAGTCCCACACTCAACACCAACCTAGCGAACATGATCCTGGATCTAAGCGAGCGTGGCACACGCGGCATAATTCATGTGGCAGGAGCGACGAGAGCAAGCCGATATGATTTCGCAATTAACTTAGCCAAGCAACTAAAATTTGATGCTAAATTGGTGACGCCAGTCAAGTCGGATTCTTCCAGCTGGATCGCGAAGAGGCCGAGGGATTCATCTCTGGACGTAGCGAAAGCTCGAGAGATCCTGAGGGAGAAACCGATGGAACTGGAACAAGCATTGCACGTGTTCGCTCAGAACGCCTCACAGAGTTAGGTCAGTGTTGTCGGTATGTTCGCTCGCGATGGCGCGGATGTAGTCGCCGTATTCTCCGGTATATTTTCCGGCGAGTTTCAACAGCTTTGATGCGTTGATGTAGCCCATCCTGTATGCGACTTCTTCTAGGCAGGCTACCTTCAACCCCTGCCGGTGTTCTATGGCAGCGAAGTATTGTGCGGATTCGAGCAACGCTTCGGGTGTGCCTGTGTCGAGCCAGGCTACGCCGCGGCCGAATTTTATGAGGTTCAGTTTTCCTCGGCGAAGGTATTCTTTGTTCACGTCGGTGATTTCGAGTTCGCCGCGGGCTGAGGGTTTCAGTTTGTTAGCGATTTCTAACACGTTGTTATCGTACATGTATAGGCCGGTTATGGCGTAGTTTGATTTTGGTTTGCTAGGTTTCTCCGCGAGACCAACCAGCTTGCCTTTCTTGTCGAACTCTGCGACGCCGTACCTTTCGGGGTCTTTGACGGAGTAACCGAAGATCGTGCCCCCGTTATTCTCTGCAACCGCTGCTTGGAATAGGCCAGCGAGGCCTTGTCCGTAGAATATGTTGTCGCCGAGTATGAGTGCGACTGAGTCTGATTTGATGAAGTTGCGGCCAACGATGAAGGCCTGAGCTATTCCGCCGGGGTTTGCCTGTTCCAGGTAGCTGAGTTTGATTCCAAGCTCGGAGCCGTCCCCTAGCAGTTGTTTGTACATGGGGAGGTCGTGTGGGGTGCTTATGATGAGTATGTCTCGGATTCCGGCGAGCATTAGGGTGCTCAGGGGGTAGAAGACCATGGGCTTATCGTAAATCGGGAGTAGATGCTTGCTGACCACATGTGTCATCGGATACAGCCTGGTTCCTAAACCGCCGGCGAGAACTATTCCCTTCACAACTTTCACCCAGAAGCCGACGCTGAAATCAACGAGATGATCGTATTCCCTTACCCTTTACTTATCTTCCAGAACTCAGCGCCGAGGGTGTCCCATGGTAGGCGCCATTCGTCTGGGTTGTCAGGGGAGAATTGCTGATTCATCAGATAGACGACGTCTACCGGGTTCGTTCCGAGGGCTGTTCCACCGTGGGCGACGCCTCTGGGTATGTAGAGGAATTTTGCCTTCCCTCCTCCTAGAACGAAGCGCATCGAGACGCCTTCCGTCTTCGAACCCTTCCTAACATCCACCAACCCCACAAGCAGCCGGTCGAGAGGATGAACTGCCCACACCTCGTCCTGTTCCAAGTGGAGATGAAAGGCTTTCACGAGTCCGGGGTTGAACCTCGACCTGTTTAGCTGACGAACTTCGAAACCTTCCAGGAAGCTGGCGCGGCCGTTAACCAACCGGGTTATTTCGTGGAAGTCTCCGCCGTCGTCGCTGAAGAATTTGAATTCAATAAATTTGACGCCCTCTATGGTTTTGCTCTCGCCATAGGCTTGGCGGGAAAGCCGCTCTGTGAACTTCGAGCTAATATCCGCCTTATCCATGCCCCGTCATCTCCAAAGCGTTGTCTGGCCCGTGCTTTTGACTTTTCTTACGCTTCAACTCGTGAATCTGTTCATTGTTTCTGCAAACTGCTCCGTGTGGAAACCGTTTTCAAAATTATATAAGAGTTATCTAAATATTACACTGTTGATACCACCCTTAAAAAAAAAAAAAAAAAAAAAAAAAAAAAAAAAAAAAAAAAAAAAAATCACTCAACAACCGTTACTGAGGTCCAAACTCCGTAACTGTGGCCCAGCTGAATTGAACACCTTTTTCGGATGGTGGCCACCCGTCAACACCTTAGCTACACGGCGAAGACGACAAAACTTAGCCCCCAAGAGACTGTTTCTGAACATGGATTCGCATATAGTTGTAAAAAGTGAAACTGCGGGGGTTTCTGGTAAGAATCGTGCGGGAAATTGAAGAATCGCCTAAGAACAGCCACCTCCCTACTGCTTCTCGTATCCCTTCTCGGAATCCTCTAGGCATACTCGCTTACTCAACGAACAAACTTAACCCCTACGTTAGCCAAGCTCACTCCAGCTAGTGTACGAGCGGCGGGAAGTCAGGTTGGACTTAGTCAGGCTGCACCCGGTTCACCTTGTTTGGCGCCTTGGGCAACTGACATTTCCTCGTCTCAAGTTTAGCCTGGATCGTCCAACTCTTCGATTCCGGGGATGTGGTGCCAGCGGTTCGAACGGGCCGAGCATCACGCACAGGCTTCTTACCGGTTCCAACCGATTCAACTTGAATTAGTGTTCAGCCTCCGAAATCCTACGCAATTCAATCAGTGCCTCGACTCAGTCATGGAACCTCAATCATCTAACTACGGCAACTTCCTAAACGCAACGACCCTCCTACCCTACCTACCAACGTCTGGACAGAAGGCATCAATCACTTCCTTCCTCACAAACACAGGGTTCATCATCACACAAGGAGCCTCGCCACTGGTTCTACAACTTTCGGGAACAGTCGCTGAAGCTGAGAACACGTTCGGAGTCTCCCTCGGCTACTACCAGACAGCCGGTCAAGCATTCGGCTCAACTTTTTACGCCATAGACACAGACCCAAGCCTACCAACCGCCTACGCCAACCTCGTAACAGGGATCATCGGGCTGGACAATTATTCAACCCCAAGACCGGTTGAATCCCCATGCAGCGGCCCGTACTGCCCACAGGGAATCCAAGTCGGATATTCGTTCACGAACCTTTACGGTGCAGGAAATAATGGCGTAGGACAGACCGTTGCAATCGTTGACGCTCCGGGAGATCCTCGCATTCAAAACTCAATTAACATCTTCAGCACGCAGTACTCACTACCGAGTATCACACTCACACTGAGACGCCTGACGGTCCGCCTTCCACATACGACCCCGGGTGGGCTACAGAAACCGCATTAGACGTCGAAGCCGTGCACACCGTAGCTCCGGGAGCAAGTATAACTCTTCTGTACGGTTCCAGCCCATCGGATGATCTAATGAACCTCGTTGACTACGTTGCTATGAATCATTTAGCTAAAATCATCTCTAACAGTTGGACCTACGGTTGTGTATCTATCCTCCCAAGTTGCAGTGACACACAACTCCCGTCATCGTCGGTCTCCAGTTACGACAGTCGTCTTGCAACCGATGTTTCGCAGGGCGTGACAATCCTTTTCGCATCGGGCGATCAAGGAGCAAAACCGGACAATACTAACTTCGGTACGGAGTTTCCAGCTCAGATCCCAACGTGCTAGCCGTTGGTGCAACAAACCTTGCATTGAGTGGCTGTGATACCATGACATGCACTGGTTACGGCAGCGAGACTGGAGCCACAATCAGCGGAGGTGGATACAGTGGATTTTTCAACGAACCAAGTTGGCAAACATCAACTATTGGATCAACGAGCGCCAAGTGCACGACGGGTCATCTTCACCCAGATTGTCGTGCGGTCCCGGACATCTCGATGCTCGGAGGTGCTCCAGGAATCTGGGTGTACTCGGTCGATTTCCGCTGTATGTCACTCATCGAATACACCAGCTTGGTATGGTTGCACCGGCACAAGTCTCGCAACGCCCTTTGGGCTGGTTTTCTCGCAATAGTTCTTCAGCTCCGGAATGGGGTTGCATTAGGAAATATGGATCCCTTGCTCTATCAGACCGCGAATAATCCAGGGTTATATTCAGTGGATTTCCACGACATCACTTCAGGAAACAATATGGGTATAATGCGGGCACTGGTTGGGATCCGGTGACGGGTTGGGGGACGCCGGTTGCGAGTAATCTCGCGTAACGTTAGCCTCGGTGACGGTGACATTCAATACTGTTCCAGCCACATTCCCACTTTCCACAACACCAGGAACAATCACCGCGTGCAGCAATAACTTTCACAACGGCCAGTCAGGCCCCTGCCCCCCAACTTTCAACGCCACAGCAAATTTGCCCACACCTAACTCGGGTTGGCAGTTTAATCATTGGTCGTGGACGGGGGGCGTGAGTTGCACTGGCAGCACCAATAACCCAATTACTTGCACCGTTACAAGTGAGGGTCCCTCACCGCAACTTTCCAGAGGCTCAGGTGACTTTCCACATCAGCTCCGCATTAGCTGTGATTGGTTGGGGTGCATGTGCGGGCTCGAATGAAGTGGATGGGAATTCGGGTACTTCACGAATTTCGGTACTGTAAGCGCTTGCTATGTGCCAATTGGCTACTCGATCTCGAGCTGGGCCTGTACCTCCGACCTATCTTGCGGAGGGTCCAGCGATGTCACACCGGTCTCGTTTATCTGCACCGGGGACGATTACGTTGAACTTGCAGTCTGGCTCGATTCCGTCTCCCGCCCAAACCAACATAACCGCAATTCCTTCGAACTCGACCCCTACGCATGGGACCATGTTCAACGTTTCGGGGAGGTTGAGGCTTGTTTCGTCTGGGGCTGGGGTAGGGAGTGAGCCGATTGAGTGTGTGTTCAGTTGGAGCACGAACATCGTCACGGTGACCACCAAAACCGGAGGGTCGTTAGGGAATTACACTTGTACCGTAACAGCGCCAATCACATCCGGCCCGTACAATGTTGACGTGTTCTTCCTTGGCGACTATACCCACGGGGCTCCAGAATATCTGCCAAGCAAAGCGACGGCAATGATTACTCGTGACCTAGTGTGCCAGTTTGAATTGGTGAGTTGGGTGTGAAGGTTTTTGTGCCCCAAAAAACCATGTGGTACCGATACTTTCCAGTAAGAAGGATCGAAACAAACCCTAGGCGAGAATAGTGTCTGAGCGTCGAGAGAAACCATCGAAACAAGTTCAGGTCGTAAAGGACGCTAAGACAAAAACCAATGGCCTTAAGCAGCTAATCCACAACGGCGTGCTTGTTCCCGACGCCTACCCCCCACAGGGATTCACCATAACTTTTCGCGGCACACCTCTCAAGCTTACTCCACTTCAAGAGGAGATGGGGGTGAAATTCGCCCAGAAATTCGGCACCCCGTACGCTGAGGATCCGAAGTTTCGTTCCAACTTCATGGAAGACTTCGCCAAAGCCCTGGGCGTTAAGGGGAAGATTACGGTTGAAGATTTCGACTGGACGCCTATCGTGCAATGGATCGAAGCTGAAAGATCGAGGAAGACGAACATGGTCAAGGAAGAGAAGAAACAGTTGGCGGGTTCGAGGAAGAAAATCCGAGAGGAACGGAAGGAGCACTACGGTTGGGCTACCGTTGATGGCGCCCGGATGGAGATCGCCAACTACTCAGTCGAACCACCAGGAATCTTCCTAGGACGAGGGAAACACCCACTCAGAGGAAAATGGAAACCAGCCGTCTCAACTAAGGATGTGACATTAAACCTAAGCCCAGATGCGCCAACACCAGCTGGTGAGTGGGCGGGGCGAGAGTGGCGTTCGAATGAACTTTGGATTGCTCGTTGGACGGATAAGTTGGTTGGTAAGGTGAAGTATGTTTGGTTCCATGATGCCACACCAATGAAACAGGGGCGGACGCAAGAGAAGTTCGACCTGGCAAGGAATCTAGAATCACGAATTGATGATGTCAGAGCTCACATCGCGAGAGGTTTGACGGATAAGGATGTGAAACGTAGGAAGATCGCAACGGTAACTTACCTGATTGACGTGTTCAAAATCAGAGTTGGCGACGAGAAGGAAACCGAGAGCGGCACAGTTGGAGCAACAAGCTTGCAGAAAAAACACATCACCCTTCTTCATAACAGCCCCTACATGGTGAAACTGCATTTTCTCGGCAAAGACTGGGTACTGTTCGAAAGGGAGTTGGAAGTGTCCGAGAACGTTTTCCTGAATCTGAAGGAGTTCACCGCTAATGAGGGGCGCATATTCAGCGGAGTCACAACCGAGGCGATTAGGGAATTTCTTTCCGAAGCCATGCCACGCCTGAGCCCGAAAGTCTTCCGCACCTTCTCCGCAACAGACCTCTTCGAAAAGAAACTTGGGAGTGCGAAGGTTGATGCGGCGAGTTTGGAGACGGAGAAGAAGATGGCGTTGAACGAGGCCAACGCAGCCGTGGCCCAGCTGCTAAATCATCAGAAGGCGGTGCCTAAGAAGTGGCAAGAGACATACAAGAAACGAATTGAGATGCTCAAAGCGTTGAAAGGCAAAGAGGGGAAAGGAATTGCGAAGCGGAAGCAGGGACTTCAACTTCGAATCCAACAAATGAGGTTAGGAAAGAACTGGAACCTAGGGACATCGCTTAGAAACTACATAGACCCAAGGGTTTCGGTGGAGTTCTGCCGGAAAGTCGACTACGACTGGAAACGTTACTACCCCAAAGCGCTTGTAACTAAGTTCGCCTGGGCCGACCCAGAAGGAAACCAGAGCAAATAACAGCTCGAAATCGGTAAGAACGTCCGGTTACCCGACGATTACTGGGCGCAGAAACCCACTGATGAGTCAGACGACTTTTCATCGACGATCTCGCAACTCGGCTGGGACGATGCGCCTCGAATGGAGAGCAGAATGGCGGGGAAAAAAGTAAGAAAATGTAGGCGGACTACTTTTAGCGCCTTAATTCTTCGCTTTCATCCTTTTGTGGCCTTTTTCCAGTAAAAACGTCGCCTCGACACGTTTCGATGTACTGAGTCTCAAATCTTCACGTATGGGTCAAATGCATGGGAAAATCTCGATTCCTCGAACGCTTTGACCTAGTCAATATAAGGCGGGGTGCGGGTAGAGGTTGGTTCAACAATGTTAGCAGAAAGCATCAACGTAACCCCAGACATCGAGGAATTCGACCTCGACCCACGCGAAGTGGAAGTGCTAAAGCTACTCTCCGCCGACCAGAATGCATACTACTCATTCCAGGGACTCAGGCGAAGACTAGGCCTACACCAGGAAACGTTAACCCGAACCCTCAAGAGGCTTGAGGAAGCACACGCCATCGAACACTCCCCAGATGGGTACAAGGTAAGAGGTTCAGCGAAACACATTCTCGTTCACAGTTCGAACAGGACTACCAAACCCTAAGCCAGTAATCGAAGCCTACCTCCCAAGCCAAATCGACGTCACAGTCCTATTCCAAAAGCTTCGGGGTAGGTGGTTTAGCAACTTCCGATGGCTCGGATACTCACAAGACGGGAACATGCTCTCAATGAGCTGGATCAGTGAAGACGGGCGAATGCAGCTTCAAGCTAGAATTCGTAGTGGAAAAATCACAATCGTCGCGGATACCTACACCAACCAAAACGAGTCGGAACAAATCGCGGCAGCATACCAGCTCTTCGATCACATTACCAAAGCCACCGAAGAAATGGCACAAACAACAACCCCACCAACAATAGCCCCAGTTGCAAACTGACCAACTACCCAAACCCTCAGTCATTATCAGGCAATCGCGGCTACATACCCGCGAGCACAAATGATCTCGTTAAACAACTTTAACCCGACCGACGTTCAACCAGATTTCGTAACCATCCCGTGGAGACCAATCGACCCGAAGCCTGAACCCCTGGAAAGACGGCCCTTCATGGGATTTTCCTGGTAGACAACGAGCTTAATTCAACAATCCGGATGGCTCAGCTAACCTGTTCCAGGTTCTACGTCCGATTGACTATCCAGTTTTGAGAATCACTCGAAACCGCGCCCTGCCACTAATCATTTGCTCGTTAAGCTTCCACTGCAACTTTGATTCTTGCGAGCGTTGAATATTAGTGAGTTTTTCTTCAGCAGAGCTCTGGTGAACAAAACTGAGCGAGGTCGCTAATACGATCGGGACCATTCAGGCTATTCTAGCTCCAGCAGTAATGATTACGGGAGTTGCTTTGCTCTTGTTAACATTTACCGCGAGGCACAGCGTGCTCGTGAACCGGATTCGACTTTTGGATGATGAGAAACGGCAAATCAATGGAAAGTTAGCCTCTTCCGAAGGTCTTGATAAAATCGAGGAGATTAGGTTGAAAAGTATCAAGAATCAATTGAATCTGTTGCTTCCTCGTCTTACGTATGTCAGGAATGGAATGTTCTGTCTTCTTCTTGCAGTACTGTTCTTTGTCTTGACGTCGTTTTTGATTGGACTAGGTCTTTTGCCCACACCGTCAGAGCCTACCCAACTTGCCATCAGCACTACTTTCACTCTTGGGATGTTCCTTGTCCTCGTAGGAATCGCGTTCCTCGTGTTGGAGATATTCGTTTCTGACAAAGTAATGGTTGTAGAGGTCACCGAAGGAACGGAAGGCTAGTACGGTATCGTAACTCACCTAAATTTCATGGTTCAAATCCCAATGAGGGTAGGTGCGACTGCATCGCATTTGGCAAACGGTAACGTCAAGTTAACGGTTGTTAAGAGATTCCTCTTGTTTTCTGTTCGAAATTAAAGGGGTGGATCCACCCCTCGAAGGGTGGCGCCAAACGGTGCCAAACGAGGGTAACCATCGCCCCGTTTTACACCTCAATCCCCCCAAACGAACCGGATTGCAGCAGCAACCGACAAGATGACATAACCTGGCAAACACTTGTGACTATTGTCATACGTGCCTCGTCAACAAATAGACCGGGGCCATACTCTTACGCTTGATACATAATGAGTAAAGTTGCTTCTTTGCAGATACTACAATCGTTCTCTGACGCAATGACAGAACTTGCCGAAAAGGTCGGTTCGTCGGTTGTTAGAGTGAGGTCTAGAAGAGGATTCGGTTCAGGCGTAATCTGGAGCGAAAACGGCTACATCCTTACCTGTAGTCATGTCGTCGGAAGAGCCCCGACCGTTGAAGTAGGATTTGGGGAAGGCCCGAGACTTGAGGCCAGAGTAATCGGACACGATCCATACTCAGATATGGCGTTGTTAAAGGTCGAGCAAACCGGCCTGAAACCCGTTGAAGTTGGAGACTCCGAGACGGTCGAAGTAGGCCAACTCGTCTTTGCTTTCGCCAACCCGTTCGGTGGAAGCCCAAGCACCACATCAGGAATCGTCACTACTGCCAAGGCCTCACTGGGTTGGGGACCCGGTTCGGTCGAGGATGCCATCATTACAGATGCACCTTTGAATCCTGGCTACTCGGGAGGCCCACTTGTCAGCGCTTCAGGCAAGATGATTGGACTCAATGTCGCCTATGCAAACTCTCGGGGAATCTCAATTCCAATTAATTCAATCAAAGGCACCATTACCGCCCTCATCAATGAAGGAAGGATAAGGATCGCACACCTCGGAATCGGTACCGACCCGGTAAGCCTTCCTAAACGCCTAGCCGCTGAAGTGAACTTAAACCAAGAAGAGGGGCTGATGATATTCGAAGTTGAAACCGATAGTCCCGCCAAGAAAGCAGGGCTAGTAGTGGGGGATATCCTGGTAACATTCGCCAACTCACCAATAACTCGCCACAACGACCTCTACCGCCTACTGACAAAAGACATCATTGGAAAACCAATCGAGATTGGAATTCTAAGAGCAGAGAAACTAGTCAAACTGACAGTTACTCCCACTGAAGACGACGACCAATAAGATATTCGAGAAGATAATCCGGATCCGTCATGGAGATTCGTTGGTGAATGGTTTTTATGGTTCCTGATTCCTCTTGACAATTGATGTAAATTGAGTAAGATGGAAGTCAAGAATACCAGTGTTCCCGACGAAACTAGAACCTTTGACAAAGGCAAACTCGAGCTGGTGAATATTGGAGGCGCTACGGTGGGACGAGCCACATTTCAACCGGGATGGCGATGGTCCACTTCCCTAAAGCCACTCGTAAAGACGAAGAGCTGCGAAGCCCCACATTTCCAATACCACGTATCCGGAACGTTGCATGTAGTTATGGACGATGGCACGGAGAAGGACTGCAAAGCTGGCGATGTTTCCCTACTTCCCTCAGGACATGACGCATGGGTTGTTGGAAACGAACCAGCAGTCGTGGTTGACTTCCAAGGTATGGTTGACTACGCTAAGCAGTCGGCGAAAAAGTAAGATCCTTCGTAAATCAAATCACATCACCCATGTGGACCATAGCTTCCTCAATCATTTTGATCCTGAAGTACGAGGCTACAAACAACAGTAGCAACGGTTAGATGCATTCAACAAATTTCTAGGCGTTACTGAGCTCCCAATCTGCGGGGCAGTTGAGCGTCTGTTTGACCGCCGAGTCTAAGAGTACCGTGGAGGTTGAGTTGCCCGTGATTGGGCAACTGCTGCACCGCCCTGTCAAAGCTGGGCAGGTTCTTGTATTCTTATTCGATGCGGACTCGCAATGGCTGATGCTCGTTTTGAATTTGGTGGCCGGAATGCTTCGAAACGGAACGGAGGTTCTTTACATATCCACCATGAGACAATTGTCAGATATTCGTGAAAATTTCCTTAGGCATGGTTTGGACACGGTTCCTTTCGAAACGGATGAGCACTTGGTTCTTTCTGACGCACTCACTTTCAGAACTGGCCGCCAATCGACTGAGAAATACTACTTCCCATCCCTCAACATAGCTGACATTAGCCTGATCTCGAGCAAGTCTCTCGACCAGTGGACTCCGGGAAGTGTTAGACTTTTTGACAACGTTTCCGAGGTCGTAGAGGCCTCTGACGAGAAGAGTTTCCTGAAGTTCTATCGAACATGGATTTCTAGGTTTGTTACAAAGAGAAGAATTGTAATTGACGGATTTGTCCGCGGAGTCCATTCTGATGCCTTGTATACATCAGTGATGACAAGCGCCGACGGAATCTTTGAACTGAGAACAGAAGAAATCGATGGCCGAATGGAGAACACGTTGCGAGCCCGGGCTTTCAAAGGGGCGCCTGTGGATACGTCAAAATATATTCTCCGTGTGGCTGAAGATCTCTCAGTGAGCTTGGAGGCTACTCAGAGGAAGAGTCAACTGTAACACGAAAACCACAAATCTGCTAGAAGAGAGAGAACTCTTGAGTGTTTTTCATTGCCCAGAATCCCCTTAATCGAAGATCTAACCAGTGGGCCGATTCCACCCGGCTCCAATATTATTGTTGAATTCGACCCTGCATCTATCTGGTACAACTCATCCCTGACGATAACAGCAGGATGGCTGAGGACTGGGGGAAGTGTTAGCTATATTGCGCACACGCAACCACCCGACGATTTCCGCTCCCGGCTTCGCCGACTAGGCATAGCTGTTGAGGAATTGGAGCAGAAGGACCGATTATGGATTACTGACTTCTACACGCCTTCGATAGGACAGAAGTCAAAGGACAAGCATGGCCCCGAATCGTTGAAAGTAGCGGACCTAAGCCTCTGGCTAGGAAGGGAAGCGATGGTTGAGAGAGATGCTCCTGAGTTTCTCGTCGTAACGGACAACAATTCAATTCTCGACAGATTTAACGATGAGAAAAATTGGGTCGAACTATTTCTCACCAGACCGATTCCCATGGCGAAGCAGAGACACATAACTCAGCTGATTGCTTTCATTAGTGGAATTCATAGCCCTTGGACGTACAAGCAACTCGAAGCAGTGGCTGACGGGATCGTTGACTTCAAAGTTGCAGAGGGAGAGGAGGAAACGCGTGATGTGATGCGAATCAGGACTCTCAGGAAAGTCAAGTTTGACCGCAAGTGGCATGAGCTTACGATGTCTGAGAATTCTGAAGTGGTATTTCAGAAATAACGCCTTTGCGCTTCAAAGAAAACTGCCAGTACATCTACATTGAGAACAATTTTGGTCTAGCATCATTTGGATGTGTGCACCATTAGACCCACCTCAGAGAATCAAAGGAACACTCGCAAATCCTCAAATACTCATGTCGTGGTCAACCTACTTAATCTCGAGAATTGGAAGGTTTGCCAGCTAAATCGACGATCGCGATCTTACTTGTGGTTGTAATTTCAATTTCATCTGTAATGCTGATTCAGAATGTAGAGGGAGCTTCGCATGTTCACGTAGGCGTTATTGGAGCTCCCGTACAAGTTGGCGTACCATTCGTGATCTCGTTTTACACTGATTTAGGGTATGATGGCATGGCCACCGTTTTTGTTCGGCCTGCTCTCGGCGTTACGCCCATCTGGGAGGCCACAACGATGAGCATCAGTGGTGGGTTGGACTACGAGGTGAATGCCCCTGGCATAAACACTCCAGGAGGTTACTTTGCTTCAGTCTCGTTCTTGAAAACAGGTGGAGGCTCTGCTGAATTAGGAGAGAAACTCTTTCAAGTGATTGGACCGGCATCAGTGTCAACAGACTGGGCCATCCAATCAGTCTCACTAACTCCTCCTACCCCCCAAGTTGGTGATCCAGTAACTTTCAACGCTGTATTGGTGGCGCTCTCAACGTCGGGCGCATACCCACAGAGTGTTGATGTAGAATGCACAATTGACGGTGCTTCATGCGGAGGTGGCGCCCTCTCCTATCCTGGACCAACTGGCAACCCAGCTACTGTAAGTACACAGACTCCGTGGATCGCATCACCAGGAACACACACGTTAACCTGGTCGGTTTCGACCAATAATGATCCGAACCCCAGCAATAACGTAATGAGCACTACGTTCAACGTCGGACCAGCAGTACAAACGACAACGCAACCAGTAGCGCAATTTGATTTTTCACTATCCGCTTCACCCACCCAGCAGAGCGCCACCCCTGGTGGCAGCGCAAGCTACACTGTCACCGTGAACCCAGTAGCAGGGCCACAGCAGAGCGTCGCTCTAAGCGTGTCAGGGTTACCGACTGGCGTCTCCGCCTCATTCAACCCAACTTCAGGAACACCTCCCTTTACTTCAACCCTAAGCGTTACGGTGGCGTCCTCGGTATCCCCTGGGACATTCATGCTAACCATCGTTGGGAGCGGTGGTGGGGTAACCCATACGGCCTCCGTCACTCTAACCGTTTCGGCCGCAGCTGATTTTGCAATCAGCGTGAGCCCCCCTTCTCAGAGTGTGCTTCAAGGTCAGACCATATCTTACTCTGTGAACGTTGACGCCCTCAACGGCTTCAACTCGCAGGTTACACTGTCTGTCTCAGGATTGCCTTCGGGCGCAAATGGAGTGTTCAGCAATCCCTCCGGAACTCCAAACTTCGTTTCGACGCTCACGGTCACATTACCAAGCGATGTAGCAACTGCCTCGTATACGTTGACGGTAACCGGGAGTGGAGGCGGATTAACCCATGTCGCCAACCTAGTTCTAACAGTTAACGCAGCCGCAACTACGCAAACCTCAACCTCCTCAGCTCAAACATCAAGCGACCTGATGAGCATGATCCAACAAAACCAACTCCTCATACTCGGAGGAATAGTCTTGTTGGCCGCCGTCATAATTGCGGCCGCGCTACTGAGTCGACGAAAATCAACGCCCAACCAAGCAACGAAAACAGGCGTTACAACCGGAATGGTTTTCTGCGGAAAATGTGGAACCCAAAATCCCAGCGCCAACGACTTCTGCGCAAAGTGCGGCACTAAACTACACTAACCCGATAAGGGACGGTGTAGGTTCCGTTTCCCTTACACAGATGGATGATTCATCCATACTGGTTATAGGTAACTACATGGCGTAGTCGATCGGTAATAAATATTGGTCGAAAAATACGCGAAAACGCGTATCCATGCCATGCTAGGGATTGTACTAATCCTAGCAATCATCGCAGTCGGAGTGAACAGCAACCCTGTATCTAGCCCAGCCATGTACCGCCCAACTAGGCTACCCCCAAATGACAGCGCCACAATACTACGGCTCAAACATTCAGGTTACAGTGCCCGTGTCAGCTACATGCACCATCTACAACAATCAGCTATACGCCGTCGGCACCGCCTATACAGGCTACAACTCGAACCTTGGAACCGCGAACGCAGTGCTAACCGGAACATACAGCAACAGTTTCAGCGGACAACTCCAATTTAACATCCCAACATCGGTACAAACGGTGCAGTTCTCAGTTTCAATTTACAATGCGCAAAGTGGTTATTACCAGCAATACTACGGAGGTCAACCTCTAGCAACAGCATCAGAAACGTACATGGTTAACTCTAACTACTATCAAAGCGGTTATCCAAGCTACCCAAGCAACCCAACGTACCCAAGCTACCCAAGTTATCCAGAGTTACCCGAACTATCCCAGCTCTCCGAACTGCTCCAGCTATCCGAGCTACGGAAGCTATTCAAACTGTCCGAGCAACCCGAGCTATCCGAACAACCCGAGTTACCCCTACTATCCAGGCTACTACAACCCGAATCAGGGAGGCTACTACTATCATTATTACTACCACAACGGCGGATACCACAACAATTACCCTCCACACTGCAACAACTGGAACTGGAACAGCTGTAACCATCACTAAACCAACTGACATTCAATACTACCACTGCCACTAAACCTCCCATTTTCCTGAAATCAATCAACGAAATAACGAGAATTATCCCTGCTTACGAGCACGGAAAGCCTCAAGCTTCTTTGATCCAGGAGGCTCGCTAGGCCTCGGCTTTCACAACATCTACCTTGCAGCCCAAGATCGGGTCGAGTGGCTGACTGAAAAGTTCTGGATGAAGCATGTGGGCTAGGATGCTGATCGCGTCGAAGAGCCTAGGGCCGGATCTACTGAAGTAATTGTGCCCATCAGTCGCGTACACTAGCCCATTTCGCACAGCCGAGAGTTGTTTTACGTTAGGGAGGTTGAGAAACTGTGCTGCTTCGCGTATGGTTCTAGGTGTCGTAAAGCCACAAGGCATCAGAACAACTAGTTCTGGATCGTAATCTAGGACGCGGTTCCAGTCTATGTAAGTTGATGGTTCGCCCTTAACTGCCAACTCATCAACTCCGCCCGCGTACTCGAGGATTTCAGGAACCCAGTGGCCTGCATTCATAACCGGCTTTAACCATTCGACACAGAAGACCCTTGATTTGCTAACGTCTTCGGTTATCTTTCTAACTTGCTCTGCCTTTTCGTTTAGTTGTGCGATCAACCGCCTCGCTTCTTCCTCGCGATTCGTTGCTCCAGCTACTTTTCTTACATCATCCTGCACGTCTGCGAGGGTGTGTGGGTTGAGCGAGATTACCTTCACTTGCTTTCCCAATTTATTCACGGCTTCCAAGACGTCATTCGCTCCGATTGCGCAGACGTCGCAGAGTTCTTGTGTGATGATGAGGTCTGGGTCTGCTCTCTTGAGTTCCTCGAACCTGATCCGGTAAATGCTCTTACCCTGTCGCATGTTCTCAATCACAAGCGCGTCGATCTGTTCACTGCCTAGCTTTGTCGTATCGAAGATGGGTTCGATCATCTTCGGTATCCCAAGGGCGCGTGGAGGGTAGTCGCATTCGTGCGAGACTCCAACAACGCTATCTCCTAAACCAAGCGCGTAAACGATTTCAGTCGCGCTCGGCAAAAGCGAGACAATCCTAGTCATTCGCTTTGACAACAGCCGTCCTCCAAAGCCCACCGAATACGGTTAGAAAATATATGCGGCCCTGCTTCTTAACGCAAGCGAAAATCCCAATGCCCAGAGAGCTGGAATGCGGCTTATGCGGTTCCTCGTTCACCTGTCAAACCGGTGCAGGTGGATGCTGGTGCAACGAATTCACTTTGACTACGAAAGCCACCGCCGCACTAGAGAGTCTGGCTAAGGATTGCGTTTGCCCATACGTGCTTAACAAAATTCTCAACCGGAAGCCAATCCCGGATTCCTAGACGCTGCCTGATCTGAGGTGTGTTCGAGGAAAAATTCTGGTCGTTAATTTGAAATCCAGATTTCCACAGTGCACCATCGTAGATTCTCATCAGGACATTGCGACCAACGCACTGTACCTGGGACGAGACTTTCTCCTCTCTGCTCACAGCAAACGCACGAGAGAGGTTCCTCCGAACCCACTCTGGGGAATTCCAACCATTGGCCTTCCAGAGTTTGAACAGGCCAACGTTCGAGTAGTCTTCGCTTCAATTTGGGCGGCAGCGTGCGAAAACCCAACTAATATCCACGTGGATCCATGCTACAAAACACCAGAAGAAGCCTGCACACAGGGCCAGCAACAATTATCCTATTACCAAACCCTAACCCGCAATCCACGCCTCGTACTGGTAACAACAAAACAAAGCCTACAGGATGTGATCAGCGGCGGCTACCGTCTGGGCATGGTTATCTCGATGGAAGGAGCCGACCCCATTCTCTCCCCCGCCCATCTTCACGAATGGGTTAGCGGAGGACTCCGTGTCATTGGTCTTGCACATGGAAAGACACGCTACTCGGGAGGCACAGGAAAACCCGGACCCTTAACACCGATGGGACGCCAACTACTAACCGAAATGGAAAAAGAACCACTAATCCTCGACCTCTCTCACATGGCTGAGGCCAGTTTCTACGAGGCCCTGGACCTATTTCATGGACCAGTGATCGCTACTCATTCAAACTGTCGAGCCCTTATCCCCACAGATCGTCATCTCAGCGACGAAATGATTCAGGCAATAGTGAAACGCGGAGGCGTGATCGGCATCGTACTCTTCAACAAATTCCTTCGTGCTGATTGGGACGAGACGGGTACGAGTAAAGGAACGCGTGACTCTAGCCGACTTCGTGAAACAAGTCAACCACATACGCGACTTGACGGGCGGCGTATCTCACGTTGGTATCGGTTCAGATTTTGATGGCGGGTTTCGGCAGCGAGAGCATTCCCTTCGAATTGGACACAGCGGCTGATTTGCCAAAGATTGCAGACGCGCTAACCCAAGCCGGTTACTCTGATGCAGACGTAGTCGGCATAATGGGTGCTAACTGGCTTAACTTTCTCAAGAAGGCTCTGCCAGAATAATTCGAATTGCAAAATCAAAATTCCCAGCCAAACAATCAACCTAATCTTAGCCGAAACCTCGGCCCCAAGCAAGACTTCAGGGGATTGTCAGGTTCCGTTGTGACACGCAAATCTTCTTAATTCGACGTACCTTTCGACGCTTCATTGGTGTCTTGAATGACTGAGAGAAGGATAATTGATGACGCTTCCTTCCCGAATGAATGGCCTAAGAAAGAAGATCATGAGGGTCATGAGGTCAGATGGAAGGACGGGGTCAGTAAGGAATACGGGGTACACGGCGTCGCTGTCGCGGTGGATTTTGACATTTGCATCGCCGATGGAATCTGCATCTCAGTGTGCCCAGTCAATGTCTTCGATAAGATGGACATACCTGCGGAGCAGGAGAAGATCGATAAACAGACCCCTAACGATAGCGGCAAAACGCTTCTGGACCGCTGGAAGGCAGACCCGACTCGAGAGCGGGATTGTATATTCTGCCGAGCATGCGAAATCCAATGCCCGGTACAAGCGATAAAGATCACAGAGGGCGTCGGGCCCTTCGCGTAAAGCTGTCAATGCGCTAGTAGTAACTTGGCAGTAAGCACAGGATCCTGTGCTGATTGCTGCTCGTTAGACGGTAAAACGCTATATCTGTGATCCGCACCCTCTTTGGACGATGTAAGATGGCTTTCATTCTCGCAGGAGCGTTGCTTGGAGCCGCAGCTGGCGGAGCGTTAGGTTTGACAGCCGCGGGCGTAACGGGTGCGTGGATTGGAGCTGGAATTGGAACCGCAGCAGGCATAGGCCTGGGTGCGGCCGCGTATGCATACAATAGGCGGTATTGGTACCCCGCGCCGTATCCATACTTCGGCTCATATCCGCACTATGCGCTCATATCCGCCTATGCTCCTATGCGCCCTTATCCACAATTCTACTACCCCACCCCATGGCCAGCAGGCCGCCTTTTCTACGCATACTAAACGCGGCACCTAAAACTCTCACCGCTGTTTCGTAGCGGAGCCTGAAGATCAAGCAGAAGCTTTGCAATTCACAGTCCCGTATGTCCGGAAATTTCAGAGTGATTCTCGGGAGACGCTGCGCGAAACCCGTGATTACTCTCCGTCCCGGAGAGGTGAGGTCACAGCCTCTCTCACGAAACAGCGCAACTGAGGGTTATTAATCGCTTGCTGTGTAGGATAAATGGACGGATTTGAGAATATGCCGTATGACTTCAAGTTGGGAAAACTTGTTGGTCGAAGTCGTCAAACTGAAATATCCAGATCGCATGCCGCGACTGCATTTAGCCCCGTCCCTTGATTGCCTAAACGAGTACGAAGTAGGAGCTAACCTGTATCAGGGAAGTAATGTAATGTGAGCCTTTTCGCTCGTGAGACATTTTGGTTCTGGTCTACTGTCGCACTCATCTTAACCAGCATCATCATTTCGGTTGTTTACTCGGTGTTCGATATTCTTTTCATCATCGGATTTATTGCGCTGATAATTGTCCCCGGCTACTTCATTTCTTGGATGATTCCCGAATCTGAACTCAGCCTACTGGATCGACTTATCGTTTCAATTCCTCTCGGAGTGTCGTTGATCTGCGCGTTCGGGCTCGCATTTACCGCGCTGGGTATAGGGATCAATTTTTCGTCTGTCTTAGTGACTTATCTTCTCATTGATGGAATTTTCCTGGCCCTCATGGTGCGGAGAATTCGTCGGTCAAATCTGATATTGCACAATCTGTCTGGCTGGGATATGTCCAGTTTTCTCCTCCTTCTGATCTGGGCGGGAGCGGTCTGCGTTAGGTCGTTTCCTCTCCGAACTCTGCTCGTCGCGCCCTATCTTGATCCTGCACTTCATGGGATGTTTGTGGCGTTAATCGTTCAGAAGGGAGCAATCCCCTCTACCTTGGCGCCATACGCAAACGCACCGTTTACCTATCCACCCGGACTGCACCTCAATGTGGCATTTCTCACCCTGCTGACCGGACTACCTATCGGAAGGATATTGCTGTTGATCACGAACCTGTTCAATGGAACAATTGCGCTGACTGTTTATCTTTTCTGTGAAAGAATTGGCAACAGCAAAACGGTGGGTATACTCGCCGCCTCGTTCATCGCGTTCGTATCCCCCTATCCCCTCAACTTACTCTTCTTAGGGAAGGAATCCATGGTCACGGGCCTGCTTTTGCTTCCCGTGGCTGTTGTGTTGACGTACCGAAGTCTCAATTTTAGCCCAAGGGATCCCAGAGAACGTTTCAGCTATCTATTCACAGCGACCCTAGCCTTCTTTGGCCTGATTGTGGCCTACTACACGACCGCGTTACTGTACCTGATGTTTGTAGTCCCGTTCGTTTTGATCGAAGTCCTATGTAATCTAAGAAAAGGAAATTACAAAATCAGTAAGCGATACATTATCGGTTTACTTACCATCCTTGCCTTCGGAATCACATTTTCGTTGCTACTCACAACACGTTTTTTCTTGGCCGAAAACTCGGCAAATGCTATCTCATTTCATAGAGATTTTCTCTATAACCCGGATTCTACCGTTTGGATCACTAGTTCGCCTATCACGAGCCTTAGTAACTTAGGGTTCTTGATCCGAGGCACCTATGGAGACATAATCACAGGCTCCTCAATACTCGGAGTAGTCGCTTCACTCATTACCAGAAACGGAAGAAGGAACTGGAGCATCGCAGCTTGGCTGTTGGTGCAACTGGTTTTCTACACACCATATCCATCTATGCTTAATCCGGTATTCTATCAGATCACCGTATCTATCATGCAGATCTGTATTTTTCTTCCTCTTGTCTTCTTTTCAGCATTCTTCTTTTCGAGCCTGCTGGACCGCTTGGGCGAGATTCAACGGGCGAGCCCATCGACTCAAGAGAAGCTTAAGGAATGGCGACCTACATTCGGGATCACTTCAAGATCCCGATCCCTTGCAGCAGCATTTGCTAGAATATTGTTAATTGTAATGTTGGTCCTGTTAGCCTCTTATGGCGCTTACGCATCGGCCGTAAGCTACGCCGGCGCCAATGGCGGCGCTCTGGTGCATACATTAGCAGACTACGAAGCACTCCTTTGGATTAGAGATAACACGCCCACAAATGCCATATTTCTCAACAACGCCATGGTCCTATGGAGTCACGGAATAATAATAGGGACAGACGCTGGGAGCTGGATACCGGCAATTTCCCACAGACGAGTCTTATTTCCAGTTCAGGACATCGGCGACATATGGCCTCAGCAAGCTCTGGAAAAGTACAGCATTCTCGAAGCAGCGATCATCAACCCCAACAACGCAACTAATTTGGCGCTTATGAGACAATTTGGAATTGACTACGTTTACATTGGTCCGATTATTTTCAACGGAAAAACGGCTCTGGATCCAGCACTATTCAGCTTGAGCAAGAACTTCAGACTCGTTTGGCATGAGGATGAAGTATGGATCTTTCATCTGTCAGACTGAGTTTCACAATGCCACGTCCGCACTTTGCGCCCCATGGATAGCCACCGGAACGGATTAACACGCTAGTCAGCAGCCTGAAGTAAGGTGGGCGACAGACATGTCCTGGAAAATTCGTCCTCGTAAGTTTGGGAAACTGGCTGTGACTAAGGAAGTTGCGAACGTTTCCGTAGTGGTTGTTAACTATAATTCTGGAGATTACCTGCTCAGTTGCGTCACATCCATAATGGACTCTACATATCCTAGCATGGAGCTCATAGTAGTTGACAATGCATCGACAGATGATTCGGTAGCGAAGATGCGAGCAGCTTTTCCAGACGTTCCGGTAGTTAGGAACAAAGTGAATTTGGGTTACGCCGCGGCGGGTAACATTGGCTTCACGCTGGCTGACGGGAATAGTGAATTCATGGTGCTAATGAACCCGGATACGCAGGTCGATGCTGACTGGCTCGAACGACTCGTTGATGCCGCTTGCCGTAATCCGCGAGGCGCATTCTTTCAACCCAAGATTTTGTTTATGGATGATCAACGGATTTTGAACTCTGCTGGAAATATGATTCACATCACAGGATTTGGCGTATGTCGAGGGATGGGGAGAGTAGACGGCGAGGAGTTTCAAGATGAGTCTGAGGTCTGTTACGCTTCCGGTGCCTGCACTCTGGTTAGAAGGACGGCGCTGCATGAAATCGGGCCCAGTGAGGATCTCTTCTTTGCATACGGAGAGGATAAAGACTGGGGCTGGAGAGCGGGTATGATGCGATGGCAGTCGGTCTACGTGCCGTCTTCGCGAATCCTACACAAATGGAGTCCAACTCTAGGGCAGACCTCTGGAAAATTCTACTTACTTGAGTTCGAACGTCTATTGTCGATCTCAAAGAATTATTCAAAGCGAACAATCATACTTCTCTCGCCCGCTTTGCTAATCGTAGAATTATGGGTGCTCCTGTACGCCGCTGTGAGAGGTTGGCTTAGGGAAAAGCTTCGCAGCTATGTGTCGCTTTTTGGTGTTCGCCATCTTGTGAAGCAGAGAAGGGAGGTCGTCCAGGCGCATCGAACCGCCTCTGACACAGCGTTGGTTCGCAGTTTTGTCACGAACATGGAACATCCCTATCTCGGTCCAGCCGCCAAAGTGTTGAACCGTATTGTCTCATGCGTAGTGAAAATCGTGATAGGTAGTATCTGAAGAGTTGCGTGAAGGCTACTGCGCAATCACGGGAACACGAAACCATGTCAACGACACAAATCGTACCCGCGTCTAATTGAGGACGGATGAAGTAGCTATCGCTGACCTAAATCAAGGCCTAATGAGTATGGCAACGTACCATAACGCCACTACCTCTCGCAGCCCCGCGGGAACCCATTTGGCAGTAATCTCCCAGAACTCATTCCGCCCGCTGCTTGCTGTTGGATGAAATTCGAAACCCGCGGCGTTGGCGAAAGCCTCGAACCTGAAAATCGTCAATTTATTCAAAGCTTCGAATAAGGAGATCAGGTAGCTGGCAGTTAGTATCCCGACGTTTCCTTTTCTTCGTATCAGGACTCTCAGGACAAATTTAGGGAGATAGTGGGCGTATGGAAAAGGTATGTGCGATCTGAGATGACCCCCGAACGGTCCGTAATAGGGCGGAAATGAAACGTACGCGGCGCCGCCTGGTTTCAGAACACTATTACATTCGGTCAAACACACAAAACACGAGTGAACATGCTCCACAACTTCGGACAACACAACGAAGTCAAACACACCTTGCCTGAAAGGCAAATGAAGAACGTCGGAGACAATGAATTCACTTTTCAGATGGTGCTGCCTTAGCATCCTCGATGCCTTTTGCACTCGATGTCGATTCAAGTCTAAAACGTGATAACGCGATGTCCGGAATGAGCCACTGATAGAGCAATGCCTCCAAGACCGCATCCAGCATCAAGGACAAGTTGTCCCGCACCAAACGTCTGAATCGTCGGAACGATTCTCGTTTTTCCGATTGTCTTTTCCCATTTAAGAAGGGATGCTTCACTGATGCGACTGTGCTTCGTGGAATTTCTTCCGTCCGCTTTCCATCCCCCCATGGCTTCTTTAGACAGGGTTAGCGAGAGATTCGCATAGAGAAGCCACGGCGGAGCCTGATTCGCTCGCCATTTGTCGTAAGGCTTTCGTATTGCGAGCAGCGATGTGCATCCACTTCTGTCTGTCTTTCCATAGTGTGTCCACGGATCGCACCACCTCTTGGAAGTTCAGCGTTTCGATTCCGAAAACGAACTGGTCTAGGCCAAGAGTATTCATGAGACTGGTGGTTTTGGGCTCATAAGCAACTGCGATGACTGGAACATTCATGGAGGATGCAAAGATTACTGAGTGCATCCTCGTCCCGATTTGAAGTTTCATTGCCCCGATTAGACCTTGGATCTCACGGGGCGAATAGTTAGATCGTATTGCCTTCGCCATTTCACGGTGCCTCATTGCACTTATGACATCTTGACTTGCTTCGTCGTCTTGTTCAAGGGGTTTGTTCGGAATCGAAACCATGGGTATAAAGACTGGAATCGCACTCTTGTTTTGAACCACGTAATCAGCTACCTTGCCCATCGTTATCCTATAGTCGTCATACCTCTTACTCGCATCCTCTCGGAATGGAAACATCCATCGCCTGACCGTTATTCCGACTAGAGGTTTCCCATCAGCAAGTCCCTCCGCCTCAAGAATTTCGTCGTACTCTCTTTGCTGAAGCAGGTCTCGTGAGGAATGCGGCATCGGCGCCCATGTAAATTCGGGGACGCGTTATTCCGAGAACGCTGTTGAGGTAAGTTCTGGAAAACTCGTCTCTGACAAAGATCGCATCTACTCTGTTGAGCACGAAACGTGCGAGACCCCTGCCGAGTCGTTTCTCAAAAGGTCCTATAGTCTGAGGATAGAGGATTATCGGTTTTCGTAGAAGTTTGGAGACGAGTATCGTGAATAAGTGAACGACATAGGAGAACCCCCAACTGTCGTTTAGGTAGGCTCCACCGCAAGAAACGTGGACATCGCTCCGGTTCAGTTCATTGTAAACTCTGTTCGGTACCCAGCGTTCGAATGACTTGGGAAGTCTTGCACCCATCGCAATCAAGATCCAAATTCCAAATTGTGTTAGTACAAATGTTCTACTTCGGGGCAGGATTGGATTTGGTTGAACCTCCGTCCCGGCTTTGCGGTAGAACTCCCGATCTTGGTGCGGGTGAAGGGAGAAGATTGTGACTTGTGAATTTGGCAGCCGCTTGCGGAGAACCTGCAGCATCGAAAGAACTATCGCGGCGTCGCCCTGATTCCGGCATGTATACGCGTTAGTGATCGCTATCTTCAATATCGTTCAGCCTTCGACCGGCGTGTATTCATCAGGGTGTGTTCACGACGTGCTCCCACTGGTGAACATTCGGCTTGGGGAATCATTTCGTTAAATACCAATCTGATTGATATAAGACCTGAGCGAAAAATCGCTTCTTAAGACCTTAAAGGCGGGACAGAGCAGTTTTTGCCGGCTGGTCCGCAGTTTGTACTCCGAACTCATAGTCTCGACTCTTAAGGTCGTGCGATTGACGGGAGGCTTCTGGGGGAGAGTCGATGAGCTGGGCAGCCTGCAATGGCGTTCCACTGCGGAACTTGAACAGAGACAGTTCCACAAGCTGAAGAACTTAGTCAAGTACGCCTATTCAAACGTGCAGCTATACAATACAAAATTCCGCGAAGCGCGCATTCACCCCGATGACATTAAGACTATTCAAGACTTCGCCAGCCTGCCCATCGTCACAAAGGAAGAACTTAGAGCCGTATTTCCTGGTCAGGTCGTCGCAAGATCTATCAAACCTAGTAGGCTCGCAACACGATACTCATCAGGATCCACATCAACGCCGTTCCAATTTTACCTCGACTTAGGCTCCATGAATGAACGGCGGGCATCTACCTGGCTCTTCAACTCTTGGTTCGGGTATGCGCCTGGCAAGAGGCGTCTCTACATTGGGAACGTCAGAAGGAAATCTCTCCGCGACAGGATCAAAGATAGAGTCGTTAGAAACAATGAGATCGCGGTTGCTAAGATATCCTATCGCAACGCAGCCAAAGTGATCACTGATATAGACAAGATGAAGCCGTATCACATCGAAGGGTTCCCATCATCTCTCGCACTTTTGGTGTGTTCAATGTTAGAGAATCGTCTTCAGCTTCGATGTAAACTAGGGGCGGTCGTCTCGGTGTCGGAGAGGCTTCTAGAATCACAAAGGGAATACATTGAGTCAGCGTTCAAGTGCCCTGTAATTGAAAGGTACGGTCTAGTCGAGTTAGGTGGCATCGTCGCTCAACAATGCCGGAATGATTCTTGGCTGCATGTCAATACTGAGCTCTGTATCCTGGAGGTTGTCGATGATAATGGAAGACCAGGTTCAGAAGGGCAGACTGGTTGCCACTGACTTGCATAATTATGCAATGCCTTTCATAAGGTACTATACGGGTGACATCGCATCGTCGGGGACAACTTGCCAGTGTGGGAGAGGGTTCCCCACAGTCGGCGGCGTAATAGGGCGCGAACTCGATTTTGTGCAGGGGAGAACGGGTGAGATGATTTCCCTAGCGCAGTACATTCAGGGGATGTACAAATACGCGCCGTATGTGTTGCAATTTCAGTTCGAACAGAAGTCCAATGGAAAGCTTGTCTTAATCGTGGACCCAACACCAAAATTCTCTAAGGATGTTGAAGCAGCCATTCTTGCCGACTTGGGGGCAATTACGGAAGATTTGGCTGTTGAATGTGATGTTTCTGGTCAGATCGATCAGGTGATTTCGGGAAAGAGGCTATTTCTCAAGCGTCTGAAGTAGCCAATCTCCTAACTGGATCAGGTTGCAAGCACTTCAGCGTAAACTTCTTCGAGCGAATCTAAGCACTTTTCAATTGTGTACCTACGTAATGCTAATCGTCGCCCGTTTTCCACGAGCGATCGGCTTAGTTCCTTATCGCTCATTATTCTAATGATGGCATCGGCGAGAGAGGAGCTATCCCGGGGAGGAACGAGTATTCCGCTATCCTGAACGATCTCAGGTATTCCGCCGACTCTAGTCGAGATTACTGGGACGCCTGCTGCAAGGGCCTGAAGCACAGAATATGGACAGTCTTCAAATAATGAAGGAAGTACGAGGCAGGTAGCTTTCGAATACAATTCCAGAAGGCGGGATTCGTTCGCGGGGCCCGTGAAGAGAACGCTCTTGCCCATTTCCAGCCGTTGGACAGTATTGGATAATTGCCGTTTGAGGGGGCCATTTCCGACTATGACGAGTTCCGCACTTGGGAACCTAGACTTAACTTCCTTGAATGCGTGCAATAGAAAATTTACCCCCTTCCTCTCAACGAGACTGCCAACGTAGAGAATCATGTTCGTAAGTGGTGATCGTGCCAGGGTGAACCACTCCGCTGAGACTCCGTTGTGCATTACCCTGACTTTGACCGGGAACGACGCAGCTTTTGAGATCGATGTGGCGGTTTCTTGGCTGACACAGATTACCCCTGTAGATTTCTTCGCTAGGTCTCTCTCAAACCCTCGCAGAATTGGCCAAGTTAGCCCTACACTCACCGCGTAGCGCGACAATCCGACTGAAGCCATTTGTTCGTTACCGATCGTGGTATGAATCGTCGTTACAATCCTCCTGCATGGCTTTCCCCAAAGCCATACGCCTGGATGATTCACATGCAACACATCAGGTTTGAACTCGTGCCTCAGTCTGAGCGAAGAGACGAAACCGTGACTCAAAATGAGCGGTGGAATACGCAATCCGGGAACTCGGCAAACATCTACACCATACATCGTCTCCGTCTTAGGCTCATCCTTTACATTGCGAGTCAATACTAGAACTTCGTGATCTCTTTTGACGAGAGCCTTCGTAATTTGATTTGCGTAGGTGCTGATTCCACCATGGTCCGGCGGGTATTGCGACGTAAGAAAGCAGATTTTCAATTTATTTAGCCCGGCCCATTAATACTATCTCCCTCAACCAGACTTTCCTCATTGAGAGCCCCGTGGGTCTCTCTTGGGACCTATCTCGAGATTACTTCGATTCCGTTCGCAAACAATGGTAACTATTCGTTGGATGCATGCCATTCGCGTGCTTACATTTGTTTTGTTACCCATATATTTTCTAGTTAACTTCAATATCGGTGATTGACGTTTTAAGTAGGGCTAGTTAAAGAAGCGTAGAGGCTGACTCGTTGATTGTTGCGGTTGCGATCCCAGCTTATAATGAAGAGAAATCGATAGCGAAGATCGTCATCAAATCGCGCAAGTACGCTGACGAAATACTTGTTATCGACGACGGCAGCAAGGACGACACGGCGCTGATTTCGGAATCCCTAGGCGTCTCGCTCACTAAGCATAGCAGGAATATCGGCAAAGGTGCCGCACTTTGGGACGCCTTCGCGTGGGCAAAGCACATTGGAGCGGATGTCCTAGTGACGATAGATGCTGACGGCCAACACGATCCTGCCAAGATACCGATGCTGATCGACGCGTTAGAGGCGAATCATGCGGATGTTGCTCTGGGAAGTCGCATCGCGAAACCGCTGGACATGCCATTTGCGCGGTGGATAGGAGTACGCCTCCTAAACTTGGCTGTCAACGTCAGAGTCGAGGGAAAAGTGGTTGATGCTCAGTGTGGGTTTAGAGCCTATTCTCGTAGGGCAATCGAATCTCTTGCCCCTACTGAGGACGGAATGGCAGCCGACTCCCAAATACTCGTTAAAGCCGACCGGGCTGGAATGCGTATTGTCGAAGTCCCCGTGCTCGTAGCTTACACGGGTCTGGAAACCTCCACTCACAACCCACTAATACACGCACTCGATGTCTTCCTTGGTTTGGTCAAATTCGTCTCCATCAGACACCCTCTGCTCTTTTACTGCGGCTTCGGGTTGGTTGCGTTGGCCAACTCTGTCTTTTACGGGACAATCACGCTAGACTATTACCATCGCTGGGCGCGTAATAACGAATCTTGCCCTCATCTCTGTAGCGTCCGGAATCGCAGGAGTACTAGCTTTCTTCACGGGAATCATGTTGTTCACGTTGATTGTGGTAGTTGGGGAGAAGTAACGAATTTCCCAGATGTCTTCAGCCCGTGAACTATCCTCAGGAGAGCCCAACTGGCAAAACGTCACGATTGAAGTTGACTAGCCTGAGTTTGACGAAGTGCGTGAAATCGAGAACTCGATCATCTAGTTGAACACTGGCTCACGCTTCTGCAGATATGCTCGTCTCGCTTCGTGATGATCTTCCGAGCCAACAGCCCTTTGCTGCGCTTCGATATACGATCGGCCGAACGGGTCGTATTCATGATCGAAGCTCCGATTTACGAGGAGCTTGGATTGAATTGTGGCAACTGAGCAAACCTTCACATAATGTTTTAGGATTTTTTCAACTCGTCGATTGAATTGCGATGAAGGAATAACGTAATCTACCAGTCCCATTGCGAGGGCATCCCTCGCTGAGATATCCTCGCCTGAAAGAATGAATCGTTTCGCGCGGTCCCAGTCCCACATAGCGAGGCAATCGCCACGTTCCCATCCCTGGAACAAGTCCTTCTTTGATCCCCGGTAGGCCTAGTATGGCGTTACTAGCGGCGATCCGTATGTCGCAAGCGAGTGCCAACTGCAACCCGCCTCCCAAACAGTACTGTTTGATAGCCGCGACTACTATTTTGTCCATCTCTTCGAAGACGCGCAGGGCACGTTCCCAGCGGTCGAAATATTTCATGTCAATTTGGTTCGTTGACAATTGTCTTAGATCGATACCAGTGCAGAACGAACGACCAGCGCCCATAATGACGACGACGCGCACGTCACTGTCTTCGGCAATTCGGCTGGCAACAGTGTTGAGATCCATTGTGGCTCGATTGTCTACAGCGTTTAGAACGGCTGGTCGGTTTAGGATTACGCGGGCAATTTTATCATGCTTTTTCCATTTCACAGTTTCCGGTTCCCGCAATTGGCCTGCCTTCTTTTCTTCCAATAGCTAATTTGAACCCCATATAACCAATACCGCTCGATTCCCTCTTTCGACCCGCGACGGACTGTTTGCCTCCGAACAGGTTGGCAAACGGCCTAACCCTCAGACTCGTGACTATGCCATCAAGAAACTGCTTTCGTGGAGGGTTGGGGATTAACGGATAATGACTTGTCGGATTTGAAGAAGTGGCACAAATTAACCCAGTAGCTTTATGTGGTGTCCACCTGCGTACCTGAATTTGTGTGCGGGGTAAGCCTCTGGCTGTTGCGGGGGTAGGCGGGCGTAGACGCTTAGCTCCCCACTGCCAAACTTCCGAACATCGGAAGGGTGAAGCCAGGTCAAAGGCGCGAGACACATCCGAACTTACGTGCGCGAAGCTCAGGAACATCAAACGAGGATGTTAAGAGACCTCGTCCCGTAGGGGTTCAGGGGTTCGAATCCCCTCCCCCGCACCATTTTGAAGCTCCCAGAACTCTCTCCCCCACCATCGCAGCGAAGATAGCTGAACATGCGTATTGGATGAAACGTGAGGGTTACAGGGATTCAACCATAAGGGCGGCAACATACGAGATATTGGACAAGGTGAGAAGGGATAGCGTTGAGTTAGGGTCTATCACGAACTCAACTCAAGGTATAGCTACGAGCAAGTTTCCCGTTTCAGACGTGAAAAATCCGAATCATATTTGCCGTTCCTGATAGCTGCCGACGCGAAATAGATATCGGTTTCACAAAGAAAAGACTGCATTTATCGACTTCACAAAAGCATCCGGCATCCTGCCTTTATACACTAACCCCAAGATTATAGTTAAGGCTGCGTCCGTGGTCAAAGTATCCCTCATAAGATAACACGCACACGACAAGTGTGTTCCAAAAAACAAGAAAGGAAAAATGTCCAATTGCACGGTCCCGAACGCGTTTCACTTGACTCTGTGAACTCCTCAAATGTTTCTTTTATGTAGAAGGTCATTTTTCTTGGTTCAAGTGACAAGAGAGATAACAAATACACCGAGATACCACGAGGTAGTAATCGCGAAAAATCCTTTGAGAGCAATCTCTCGGGACGATTCATTCCTGAGGATTTTGGAGGAGTCAATTTGCCCGCGCGAACATGATGCTATGATCGAGCTAGGTTGTGGGTCCGCTCTCCGAACGCTTCACTTTGCTAAGAAGTACTCCCTTCGGCCAGTGCTAATAGACTTTACAAAGATCGCTACTTCTCTTGCAAAAGACAATGCTCGGAGACTTGGTGTATCAAGTCACATAATTCGATGCGACGTACAACGACTTCCTCTCAGGGACAAGCTCTTTGACATTCTTTGGGCAGAAGGTACCCACGAACACCTCCTTCCTCGAGATAGAGCACGCGCATTCACTGAGATCCGGCGAATAGCAAAGAAGGGCGCACGCTTACTGATTTTCGTTCCAAACGTTCTCAACCCTTTCTACCACTTGGAGGAATTTGTCAGAAGCCGGAGCCACTTGGAGCTTTTTGACCTTCCATTTACCCGAGCTGAACTCGGAGCCTACATGAAAAACGCAGGTTTCACGGCAAAAGGCAGCAACGGGCTTGAAGTCTTCTATCCTTTCTTCTCCTACTCTCTGTTCAATCTTAGAGATATACCTGCGGCCGTTCGGCCTTTGTACCGAATCAAACGTTTTCTCACAAGTAGGAGATTCAATCGCAAAGGGCTGCTTGGCGCAATTCTCCAGACCATTCAGAGGCTGGATCGAATGTACCTACCGCGAGGCCTCCTAGGATTGCAAATTGGCATTATTGCTGAGGCTACTTAGAGCAGGCTTTTCGATAGACTTCCTCAACCCTTAAAGCCACATCTCTCCAGGAGAATCTTTCGTCCTCTACTGCTTTCCGTCCGGTCTCGGCTAGACCACGTGCCATATCAGCATTCTCCAGCAAGATCAGGATTTTGTTCGCCAAATCTTCTATATTGCCATGAGCAGCAAGTAAACCACCTTTGAGGGTCGCCGTCAGTTCCCTCAATGCGGGAATGTCGTAGCAGACATAGGGCGTATAGGCCGCGTTGGCCTCAAGAAGTGTGATTCCAAATCCTTCTTCCGAGCTAGGAAGAACTAGGACTTCTGCTTCGCGAAGAAGCTTGATTTTTTGACTGTGAGATGGCCTTCTTATAAAAGTCACATTTTTCGTTCGCGATTCAATTTTCGCAATCTGGTCCTCCAAAGGCCCGGACCCTGCTAAAATAACGGAAACATTCGGCTTATGCTTCTGGACTGCCTTAACCGCTTTGACGAGATCCGTTGGATTTTTGTAGGGGATCATTCTCCCCAGGAACAGTATCCGCCCCGGAATCTTTCGAGGGTAATCTTTGGGAAAAGCTTCAATATCGATCCCGCAGTTCACCACATCAATGCGTTCAGGACTGAAATAGCGTACTAGTTTGCGCCTCACGGACACCGAATTTGTGATTACCCTGTCATATGGTAGCCTGAGGATGGATTGTTCCAAAGACCAAGCAAAGACACCGACATGACCGTGAACTCGCAACCAATTTTCGAGGCCGAGTGAGCCGCCTCCCGAGTAAATGTCGAAAGCGGTCACCACACATGGAGTGTTCTTCAATCGCGACGCAAGATAGTGAGGAAGACACGGACGAAAAAGCTGTGGATTGATAATTTCTATGTCCAGCTCTTTGACTAGCCTTGAGGTTTCGCGGAAAAAGCGGAAAAGAAAAGGCAAGGATCCTAGCGCCGATTTGTAACTGAACTCACCCCTTACGCGATGAATGTGAACTTCGTCAACGATCGAAGGAGCACGAACATCGAGCGGGTCGTCAAAACTTCGTTGCGGACAAATCACATGAACATCGTGTCCCCGTTTTGCAAGATTGCGAGCGATATGATAAGCGAATACTTCGCCTCCACCGTACAGGTAGGGATAGAACACCTCGCATCCGATAAGAATTCTCATTCTCGCACCGTTTTTTCTCACGTTCTGTCGTGGGACTCTCCTTGACTCGGCTCAAACGTGTTTTTCTTCTCGGAAGATGTCGCTTGGATTTTGAAGACGCTCTAAAATGGCGCGGCGTATATATCTAACACGGCCTGCGGATCTGGCCTAACCTATTCAGCCCCATTCTTTCAGCATCTTCAAGGACGGATTGACAAACCACAGTCCAGCGTTATCTAAGCATTGACGGCTCTGTGTTTGGCGGAATCCTATCGAAACGGCGCAGCGCCTGGATTCATGTTTTAGTGTGTGTGGTCTAGCTGGTGCGAGCGTCGGAATTTGAACCTCGTCGTTCGTCGTAATTGTGTGTGGGTAGGTAGGTTGGTGCGAGCACCGAAACTTGAACCGGTTATATGTACCGGTAAATTGGCGTCAGAATCCCCTCCCCCGCACCATACTTGCAAGCATCAAGTCGATCAATCTAAGAAGAAATGTCCGCCCAGCGTGTTAGCAACAAAGATAGATGTGAGCCAATACTGACGTGGCAGGTTATCCATTAGGAGCCAGTCGGGGGATTTCGTCACTTTTTTCCCGCCAGGTCATCGAGGATCGTTATGATGCCTGAATGATCGTAATCCTCGCGTCCCAGAGCCTTCATGGCCCCCATCATTTCGCGTACCAAACCGGTTACAGGTAGCGGCACATTGTACTCGGAACCTAAAGCCATGGCGATGGACAAATCCTTGTAGTGGAGTCGGGCCTTGAACCCTGGTCTAAAATCCTCTTTCAACATAAGCGGGCCTCGCGAGTCGAGAACTCGCATGGCGTAACCGTTGGCGATCACTTTCAGCACGAGGGCGGGGTCAACGCCAGCCTTGGTACCGAGAACAAGGGCTTCACTTGCGGTTTCTAGGACTCCTGCAACCAGGATCTGATTGCAGGCCTTCACCGTCTGCCCTGCTCCAGTTCCTCCACAATGTATGATGTTTTTGCCGAGCGTTTGAAGAATGGGAAGGGAATCATCGAAATCCTTCTTGGCCCCACCGACCATTATTGTGAGTGACGCTTCCATCGCCCCTTTTTCACCTCCACTAACGGGGGCGTCAAGCGTGGCCACACCTTTTCCTCTGGCTAGCTCAGCGATTTTCCTAGTTACTATCGGGGAGATAGTGCTCATATCGATGTATGTGGAGCCTGCTTTTATCCCGGTGAAAACGCCGTGCGAACCTAAGGCAGCTTCCTCCACGTTTGGCGTGTCCGGGAGCATCGTGATGATAACATCACTCTGCGCGGCAACCTCCATCGATGAGGCTGCAGGTTTTGCGCCTAGCTTTTCCAACGCCATAACATTCTCTTGATGATGGTCGTAGACCGTCAGCGAGTGTCCGGCTTTGATGAGGTTCGTTGCCATAGGTTTACCCATAACGCCAAGCCCGATGAATCCAATCCTTCGTTCCAACTAAATCGCCTAGAACTAAAGTCGCAGCGCATCCCTCAATTTAGTGCTTCCCAACGGGTGATGAAGTGTTGCGCCGTTCTTTACCGATAGCAGATTCTAATCAACATCCATGGCAAGGAGCTTCGGTTCCAGCGTTTGTAAAATTGAATAGTTTAGGGAATCAACACGATCTTGCCATACGCACCCGGCTGCATCACTTCATGATGAGAACGCGGTGCTTCTGTGAGAGGAAATTCCTTTCCAACAATCGGACGCAAGGTCCGATTCTCTAGCCCCGAGTCGATAGCGGAGTACGCGACAGCTTTTTCGTGATCTGCCATGTTAAAGAGATAGACTCCGAGAATCGCAGCGTCTCGAGTCATAGCGTCTCTGGGGTCAATCTTACCTTCCCTCGACTCCCCACAATCAAGACGCGCCCACCCTTTGCCAGAGCCTTTAGATCAAGTCCTAGGTTTACGTTTGCCAGCATCTCGAGTATAATGTCGGCACCTTGACCGGCCGTTAACTTCGAAACCTGATCCAAGTGTCCCGATATTGTGTGGTCAAGAACGTATTGCGCACCTTCATCGTGGATGAGCTTTCTTCCCTTCTCAGTGCCGGCCGATGCGATCACTCGCATCCCCGCTGCCCTGGAGAGCTGAATGGCGGCTATCCCAACGCCGCCGGAACCACCGTGAATCAGTACCGTTTCGCCTGGGACCGCATGACCGCGTTGAAATAATGCTTGATAAGCTGTCACATACGCAACACCAACGGCGGCTCCATCTGAGAATGATAAATGGGCCGGCAACGGGTGCACGTCAGCCGCTTCGCAAACTATCTGTTCTGAATAGGCTGAAAGCCTGAAAATCCCGGAGACGTAGACTCGCGTCCCCAACGAAATGTCTTTGACGTTCTCGCCGAGCCCTTCGACAATCCCCGCAGCCTCTATGCCCGGTGTATAAGGAAGGGAAGGCTTCATGGCGTAAACCCCAGACCGAACGTAAGTGTCCATGGGGTTTACTCCCGCGGCCTCTACATGAACAACGACCTGGTTCGGGCCTGGACGAAGGTCTTCTATCTCCTTGAGTTGCATAACTTCTGGTGACCCGAACTCATGAACCAGAATCGCCTTCACTCCTTCCACCTCTGAAAGTAACGCTGGGAGAAGGGTTGATGAAAGAGCAATAAGATCATCTACAGATTCTGTCTTTCCTGAAATCCAAGGGTATCCTTCGAATATTCCATAATCGAGGCGTCGCCAGTAGAAGAGAAACTAACATATTGCGGCAGCAGATATTGAAACAAGGTCATCTTCTTGTCTGATGCGAAACCATTTGCGAAAGACGAAGTCAAATTCTATCGACTCTCTGATCTAAAGGAAGAATGGCTGAATCCAAAGCTTTCGAGGAAGATTATCTCCGCAAACAACGAGATGCTCGGCTATATCCGCCTGTTGAAGGGTTGCGTTGTTCCACCCCACAAGCATGTGAGCGAACAAATCACAGTCATTCTAAAGGGTGCGCTAAAATTCACAATAAACGGAAGAGATACCCTTGTGAAAGAGGGCGAGGTTTTGGTGATTCCATCGAACGTTGAGCATAGTGCAGTTGCGGTCGAAGATACGCTGGACCTTGACTGTTTCAGTCCTCCTCGAGAAGATTGGCTTACAGGCAAAGACAATTATCTACGGCGCTAGGCGGTGGCGTACTTAGCTCTGGCACAGTCCCGGGGGTCCTCCGAAATGGTTGAATCTCTGCCACATGACTGACGCAACAAACGTAAGCAAAGGTAAAGACCTATGATGTGGACTCAGGCCGAAAGTTTGTGGTTGACAAGCTAGGCTCCTTGGAGGCATCGAGAAGCATTGACCTCGTATTCGGGTCCGAAAAGGATTCCACGATTATTCCACTCTGAGGGATGTGTTTAGGCGTGCAAGTGGTTATGGCGAACACTTTTATCACAGCCACAACAATCAACGAAAAAGGCTACTCCTAATGAGTGATCGATTTATCGATACCCCAAACTGCAGTCGCCGAAAGTAGTAATCTTCCAAAACATTTCCCTGAGACCGTAGAAGTTTACGACACAACACTGCGGACGGAAATCAGTCAGTAGGCGTAAACTTCACCTCAACCCAGAAACTTAGGGTTACCAGAGCTTTCATCGCTGCCGCGGTCGATTATGTTGAAGCAGGTTGGCCCAATGAAACGAATCCGACTGATGTCGAATTCTTCAAACTCGCGAAATCCTTGAAAAAACAGGATTTCTCACATGTCACCGCTTTCGGAATGAGCACGCCGCGCAGATACACATACGTCCGAAGATCGTAACCTCGATTATCTTCTAAAGGCCAAGACTGAAACGGTCACAATCTTCGGAAAGTCGTGGACGTTCCAAGTTGAGAAGGTTCTGGGAACAACCTTGCAGGAGAATAGAAGAATGATTCACGACTCGGTAGAGTTTCTACGCTCACACGGACGAAAAGTGATCTATGATGCTGAACACTTCTTTGACGGCTTCAGGGCAGATCCTGAATACGCCCTCTCAACGTTGGAGAGGGCACAAGAGGCGGGGGCATCGACGCTCGTACTGTGCGATACCCGAGGCGGATCCTATCCTTCGGAAATTTACGAAGCAACCAGACGTGTGGTTGGTGAAGTTAGGGTTCCAGTGGGGATTCATGCGCATAACGATCGTGGTATGGCCACAGCCAACTCACTATTTGGCCTAATGGCTGGAGCCTCGCACGTACAGGGAACCGTGAATGGCTTGGGTGAGCGGGTTGGTAACGCAAATTTGATTGAAGTTGTTGCTAACCTTCACCTGCTGGGCGTCAAGACGAGGCTGGACGCGTCAAAACTAA
>CAWHWX010000008.1:0-7739 GCA_963833125.1 Candidatus Bathyarchaeota archaeon | reverse complement strand
ACCAGAACCTCAGATCCGTTCCGCTTCGTATACTCTACCATTACAACTGCGTCAGTACCTTTCGGCATCGGAGCACCAGTAGCTATCTCTAACGCCTCACCCGGTAGGGCGGAATATCCGGCAGAGTCCCCGGCCTCGACTTCGGCTGTCACCTTCAACTTCAGGGGGTTTTGCTCGTCCGCTCCAAATGTGCTTGCAGCCGTAACAGCGAAACCGTCCATAGCTGCCCGGTCAAAACCGGGCGCGTCGATACCGGAGACATATTTGGGCAAGTACCCTGCCAAGTGCGCTCTCGAGAAGAATTTTCTCGACAGCCTGAATTTTTGCCTGGTACGCAGCCCAGAAGCTGGAAGCTTGCTTTCTCCAAACTTTGGAGATCTCGAAAGATCTTCCTCTCACTTGCCAGCTTGCTCGCGCTCCACGGGTCGAAATAGTTCGACTTCGACCATTTGGCCCTCCTCATATCCTTCCACTTGCTCAGGCACTATGAGGAATCCATTAGCTTGTACCAAGCTGCTGAGGATCCCAGCACCAGAAGTTCTAACAGGATCGGCGAAGAGGTTCCCTTCACTTTCCGTAACTTGAACTCGCACGTAAGTCCGCGATCGCAAGACTCCGGCTACGCGCCTTCGCAGCTTCACTTTGACAATAGGCCGAGGCAACGAATTCGTTCCGAGCATATGATTGACTATTGATGGGATAAATTCGAGGAAGGCGATGTAAGCAGAAGCGGGATAGCCCGGCAACGAGACTATAGGTTTTCCATTCACTACTCCTAGACCGGTAGGCATTGAAGGGCGCATCGCAACTCCGTGAACCAACATGCCCGGTTTGCCTAAAGAGTCAATCACGCGGGGCACCATGTCGCCAGGTCCGACCGATGTTCCTGCAGTAACGAGAACAAGATCGCTCGCCTCAAGTGCACCCCTCAACTTGTCCTGTATTTCGCTAAATTCGTCTCGTGCAATGCCCATGTCGATAGATTCGCAACCAAGTTCCCGTACAGCACTTAACAAGGTCGGACGGTTCACATCAGGAACCTTTCCGGATTCCGTCTCTGGTTCTTCTTCAATCTCATTCCCTGTCGAGAGCACGGCGATCTTGAGCCTACGTATTACGGAGATTTCCTTGATTCCTAGGTATGAGAGCATGCCAATGTCTTGTGGGAGTAACCGAGCACCCTCTCTCAAAACCACGGTTCCCTTTCTAACATCCTCACCGATTTTTGAAACGTTCTCAGCCGGATGCACTTCCCCCGAAACCTCAACGCTCCCGCTCTCGGATTGTTTGGTGTATTCGACCATGACAACCGCGTTTGCACCTTGCGGCATTTGACCCCCGGTAACGACGAAAGCAGCATCACCCTTTCCAATGCCCGTACCCGGAAGGACGCCGATACCAACGCCACCAACAGAATTCAGCAATATCGGCGAGCTGGCCGAGGCACCGTAGGTATCCTCGGCTCTGACGGCGAAACCGTCCATGGCGGCGCGATCAAAAGAAGGAACATCTGAATGCGAGATTAAATCGTGGCTTAGAATTCTGCCGAGAGCGGATAGCGTTGGAACGTTCTCTACCGCTATATCCTTCCTTGGAACCTGTTTCATCACTGCTTCAAGAGCCTGGTCTGTGCGTGTTAAATGCTTGAATCCCTTTCCAGTTACGTCATGATCGATATGTGAATGGGCGGGTTCTGGGGTCAAGTAAGGCACGTCTCAGCGTCAGGATTTTTCTGGATAATTGCAGGTTAAAGGTTCTTCCTTCATCTTTCATCCGTCATCGGGACTTACTAGGAAAGATTGTTTCGATGACGGGTTGAAACGCTTAATAGCTCGACAAAATGTCCTCGTCTAAACTGAATTTTGCGCGGTTGCCTCACTTGAACTCAGAACAGATTGCTGAACACGAGAAGATGATGAAGGCAGAGGGCGAGCGAGTCGTAGCTGAAGGAACGAAACGAAACCTTCACCTCCGATTGCTGGGTGCAATTGCCTTCCAAGCCCATTGCCCAAAATTCAACTTCCTCACAGCCCGGCTTAATCGAGTCCTATCCGACGTCGATTTCGCGGCCTACCATTCTGAATCCTCCCGTATCAACGGGATGATGAGGGAGCTTGGCTACCAAGACCAACCCATGGTCACTGCCCTATGGGGAAACAGGAGAACCATATGGGACAACAAAACAAACGGCCTGCATGTCGATATTTTCCTTGATAAATTGGAAATGAATCATGATATCGTATTCCAAGATCGTCTAGAGATCGACCCACTCACGATCTCCCTCGCAGATATGCTGTTGGAGAAGATGCAGATCGTTCACCTTGAGGAAAAAGATATGGTAGACACAACGATGCTCCTGCGAGAACATGACATTGGCAAAGCTGGTCCCGAAACGATAGACGCAGACTACATAGCAAAGTTGCTATCGAACGACTGGGGCTTTTACTATACCTGTACAACCAATTTGAAAAACCTCGCCTCTAAACTTGCGTCCTACCAAGAGCTAACACAGGAGGACCGTAATGATGTGGGAACAAAAATCGAAAAGTTTTTGAAATTCATCGAAGATGAGCCGAAGAATATGCGCTGGAAAATTCGAGCCAAGGTCGGTCCCGGCAAGAAATGGTATAGAGAAGTCGAAGAAGTCCGAAGATAGCTTGACATGTGCCAGGCGCTATTGGCCCCGAACGAGCGAGATTCCTCATGGTCAGCCGTCTATTTGCTTACCTACTTGATCGGCGAAGAGTGATCAGAAGGAAACGAAAAACACCTGTTCCAACTAGCTGAAACTGACCTATCGTATTACTCTGAAAATACTAGCAATTCTTCGGGGTATTGATTTCTTTGAGTTCTCGTCTTCGACTTGTCTCATCTGCATACTTGATCCTCCTCTTCTACAGCATAGCGTCAACGGTTTCGTTCAGCGGTCCAGTAATGCCTCTCTACGTGGATTCTCTTGGAATCACCGTCATTGGCTGGAGTGTACTGGTTGCTGTGCAAGCGCTTGGGATGTTTCTTGCCGAATGGATATGGGGTAACCTTAGCGACAGAACTGATCGGCGACTGCTTATGCTCGTATCGATTCTCGCAATGAGCCTACTGTCTCCCCTCTACACTCTCAGCTCGCTTCTTCCCGTCTTCATTGCTCTCCAATTCCTTAACGGGATTCTGTTTGTTGCTATCGGACCACTAACCAGGTCATACGTCACCGAAGCCTCCCCAGAGAAGTCGGTTGGGTTGTACGAGCCTCTGGTGGCTGTTCTTAGTCCTCGGTCGCGTAATTGGTCCCTTGCTTGGCAGCTACATCGCTCAAACTTGGGCGTTTGAATACTCTTTCTGGGCTACGTCCGTAATCTCACTCTTGATGGCAGTATTCGTTCTAGTCTCATTTCCAAGTGAAAGATCTCGACACCAAGCGCATAAAGGGGACATGGTTGGCGCTCTAAGACGTGTTCTCAGCAGACGATCAGCCAAACTTCTCTTTTTGTCGGCCGCTCTAATCTTCATGGGGCGTACAGTAACCTCCTCGTTTCTGCCATTATACGCCTCACAGCAAATCAAGATGTCGACTGTAGATGTGGGTGTTCTATTTGCTTCGGTCTCGGCGGCTCAATTGGTGGCAATGCCGATCGTCGGGTGGCTCTCGGACAAATTCGGCAGAAGTCGCACAACGGTTCTTGGGCTCCTTGCAACCTCTGTCTTGTTCCTCTTGTATTTTTTCGCCAACACTTCCTACCTACTTCTGGTTGTTTCGATCGCCGTGGGGATTGGATTCTCTGGGTCAGCCCTGTTGTTGGCTATGATTCCTGATGTGACTCCGAGTGCGATGCAGGGCGCCACGATTGGGATTTATGGTTCCTTTGAAGATCTAGGAATAATCGTCGGCCCGCTGCTGTTTGGTTTCGTATGGAGCGCATTTGGACCAGTGTACATATTCGCGGCTAGTGCCATAACACAGCTTGTCGGAGCAGTCTTGGTCTACGGGATCAAACAAAACAAAGATGGTCTGACAGGATCAGGTTGAAGCGGGTTAGGATGAAGTATAGCAGAGAAATCTCTAAACTCAAAGTATCGGTCCTACCGGACTTTTACCTCGACAGAATAGTTTCCGTCCCATCTCTCAAACAACTCTTCAGGCAAGTAGAACTGAAAGCAGCTTCCGGAGGCGGGAACCTGCGAGGCTTTTCGCAGATTGAACGCGCAGGAGGAAATGCTGCAAATTTGGCATATGCCTTAGCATTATTGTCAGTGAAGACGAGACTCTACTGCGTCGGGGATGAACACACGCAAACTGTGCTTGCAAACCCTCCACGCAACTGCCAAGTGCGAATCATTCCAGGTCAACCTGGCTACACCACTGCTCTGGAATTCAGTTTCCGAAACAAACCAGTGAACGTGATGATCAGCGATGTCGGTGATTTGAGGGAGTTTGATGGGCGAAGATTCGAAAACGAGGACATGATAAGTCTCGAAAGGTCCGATTGTGTAGCGCTCGTGAACTGGTCATCCAACAGAAAGGGAAACGCGCTCGCAAGGAAAGGTTTTCGGCTTAAAGGGCCGGAAGGGGAGGCTCAACTTCCTTGACCCTGCGGACCTTGCCGGCGCGGAAGGGCGCCTCAAGGTGCTTGTTAGGGAAATTATCGGAGGTGATTTGGTCGACGTGGTTAGTGTGAATGAAAACGAAACTAGGATTATGGCTCGGCGTCTTTCAGTTGGAAGGTTACCTCGGAACTATAAAAAACAGGATTTGGTTAGGGTTTCAGGATTACTCCAGGATGTTCTTAGAGTCAAATTGGACGTGCATACTCCAATTGGTAGCGTGTCCTCAACCGAGGAAGGACAAACCTGGGTTTCGGCGATTGGTAACATTGCGGGTTTCGTTACAGGGGCCGGAGATGTGTGGGATGCGGGAGACATAGTCGGACATCTTGTCGACTTGCAAGCACAAGATAGGTTGCTCTTTGCAAATGCTTGTGCCTACCTCTATCTCAGAAGCAGATCTAGAAGAATGCCGACGCTCAGGCAAACGACAGATTTTCTGGCGGGAAGAAATTGGTAAATTGGAAGAGGGGAGAAGGCTGGGGGATTCGGGACAGATCTCTAGCCTAGACGAACCTGTTCAGCAGCGCTAGTATGAGTCCTATCAGGGATGGGATTTCGTCGCCGAAGTCCATAGGATCGTTGCTCTCAACCATGAATGCGAAGAGTTTGAATCCTAATGCAATTATGAAGAGGACCAGAATGATATTGTTCTGCTTTTTCAGCTGCGGAAGTGACTTGTTGTTTCTCCAAACAAGGATCAGAATTAGTGCTAGGACCGAGAGGGAAACAATCGCATATTCGTCTAGTGCATGGAGGAAGATGTCTGCTTCACCAGGAATGTCGCCTGCAAGAGCAATAGCGAAGAAGATGGAAAGAAAGACGTACACCCGCCTTCGGGCAAGTTCACGCTGCACAGTCTTCTGCTCAGAGTCACTCAATTCTTATTCTCACCTCATGAAAAGTAAATGTCCGGAAACCTAGCCGTCGATCATCCACACTGCCTAATCATGGACGCACTTGTGCTTTCGTAGGAAACTAAATTCTTTCTGTGAATAGAAACAAAAGACTAGGGAAGTTAGAGATGTATTCAGTTCGTGCGTTGTTGAAAATTACTTGTAGTTCTTCAGATTTGCGCTGTCCTCGTTAAAGACTAGTTCAAACATCCCGAGAGCTGCTTTCTTGAGTGATGCATCGTCCATTCCTTGGGCTACGAATTCACCCTCAACAACCACTTTAGTCTTGTCTCCCATCGGTGTGTATGTGTGGGTGTGTTTTGTGCCCTTCATTGGTCCGCTGGTAATTTCCAGGTCAAAGCCCTTCGGGGGATTGAACCCAAATTTCCAGATTTCCTTGCGCCATGAGCCGTCAGGGTTCTTCACTTCGACCTCTGAGGTCATGCCCTTGTCATTCTGTTCTAGTACTTTTGAAAACTTGACCGAGCTGTGCTGGTGGGTTGTGGGGCTGTCGTCGTTGAGAAAGCGCCAAATCTTCTCTAGGGGTGCGTCGAACATGCCTTCATCTGATACATGTACCATTTTTCATCAACTAAACACCTGGTTTCGTGGAATTTAAGCACGCCTTCACGCAGATCGGCTTCGAGCAAAGGTTGGGTGTTTTGCTATGGTTGGTTCCATCTGCTGATGATGACCTTTCGGTCCGTGAAGAAATCGATGGATTCCATTTGGCCATGCAGGACTCCGAAGAATGAGTCTCTCATTCCTCCGAATGGGAAGTATCCTACAGGTGCAGCTACCCCAATGTTTATGCCGATATTTCCTGCTTGAACCCTTCTTCTAAACTCCCTAGCGTTGCCACCATCACGTGTGAAAATGCTGGCTGCGTTTCCGAATTCAGAATTAGTGTTAATCCACCGTATGGCCTCGTCGAGATCTTCAACTTCTACGACGCTTGCGACGGGACCAAAGATTTCCTCTTTTGCAATTTTCATGTCCTTGCTCACGTCATCGAATATCGAGGCGCCGATGAAGAAACCGTTTTCATAGCTAGCAACGTGAGCATTTCTTCCATCCAACGTGAGGTTTGCTCCCTCCGACTTTCCGACGTCGATATACTTGAGAACGCGTTCCTTGGACTTCGCGGAAACCATTGGTCCCATTTCCGTGGACTCGTCGAGCCCGTAGCCCAACCGTATCTTCTCTGCCGTTCCCACGAACTTCTTGAGAAATGTGTCGTGAATCGGGCCAATAGTAATCAGGTTGGCTCCGGCTAAGCATCGTTGGCCAGTGTTTCCGAAGAATGAGGAACTGCAGGCTTCGATGGCGTGAGGGAGGTCCGCATCGGGCATCACGACTATCGGGTTCTTTGCGCCTGCTTGAACGATGGCTCTCTTTCCGTATTCCCCCGCAAGCTTGTACACGGATCGGCCAACCGGCGTCGAACCTACGAAAGTCACTCCTTTTACTAACGGATGAGAGATGAGCGCTTCAGTTGTTTGTTTGCTCCCGTGCACTAGATTGAACACTCCGGGAGGGAGTTTGGCTTCGTGTTGGAGCGTTTCTGCGATGTAGGCCATGGGTAGGGGAGTGATCTCGCTAGGTTTTACGACAACCGTGCATCCCAACACAATCGCATACGGGACGAACCAGAACGGTACCATCATTGGAAAGTTAAACGGGCAGATTATTGCAAAGACTCCGAGGGGTTCCTTGACGGTTTCCTCATCGACCCCAGGAGCCACTTGATCGAGCTTGGTGCCCTTCATCAGCGTATACGCTGCGCCTATTGCCGATTCAATATTCTCAATCGTACGTCTAACATCACCACGGCTCTCAACCACAGTCTTCCCGTGGTTCTGCGTGTTGACTCTAGCAAAGTCTTCATGGTGTGTTTCGAAAACCTGTTTCATTCGGAATAGATATTGCACTCTCTCAGAAATCGGAAGTTCCTTCCACGACTCAAAAGCGGCTTGAGCCGAAACCACCGCCCTCTCCACCTCATCCTTCGGCGTCAAAGGGACACGAGAAAGGATTTCATTAGTTGCAGGGTTTATGACGGGCAGCTCTTCAGTTGCACTGGACGTGATCCACTGCCCATCGATCAGCAATTGTAGCTTATTCGGTCTATAGGGAACCTCCGACAAAATAGCCATAGAACGCGTCCTCAGTTTACCTATTTCATCTGCCGAGCGATAAATCAGGCGTTCTTAGGTAGCTCAAGTTACCCTCTGCAGGGATTTT
>CAWHWX010000007.1:0-90485 GCA_963833125.1 Candidatus Bathyarchaeota archaeon | reverse complement strand
ATTGTTGGTGCGGCCGCCGGGATTGGGACCCGGGTTCCCTCGCTGCCGTCGAGGCAGCTTTGAGGCTTGGGAAGCCCCCGTCATAGACCAGGCAGTCCTCCCCTTGAAGCCACGGGGATCTGGACCACGGCTAAGCGGAGCATCTACGCAGCTCTCGCACTCGGAGGCCAGCACAACAGCCGCAAGTCCCGAATCCTATCAACTAAATAAAAGCCTCACGACCGCTCCGGAATGTAACGATCTCAGGGTCCGGTGGGGTTTGGTGGGTGTGTTGGGAGGTCGATCAGCAAGGCCCTGGCTACATCAACGGAATCTTCCTTAGCTCTGTCTGCTAGGTTTGCGGCGAGATTGGATGCATCAAGGAGCGACCGTGAGATCTCGCAGAGCGGCTCGATCTTCTGCTCGAAGTTTTTGAAGATTTGTCCCGTCAGCACAAATCTCACTCAGCATGCCCTCCATGATGCGCTTTGAATTCCTTGTAACCACATACTCAGCGCTGTTGAGTTCATCGAGCATAGTTGAGAGCCCTTTATCGTCGGCGGAGAATTGCTTTGCAGACTCGTTTGAGACCTGCAGTGATCTTTGCACCAATCTGGGCTGGGTCTCGATCCGATGAATGAATCTTCTGACGTACTCCTCTGTTTCGATAATGGGGACTCTGTCGATCAGGCGAACGCGTGGGAGTGAGAGGAGGGTTTCGATTGGCCTTGCCATTTCTTCCTAAGTATGGCCATTGTTTTGAGTTTAAAGCATTTATTGTAACGTTGTATGACTGCTTCTAGCCTATTCCATGAAGTCTTCTGTTTAGTCTTGAGTTTTCGATAAAGATGCTTTTCGAGGAAGTTATGATATTCATGGAGTTCGTCATTGGGCCTTCTGATTAAAGCAGCTGCAGCCAAATCATCTGGCGAATCAACCTTGAAATTTCGCTTCGAGAAGCTCATGAACCGTCGTTTTGCCTCGGAACGAAACTTCAGAACACACACGCATTTGGAAGACCAAGAATCGAACCTAACATGGCGATGGGCGTGCGCACCATTAGACCCACACACAAACCGCCCACTCTAATGGCTAAGTGGTCAGGCTTGTCTCGCCTTTCGGTTTGATCGGCGCGAGATTTCATGCCTTTCTCATGGTGTTCACGTTGGTTCTTGTAGTTTGGTGTTAGTACGTGGTATGCCGCTGTTTTCATATTGAGGCAATTGTTTCTTTAGTGGTGACTCAGTAAGATGTTGAGAGTTAGGCCCTTGTTCGTACGCTCTTGGTTGTAGCGAATAGGCCCAGTTGAGCTGATTTGGCGATCTGCGGGACTCCCGCGAGGTCTTCCACGATAAGCAAGGCTCGCGCGAGAATTGCGAATGCCAAGGCGAGTTTGATGTCTACTCCCAGGAGGAGGAAGATTCCCACAATGGCTCCTTCCTGGAAGCCGATGCCTGATGGTGTCAGCGGGACGAAGCCGAATGCGGTTATGAGGGGGTGTAGTAGGAAGAAGCCGAGCCATCCTATGTTTGTTATCCCAACGGCCAGGCCTAGGAAATACCACTCGAATCCCTTCAAGATCCAAGACGCTATTGTAATGGCGAAGATTTCAGGGATTGCGCTGCGGGTCTTCAGAGCGTTCTCACCAAACTGATCCAGTTTAGCCATTATTCCCGCAGTGAAGCGTGATAGCTGGTTAGAGGCTGCAATTCTTCTTAGTAGCGCAGTCACTCGAGGGGACCAAATGATCGCCGCCAGCGTAACCCGCCAAGTAACATTAGGCCGATACCTATTGAACCAACCCATACCAACTCCTGTGAGAAAATTGTTTGGTTCAGAAGGAAGATCAATGCTAAGGCTCCGCCGAGCACCTTTACCAGAAACTCAATCGACTGAATGCCCAAAATACACGAAAGGCTTGCCGAAGTATCAACTCCCTGGCTCTTCAGGTACACCGGAGTCAGTAGATATCCAGTTCTTCCTGGAGTGATGTCGCTTGTTAACATCCCACTGTACTGCGCGAGTAGTGTCTTACCAAAAGATGTCTTGATCCCTTGGCGCTGAAGGACTCTCATGATTCGAATGGTGAAGAGAACGTTGATGAAGAAATAAGGTATGAAAGCGATCAAGACGAATATTGGATTCGTTTTGGATAGGGTTGAGAGTAGACTCCCAAATCCTACGTACCAGAGCAACCCTCCAAAGATAAGAATCATGAGCAATATCTGTAGAATGAGATGCAGTCTTCTGCTACCTAGCATCTGTTGCATAACCTATCTGATTGTATCCGTTACTCCTCAGGAGGGCCACAGTGTGAATCGAAGCATGAGTCTAAAATCGTTGCCCCTATGATAAATTCCATCTTCTGCCATGCCATCGAAAGGTTTGGTGATAACGGCCATGACGTTCGTTGTCAGGAGTATATTTCGGCCGCCACATAGCCTTGGGAATGCACTTTGCACCGTCGGGACACGGGAAAAGGTGTTACAGGGGTACCACTCAAACCCGAGTTGCCCACCTTGTGCCGTGGTCTCTGTTTTAACCACGGTCATTGATTGTGTCGCCGTTACTAGGTTCGCGTTGTGCTCTGAAGGTCGAGGAAACGGTTTGGGTTACTTGAGTTCCAGCTACCAGTGTGATCGAATTGCTAGCCGTCGAATGTAGATTAATGATTACGAAATAATATGTTCCACCCACCGGTGGGGTCCAGTCTATGCTGTACGAGGTGATCTTAGTCTGACTGACTTCCGCGCCCGCTCCGTTTAGTTCCACCGAGTTGGGATCGCATGGGGTTCCAGGCGCCAACAAGTTTGATGCCTGGCTTGCAGACATGATGTAGAAGTCAACCGGTTGGTTGGCGGTGATCGTGCCTTGTATTCGTTCACCCGAGGTTGCATTGAATGGAGAGTAGTAAATTGCACATTGTCCTACAGGAGGGTTATCTGCAACAGTCGATTGACTGTTGATAACGCTTGTTGTTGTGGTGACGTAGGTAGTCGTAGCGATAGGGTATGTCTGCGCATTGGCGAACTGAGCCAACCCGAACAGAGGGGCCAGTAAGATGATCAGAGTAACGATCGTCTTTCGTCGCATAAACTTCTCACTCCGAGAGCATTGTAAAGGGGATTTATGGCTTTGCATCCTGTCGCGTCGATCTCTTCCCAATCATCAGCTGATTGATTCGAAGAAGAATATTCCGCACAGAGAATCGATCCTAAGTCAGGGTCGCTGTCTAGCCCTGTTCACTTAAACGCTTGATCATTACTGCGGTCTAATTCTAAAGAAACTGTAACTATGCCAGTTCCTTCAAACCCGTAATATTGCAGGTAGGCGCTTGTCGTCGCCCAGGGAATGTTCCCAAAACAGTCGCAAATTACGATCGTGTCACCGTTTCTCAGAATTTGCGCATCCGAAGAAGTCAGCAGAGTGGTCCACATTCCAATATGACGAACGGTTCCAGTCGTTTTCAACGATTGTAAGTAACCATATGTTGCGTATCCATCCCCATTGTAGGCTTCCCCAAGAAAGCAATCTGGCCGGATTCCAGCAATTACCTCGGCTTCAATGTCGGAAATGGAAGGTTCACCAATACAGTAGACAATATTTGGATTCCACAGGTGAGCTTGAGCAATGTCATGATTCACAAAAGGAGCCCACGCCGGAATGCTGCTACTTCTACAACCCACTTGACCTGGATGTGTGGTGATTGTAAGTATGGCTCGTCCACATACCAAATATCTACATACGGTGAAAGGGCCGCAATGAGGTCATCTTCATTGCCGCAGCCGGGAACACTCGCACCCTGCGCAACTACCTGGACGCCGGCCTGATGAAGAGATGAAGTCAAGGATGGAGTGACTTGGTAAGACCACATAATTGCGGCGACTTGCAGCTTCGGCTTATTGGGGTCTGCCAAATAGCTGGATATTTCTGAATATCCAATCATAAGATTCGGCATGCTAAGTTCTAGCGTTTGTGTAGTCGTTTTCGTTGAGTTAACGGTGCTAGTCTCCGTTTGGTTTTCAGTAATGGTTCCGTAGCTGGTTACTTGTCGGGTGGGAGTAACATAAACGCCGCCTGCGAACGAGACTACAGCCACCAAAACAACGATGAGGGAGAAAGTGAGACTACGCTTCATTCAGCTTGCCGCCCTTCAATCGTTCACCTTTCAGATGGACTTCGAGTATTTTATGTTCTCACGGCCTAAGATTGGTAAATTTTACGGAGCCAATCTGAGTCTCGTGTGAAGCAGCTAGACGCTTCGCGTGTTCAGAATGCCAAAGAAGCACGCTCCGTCTCCCTGGGTTATTCTGGATAGCCACGCTTTGAGTTACATATGGTAATTTATGTGACCTCTGGAAATACGCACCAGCGGTGGCACGATATTCCATATGTAATTTGCGAAAGTGATAAAAACTAAACACAACGGTCAGGTTTAACATGTTATTCCTTCGGTCAAATAGGTCTCCAGTTTTGGAAGGGGTTTTTCGCGCTCTTAGTTTTCCTAGCGTGTTGGCTGTTAGTCCAGCCCGCCGGGATGGCTAGGGGCCAAGCTCCGCTTTTCTCCCTCACCGTAATAGTTCCCTCAGGCGCCAACCAAGTCAGACAGGCCTACGCCAAGACAATTGTGCAAAACATGGTCGCTGAGGGAATCGACGCGAAACTCGTCATTGCAAACTTTGACCAGCTAGTCAACCGGATGTTCGCAACGACTGCGTCTCCAGGCTCTTCATACGACCAAGGAGGTTATGACGTTGGGTTCATCGGATGGGGTTACACTTCGTTCGTGCCCGATTTCGGCTCTAACTTTGGCGGCAAAGCATTTCCACCAACAGGAAACAATTACGCATACTACAACAGCCCTATAGTGAACTCTCTTCTTAGCAAACTCTCCACTACGACGGACGCCGCGACACAGGTGCAACTAACGCACCAACTTCAAGAACAAATCTTCAATGACGCTCCGTACAATTACATCTACGAGCCCATCGACCTCATCCCGAGAGTAGCGAAATTCACCGCATGGGGCAGCTCGAACACCTACAGCGAGGTTACGTTTCCCGACGTTCAGCATTGGGGTGGCGGAAACAGCCTCACGATGGCTGAATCAGCCAGCATCTTCCCAAGCGGCACTCTGAACCCAGCCGTCACAAAATCCTCAAACAGCTTCTACGCACTTTACGTCTACGGCGCCATAATCGGTGGATCACTACAGGAAGCTGACCCCCGATGCAGTTGCTACATACCTGGCACTGCTCAGAGCATAACTGCAAGCCCGGACGGAACGACTTGGACCGTTAACATAAGGCCGGGTGTGATGTTCCAGGACGGTGTTGAGGTTACCGCAGACGACTTCGTATTCACACAATACGCATTAACGAATCCCAATACGGCAAGTGTGGGTCTTGGGAGCAACATCCAGTATCTGGGCAGCAAAGTTACCTTCACATTCCTCGACGGAACCTCCATGGTCGATGATAATACTGGACCTGGGATTCCCCAATCAAACGGATGGTGGAAAGCGACAAGCAAGTATCAGTTCCAATTTCACATACCTGCCGCCTACGCATTCACCAATTCAGCGTACACGGGTTTCGCTCCGTTGCCGAAGCATATCATGGAAGGATTCGCATTCAATACCTGGGACAGTGCTCCCTTTAGCACCGTGCGAACACCGCACACCTATACCTGGAGTAAGGCGAAGTATGGTGGGTCAGGGTCGTACACTGCGGTTGGCCCAATCGGCGCAGGTGCATATGTGCTGCAGAGCTACGACTTTACCAACAACATCGCAACGCTAACTAAATTCCCGGAATACTGGAACGCCTCTGGCTTACAATCAATGGGGCAGTTCTCGGTTAACACTTACAAAGTTCAATGGATCAATGGCAGGGACGCCGCTATTGCTGCTCTAAAGAATGGACAGGTGGATTCTATTGGACTACAATTACGGACTAGGCATAGACAAGGCAACGCTTCAGTCCATGCCCAACATCAACGTCATCACGGCCGCTGAGCTGGGTTGGCAGGAGATGGGCTTCAACATGAACAACCCAGTATTCGGAACAGGAGTAGACACACCATTGGGCAAGAGTAACCCGTCACAGGCTGCAGAATCAGCCCGCTTAGTTCGTAAAGCGATTAGCCACCTCATTCCACGTGATCAAATCGTGAGCCAACTCCTAGGCGGATCAGGATACTCGTTAGCCAGCTTCCTAGGGCCGGGTTGGGGCATTTGGTACGATTCAACTCTAAGTCCAGACACATACGATCTCGGCGCCGCCGCGGATGATCTTCGAGCGGCTGGATACACTCCTTTGATAACGGCAACCGCGTCGGTAACATCAACTAGCATGACTCAGTCTACTTCAGCGAGTATGAGTATGAATACGAGCATGGCTCCTTCAACAACTCTGTTGACAACGCAACCCTCAACCACGACACAAGCCGCGACCGGGAATCCTCTTACGAGTATCCCTGGTTTTCCAATCGAGTCAATAATTCTCGGTCTTGTAATTGCCATGTTCATATTGGCCGCAAGTAGGACGACTGCTCGGCGCCGACCTGGGTAGCTTTGCGGTTAAACCTCTGTCTCTTCCCATTTGATGGGGACTACCCCAACATTTCGCAGTCATTACTGGTATCGGCACGATTACATGTCTCTTCTGTTCAGTCTTGAGTTTTCGATTAAGTTTGTTTCCCAGAAAGTTCTGATATTAGTGGAGTCAGCCGAGCTTACTGAAATGTGATCCTTTCCTAAAAGAAGAACACAATTTTCAGCCGATCTTACCGGAAGACCATTTCTGCAAGAACTATCTACCGAAAGCGGTTCAACACTTAGACCAATTCAACGAGCAGGGTACAATACCGATTCATAATTTGAAACAATAATTGGCATTGCAGTTAAGATAGCAAATCGCGGACGATGGTCACGACACTTTCGAGATCTAAGTGGGTAACTCCATGGGGTACTTGAGGTTCCACTGAGCACGAATTGCATCCATCGTTTTCATTATTGAGAGTGTCTCATCAAGTGAGATTGTGTCGCTTTCCGTTTTGCCTTCGCGGAGGCAGCGTGCGACTTCGGCGGCTTCGTAATTGTAGCCGTTTCCTTGGAATGGGATTTGTATCACTTCGTCTGCTCTACCGTTTACGGATAGGGTTAGTGTTTGGGGTTTCCACCATGGTGAATGTATGTGGATTCGTCCCTTGGTTCCGAGGAGGTAAGCTACTTGGGGTGTCTCCGTTCTCGTGGCCGACGCGATGAGTGCAATTCCCCCGTCCTTGTAACCTAGTAGGACGGCTGATTGCTCGTCCACGCCAGTGTCGCCGAGGTGTGATATGCTTGTGATTTGATTTGGGGTTCCGAAGATCATGTGTGAGAGTGACAGCGGGTAGATGCCCACGTCAAGCAATCCGCCGCCACCGAAGTTCGGGTTGAATATCCAGTTCTTGAAGTCGTCCAACCTGTAGCCGAAATCCGCCATCAGCATTCTCATTTCGCCAATTGTTTCTGAAGCGATCATTTCGCGTACTTTTACCATGAGCGGGAAGAAACGGGTCCACATTGCCTCCATGAGGAATAGTCGACGCTCGCGCGCGAGCCGGATCATCTCCATTGCCTCCCCAGCGTTTATGGCGAATGGTTTCTCGCAGAGTACTGGTTTCCCCGCTCGTAGACACATCACCGTATTCTCCTTGTGAAGGCTGTGAGGCGTGGCGATGTAGACTACGTTAACATCGGGGTCCTGCGCAAGGCCTTCGTAGTTGTCATATCTCTTCGTCACGTGGAAGAGGTCGCCGAAGGCGTCAGCGGTTTTTCTGGAGTGCGATGCGACTGCGACCAATTCCGAGTCGGGGAGCACGGTCAGCCCTGCAGCGAACTTTTTGGCAATATCACCTGTGCCAACGATTCCCCAGCGAATCGTCTTGCTCATTCAAAACTTCCTCACAGTTCGTGGTCGATATTGGTGTATTCGGCTAGCATCTAACAGTTTCCTCATAACGTCAAATCTGCCAATAAATATCGAATGAATGGTTGGCTTGTTGTTACTGGTTTTAGTGTGTCTGCGCGCACCATCTAACTCGACGACGGATTTCCTAAGCTGCCACCCGCTAGAATGTTCACATCCACCCTTGAGGATTTCAAGGCTGAAGTAATCAAACAACGAGTCTCACATGTCGGAGACAACTCAGACGATAACGTCAAGTTAACGGTTGTTAAGAGGTTCTTCTTGTTTTCTGTTCGGAATGGATGGGGTGGATCCACCCCTCGAGGGGTGGTGCCAAACGGTGTCAAACGAAGATACCCCTCGCCCCATTTTACGCCTCAATCCCCCCAAACGAAGCAGTTTGCAGCAGCAACCCCGACAAGCTGACGTTACCACCCAGACTCATCCCTAAACCACCCAAGATTTTTCCACCAACCAACCCAAAACCAAACCCAAAACAACCCCACACAACCACCAAAACCCCCATCAAACGAACTTGAGAAAGCGAAGGAAGACCTACGAACATTTGACAGAAACGCGAACGCTACGGCCGGTGAACCCACGCTGAGTCTATTCCATGAAGTCTTCTACTTTCTGTGGTTCGGGTGACAGTCCTTTGCGTTTTCGTATGTCAGAGATAACTGTGTTGACCAAGGATTGTGGGACGGGGGCCCAATGTGCGAATTCCAGTCCCCAGAACGCTCTTCCTTGGGAGGCGCCTCGCATAACCTCGGATAGGTCGAAGCTTTCCGCTGTGGGCAGTTCGCCGACCACGTAAACTAAGTGTCCTCGTTGGTCTACGGATACGATCTTGCCTCGCTTCTGCGAGATCACGCTTGTTGCGGCTCCTAAGAGTTCGGGTGGAACCTTCACGGTGATCCTCTGAATTGGTTCTAGGAGGACGGGGTTGTCGTTGAGGAATGCTACGAAGAATGCTCGTCGGCTCATGGGCATAATTTGGGCGGGTCCTCTGTGGACTGGGTCTTCGTGCAGGGATACGTCCGTGATCTTCACTTTGATTCCCCGGATCTGTTCATAGGCGAGGGGCCCTTCTTTCAAGCCCCATCGGTACCCTGCTATGACCATGTCTTTCACTTCCTGAACATATTGCGCTCCCTTCGTTACCTCTACCAGCATGTTGCTTCCCTCATCCACGCTCCAAACCCCACGTGCCTCGTCGGGGGGCCATCCTTCTTCGCGCAGAATCTTTGCCATCTCGTGCTTGTCTTGGTATTCGCCGATCTTCCCCTCCTTTATCATATTCACAATCTTGTCGGGTAGGGGTTCGACGCTGAGGTAGATTTTGTTGTGCTTGTTCGGCGATTTGCCTTCAACCGGTCCAGCGGGGCCTCTTATGCTCTCGCGGTAGATTACGATGGGTTTGGAGGTTACAATCTCCAGCCCCGTCTTGGTGATCAGGGTGTTTGCAATCTCCAGGTGGAGAGTCCCCATTCCTGCAATGAGGTATTCCCCGGTCTCCTCGTTGATCTTGGTAACTAAGTTCGGGTCCTCGAGGCTCAGTCTCCTTAGAACTTCAACGAGCTTCGGCAGATCTCGGCTAAATTTCGGCTCTACCGCCATCGTAACGACTGGTTCGGTGACGTAGTGAACCGCTTCGAAGGGTGCAATGTCTTTGATGGTTGAAAGTGTCTCACCGGCCTTAGCTGATTCAAGCCCTAGAAGGGCTGGAATGTTGCCCGCGCTTATGGTCCCCACGATTTCTCGGTAGGGTCCCATGAAAATACACACCTGTTGAACTCTCTGGTCCACGCGGGGCGCCAAGAAGGTGGAATGTTGACCCCTCCGTAATCGTACCCGAAAATAATCTACCGCTCGCCACAATTCCAGCCTGTGGGTCGACGACGATGTTCGTTATGGCCATAACTACTGGGCCGTTGTCATCGCAGTTGAGCATAGCCTTGCCGACCTCACTGTCAATGTTCCCCTTCCAAACCCTCGGAACGCGATATCTTTGCGCAACGTGTGGGGGAGGCATGGCTTCAACCGCCATGTTCAGAACGGCATCATGCAAAGGCGCTTTTGTGGTCAGTTCCGTTATCTTGTCGTTCAGGTAGGCGTCGACCACGTCGGAGAACCTTACGTTCGACTCTTTGGCGATCTCCGCATTGAATCCCCACTTGTCCTTTGCGGATCCCATTGCAACTGTATTGCTTGCGAAACTAACTTTCCACTTTTCCCGGTACTCGGGTTCCGCGTAGAGTTCGACGAGTCGGTTGAATTCTGTGATAATCCTCCCGATCCTCTCCTGTATTTGGTCGGGGGTTAATCTCAACTCTTTGATGAGACGGTCGATTTTGTTTATGTAGAGCACAGGGCCGAACCCGTTCTTCAAGTGCCTGCCTGGTAACCGTCTCGGTTTGAACCATAATCTCCTCAACGGAGTCAACTACAACCACGGCTCCATCCGTGGCTCTGAGGGAGCGTGTTACTCGGCCTGAGAAGTCCACGTGGCCGGGCGTGTCGATCAGGTTGATGACGTAGGGCGTGCCATTACGCTCGTGAAGAAGGCTTACGTTGGCGGCTTTGATGGTCATCTGTCGCTTCTGCTCCTCCTCCATGTAATCGAGGGCTAGCGCTGTACCAGCCATCCCTGGCGACAGAAGCCCGGCAGCGGCAAGGAGGGAATCGCTCATCGTCGTCTTACCGTGGTCGACGTGGGCGATGATGCCCATATGTTCCGGACGCGGACTAGTCTACGTCTTTCGGATCTGTTCCTTGTTCGCTATGATCTTCTGTATTTCCGTTGTGGACTTGTAACGTGGCACTATGTCTCAACTCTGCACCGAAATTTCAAGATGGCAACAACACACGAACTCATTTAATCATTTTGATTGAGTCAATAAGTCAGGAATACGTGAAGCAGATTCAGACAAGTCGATGGTCATTATTCTTGGTTAGTGGTTTTGATTGAGTGTAATTATTATGGCGCCGGCCCTTTTCGAAGGGGGTGTGTTGGCATGGGTTTCGACCTCTCACCGCTGGTGGTTCGCCGCCAGATTGTTCTGGATGATCTTAGGGGTCGAAGTTTAGCTGTTGACTCAAACAACTTACTCTATCAGTTTCTCGCTCTAATTCGTATGCGGGATGGAAGGCCATTTACTGATGCGCATGGTAACGTGACCTCTCACCTACTCGGCCTCCTCATGCGCACCACCCGCCTCATGGGCGACTATCACGTCCGGCCCGTTTTCATCTTCGATGGGAAACCCCCGGGCCTTAAGATGAAGACTTTGAAGGCCAGACGTGAGTATAGGGATAAGGCTCGCAGGGAATGGGAAGACGCCGTAAAGCGGCATGATTACTCGGCGGCGTGGAAGAAAGCCGTAAGGATGGATTCGCTTAACAAAGCGATGCAAGACGACGCCAAGACTGTACTCACCCTTTTGGGAATTCCGCACGTGCAAGCTCCAGAGGAGGGGGAAGCTCAGGCGGCATATATGGCGAGAAAAGGAGATGTCTGGGCTGCTAACAGTCGAGACTACGACTCAGTCCTATTCGGGGCGCCGCGACTAGTCCGATATGTTACGATCTCCGGGCAGGAATTTCTACCCAGCAAAGGCACCTCGAGACCTCTTATCCCCGAACTCATTGAGCTAGAACAACTCCTGAAAGCCCTTGAAGTCTCGAGGGAACAGTTGATCGATCTAGCAATCCTAGTTGGAACCGACTTCAATCATGGCATAAAGGGAGTCGGACCGAAGACAGCGCTCAAACTCATCAAGAAATATGGAACTCTCGAAAACCTGCCACCTGAGTATCGAGACCAGCTACCAATAGAAGCGCGGGAATATTCGCGCCCTATTCCTAAACCCAACGGTAGCCGACGAGTACGACCTCAAATTCAAAGGACTCAAAGAAGACGCTCTCAGGCAGTTCCTCTGCGTGGATCGTGGTTTCTCATCAGACCGCGTCGATCTCGCAGTTAAGAGGATGCGAGAGTTCTATTCTCAAGAGAAATCTAGTCTGACAAGTTGGCTGGACCGCCCAGGAGCTGTCTAGTTGCCGACCCCATTCTCTAAGTTCGCTGACCTCTGCCGCAAACTCGAATCCACTACCAAACGCACCGAGAAAATCGGCTACCTAGTGGATTTCCTGAAATTGCTCGACCCAAATGAAATCGCACCGGCTGTATCGTTCGTAACAGGGCGGCCTTTTCCCGAATCGGATGAGAGAGTTCTCGAGGTCGGCGGGCAAACCGTATGGAAGGTTCACCGCAATACAGGTCAATCCGCCCTGATTCAGTCTCCTGTGACGATCCTTGAAGTTTACCGAACCTTCGACAAGATCGCGAACACATCAGGGCCGGGGTCAAGGCAGCGTAAAGAGATGCTGATGAACACCCTTCTCAGCCGACTCCCACGAAGCGATGCCGACTACTTGATGCGGATAGTGTTCGGTGAGATGAGAGTCGGCGCTGTCGAAGGAGTAGTCCTCGATGCCATTGCGAAAGCCACGGCGATCAACCCAGAGCAAGTCAGAAGGGCAAACATGCTGCTGGGGAGCTTACCCAATGTCGCGGAGTTAGCCTTAACCAAAGGACGGGCGGCGATCGAAGGCGTTGGAGTGATGCTCTTTGTGCCAATCAAACCAATGCTTGCCGAAATGGCAGAGGGAGTTGGGGAGGCAATCAAAGAACATGGGGGTATCTCGGCGTTTGAGTTCAAGTACGATGGAGCAAGAATCCAGATACACCGAAAAGCCGACCAAGTTAGGATATTCAGTAGAAGACTCAGCGACGTCACGACCAGCGTCCCCGACATAGTCCGCCTTGCCCGCGACCGTGTTCGAGGTTCCGAATACCTCGTTGAAGGGGAAATCGTAGCAATCGGCCGAGAAGGCAAACCACTTCCGTTTCAGGATCTGATGAGAAGGTTTCGTCGGGTTCACGAAATTGACGCCATGGTCAGGAGCATACCGCTCAGGCTATTCCTGTTTGACGTAATCTACTTAGATAGAGAACTACTGATCGACGTCCCTTACGAAAAGAGATGGGAGATTCTCCGAGGGCTGACTGACAACGAGTTGCTCGCCGCAAGAATCGTAACCCGCGACGCTGGCGAAGCAGAGAAGTTGTTGCAGGCTTCCATCCAGGCTGGCCATGAAGGGCTCATGGCGAAGGATTTGAAAAGCACCTACACGCCTGGCGTTCGTGGGAAGAAATGGTTCAAGATCAAACTAGCCGAAACCCTAGATGTTGTAATAGTGGCGGCGGATTGGGGTTCAGGTAGGAGAAAGGGCTGGTTAAGCAACTATCACCTCGCAGTTAGAGACAACACGTCAGGAGAGTTCCTATTGGTCGGAAAGACATTCAAGGGCCTCACCGATCAAGAGTTTACGGAAATCACTCCCAAATTGCTCGAGCTCAAGACGAAAGAGACCGACTACACAGTTTACGTGAAACCAGCGATCGTAGTGGAAGTTACGTTTAATGAGATCCAACACAGCCCTCACTACAAATCAGGCTTCGCTTTACGCTTCGCCAGAATCACACGGTTCCGTGAAGATAAACGGCCCGAGGATGCGGATACGCAACAACGATTAACAAAACTCTATCAAGATCAATTCAGGTTCAAATCTCCCGCAGATTTCTGAGGATTGATCATGAAGGTAGCTTCACTTTTCAGTGGCGGAAAAGATAGCACATACGCCCTCTGGTACGCTCAAATGCAAGGCTGGGACGTCGAACGTCTAGTCACGGTCTTCCCCGAAGCTAAGGATTCGTGGATGTTCCACTACCCAGCGCTAAAGTGGACCAGCCTGCAGGCGGAGGCAATCGGCATACCGCAGGCACATGTCCCGACTGCGGGTGTAAAGGAGGAGGAGCTTGAAGATCTCGCCGCCGAGTTAGAGGGGCTAAAGAAATCGGTAGGGATTGAGGCTATTGTATCAGGGGCTATCGCCAGCGAATATCAACGGACGCGGCTCGATAATTTGTGCGAAAAACTCGGCTTAAGGAGCTTTGCGCCGTTATGGCACAAGAATGAGGAGCAACTGGTACGGGATGAAATTGAAGCGGGATTCGAAATCATCGTCACAGCCTGCAGCGCTCTTGGCCTCGACGAGAAATGGCTTGGCAAGTCGCTGGGCTCAAAGGAGCTGAAGGAACTTCTAGAACTCAGAAGGAAGTATGGCCTGAGCGTGGCGTTCGAAGGCGGCGAGGCTGAAACGTTCACTCTCGCAGGGCCGGTATTCAACAGGCGCCTTTCAGTAACAAAGTCAATGCGCCATTGGGCCGGTGAATCAGGCTATTTGGAGCTTGAGCAAGTTCTGTTAGTTTGACGTGGAGCGAGTCAAGGATGGATCAATTTGCTCGTAATCTCGCCTGCGTGCTGAACTATCTGTTCTAGATTCATCGTCCGGAGCTGCCTGTTCTGCATCAGAACCTTACCATCCACGATGGTTGTGTTGACGTTAGCCGCCGAGGCTGAATATACGAGGTCGGATACTATTGTCTCCTTTCCATGAACAGGGTTCAAGTTCGGCATCTTCCCATCTAGGAGGATAATGTCCGCTTTCTTTCCCAGCCTCGATGCTCCCACTTCATCTTCAATCCCAAGAGCTCTCGCACCGCCAATCGTAGCCAGGTCCAATACCTTCTGAGCATTCAGTACCGTTGGGTCCCATCGATGCGCCTTATGCAGTAGAGCGCAGACCTTCATCGTCTCGAACATATCTAGAGAATTATTGCTTGCCGCCCCGTCGGTTCCTAAGCCGACTGCGATTCCCGCGTCAAACATCTCTGGAAGGGGCGCAACGCCACCGCTCGCAAGCTTCATATTGGATACTGGGCAATGGGCCACGCTCACACCGGCTTTCGCTAGAAGAGCGACCTCGCTCTTCGTTAACCAAACACAGTGTGCCCCAAGCATTCTATTGCAAAGCGCACCTATCTTGTCCAAGTACTCGACCACGCGTGCTCCTTGATGTTGCTGTGAGTCTGCTTGCTCCTTGCGAGTCTCGGCGATGTGAATGTGAAAAATCAGCCCGTTCTTCTCCGCAAAATCTCTCGCCCAAAGCAAAGTCTCAGCCGAACAAGTGTATGGCGCATGAGGGCCCAACGCAAACCGTATTCTTGAACTTCCGAGGTTATGGAAGAACTCGAATAGTTGTCGGCTTTTTTCCTGTTCAGCCTTCGCCTTAGCCGGGTCGAACAGGTCTATGATTCCGTAAGAGAGGAAAGCCCGGAGCCCAGACTCGTCCACGGCCTTCGCAACATCTTCGAGGTGAAAATACATGTCCATGAACGTGGTCGTGCCAGACATAATCATCTCCGCACAGCCGAGAAGGGCACCTTGGTAACATGCCTCCCCGGTCAACCTTGCCTCGAGCGGCCAGATCTTCTTCTGCAACCAATCCTGTAACTGCATATCATCTGCATAGCCTCGGAACAATACCATTGAGAGGTGCGTGTGTGTATTGATCAAACCTGGAAGAACGATCTTGCCGTCCCCGTTTAGTTCCATATCAGCCGGGCCGCATAGCCCTTTCCCGATCTCCTCGATCTTACCATCGCGAATGAGCACAGAGTAATCACGGAGCACGTCACGGCTTTGGTTTTGTGTTACGAGCCACGAACAATTCTTGATCAAAATAGACGGCAAGGGACTTCGAGTCTAGTGTTGCGAGTCAAGTTAAAAGCCAAACGATGCGCTTGATTGCGTAAAGCTAAGTAATCACGAGGAAGGAAGTTGTTCTATTGAGTAAAGTCAAGGATCCATCTCTCGCCGCTCAGGGTGAGTTGAAGATTGAATGGGCCCGCCGCCCACATGCCCGTACTGGGAGAAATTCAGAAGCGATTCGAGAAAGAGCAACCTTTTCGCGGGCTTTCGATCGGGATGTGTATGCATCTCGAGATGAAGACCGCCGTTTTAGGGGAGGCCTTGCAGGCGGGCGGCGCTGTTATCGCGATAACTGGTAGCAATCCACTGTCAACACAGGACGATGTGGCAGCGGCGCTGGCGAAGTCGGGGGCCAACGTGTACGCTTGGCGGGGTGTAACTGCGGAGGAGCATCATGAGAATCTACTTCGACGTTCTGGGACATAAGCCTCGAGTGGTTATCGATGATGGAGGAGAGCTCTCCGTCACTATCCACACAGAGCAGAAAGCGTTGCTTTCCGATATGATCGGGGCTTGCGAAGAAACAACAACCGGCGTGCATCGTTACAGAGCTATGGAGAAGGATGGTTCCTTGAAATATCCCGTCATTGCAGTGAATGATGCTTACACCAAGTTCCTATTCGACAGCCAACATGGGACAGGCCAATCGGCGTTGGAAGGCGTGATGCGTGCGACGAACATGCTGATCGCCGGCAAGACGGTTAGTAGTCGGAGGCTTCGGATGGGTAGGCCGCGGCATAGCCCTAAGGGCCAAAGGGCTTGGGGCAAAGGTCGTAGTCACCGAAGTCGACCCGATAAGAGCCTTGGAGGCTGTAATGGAGGGATACTCGGTAATGCCGATGAAGGAAGCGGCAAAGGTGGGAGACATATTCATCACTGCCACCGGCTGCAACCAAATCATAACCTCAGAACACTTTGGGGCAATGAAAGACGGCGTGATCTTAGCAAACTCCGGCCACTTCGACGTCGAGGTCGATGTTCAGGCTCTCCGGGAGCAAGCAGCGTCCGTTCGGACTGCACGACTGAATGTGGAGGAGTTCAAAATGAACGACGGACGACGACTCTACCTGCTGGCCGAAGGCAGATTAGTCAACCTCGCTGCGGCTGACGGTCACCCCGCTGAGGTTATGGACATGACATTCGCAAACCAAGCCCTCTGCGTGGAATACCTCCTGAAAAATAAAGGAAAGCTGGAAGCAAAAGTCTACGGAGTACCAGCCGCCATAGACAAATCAGTAGCGAAGCTCTGGCTTGAAAGCCACGATATGGAAATTGACAGCCTAAGCCAGGAACAGTCACGGTACCTCGATTCTTGGCGCTAGGTACCTAACTAAAGTCATCTGTGCTAACGGACGACGTGTACGAATAGGAAGCCAACCAGCCACGGCCACTATGCACTTCCAATTGTCCCTCGCCGGGTTAGACTAACGGTTAGCACTAGGCGAACAATCGTTTGCCTAGGCACAGGGGCGGTTGCCGCGCCATCCCATAGCCAATTGAGGTCGCTGTCACTGTCGCATTTACCGCCACTATCGATAGCGTGCCCGAAACAGAGCCATAGTTGTTGTTCACGAGCAATACGACGTATTTCCCCTGCAGATGGCGCAGCCCAATTCGCTGATCCGAATGCACCTGAATTGTAATAGAAATCAACCGGACCAGTGTCGCACAACCAATGTTGACTTATCGATGAGGGAGCGACGATGTACAGGTCGAGTGAAGTGGGAGCGCCACCTGTCTCGCTCCACTTAACGCTGAACCGCTGCCCTTCAGCAGCATTGAACATAACCCCCCAATACCAGCATGAGACGATCGATGTTCCACTAAGCGAGAACGAATAAGTTGGGTATGTTTGGGCCGACACCTGGGGTGAAACAAAGCTGCCAGCAACGGCAAAGATTAGCAGGGACGCAACTACGGAATTCGTCAGCCGCATGAGAAGTTATGCCGGTCGGCTCTGATTTAAACACTTAATCCTCTAGTGGCTATCTTCGCTAGATTTGATCAATCCGACTTGTAAGAAGAGTCGGCCAACTAATTCGTGGCAGTTGAATCGGGATTATAGGGTTAGGCAGCGGCACGTGAAGGTAGACGTAAACCGCAAATCCTAGGCCAAGGAATGTTGCCACGATCACTAAGTAATCCGCAAGGCGCATCTTCAGTGTCACAATACTCGTCCGCTTCTCTGTAGCCCCAAAGGCACGCGCCTCCAATGCCTCGGCGAGCTCAACGCTCCTTCGAATGGCTGAGATTATGAGCGGGATCAGGATTGGGACATAGTTGCGTATGCGTTTCAGGAAGTTTCCCTTGTCCAACTCTAGGCCTGCGTGAGCGTTGGGCGTCGACAACCGTTTGAGCGTCTATCGCCATTGTTGGCACGAGCCTAACCGCGGTCGTGAACGTGAACGCGATCGAGTATGGGGCGTGGATCTGTTCAAGCGCCAGGCCCAGGTCATCTGCTGAGGTTGTCATGAAGAACAGAGAAAAAGCTGAGACGACCGCTAGGAAACGGATCGAAAACGCAATCGCTTGTACCAGCGCAGTACCGAATATGATGTTCATGATGAAAATGAAACCCCCATAGATGAGTACGCCGCGCATTGACTGCAACCAACGCTTCACAGTCTTCGCGACCAAAACTATGGGAACCTGCAAAAGAAAGACAATGAGAAGGGCAAAGATGTTTGTAAACATCAACGCCGAAACGAAGAATCCAAGCATCAGAACGAACTTACTTCGTGGGTCAAGCCTATGCATCGGCGTATCGAGTTTTGTGAACTTGAACCCTTGAACGAACTTAAGTGACAATCAAACCAACCCTTGAGGAGTCGTGTTGCTTCCCTTTCCGCCCATTCGTGCGACTACGAAGTCTCTGGCGGCGTATGCGTCGATGATTTCTGAGGGGGCACCGAGGTCGGTTAGGTTCTTCATGAGGGTTGAGATCTGTGGGAGTACCAGTGACGCTTGCTGGACTAGAGAAGAGTTGGTGAGGATTGTAGTTGCTGATCCGTCGCCGATGACCTTCCCATGGGATAGTAACACGACTCGTGGCTTACATTCAGCTACGAACTCTACATCATGCGTGACAATTACGACTGTCTTTCCTTGAGAAACCAGTTGCATGATGAAGTTCCTTAGTCGGTCCTTCTGGAGGTAATCCTGGCCGATCGTCGGTTCGTCCATTATCACGTGTTTTGGATCCCAGACGAGGATTGCGGCTAGCGCTACGCGTTTTCGTTCTCCACCGCTCAAGACGAAAGGCGAGGATTTCTCGTAGCGTTCTAAATCCAAGGTGTTTAGAATGGAGGTTACTCGCCTTTCAATGACATCCTCGCTGAAGCCGAAGTTTCTGAGAGAAAACGCTAACTCCTGGGCCACGGTTTCAGCGAATAGTTGATTGTCAGGGTTCTGAAAAATTAGGCCAACGTCTCGCGAAAGTTGGGCCACGGATTTCTTGTTCGTGTCGATTCCGTCGACCGTTATAGTTCCGGTATCGGGCTTGAGTAGGCCGTTGAACATTTTTACTAGTGTTGTCTTGCCGGCTCCATTTTCACCCATTATAGCAACGAACTCGCCATCGTGAATTTCGAGACTTGCTCCTTGAAGTACGTCGGGTCCGTCTGGGTAGTGGAAGGTGACGTTTTGGATGGAGATCATTTGGTTAAGAGCCTTCTAAGGTCGTCTGAAGCCTGTTCCACGGTGATTGGATTGCCCACAGCGAGTCCTTCGGTGCGTAGGAGATGGAATAGCATCGTAACCCGCGGAAGTCCAACTCCGATCAATCTTGCTCGGTCATTATACACGTCGCTCGGTGACCCGTCTAGTTCCACTTTGCCGGCGTCCATGACGATTACTCGGTTGGCATATCGTGAAACAATGTCCAATCGGTGTTCGACGAGTAGGGTGGTTAGCCCAATGTCATGGCTTAGTTTTGCTATTGCGGCGACTATCTCTTCCGCGGATTTTGGGTCGAGGAAGGAGGTAGGTTCATCGAGTACTAGGATCTTCGGCCGCATTGCAAGGATGCCTGCGATAGCCGCGCGCTGTTGTTGTCCACCTGACAGTTCGTAGGGCGCTTTGCTACGTAGGTCAAAGATGCCCGTAGCTCGCATTGCCCATTGAACCCTTTCGATCGCCTCCTCTCTTGGAACGCCCATGTTCTCCAGCCCGAAACCAACGTCTCTCTCAACTGATAATGAGAAGAGTTGATTCTCGGGGTTTTGGAAAACAAAACCGACATGTGATGCTAGTTCAGCGGTTGTTCTCCCGGTTACGTTAAGCCCATCAACCTCTAAATCGCCTGTAAGGTCGCCTGAGTAGAAGTTGGGAATGAGCCCGTTGAGGCACCTGCATAGTGTCGTTTTGCCGCAACCACTTGGTCCGGTCAGAATTACGAACTCGCCTCTCTCTATGGAGAGCGAGACATTTTCCATCGACGGCTTTTCAGCGCCAGCGTACTTGAATGAGAGATTCCGCGCTGAGATTGCAGCCACCGTACATGCCTCTGCAGGTCTTCCTTCTCATTCTTGAGTAATTACTCCATTCTGAGGTGGAGCCTGCGCATTAGCCGAAGGCGGAGTAATAGCCTTTGTTTGAACGACTAAGAAATCTCTGAGGATGGTCAAGACCAGCTTGAACGCCTGGTTAACATCCCCAGACACATTCGCTCCAGCCGCAGTTGCGTGTCCGCCCCCCATCCCACCCATCCTTACCCCAACCGGGTTCGCTAAATCTCTTCCAAGATGAAATCCAGTCTCAGCCGCGAAATCTCGCGTTGAACGGAAACTAACAGTTAACTCATCGTTTCTCTTGCCCGCAACTACCCCCACATGAGCCCCCAAAGCAATGAGAGCTCGCGCCGCGGAGGCATGGTAGGATCCCACCTCTGTCAGAGCTACGACCCACTTGCCGACGCGCTCCATCCTCAACCGTTGCGCAGACTTCAACCGAGCAATCCGTTCAGACTCGTCCATTGAAGAACGGGTAACTGTCAAGGCCATTTCCGGATCTGCCCCAGCTTTGACGAGGGAACATGCGGAGTCGAACGTGCGGCGTGTAGCGATTGTTAGATGGCCGGTTTCAACAATCAATCCGATCAAGAGTGCTTGGCTAGCAATTCGGCTCAGAGGTATGTGCAGCTTGGTGTGCATGTCGAGGATCATTTCACACGTCGACGTGGCCTTGTCGTCGCAAATGACGAATGTTGCTGTTTTGGCATTTTCTGGGTGCGGTGCGTGGTGGTCGATCATAACCAATGGCTTCCGGGAGTCGACAACTGGGCCTTTCAAGTCTCCCAGTTGCTGCAATGTGTTAGTGTCCACAGTCACAATGAGGTCTGCATTCGCCGGGTCTGGATTCTCTACTACCTGTAATGCAACCGTTTGGAGAATCTGCTTCGATAATTTACTCACGCCATCTGGGGAAGCGAAGCTTAACGTGAGTTTTCTGTTGATCCGCTTAGCGAGAAGAGAGAAGGCGTAGGCGGAACAAACAGCGTCTGGGTCAGCGTTTTGATGCCCAAGTATGAGTACTGAATCAGCGCTCTTTAGGAGCCTGACTAGGCGGGCGTATCCAGGCATAGTTTGAGCTCCCTCGCTTTGGCTTCCGCCGCGGAGAACGCCAAATCGGTAGCATCATCGACCAATGGGTCGACATCCTCGTTTCCGCTTGCCAACTCAATTGCAACGTCGACCGAGAGAACCAAGGGTTTGCCACCAACCGCTTCAACCATAACATCCAGGTCACTAAGACGCTTCAAAGGAATCTTGGACATCAAATGTCTTCGAGCCGCATCCTCGGCCGCGAGGCACATTTGTTCAATTTCCTCGTCTGTGGGTGGTCTTGTTAACTCAATCGTCAATTTTCAATCCCTACGTTGCCGAGGTGGCGTATCGCCAAGCAGGGGCCATTTTACTGCTTTTGGCTTGGGGTTCTTGGTCCTTGGAGTCGTTCTTGAAGTTTCTCTTGAACTTCCTTCAGACGTTCTTTCGTTCGGTCTTCCTGTTTGCCCAATACCGTAACTCGTGTTGTAAGCAGTTCCTTCCTTTCTTTCAACTCTGTCAATAGGGTTTGGCGGTTGGACTTGACTAGGATGCTGCCAACGCTCTTGTAAACCGGTGTCTCATCAGTCGACTTCTCAAGTTCCGCTAACGCCTTGTCCGTTTCATTGAGCTCAAGTTCCAATTGTTGTTTCTGGGATGAAACGGATTGCAGTGTTTGTTGGAGTTGCTGCAACCGCACTAGTTGTTCTTGGACTTGTGGTGGCAGCTCAACTTCTTCGCCCAAAACAAATCCCTTCAGAATTCAAGAATCCGCGTACCCATAGACGGCGACCTATTAAGCATTTCAGACCTCGGGAACACTTAGCCGCTAGCCTGACACTTTCTTCCGACTCTCTAACCTAAATGCGAAACGTTTCGAAATGTTGTACGACTCACTGTGATCACCAATAGCGGCAAACACATTCAGATTTCGGAAAGACGCTACTGCCAAAAATGCAAGGCGATTAGCGAACAAATCTGTCATAAAGTAAGATATGAAGACAATCCCGAGCAGGAAGGAACTCTGCTCAAGAAAAGCTACTGGATCTGTTCGAGTTGCATAACCGAAACGGAGGAGCTCAAGGTTCAACCGATTCCCGGGGACAAAATAAGAATCATGAATCGAATGCTCAGAATGCAAGACGATTACGCGATTACTTCAATGAAGATCGCTTCACAACCAGAGAAGCTCGTGATAGAAATAACTGTCAAGAATTAGAACCTCCTTCCCGGCATACCTGAGTTTTAATCTAGGACCCATCGTGAACTACCACATCCAAGTGGGGGCCATCCATGCCAGACCTTGTCAAGAAAAACATTGAAAGCGACGAAGAAACGGGAACGACCAGTGGGCTCCTAAACTATGCAAATGCTAAGGTAAGTCTCCCGAACAAGTTTGCCACAACAACCGAATTGAACGCAACAAGGCTGGTAGGGTTAAAGCAGGAATTTCCAACCGAGATTATTGTTGCGGGTAAACTGATCTACCCTGAGACCTTGAAGCGGATTCTGAAAGAAGAGGAATTTCTGAAGGAGTTCTCCAGGCGCTTAGCTCGTGAAACGAGCGCTCACGAAGACGCGCTCAGCATGTTGTTTCTGGTCCTGAAAGGAGAAGCTGCTCTTACAGAGACGGCGGATCTGCGAACCGTCCTCGACCTCCAGTACTTTGCTGACATGGATGTCATCACGGTCCAACAGAGTCCAGGGGTATCTCCAACCGACTTTCTAGCGCTGTACAAATTCGCTCAGAGATGGGTGGATAACAGAGGTTTGGATAAGCCGCTAATGCCGGTGCTCGCGCCCGCGGCGACATCGGATGATTTCGAGAAGAGCCTGAAACCGTTACTGAAGAGAGGAGTCAAAGCCCTTGGGTTCGATATGAGGGGAGGATTCTATTATCAGGCGCTCCGTTCACTGGAAGAGGCCAAAAAGAAAGACCCTGAACTTTGGGTTCACGCGTTCCAGATTCCCCCTAAGATTCGATTCGCTAGAGCATATCTCCGATGCTCCGAGGGTATGATGCTTCCATTCTTCGGAGTTGACAGTTTCAATAGATGGGTTGTCCCGCCACCCCCCGTTCCACTTACCAAAGATAAGATCAACATGTTTGACTCCACAAACTGGGGCGTCTTCAAACGGAAAGAATGGACTCACGAGTACGGGCCGCGTCTTACTTGCACCTGTCCGATGTGCAACAAGCAACGGCTACCGACATTCTTTCTCGGGCAAGTTCTAACTGTTTTGGGGCGAAGCAAGGTCCATGATCATTATGCACAACGAGAACAACTGTTGGCGTTGGCAGGGCACGTTAAGCGTGGGAATGTGAAGGGTTTCGTTTCTAAGAAGAAATATCCGAACGACTTTCTCAAACAGGCGTCGAGCACGGAAGCCGCGGCCGACTAAACCTTCCCTTCAGTCATTTTCGTCATCAAAGCGGGAAGGTTCACTTCTGACTTGGTTCTCCAACCGAGAGCCATGACGCCAGCATCGTCTTCATCAAGGTAGCCAGTCCTGAGAAAGATGTCTACCAATGTCGCTGCCTTCCAACGCCCATACTTCAGCGCGATCACTTTCTCCACGTCGTCCCGTGGGGCCTTACCTTGCTTTGCGACTAGGTATGCTATTGCGCCGCTGAGCGCGGCCAGGTTATCAATCCGCCACCCAATCATCTTAGCCTCCTTCAACCCAAGCGAACCTTTCAGGGCCACATGATACCTAGCCTCGTCCATTGGAATCGGCGTGCCTTCTTCAGTCATCTGCCCACTGGACGGCTCCGTAACCTTCTTCACCTCTAAATCAAGTTCCGACAGCATCTGATTGAGCTGCTCCAGCACCTGCTCATAGTTCTTGCCAACTTTTTCTTTCAGCTCCCACTCTCTCGCGCCGGGCATCTTTCCGCGGCGGAAAACTAGTAGGTGAATGGCCCGCTTCAATTTGTCCGAATAGAAGCTCTTTGTTTCGGCTTGTTCCATGAGGTTATGCCTCTTTGGGGATCGGTATGGGGAAACTGGTCCCGCCTTCGAGTGGTTTCTCTGAGGGCTTTTCGGTGGGTATCAATGTGATTTGATCGCCTTCAAGTTGTAATTGGGCGTAACCGTAAGTGACTAGGAAACTCACAAAATAGGCGCGCTGCACTGTTTTCTGATGGTTCGGCCCCTTGACAAACCGCCAGTAGTCCACCGGTTTCTGGTCGGTGCCGTGAATTTGTCGCAGTTCGTTCCATAATCCCGTCAGTTGTTTGCCGAATTCCTCATCGTGGAATCCAAGCCCTGTCAAAATTCCGGAATCGGCGCTTTCTGGGTTCTTTCCTCGCTGGTATGCTCGGCGCTTCCACCTCTCTTGGATGGGTAGGAGGAGGTTCCAGTAGTCAAGGCCGGCAGAGACTGTTTCGTTCGTAAGTTGTTCCAATTCAGCGATTGGATGCCAACTCTGGAGGAACACTTCGGCGAGTCTCTTCTCGCTCATTCTTTGGAACTTCTTTGCGACAAACTCGGGCTCGGCGTAGAGGGCGCTTGATTGAAACTTTAGCTGGGTATTTTGCAGCCTGACGACTTCCGAGAGTCGGTTCAGGGCGTGGGCGTCGAGGCAGTGGTCTTCAAACCCTTCCCAGTGCGGAAAGTATTGGCGTAGCGTATCAACGCCTAGCTTGACATCGAGGAAGAATGGGTTGAATTTCCTTCGCTCGATGGCGTCACAGGTTTGGATGACTTCCTTCAATTCCTTTCTTCCTGAGGCCAGTACTTGACGTCCGCTCTTCGCTTTCGGCTTCTCAGTCAATTCTACTTCAACTCACTAACTACCGAGGAACCGCCCACATTCTGGACAACGATCACGTGGCTCTTGTCGGTTACGTTCACCTGTCCAGGAGTAATAGCCACGTACTGACCTTCAACCATAGCTGCTGCATTGGTCATAATGAGCTGCGTAACTGATTCACGGTTCTTCGGATCCATGTGAACATCGAACTCATCAATAGCCCTGAACGGGGACGTTATGTGCTGCTGCAATGCGAGTAGGAATGCCATCATGGCAATGCTGCGTTCTCCTCCGCTCTGGGTAAACGCGTCAAGGGCGGTGGGTTTGTTTCCCTTGTACCCCACCAGTATCTCCAGTCCGCATTTTTCGATATCCCTTGAAGATATGAGTCGGATCGAGCCGGTTGCACTGACCGTTCTGAGAATCTCAGCGTACCGACCAGTCAACTGTTCCAAGAAGTTTGCCAATACTTCACGCCATCTTGACAACCGCTTATCGAGTTCGGAGAGCACCTCTTGCCGGCTAACGGCGACTTGGTCAGCTTTGAGTTTCAAATCTTCGTAGACCTTTGCGTATGATGAGTACATGCGCTCGACGTCCTCGGAGAGTGCAGCCAAGGGTTTCATCTGCTCCTCCACGGCGCCGATTTCGAGCATGATATCGAAGATTTTCCTGGGTGACCCGGTCTGTGCTCCTACTTTCTCGGCAGAAGCAATCATTGGGTCTAATTCTTCCTTGGCAAGGCGAATCTGTGCTTGTAGGTCGGCCACATCCTCCATCAGGAGTTTTCTCTTGAACCCGGAAACTTCGTGCTCAACGTTAGTATCTATGAGGCGGGTGAGGGCGTCTTCTAGACGGCCGCTCGTATCGACGATTTTGTCGCCTAGGGCTGAGGCCTTTTCCTTCTCTCTTTCAAGTTTCTTCTGAGCTTCTTCAGCGGTATCTTTCCAAGAAAGCTTCAATTTGTTTAGGTCTTGGAGTGCCGGTGGCAAGGTTGGTTCTGAGGAAGTTTCTATGGAGTGGAAGTGGCTGAGCAGATTAGTGGCCCACTCGATGTTGAGTTCTTGGGTCGTTATCTGCTTGACAAGTTCGACACGTTGATCTTCTAATCCCATTCGGCCGAGGTTGAGCTCGTCATACTTTGCTTGGCGTTTCTTCTTGGAGTCTGCCAATTCCTGGATTTTGTTATCAATCGATTGCAGGGCTCTTGTTTTGGACTCTATCCTTTCTTCAATGTGTGCCAAAGAGTCCTTTTTCTTCTGTATTCTGCTCCACAGCAACTCCTGTTTCAACGCATTGAGCTTAGTCTCAAGTTGCCTCTTCTGGAGGTAGCGGTCATATTCACGCTTCCAAAAGTCGTGCGTTTCCTTCGTCGATTCGAGGACCTGCACGAGCGACTGTTCTTCGCTCATTACGTTTTCCAAGCGCTTTCTCGTCTTGTACTTCTTCACGGTATGTTTGGAATCCCACTGCTTCTTCAAGCATTTTCAATTTATCTTGTGGGACTTACTGCGGCGAATCGGCCGACCATGAATTGATGCATGATGACCAGGATGTTGTCTGGGTTTAGACCTCTGGACTGCAGAACGTCGGTGACTGCGGATTTCGCTACGGGTTTGTTTTGGAGGAGGTAGTAGTAGGTGCCGTTGGCCTTGATTACTCTGGTAACTGTAACGAGGTCGGTGTGGTAGTTTGGAAAGGGTCTCTTCTCGCCGCTGTTGTCGAGAATTAAGGTGACTCTGGCTTCATCTGTTCCCCATTTTATGAGGTCGCTTAGTCGCTTCGACCTTTCCGTGTACGCCTGTCCTAGGACTACTGAGATTGCGAGTAGGATCGATGATTTGCCTGCGCCGTTGGGTCCGCAAATTAAGTTGAGTCCCGGTTCTAGTGGGACATAGGAATTTTCGTAGGACATGAAATTTGTTAGGACGACGCCCTTTATCATCGGATCTTAGCTACCGTTTGAAATCTACGTCCCCTCGCCTCGTAAAAAACGTTCAGGGGTCCATGGGTTCCATAATCCATATCCACAATTGTCCGATTATTGTATGAGTTAATTGTCAATTTCTCCGCGTGCCGTGGCATGAACACTGATGCTTCTTTGCGGCCAGCGTTATTCACGAAAATTATGACAATTGTCATGTCACACTTTCGTTGTAAGAATTCTAGGCAAGGTTGAAAGGTTTCGACAGATATCTACGTTTAAATATGCTGCGGGCTTGTCGGGGGTCCACGGCGGGAGTGACGAAGGCAATTTGAAGAGGCTGGGCAAAATTCTTCACTTGTCGAAGAGCCGCAGCCTCATAGTAAAATGCGAAGAAGCCCGCTTCGTTAAACTTGGAACGCGAACTTGTGATAGTAAGCTTAAGGAAATTGGAAAAGTGCAAGACTTTTTCGGACCAGTGTCTGCTCCTTACGTGTCCATTAGGCCCGCAAGTTCTTCGCCAGCAAAATTCGTCCACCGCATCGTATACTCGCTCGATTAGTTTAGTTTAGAGTAGTTGAGATAGTGTCGGAAGAACCCGATGGTGAATTAGGGGAATCGCTGCAAGCCGCTCCTAAGATCCGGGTTTGCCCGGAATGCGGCGGGCCAAAGCTGATGCGTGACTACGAGGCCGCAGAGATTGTTTGCATGGCGTGCGGATGCGTGATCGACGAGAAATTGGCTGACACAAGGCCAGAATGGCGAGCCTTCGACGACGACCAAAAGAAAAGCCGAACTCGCGGTTGGCGCTCCAATCACTTACACTATCCACGACAAGGGTCTCTCAACTATTATCGACTGGCGTGACAGGCGTGTTCTTGGAAAACGCGCAACCGCAACCCAAAGGCTCGACTTGTACAAGCTTCGCAAGTGGCAGAGTAGAGTTCGAGTCTCTGATGCAACAGAGCGAAACCTTGCAGTCGCACTGGCAGAACTGAGCAAACTCGCTTCTGCTCTCAACGTTCCGAAGAATATCCTTGAAACCGCTTCTGTGATTTATCGGCGTGCCATAAAGAAACGCCTCATTCGTGGAAGATCGATTCATAACGTCACGGCCGCTGCGATCTACATGAGTTGCAGACAATGCGGTGTCCCACGAACGCTGGATGAGATCGCGTCCTCCTCAAGTTTGAACAAGAAGGATGTGGGTCGAAGCTACAGATTCATGGTGCGAGAGTTAGAGGCATTCGTACCCCCCTCGACCAGCAGGAATTACGCTGCGCGGTTCAGTAACAAGCTTGTCATCTCAGGAAAAGCGGAAGCCCTCGCCATCAAGATTCTGGAGATTGCGAAAGAGATGAAGCTGACAAGCGGAAGGGGTCCAACTGGGATCGCCGCCGCAGCAACTTACATCGCAACTGTTCTAACGAACGAGAGGAAAACTCAGCGTGAAATTGCAGAAATAGCCAATGTTACCGAGGTTACCATCAGAAATAGGTACAAGGAGCTGCTAGAGCGTCTCTTTATCGAAGTCCCTCTCTAGAGCACGTAGGATTATGTAGCAGGTTTTCGTTTTAGTTTAGACGTTTCACAAAGTCCGAATTCGAAAGTCAGTCCCGTCAATCTGCCATCTCTTAGTGTAGTAGGGCTGGCGCACCGTAACTTCGCCTGTCGTTATTTTGAGTTGTTTCGCCCGAACTTCGCCTGCAATGTAACTCCTCTTCATTTTGAGTAGGCTCGCCTCCTTCTTTGAAGGCGCCACAACGTAGGCGTGGACGAATGAATCCACCTTCAGATCCATCTCCTTCCGCATCTGTTGCATTCTTCGGACAGCATCTCGAGCCAATCCCTCGGCAACCTCACTCTTTGACAACTTGAGGTCGACTAGAACGGTGCCGTCTGAGAAGTCTGTCTTTGCGTATCGATTTGAATCGGTGAGCTTTGAGAGTGACTCTTTTGAAACCAGTTTAAGGCGTCGAGTATTCGCTTGATCACACAATAAGTCTTCATACGTCTTCAGTGCGGTTCCAACAGTCTTAGATTCGCTGGTCACGCAAACCTGCGGAACGGGTTGCCTTTGTTTCAAGCCCTTGCCCATTCTCACTACCGCTACGGTAGAGATCACGTTCTGGGCTGCTTTCATTTCTTCCTCCAGGGAGTCAACTATCCACTTTGCATCATATTTGGGCCACGCGAGGAGGTGCACCGTCTCTGGGTTCTTTGATTCCGCGTTCCGAAACATGTGTTGGTAGATCGATTCTGTGAGAAAGGGAATGATTGGCGTAAGCATGATGAGGGCAGATTCGAGGGCTGAATAAAGCGTCGCATATGCGACCTGTTTATCTCGTGTTCGCTTCTCTACCCAGGTCCGACGTCTAACATATCGGATGTAGGTATGGCTTAGGTCCTCGACGAGAAACGCTTTCAGCTTACGCAACGCCTCATGAATCTTGTATTCATCCATCAACGAGGTTACTTCTTTGATGGTGCGGTGGGTCCGACTAAGCAGCCACCGATCCTCCGGCCGCAGACTCCTTTGCACGCGCTTCAAAGATAGCTCCGCGGGCGAAAACTTATCCAGACTCATGTAGGTGCTTGCGAAGACAAACGTGTTCCATATGGTGCTCAGGTCGCCTTGGTGTTGGCGAACTGCGTCCCACGAGAACTGTAGGTCTTCCCAAAGCGTCGTTTGTAGCACATAGTACCGGAATGCGTCCCGTCCGAACTTCTCCACGACCTCCTTAGCCGATACGAAATTCCCTAGCGACTTGTGCATCTCACGGCCCTGGGCGTCAAGTGCGAAGCCATGCATCAGGACGGTCTTGTAGGGGCACTTGCCCATCGTCACGATTCCATGTCTCAATAATCCAAAGAACCATGCAGTTATCTGGTCGCGTCCCTCGACTATGAAGTCTGCGGGCCACCAAAATTTCGTTTCCTTTACATTGGTAGGGTGACCTAGGCACGCCAGCGACGCACCTCCAGATTCGAACCATACGTCGATCACGTCCGGTACACGAGTCATTTCTCCGCCGCAGTCGCACCGTAACTTAACCATGTCAACCCACGGTCTATGTAGCGTTGGCAGGTCGACTTTGGAAACCGCGTTGTCCAGAAGTTCCTGCTTAGAACCCACAATCTTGTCTTTTCCGCATGATGTGCAACTCCATACGGGGAGTGGGGTGCCCCAATAGCGCTGTCGCGAGATAACCCAGTCCTTCAGGCCCTGAAGCCAGTTCTTGAATTGATTTGCTCCTGCCCATGTCGGAATCCAAAGCGTGGAATCTACTTCCTTGATGAATTGATCCTTCAGTTGTGCGATGTGTATGACCCACTGTTTTGTTGCGCGAATTATGAGTGGGGTCTTGCAGCGCCAGCAGACGGGACTGCGGTGTTCGATTTCTCCTGCAAAGAGTAGTACTCCAAGAGACTTCAGGTCGTCGATGATTTCAGGGTTGGCGTCTCTTACCGATTTTCCTGCGTACTTTCCTGCTTCGGGGACGAATTTGCCTTGGTCGTCTACAAGCATGAGTACGGGTAAGTTGTTTCGTACGCCGACCTCATAATCTTCTTCACCGTGCCCAGGTGCTGAATGAACGCATCCGGTTCCTTCCGTCAAAGTGACGTATTCTTTGCTCAGGACAACGCGGTGCCCGTTCTGCAAGTTGAGTTGGGCGGGCACGAGAGTCTCTAGTGGGCCTCTGTACTTGAGTCCTTCAAGTTTGCTGCCCGGAAATGCGTCCAAGAGTTCGAATGATCGACCGGTCTCCTTCTGAACGGCCTCTATTCGTTCCTTTGCAAATATGTAGGTCTCGCCTTCGGATTTGACCCGAGCATACTGGAAGTCAGGGTTCACCATGACTCCTACGTTCGATGGCAGCGTCCATGGAGTAGTTGTCCAAATCAGTATGTATTCGTTCGGTCTGTCTACTACTGGGAATTTGACGTATATCGATGGGTCACGAAGCATCTTGTATTCTAAAACAACTTCGTAATCCGAAAGTACGGTCTCACATCGTGGGCACCAGTGCACGACCCGCTGCCCGTGTTCGAACAGCCCCTTTGACCACGCCTGTTTTAGGCCCCACCAGTCGCATTCAATGTAATAGTCCAGGTGCGTCATGTAAGGCTGGTTCCAGTCCATCCATATTCCGAGATCCTGGAACGCCTTCGTCATCGCGGCTGCGTTTGTTTCAGCGAACCTTCTACACTCGGAAATGAATCGTTCTAAGCCGAAGCTCTCGATTTCCTTCTTGGATTTAACTCCAAACTTCTGTTCGATGGCTAATTCGATTGGAAGCCCGTGGCAATCATAACCGGGTTGATCCCTAACATTGAATCCACGCGACCGTTTGTATCGGATCACGGTATCCTTGAGAACCTTGTTCCATGAAGTGCCAATGTGCGGTGTGTCGGAACTCGGAAATGGAGGCCCGTCAAGGAAATAGAACTTATCTCCACTCAGTCTAACCTTCTTTACCAATTCATAGGTCCGGTCGCGGTTCCAAACGTCTTTGACTTCAGCCTCCACTGCCTTGTGGTCGTATTGCTTGGGTAATTCGCCAACATACTTGCTCTTTGCTACCAAGTTTGATCAACTGCCAAGGGCATCGCAGAATGGTTTAATGAAAATGTAAGAAGATTCGGAGCTGAGGATTCTTCGCAGACGAGAGCTACGGTGCGATTTCCCGGTCACCTTTCACGGACGACACCATTCGCTTCCCCTCGGCGCTACAGCTTATTTTAATTTAACGTCTTGGTTTCCGGACCTTAGTTGCCGGTCCTACGTTTTTTCTTGGCCTCTGGCAAGCGTGAGAGATCTGCAGGATAGAGAATGACTTATACTCGCAGGGCAACCGAGAGTTACAAGATACGCAAATGAATGACAAGTCTCAATTGAAGATAGGCTCCGTCGTTATTAATTGCATTAACTTCGACAATATGTTGGCTTTCTGGCAAGAGGCGCTTCACTACACTACGACGAAGCCAGTTCAGGGCGGCTGGGTGATTCTTCGAGACCCAGAAGGCAGAAACACGAATGTTTCCTTGAATCAAGTTCAACCTGGGGAGAAACTTACGGGCAGAAATTGGCTACACTTCGACCTCTACACGAACGACCAGAAGAGAGAAGTTGAGCGGCTGCTTAACCTAGGAGCTACGCGTCACCCTCAGGAATACGAACCGGATGAAGACTTTATTGTACTTGAGGATCCTGATAGCAACCTCTTTTGCGTGGTCGATATAACGAAGTAATAGCAGATCAGGCTCTAGCGTGTTTTAACTAACCTTTTCAAACGCCGCCAACAAGTCAGGGCCGCGATCTCATTGCACTGCCTAGGGATAGAATCGACTGCGCACACGTTTGGAGCTAGCGTTGTCAATGATCAGGGTCAGATTCTATCAGACGTTCGGGACGTTTACATCTCGGCTCCCGGGACAGGAATCCATCCTCGAGAAGCCGCAGAGCACCACAGCGTGGTGGCGGCAAAGGTAGTTTCAGATGCGCTTGGTAAGGCTGACGTTAGAGCCTCTCAACTTGCAGGAGTTGCAATCGCGTTAGGCCCAGGCCTGGGACCGTGTCTAAGAGTCGGGGCTACGGTCGCAAGGTCAATCGCATCATTCTTTCAAATCCCTCTCATACCCGTCAATCATGCCATCGGGCATATTGAGATCGCTACGCTCACAACTGGGGCAACTGATCCTCTTGTAGTGTTGATCTCAGGAGGGCATACGGCGATCAGCGGCTTTCTCTGGTGGGAGATGGCGCATTTTCGGTGAGACGGAGGATATTACTCTCGGAAACCTGTACGACATGTTCGCGAGAGAGATCAATCTTCCCTCGCCTGCCGGACGTGAGATCGAGAAGCTGGCGTCAAAATCTGAGAATTTCATACCCCTTCCCTACGTGGTGAAAGGAAACGATGTTTCGTACTCTGGCTTATTGACGGCGTCTCTCGCAAAACTCAGGGATGGGGCCTCCCTTGAGGATGTGTGTTATTCGATGCAAGAAGTTTCATGTTCTATGCTCGCTGAAGCCGTGGAACGAAGTCTCGCTTACACTCGCAAGAGAGAGGTGCTGTTAACCGGAGGTGTGGCAGCGAACAAGACGCTTCAGAAGAAGCTTTCAGATGTTGCGGGGCTACATGACGCGACGCCTCGTGTCGTCAATCAGGCGTACACTGGGGATTGTGGTCCCCAAATCGCATGGACGGGCATCCTCGCGTTACGATCTGGTGTAACGATACCTATTGCCGAATCTAGCGTTAGGCCAAGATGGAGGTTGGAGGACGTTGACATCGTCTGGAGAAGAGAGGCTTCCTAAACTAATTTACAAAGGGGCGGAAGCCGAGCTCTACCTAGAAAGCTGGTGTGGGTCGACGGCGGTCAGAAAAACCCGGCTCCCGAAGCCTTATCGAGTAGCCCAGTTGGACGTAGCGATCCGACGGGCCAGGACGGTTCATGAGACGAACTTAATGCATGAGGCAAGGAAACTTGGGGTTCCTGTTCCTGCAATCCAGCACATCGATCCAGAAACGTCGTCATTTATAATGGATTACGTGAACGGACCCACATTGAAGGAGCAGCTGTACACCGTCTCGTCAGTGACGAGACGCAAACAATGCAACCTGATGGGACGAATGGTTGCTCTAATCCATAAAGGGGGGATAGTGCACGGCGACCTGACTATCTCCAATGTCCTGTGCGCTGATGACAGACTTTTCTTGATCGACTTTGGATTGGGAGATTTTTCAACTCAGCTTGAAGATCGTGGAGTTGATCTACTTCTCCTGAATCGTGCCATGAAAAGCACCCATATCAGATTTCACGAAGAAATCTTCACTGCCTTTCTAAATGGCTATTGCAGGACCGTTGGAAAGAGATCCGGCACGGAAGCAGTTAGCAAGATGCGAGAGGTTGAAAGGCGAGGTAGGTACTTTGAGAGAGCATAATCCACCAATCTACTTTGCAACTGGAAACAAGGGGAAATTTGCTGAAGCGACTGAAATAGCGAATATCTTCGGAATTACGCTGAAACAGGTGAGGATTGAAAAAACTGAGATTCAATCAGAAGAACTAGAAGACATAGCCTCCTTCGCCGCTAAGAGAATCTCCCGGACAACGCGGCGCCCGATCCTGGTAGAAGACGCGGGTTTGTTCGTAGACAAACTGCACGGCTTCCCGGGGCCGTATTCGGCTTACGTGTTCAAAACTTTAGGGACTGATGGCGTTCTGAACTTGCTAAAAGGTACGGTTGATAGAAGCGCTACCTTCCGTGCTGTGGTTTCATTCGCAAGGCCAAGAAGACCCTCTCTCTGCTTCCGCGGCGAGGTAATGGGTATGATAACTCGCAAACCGAGGGGAAGCCACGGATTTGGATTTGACCCAGTCTTCACGCCCATTCAAGGAGATGGTCGAACATTCGCAGAAATGAACACCCAAGAGAAGAACCTCCTCTCTCATAGGGCAAGAGCATTCGTCAAATTCTTCACATGGCTTTCAATGAAGGAAAGCTCCAACTCCTCCTAGACAAGTTAAATAACCGAGAGTCAAAGACTAAGACGAATTTCCAAATCGGAGTGTGCGCATTTACGGCTAGGCTATACACGAGCAAACGAGGCAAATCAGGGTCAACCCGACCAATCAGCAAGAAAACCCCGTCATGGGTCAAATATACCCCGGAAGAGGTAGAGTCATTGGTTCTCAAGCTCTCTCGGGAAGGTAACTCGGCTAGTATCATCGGCGTATTGATGCGTGACCGATATGGAGTACCCTTAGTGAAGTCGATCACCGGAAAGAATGTTCAGGAGATACTCAAGCCTGGTCGAGAGGCGGGAGCCCTTCCAGAAGACTTGAGCGCATTGCTAAAGAAGGCTGACGACCTTAGGCGTCACTTGGAGAAGAATCGGAAAGATCACGTTAACAAACGCTCCCTCGCCATGATCGAATCCAAGATTCACAGGCTAGAGAAGTATTACAGGGTTAAAGGGCAACTCAGCCCAGAATGGCATTACAAACATGTCGTCGCATCAGTGGCATAATAAATGCCTGGGGACGGACAACGTGGCGCTTTCCTTGAACGGGCAAGAGAAACTGCAGAAGTAATCAAGAAACACCTTCAAACGGACTCCTCCTTCACGGCAATATCACATAATGATGCCGACGGCCTCTCTTCAGCCGGCATCATGGCTTCTGCCCTCACTCGTGCGTCCGCTCGCTTCAAGGTCCGAATTGTAGAAGAACTCCGCGAGGACATAGTTGATGAGATATCCGCGGGCAAACCTGACATAGTAATCTTCACGGACATTGGCAGCGGTTATTCTGAACTCGTAAACTCACGGCTTGACACAAGAGAGGTCGTCATTCTAGATCACCACCCCCCAGACGGCAAGGCGGGAGGCAAGATTGCCCAGGTGAATCCGCATGAGTTTGGAATCGATGGTGCGACGATGATCAGTGCCGCAGGGGTCACCTACCTTGTTGCAAGAGAACTCGATGACGGCAACAAAGATCTCAGTACCCTCGGAATTGTGGGAGCGCTAGGAGACATGCAAGACAAGAATGAGAAAAGAACACTTGCTGGTCTCAATCAACTCCTAGTTGATGATGCCGTATCCTCCGGCAATGCGAAGGTTGACTCAGACTTAGTCGTGTACGGCCGAAGACGCGTCCAATATATCGGGCTCTAGCTTACACGACATCGCCTTACCTCCCAAATCTTAGTGGCCGGGAAGATAATTGCCTCCTACTTTTATCAAAAGCTGGGATCCCCGTGAAAGATGGGGACCGGTTCAGAACCGCAGCTGACCTCTCACAGGAGGAGAAGCAGAAACTCCTGAACGAAATAATTGCCTACCTTACGAACCAAGGTTTTCCGTCAAACGTGGTGCTCGATATGGTTGGGACTGTATACACCTTCGTAAACGAACCGCAGGGAAGCCCTACTCGGGACGCACGAGAATTCTCCGCCCTCTTGAACGCGTGTGGAAGAACCGGCAACCCCTCGATAGGCATCAGCATTGGACTGGGCGATAGAAAGACAGCCCTAATTGAAGCTAACGAAGTTGCCGCTGTTTACAGGAAGACTCTGGCCAGTTACATGGAGTGGCTGACAAAATCCCCAGATGCCATTCAGAAATTCAAGATAATCTGGGCGATACGCGGAGAGAATCAAATACAAGAGAGCATGACTGGAGCGTTCTCCTCGATATTATCGTCGGCAGGTAACCTAACTCCAGACCACGCAATCATCGTCGTAACCAAAGCCAAGGATGGCGGTATCAAACTCTCAGCAAGAGCACCCGCGAAACTTCTAGCAGTGGGTATGAACCTTGGAGCCGCACTGAACACCACGGCGAAGAAATACGATGGCTTCGGAGGAGGACACAATGTAGCGGCAGGCGCGCACATCAAGGCCAATGACCCAGTCCCATTCCTCGAGGAACTCGATCAAGTGCTACTCTCACAGCTGAAAACAAATGTATGAAACAGAAATTCGCATTCGATATAGTTCACCATCACTTCGCCAGAGCCGTGAAAACTGCATTGTTCCCTGACGATAAAATCCCGAAAAGCGAATTGATCGTCGCGACAAATGCGCGCGGTCGAATACTTTCGGTTCAAATTAGAGGATGCGAAAGAATTGAAACCATGCAACTGACATTGCAAGATATCTTTCGGTGCATACAAGCGACCGAGACATCGCTGAAAAAGATTGGAAAACGATAATCGCAATCACATTGGCTATGAACGCTTTAAATACGGCACAAACGGTACGTTGCTAAAATCTGAACTCCGAGTGGAAGACAATTGTCCAAAGCGTCGAAAAAAGTCAGAGACAAGTGGCGATTGAAGGAATGGTATGATGTCTACACTCCACCTTACTTCGGAGAAAACGTTGTTGCAAGCATCCCATGTGAGATTCCCTCAGCGGTAATCGGGCGTGTCGTCGAAACAACATTGTATGATATAACTAACGATTTTGCCCACCAATCGACGAAGCTGTACTTTCTGGTCGTCAACACGAAGGAGCATAGGGCTGATACGATACTCAAATCGCATGAGTACGCTACCGATTACCTAAGAAGCCTCGTAAGACGTGGAAGTACTAGAATGGACGGCATCTTCAACGCAACTACGAAAGATCAGTTCTCAATTCGGATTTCAGTAGTTGCATTCACCCGAGATAGAATAAATGCGTCTCAGGAGCACGGGGTTCGCCAGGTTATGCGCCAGATCGTTGAAGAAAAAGCCAACAATCTGAATTATGATCAATTATCACAGGAAATGGTCCTGGGCAAGCTCGGCTCGGATATTTACAACCTTGCAAAGAAGGTCGCACCACTCAGGCATGTTGGGGTGAGGAAATCAAGGGTCCTCTCTATGCCCCCTGGAATCATGGCTACTGCCGCGCAGGTCATGGAGCAAGCTAAGGAGCAAGCCAAGGCTGCAGCAGCCTAATCCAATTCGATCAATGCGACGAGCGCTTGTACATTCTCCTGATTTCCTCATGAATCACGTCTAGTTCACGACGAAGCTCCTTTTCATTGGTTTTTGAATCTGGCACTTTCGAGCCATTAGGCGAAGATAAGTTAACACCGAGAGTGTCGATCTGCCGAGCCAAGTGTCGCACGCGTTCCTGGAGATCCGCTGTCTTCTCAAGGCTGTAAAGCGTACCTGCAAGTGCTCCCGTAAGGCCGCCTGCCGTGATCCCGGCAAGGAAAGAGAGAACATCAAAGGCCATGCCTAACCCACGACATCCAGGGGACACTTGCCATACATACTCCCATTTAAAACGGTCAGCAATACAATTACGAGCAACGGCGGTGTTGATCCCACAAATCGGTGAAAGAATGTGAAAGCGGTTGTTCTGGCGGCCGGAGAAGGAACTCGAATGTGGCCCCTTGCCACAACCAAACCCAAGCATCTTCTCTCCATAGCAGGACGGCCGATTATCTCATTTATTCTTAAAGCGATCGCGGAAAGCCGAATAAAGGAAGTCGTGATGGTCGTTGGCTTCAAGGGCGAGCTGATACAGGACGCTCTCGGTGACGGAGTCATCAATGGCGTAAACATCGAATACCTGCATCAACCCAAGTGGACAGGGACGGCGTCAGCCCTCAGAATAGCTCGAGACGCTGTCGGCACCGAGCCATTCCTTACCGTATACGGAGACTTGTGGGTAAACGCATCGAGCATTGGAGGAGTCGTTGAGAAGTCTCGAGAATGTTCAAGAGTTATGGGAGTCGTACAAATGCCAAACCCCTCGGAATACGGTGTAGTCGAGCTGAAAGGAGATAGCGTCGCGAAAATTCAAGAAAAACCCCCTCTGAGAAATACTGCTGAGGCTTGGGTGAATTCTGGGATATACGTTCTCGACGAGCAAGTATTCCGTGCGATAGATGAGACGTCGCGATCGAAGAGGAATGAGTACGAACTTACCGCCTCTTTGCAACGGTCAATCGATCAAGGTCATGAGATCAAAGCCGCGACAATCGATCGAGAAGATTGGATGGATGTTGGTAGACCCTGGGATCTTCTCGAAGCGAATGAACGAACTCTAATGAATTTCACGCCCCGAGTGCGGGGGATTGTAGAGCCGGGTTCTGCGATGAAAGGGCCTGTTTGGCTTGAAGAGTCGGCTGTGATCAAATCAGGATGCTACATTGAAGGGCCAGTATACATAGGCGAAAGAAGCAGGGTGGGGCCAAATGCAAGAATCCGTCCTTTCACAAGCATCGGAAAAGATGTGGTTGTCGGGACTTCCTGCGAGGTCAAGAATAGTGTAATCATGGATGGTACAAAAATCCCTCATCTTTCCTATGTGGGCGACAGCGTAATTGGGGACAACTGTAACCTTGCCGCTGGAACGATTACGGCAAACATACGCCTGGACCAAGAGCCGGTCAATATGAACGTGAAGGGACGATTGCTAAGCTCAGGGAGAAAGAAGCTGGGAACCATAATGGGAGACGAATCGCAAACTGGAATCAATGCAAGTATAATGCCGGGCGTGAAAATCGGTCCCTCTTCACTCATTGGGCCAGGCACGACCATATACAAGGATGTGCCAGCGGGTCATGCGGTTTTCGTAAGACAGACTCTAATCAGCAGAAGGATCAAGAAACGACGTATGAGAAAGACTCACGACTAGGCGTGTCTTTTCGTGCTGGTTATCGATATTACATCTCTATCCTTCAGTACGTAGTCATCGGCGACTCGCATCTTTGACCTCACCTCTGTTGCATAAAGGAAACCCGTCGCCAGATCGGAATGTATCACTGAAGCAAATTGCTTCGCTGTCGTACCGTAAGGGACTAGATAGGCGTCAGGAAGAACCCTGCCTTTATGGTCCGTTAATTTCTCAGGATCTTCGACAGGGTATACCGTAATCATTTGGAGAAGTTTGAAGAAAGCTAAGTTGAGAGATTCCTGGACGCCCGTAGATCCAAATGGAAGGAGTACCTTCTCCTTGATACGGTTCAAAGCGTCCAGTTGATCTGTGTTGGGTGGAGTCTTTTCGTCAACCTTGAAGTTGCTATCTCCAGGGACATATGTCACGATACCCTTCTCGGCAGCTCGTCTCAGAGCTAGCTCGGCTTCCGCACTGCACGGTACAACCGAGTGACCAATACCTCCTAAGAGTTTCAGGTTTTCCTCAGCGGGTGGGACATCCATTTTGTTCGCTGCAATTATCAGTGGTTTCGACTTGCTGCGCAGTTCACTGATCAACTTCAGAAGATCGTCATCGGACCAAGAACTGGGTTTCTCGAAATTCAGACCAACTTTCGTTTTCGCCGAGATCAAGTGATCCTTACGTATTCCAAGGCCGCTTAGTTTCTCCTCTAGAATTACGAGGAGGTCGTCTTTAGCACCTTCGACCCTTCGAATGGCGCGGTCCCATTCCTTCTTAATGATCTGTAGAAGCCACATGTCCAATTCATGCTCGAGAAATCGGACATCTTCACGGGGGTCGTGCGAGCCCGCGTCGCATGGTTTACCTTCAGAATCTGTTGACCCTGATGCATCGACAATGTGGATGAGTGCGTCGGCCTGTCGTATCTCGTCTAGAAATTGGTTTCCGAGACCTCGGCCCTGCCATGCGCCAGGAACAAGCCCTGCACAGTCAACTATCTCAACCGGCACTAGTCTTATGCCATTGATGCACGTGGAATTTCCCGGTGAGTCAATGACATTGAACTCCCGACAGACACAGGGCGTTCGAACGTATCCCATTCCAATATTCGGTTTGATCGTCGTGAAGGGATAGTTTGCGATTGCCACGTGGGCTAGAGTTGCAGCGCTGAAGAATGTGCTCTTTCCTACGTTAGGTTTCCCAACCACACCCACTATTCGAGGCAAATCGTGATTTCCTACAACATCAACTCTAGCTGGGCATGATCCCAGTAATTCGTATTCCGGCTGCGTTTACCTTGTACCGAATGTTTATTCCAATTAGGAGGGCTGTGATCTGTTCGACAATCCGTGAGTTCTCCAAGCGTCCCCCATCAATGGCCCTAACACCAGGTATCTTCTTTGCGAGGTCCATTACTTCCCTTCGGGTCTCCTGGGAGTCGCCACAAACAATGACGTCTGAATCCACATTCTTACCGACGTCTTGAAGGGCTTCGGCCACGACATTGTGGAATGCCGACGCAACCTTCGTGTGAGGAGGAAGTAATCTTGCGGCCTGTTGTGCCGCTGAACCCTCCCAAACCGCTAAAGCGGTGGATGCAGACCCTCCAACTGCTGTCGAGAGTGGAACTACGACATCGACGAAGATGTCGTCTGGTTGAACGCTGTCGTGGACGGATTTGATCATGTCAACATGGGCAGCGAACGGAACCGACATAACGATAATGTCGGCAGCAGCTGCGGCCTTAGGGTTCTCCAGTCCTGAAACGTCCACGTTTCCCCCCAGAATGTCTCTGGCTTTCTTGGCAGCATCTTCAGCTTTTTGTAACTGCCTCGATCCTATGATCACTTTTTCGCCTGCTTTAGCCCAACGAAGGACTAAGCCGAATCCTTGATCTCCGGTTCCACCTATCACAGCAATAGTACGATCAGCCATTTTATGAGCTCAAGATCGTGCGCAAAGGAATTCGTGATTAAAGCCTGACTGTTCAAGTCCAGTCTTGAATATCCTAGCGAAAGGTCTCGATTCAAGTGGGAAAGTCCTGGATAAATCCGCCACGCATCATATACCTCGTTTGTTCCCGAGCTCGCTTGATAATGGATCTGGGCACTCTCGTAAACTTCCTGCCGTGTCTTCTTCAGTCTAGCAACCCCTTGCTCGACCGCCTTTTCAGCCACGGCTGTGGCCTCACGCGGAAAAACTTCCCAATCATCCATTGTCGGGATGATATTCTTTGCAGAGAGTCCACGCTCCTCAGCAAGTTTAGCAAGTTCAGCCGCCGCTGCTAGACACATCTCGTCAGTAATAGTTCGTGCACGAACGTCAATTGTTCCTCTGAAGATCCCAGGAAACCCTAGCGAATTGTTCAATTGGTTTGCGAAGTCAGAACGTCCAGTGGCGACGACTGATGCACCGCCCTCTTCTGCCTCCCATGGCCAAATCTCAGGTATCGGGTTGGCGCATGCGAAGACTATGGCCCTATCAGCCATTTTGGAGACAAAGTCTTTGGTTATCACGCCTGGCCCGGGTGTCGACAAAGCGATGCACGCATCAGCTCCATCCATGGAGGCTTCGATGCCCCCTTCACGTCCCTCAGCGTTTGTTTCTTGACAGAGTTTCCATTTCTTAGGAGTGTTTTGTAGGTCCTTTCTATTTCGGTGCAATGTGCCCTTACTATCCACGAGAATCATATTTCCGGGCTTTGCACCAGAGAGAATGAGTAAGCGCGCCAATGCGACGTTAGCTGCTCCCGCTCCAACCATGGAGATTCTGACATCTGATACTTTCTTTCCGACCACTTTGAGAGCGTTAATGAACCCAGCCAGTACTACCGTCGCTGTCCCTTGTTGGTCGTCATGCCAGACAGGAATGGTTAGCTGTTTTTGGAGAGTATCTAGAATTTCGAAGCATTTCGGCTGGGCTATATCTTCAAGGTTTATTCCTGCGAACGATGGTTGAATCCAATTTACCGCAGAAATAATTTCCTCCGCTTTCTTTGTGCCAAGGCATATTGGGAATGCGTCTATGCCGCCCAAGTACTTGTAGAGCAGCGCCTTTCCCTCCATCACTGGGAGGCCCGCTTCGGGGCCGATGTCACCGAGGCCTAAGACGCGGGAACCGTCGGTAACAATCGCTATCGTATTCCACTTGTTCGTATTCTCGAAGACTGCCTCGGGTCTGGCCTTGATAGTTTCACAGGCTTCAGCAACCCCAGGAGTGTACCAAATCGCGAAATCCTCGAAAGAACGAATTGGACACTTAGGCACGATCTCGATTTTTCCACGATAGAATGGATGGTACTTTAACGCAAGTTGAGCTGGAAGGTACGCCCTCCTAAGAGACTCCTCGTCCGTTGTCATGGTTTTGAGATCACTTACTTGACTGCAAGCCGCTTAAATAGCAGCGCGACTTTTCACACTGCCTGAAGTTTAGAGACGTGTCATTTGTCTTAAGCTTTGCAAATGTCGGTTGAGGTCGAAAATTCCAATGGGCGCCCAGAAATATCTAACTCAAACATGGTTGGGACGAGAAAAAGGTGATCTACAGCTTTACCTTCGTCAAATCGCAATCAAGTGGCGGCGCGAGCCGACCGTTCACAGAGTCGAGCATCCGACTAGACTTGATCGGGCAAGGTCATTAGGTTACAAGGCAAAACAAGGTTACGTGGTAGTTCGGGTTAGGATAAGAAAGGGTGGTGCACGCAAACCGTGACCCAGATCGGGGCGTAGACCAAAAGCCTTGGGCGTCACCCGATTCACCCGCGCGGCCAGCTTGAAGAACATAGCCGAAGAGAAGGCACGAAAGAGATATCCAAATCTTCGAGTACTCAACTCATACTACGTGTGGGAGGACGGCATGCACCATTGGTACGAAACAATTATGCGCGACCCACACAACCCCGTCTCGAGGGAATCTTAAGCGTTCTAGACCGAGTTCAAGAGATAGAGTCGCCATCGTGGCGTCCACGAGTTTCTCTTTGAACTTCAGAGTTGCGAACATCTGTCCATAAGCTGGACAACCATTCTTTGCTGATCTACCCCCATAAGTTTCACAGTAAAGGTAGTTCACCGGTGATTTTGTCGACGAGTTCTGCAGGTGCCGGACCAATGCCAACGCAGGTCGGCGTCCCCGGATCTACTTGGGTTAGGCCGCTGTCGTGAATAATTGTCGCTACCAATCCTAACTCCTCGGCGTCACGTCTTAGATGGTCGAGATCGCTCTCGGAATTCACTTTGACCACTATCTTACGTTGCCCCTCTTCGTACCATTGCTTCCACCATTCCGGACGTCGCTTCCTAGTTTCCTCGGCCGCGGTGACCGACGCGTGGCTTACTTGGACCGCGATCTTCCCTTTGCCCATGTCTAGATCGCGCCTAACAGCAACTGCTAGCTTGTACCTGAATCCGCTCGTGGTTCAATCCTCGGCTTTATCTTCTCCCCGTCCCAAATAAGCGAACAGATGGTCGTGTGAGTATTATTGAAGTCGGGGCAGACTATTCAAACTGTTGAGATCAGCACCATCGCACATGCGACGGACGACTTGGATAAAGTTCAGGCAGCCTTGACGCGCCTGATCCCAGATGGGTTGAAAGGCCGGCAGCAGTTTACGCGAAAGTACATGTTGGGTCACTATGGGAATCCCATCGTCACTTTTGAAGCTCGCCTTACGAAGCCGTCGGAAGTTGAGGAGTTCACAACATTCTTCTTAAGCCAACTCACGACCAGGGACAAACTCGCAATTCGGCGAGACCTAAGCCTGTATTCTGACGATGACGGGAATCTTTACATTCGCATAGACAAGCAACGAACTTTTCTCGGAATCATCCAACTAGGAGAAGAGGACCCGATCAGAGTGCGATTGAAATTTACGAGGTTCACTGATCAACCCACCGATCTGATGGCAAAATATTTGGAGTCGGAATGAAACTGTCGAAGTTTGTAGACCTCCATATCTTTCCCAAAGTTGATGACGCAAACGCGTGCACGCAGATGGCTCACATCCTGAGGACGGCTGGCTACTCTACTGTTGGACTCACAATCCCGACTGGTCTTCTACCTGACCGTGTCAATTCCATCCGGCAAACCTTCGAAGATCAAGGAATTGCCACTGCGATGCGGATAGACTTAGGTTCACCCTCAAGAACCGAGCTACTTCGATCGCTACGCAGATTCAGAAACGCCTACGACATAGTCGGCGTAAAATGTGCCAATGCCCGTGTTGCAACGGTTGCATCAAGAGACCGAAGGGTTGATGTTGTGTTCTTTGATCCCCTTACGCGCAATGTCCGCTTCAGTCACTCCCTCGCACGTCTACTGCACGGCGCCCTGGAGATCAATTTAATCACCAGCCTACTCACGCAAACCGACGGTGGAATTCTCCCTAAATTGCGGAAGACTATCGCGGTCGCCCAGGAACATAACGTGGACGTCGTATTATCGAGCGGAGCGAGAACTGCTGAAATGGTGAGGGCCCCGCTTCAATTAAGCGCAATCGCTTCAGTGCTTGGCCTCTCAGAGACAGCCTCGACTGCCGGCATATCATCTACGCCGTCATCCATCATAGCTGAGAATGTTAAGAAACGAAAACCCGAGTACGTGGAAGAAGGCGTGAGAATAATCGTTTCATCGGCGCGCTGAATTACGATGACTCGACGCTACGTACTCACAAAAATCGTTTACAGCAGGGAGCTTACTGACCAGGAGTTCCGTGACGCATTGAACTCGTCTGTTCGTACGCATTTTGGGGAGATCGGCTTCGCTCGTATTGATCCCAAGATCATAAGGTTCAATCAAAGCGCTTCGACCAGCATCGTTTCCTGTGAAAGAAGCGCAATCAAGGAACTTGAATCTGCTTTAGCACTCATGACTGACAGCGGTGGGATCACTATGGCTGTCTTGGTGATAGCCGTCTCTGGAACTATCAAGGGATTACGAAAACGAAAGGTTAGGTAACGTTTTTCATGAAGCGGCTGTGCTGTGATTGAGGGGATGAAGAAGCCAGTCCCAGTCAGATCTCTTTGCTGAAGATATGACGACCTCAGCGACGGGCTGACCCCACAACTACATGTTCGAGATTATTTGCAGGCGATATGAGGTTAGCACGTTTGTCGTGACTTGGTGATTGTGGATCTGGTCACAATATTTCCCGGAGTAAAGGGTTTAATTAGGGAATCCTACTCAAGTGGCTGAATTTCGTTACAGGTGAATTTGAATTGTCAATGTTCGCAGTTCCTGGTGCTTACGACCGTGCGATCACAGTTTTCTCGCCCGACGGGCGCCTATTCCAAGTTGAGTACGCCTCCGAGACTGTGAAGAGAGGAGCTACTGTGCTCGGCATCGCATGCCCGGACGGCGTTGTCCTGGCCGCTGAGGAGCGTGCCACCTCTAAACTTCAAGATCCCACATTCATGTGGAAGATATTTCAAATTGATGAGCACGTTGGCGCTGCCGTCGCCGGATTGAGCTGCGACGCTCACATCCTAGTCGACCAAGCGTGCGTTTACGCTCAATCGAACCGACTCCTTTACGACGAACCCATTGACGTGGAAATTCTAACGAGAAGAATTGGAGAGATTAAGCAACTTTACACTCAGCATGCCGGCGTACGTCCTTTCGGAATATCGATGCTGTTTGGCGGTTTGGATCGGAAAGGTAGCAGATTGTTTTGGACGGACCCCAGCGGTGCCTTTCTCGCCTACAAAGCTTGGGCGATCGGTGCAGGGGGCGATGCTGCGAACGAAATACTGGAAGCAGACTACAAAGATACTATGACGCTTGACGATGCTGTACTGCTTTCTTTGAAATGCATGAGCAAGGTGTTGGAAGACAAGTTAGATGCGCAGAAGATCAGAATTGCAACTGTATCCGCCGCTACTAAGAAGTTCAGCAAAGTCTCCCAGGAAGATGTGGACAAATATATCAAACGGCTTGATTCGACGAAAAAGGCCGCTAGCCGATGAGTGAAAAATTCACCACGGCGCGAATCTCAAAAAGCGGCGAAAAATTCGAAATCCTGGTTAAACCAGACCCTGCCTTAGAATTCAAGATGGGCAAGCAACTAGGCATATCGCAGATCTTAGTCATAGACGAAGTTTACACCGACGCGGGGAAAGGGACTCACGCGTCTGCTGAAAAGCTCCAAAAAGCCTTCGGCACCGAAGACCCAGTAGCGATAGCCGAAGAGATAATGAAACATGGCGAACTACAACTTACCACCGACCAGAGGCGTCAACTAGTAGAAGACAAGCGCAAGCAGATCGTTGCTTTTATCGCCAGAAACTGCATCGACCCGAGAACCGGAACGCCACACCCACCTATGCGCATCGAACAGGCAATGAATCAGATCAAGTATTCCATTGACCCTTTCAAAAATGCCGACGAGCAGTCGAAGGATGTGATAGACGAACTCAGGGCCCTTATACCGATAAAAATGGAACAAATGCGTGTGGCGATAAAGATACTGGCAGAGTTTGCGCCGAAAGGGTACGGTGCTGTGAAGGGCTATGGAACGATTAGCAGGGAGGAATGGCAGGCCGATGGAGCACTGGTTGCCGTGGTCGAGATGCCTGCGGGACTTTACGGGCCGTTCGTCGAAAGGCTTGGAAAGATTACTCAGGGTACAATTCAAACAAAGATACTAAAATAGGCAGTCCCACCGAAACGCTTCGTACCTGACCCCGTTGGGACTGGTTTGCGCTCGCATGTCGCACAATCAACTCTGCCCCACTTTGGTCGGTTGGCCATAGGAGTTTCCGAAGTGAGTAGGAAGCCGTTGCTAAGCTTGCGAGGCGAGCGTCTTCGAAGATGGGTAATAATCGCGGCCGGCGTTTGTCTTCTAATCCTCCTAGCATATCTCTTCGGGTCTAACGGCACTTTTAGTGCCACGACTGCAACTAGCACTTCTCTGGCTAGCTCATCAATTTACATGCCGTTGCCTCCAATCTCGTCTCCTCCAGCCTCCAAACCGGCGACAATGTTGCTTGTGATTGGGTCGCTTATTCTGGTTGTAGCTGCAGTTGTTGTAGCTGTGCTAATTTGGAAACGACGGAAGCAATAGGCAGATTCAATCAAATTTGGCCCGAAATTCGCCTTCTAACCCCGGATCGGACTGGCGGGGTGTGCGAGCGCTTGTACTGAAAACTCAATGTATATCTAGCAGTTTCCTTGTTTTGCTCGAATTCGTTCATAAGATTGAGTTGGAATGGTTGACGGTCATAGCAGAGAGAAAGCAGTTAGTCGGCCCGGGGGATGTTCTGGCAGAGGGCCCATACTTTGCGGGCGAGAACACGTATCGTGAAGGGTCTAAGATCTTCGCTTCACGTGTGGGTATGGCTGAGGTTATTGGGAACAAGCTCGTAGTAATGCCCGTTAAAGGCGCTTACATTCCTCGCATAGATGACATAGTTCTAGGTCGAGTCACCGACATTGGAATGTCGGGGTGGCAAGTGGATATCTACGCGCCCTATCCCGCAATGCTGCCTGCCTCTGAAACTCCCATGAGTCGCGAGGCGCGATTCAGTGCGTCGAGATCTACGTAGTATCTATGGAGTTGGAGATCTTATGATTGCGCAGGTGATTGCGTTCGACAGGACCCGTGATCCGCTCTTGACAACGAAGGGGAGAGGGCTAGGCAAGGTACCTTCAGGTCGCGTGGCGCGCATCAACAATACGAAGATACCGAGAGTCATTGGGAAGAAAGGATCGATGATAACAATGTTGAAGAAGGAGACTGGAGCCGATATCATACCCGGCCAAAACGGCGTTATCTTGGTTACTGGAAGAAACCCTGACCAGGAACTGATAGCTGTAGAAGCTATTTACATGATCGAACGTGAAGCACACACGACGGGTTTGACAGAACGCGTGAAAGCAATGATACTGGAACGAATGAAGGGAATAACCGTTGGGCAATAAAGAACAACAAGTTCAGCTAATTAATCAAAACGGACTCCGCGTGGACGGCCGACGGCTTGATGAGCTACGGCCAATCAAATTAGAAGTTGGATTACTCGATAAGGCGGATGGATCAGCCTACATCGAACATGGAAGGAACAAGATTCTAGCGGCAGTATTCGGCCCCCGTGAGGCACACCCGAAGCATATCGCGCTCGCCGACAGGGCCGTTGTGAAGTGCCGATATCACATGGCACCGTTCTCGACTGACGAAAGAAAGTCACCCGCCCCATCAAGGCGCGAACTAGAACTCTCCAAAGTCATCAGAGAGTCGCTAGAGCCTTCGATAATGTCGGAATATTTCCCCCGATCAACCATCGATATCATTATTGAGGTCCTGCAAGCGGACGCAGGAACCAGATGTGCTGGGATCACTGCCGCCTCATTGGCTTTGGCCGATGCCGGAATTCCGTTGCGAGAGCTAGTTGCTGGTTGCGCAGCAGGTAAGATAGATGGCAAGGTAGTCCTCGACCTCTCCGATATCGAAGACAAGAAAGGAGACGCTGACCTGCCCGTAGCGTACATGCCAAAGTCAAACTCAATTGGCCTACTCCAAATGGATGGATCGATGACTGAGGAAGAACTAAAGCAGGCCCTAGAAATGGCAATTAATGCTTGCAAGACGATATACGAAATGCAACGCAACGCCCTTCGGAAGAAGTACCACATCGAACGAGAAGAATCTGAGACCGAGGAGATCGCGGAGGTTAAAGCATAATGTCCGCAACACACCAACCTTCGCCACTGGCCAAGCTCGAGCAGAAAACTGTGCGTGACCTGATTCTGAAGGGAAAGCGGATTGATGATCGAGGCCTGATGGATTACCGGCCTCTCACAATCATGCTTGGCACTATCGAGAAAGCCAATGGTTCTGCTCAAGTCTACCTCGGCAAGACTAAAGTTCTTGCAGGGGTGAAGGTCCAAGTTGGCACTCCTTTTCCAGACACTCCGAACGAGGGGATACTCACCGTCAACACGCGGAATTCGTTCCACTTGCGTACCCTACATTTGAAGCAGGCCCGCCCGGCGAGAATTCCATCGAGCTTGCGAGAGTCGTTGACCGCGGAATACGTGAATCGAAAGCCATAGACGTTGCCAAGATGTGCATTGACCCAGGAAAGAAGGTTCTCGTGATTTTCGTGGACGTCTACGTTCTTGACCATGATGGAAACTTGATCGATGCTGCAGGGATGGCGGCGCTGGGGGCACTGATAAGCGCGAAAATGCAAGCGTTTGAGGTGAAAGGTGGCGAGATCAAGTATAAAGACACGAAAATCCCTCTCCCAATGCAGAACTACCCTGTCCCAATCACGTCTGTGAAACTGGACGGTTCTGTCGTCGTTGACCCATGCCTCGAGGAAGAGCAAGTGATGAGTTGCCGCCTTACCGTCACGACGGACAAGGATGACAATGTTTGCGCTATGCAGAAAGGAGGATTAGGTGTCTTCACTCCTGAAGAAATTAAGCAGATTGTATCGTCCTCAGTAAAGAAATCGAAGGAACTTCGAGAGAAAATTCTGTCGAAAGTGAACTAACGTGGGAAGAACGTACAAAGTAGGCCCATCTGGGAGCTTCGGGGCCCGCTACGGAACCATGGCACGGAAAAGATACTCCACAATCATGACTGAGATGAAAGCACCTCATGAATGCCCTCAATGCCACATCAGCACCGTCAAACGCCAATCTGTTGGGATATGGCTCTGCGGTAGCTGCGGGTTCAAATTCGCAGGGGGTGCCTATTCGCCCGCGACAAAGCTTGGTCAAGTAGCTGAAAGGGCTGCCCGTGCTGGCGTCGCCAGCAGTGCAGTGGCCGAGCTTAAAGCTGAAAGAGCACGACAGATGGAAGCCGAAGCCAAAGCCAAAACGAAAGCGAAGGCGTCGTAAAGCGAAAGAAGAAAAAGAACCCGATAAGACTACTGAAGAGAAATCCGAGTAACGCGTCAAGTCAGCAAGAGAACGTAAAGACGGAGAAAATGAGACAACCCAAGCGCAGCGCTGAAGCCAGAATCAGCGCACGGTTCAAGTCGCGCCAACAAATGGAAGCAATCGCCGAAGCACTACGCCCTGAGATTTTGTACCCGGTAGGCGAGAAAGCCAACGCAAGAATTATCAAGAGAGGAAGAATGCTCAAACTCCAATTCGAGGCGAGAGATACTGCAGCGTTACGGGCAATAACGACCTCATACCTTAGATTGTTGGGAACTGCTTTCAACGTTTCAAGATCCGTGCTAGGGCTAGAAATTGATAACAAAACTAAACGGGCTCGCGCAATCGGTTCGAGGAATTGATGTGATTTCGGATGATTGACGATATAGATGCAGAGATGCGGTCGAAAGGAATCGATGGGATTGTCGTGAGCGGAAATACCACTCTGGCAGACCCCGATCTTACCTACGTCGTGGGAGGAGTACTTCCCCGAGGTGGCACTTATTTCAAGAAACTCGGCAGACCACCCCTGCTCATTGTCAGCAATTTGGATTACGGGTCAGCCAAGAGAGCAGGTAAAGTCAAGAGAATCCAAACTCTGACACAGTGGCGATACGAAAAGCTACTTAGACAATTCGAGAATAGAGGCGGTGCCTTCCCACATCTCATCTTGCAAATACTGAGAGCGGAAGGAGTACGTGGAAAGGTAGTTCTCTTCGGCAGGAACGACTTAGCCAGCGGTTTACGATTAGCTGAGAAGCTGAAAAGACTAGGCGTGAAGGTCACCGGACAACAATCTCCTACAATACTCGAGAGCGCACGAGACAGGAAAGATCGCAAAGAGCTTGAAGAAATAAGAAGGGTTGGAGGCAAAACTGCGAAAGTAGTCGAAGAAGTGCTCCAATCGCTTCGGAATGCCAAGGAGAAACGGGGCCACTTGCAAATCGATAGGAAACGGGCTACCGTCGGATTGGTCAAATTCATGGTCGCATCGAAGTTGGCTCGTGAAAAGCTAATTGCGCCGGAGGGCACGATATTCGCGATTGGCCCATCGGGGGCAGATCCCCACAACGCGGGCGTTGACACCGCTGAAATCAGGAAGGGTAAGCTGATTGTCTTTGACATCTTCCCTCAAGCTAATAGTGGGTATTGGTTCGACATGACTCGGACTTTTGTTGTGGGGAGGGCGGATGCGAGGGCAAGGAAAATGTTCGAAGCCGTCAAAGGCGCGCAAATGGCCGCGCTTGACTGCTTGAGCGCTGGCGTAACGGGTGAGGCTGCAATGGAGATTTCTTGCGACGTCATAGAACGGGCAGGGTACCGAACAGTGAGGGAGATTTTTCAAGGTAAGGCGAAGAGCCTATCGACCGGCTTCATTCATTCACTGGGACACGGGGTTGGGCTTACGATCGGGGAGAGTCCCTACCTGAGCCTAGCGGTCAAGGATCCCCTGAAGAGTGGAGAGGTCGTCACTGTCGAGCCAGGTGTCTATTTTCCCGGCTACGGTGGCGTTCGCATCGAGGACACCGTAGCTGTCAGATCTAAGGGAGTGGAGGTCCTCGCGAAGGTTGAAAAGGAGTTGGAGCTCTAACGAATCCAGGTGCTTCTCCCTTAAACACGATAATTGTTGATGTAACAGTTCCTGACGGCTGCAACGTGATCCTTGGGCAGAGCCATTTCATTAAAACTGTCGAAGACCTTCACGAGGCCATGGTGAACGCCGTTCCAAACGCGAAATTCGGAATCGCTTTCTGTGAATCGAGCGGACCCTGCCTAATTCGATCAGAGGGGAACGACTCCGACCTTAAGCAATTGGCGTCGAAGACTGCGCTCCAGCTCTCTGCGGGGCACAGTTTCATAATATTCATGCGCAACGTATTTCCAATAAACGTCCTCGACAAGGTGAAGTCTGTCCCAGAGGTTTGTAACATCTACTTGGCCACGGCGAATCCTTTCCAGGTCATCTTAGCCGAAACGGGCCAGGGTAGAGGAATCTTAGGGGTCGTCGACGGTTTCGCATCAAAGGGCGTCGAAACCGAAAAGGACGTGCGAGATAGGAAAGATTTCCTTAGGAAAATTGGTTACAAACTTTCAGCTTGATTTCTTCCGATCAGCGGACGCGAGGTACCACCGCGTCCCTGACAGGAGTGTCCTCTAGCCCAATCCCCGAATTGGTGACTGCTTCTCTCAGCCGATCCGCAGTGGCCCAGTCGCCCCGTTTTCTTGCGTCCTCTCGTAGTTGCAGAATAACTTTCAACAGGTCATCAATGACGTTGTTTTGGTTGACTTGAGTTGATACGAGAATTCCGAAGATGTTCCCGAAGTAGCTTAGAGTCTTGGAGACCCGCTCAGCAACGCTTCCGGCCAATTTTGCGAACAGCATATGCCTCTACGTCCTTTGCGTAAGTGATCATCGTGGCCAGAGCACGGGGTGTATTGAAGTCGTCGTCCATGGCGTCATTGAATTCAGCAATAGCTTTCGTAGATAGCTTCTCGATAGAGTCCGCGACACCTTGTTCATCATCCTCATTCGACTCAGCTTTCATCCTAAACTGATTGTAAACGGACCTTAGTTTGTCAAGAACTTCCTCTGCCTGTTTGATGTCAGCTTCATCGAAGCTGAGTTGACTGCGGTAATGCCTCATTCCGTAATACAAGCGCAGAGCTTCGGCATCGTGCTTTCGAAGTGTATCTTCAATGGTGATGAAGTTGCCCAGTGAGTGGCCCATGCGTTCTCCGCTTATCGTGAGGAGTCCGCCATGTACCCAGAATCGAACTAGGGGAGAAACGCCAGTGGCTGCTTCAGCCTGAGCGATTTCTGCCTCGTGATGTGGAAAGATCAGGTCGAGGCCGCCGCCGTGGATGTCGTATGTTGGTCCAAAGTAGTTGGTAGTTATCGCTGTGTCCTCGATGTGCCACCCTGGTCTGCCCTTTCCCCAAGGACTATCCCACCAGGGTTCGCCTGGTTTCGCACTCTTCCATAGCGCAAAGTCGGCCGGGCTTCTCTTTCGGGGGTCTGGGTCGATTCTATGCATAACGAGTTGCTCAACCTTCTGGCCCGATAGTTTACCATAGTCAGGGAATTTGGAAACGTCGTAGTAGACATCACCTTGGGCTTCGTATGCGAAGCCTTTCGCAATGAGGGTTGAGATCTGTGCAATGATTTCAGGAATGTGCTCAGATGCTTTCGCGTATAGGTTGACGCTTGTTATCCCGAGTGCTTCCATATCTGTCATGAATTCCTTGGCGAACTCGTCCGCCATCTTCAGCGGATCTACCCCCGAAGCGTTTGCTCGAGTGATGATCTTGTCCTCCACGTCTGTGACATTCATGAGGTAAAACAGACTGTATCCCTTCGCTCGAAGGTATCGGGCAATTATGTCGTAAGCAAGATAGGTGCGCGCGTGACCAATATGGCTGTGATCATAGACTGTAGGACCGCACACGAACATATGGACCCTATTTCCGTGCTCGGGGCGTGAATTCCTCGATTGTTTTCGTCCTGGTGTTGTATATTCTAAGAACCATATCCGTAATCCTCTGATGCAAGAAACTCAGACGGGATGTGCAATTCTGCTCTAGCTAGTTGTGCGTTAACTAGCCGCAGGGAAAAGGGTTCGTGAGCAAATGCGGTCACCCATTTTTCCTCGCCATGTTGCGATTGGTTGAGGGAGCTCTAATTAATCTTATGATTAAATCAGAATCTGAAGCGCTCTAGCAGATTAAGATTCTAGGATTATCATGAGCCTAGGGTTTGACAAACGAAGATTTCTGGCGCTAGTTTACCCTCACACATATATTGAACCGATCGGTTCCAGTCTGCAAAAATGGATGATCATTAACATGGCTCAAGCGATTCTCAAATCCGAGAGGAAAACAGAGGAAGTAGTGCAACCCGAAGTGAACATCGGGACGCTTGGGCACGTTGACAACGGCAAAAGCACGCTGGTTCAGGCTCTGACCGGCCAATGGACTGCTCGCCATTCTGAAGAACTACGAAGGGGAATTACGATTAGAATCGGATATGCTGACGCCTTCATCTACAAGTGCCCAAAATGTCGAGCTCCGAGCAACTACACAGTACAGCCAAAATGTCCCAACTGCGGTAGCGAGGCCACACTCGTACGGGCAGTGAGCTTTGTAGATTGCCCTGGACACCATAGTCTCATGGTGACGATGCTCTCAGGCTCAGCACTGATGGATGGTGCACTGTTTGTCCTTGCAAGTAGTGCAAAATGTCCTCAGGCCCAGGACAGAGAACACTTGCTTGCCGCAGAGCGTGTTGGCATTAAGAAACTCGTTATTGTGCAGAATAAGATTGATGTCGTGACAAAAGAGAGAGCGCAGGAGAATTACAAGGAGATCCGGGCGTTTGTCAAGGGGACGATCGCCGATGGAGCTCCAATCGTTCCAATATCTGCTCAACACGGCACTAACATTGACGTGCTGCTGAAGGAGATCGAGGACAATATTCCTACTCCGAAACGTGATTTTGCCGCCTCGCCCCGATTGTACGTCTTGCGTTCTTTTGAGGTAAATAAGCCGGGCACTGAAATCGATGACTTGGTTGGAGGAGTGATTGGGGGTTCGATCGTGCAGGGTGTGTTTCGTGTCGGCGACCAGATCGAAATAAAACCTGGCATTCCAATTCAGGAAGGTGGTAAGACCAGGTACGAGCGGTTACTTACTACCGTAAGGAGTCTTAGCGTTAGCAGAGGCCAGGTTCAAGAAGCGAAAAGCGGAGGATTGGTCGGCCTTGGCACCGATCTAGACCCTTCACTCACAAAGTCCGACGGCCTTGTCGGGAGTGTCGCGGGAAAAGTTGACACTCTTCCTCCCACCGTGGGCAAGATAACGCTCGAAGTCAGCCTTTTCGATAAAGTGGTAGGGACCGAATTGGCTGTTCCGGTGGAGAAAATCAGAACAAACGAAGCCCTCGTGTTGAATGTAGGGACAACCGTTACTTCAGGTGTAGTGAGTTCAGCTCGCGAATCATTGGTCGATGTGGTGCTCAAGAAACCAGTGTGCGCAGATGCTGGAGCGAAGGTCGCAGTAAGTCGCAGAATCGCAGACAGCTGGCGTTTGATCGGTTTCGGCTCACTGAAGGCATAGAAATGCCCGTCAAAGTCATTCTCGATTCCAACTTCCTGATGATACCGTTTCAATTCCATCTCGATATTTTCCAAGAATTGGAGTACCTCTTTCAGAAAAAAGTCGACCTTGTAGTTCCTTCGGCAGTCAAGAGTGAATTGACACAAATCTCTGCGAGGAGGGGAAGGTGCTGCGGAAGCGTCTTTGGCGCTGCAGCTCGCATCACGCTGCCACGTGGTTGAAGTGGCGCTCAGTCCAGGCGAGACAGTCGATGACGCAATAGTTAAGGCGTCTCAAAAACTCGGGGCCGTAGTCGCAACAAACGACATTGAACTGAAAAAGAGGCTAAGAGATATTAACGTCCCGGTTGTGTACCTCAGAGATAAATCAAAACTAGAAGTCGAAGGAATCGAGCCTGCTTACTTCTAGACCAATATGAGGCTCATACGAAGGTAACAAAATGTTCAGACTAGTAACCGTAGAAGACATAGTTAGAATTCCGCCGCAAAGCTTCGGCCATCCTATAGATAAGGCCGCGAAAGACCAGATTAAACTAAAGTATGAAAACGTAGTCGACGAAGAATTAGGATACGTAATCCTTGTGGTAGACGTAGACGTGGACCCGGTGGGCAAGATTTTGCCCGGAGACGGATCAACATATCATAAGGTCAGTTTCAAATTACTGTCGTTCTACCCTGAAATGCACGAGGTCGTTGAGGGCGAAGTCGTAGAAGTTACTGATTTCGGAGCTTTCGTCAGAATCGGACCTGAAGACGCACTACTACATGTTTCTCAGATTATGGACGACTACATATCCTTCGATGAGAAACATGGTGTACTTGTAGGCAAAGAATCGCAACGGAAGCTAGGAAAAGGTGACATGGTAAGAGGACGAATTATCGCTGTAAGTTTCCCGCACGGTGGAGCGGGAGGGAAAATTGGTATCACGATGCGTCAGCCTTTCCTCGGCAAGCTCGACTGGATTGAGGGAGATATTAAGCGGACGAAGGTCGTTCGTGAGGAGAAGGCCTCTTGACCGATAAGGCCTGCAAGAATTGCAGGTACATCAGCAATGGCCCCGTTTGTCCGAACTGCAAGTCCACGAACCTTAGCGACGACTGGAGCGGACTTGTAGTCATAGTGGATGCTAACACGTCCGAGGTAGCGAAAAGGATGGGTATCAAAACCGCAGGTCGATACGCCGTGCGTGTCCGCTGACAACTCTTAGCGGCAAGCTGTTTCACGTGACAAGGTACGTATTAACTCCAAAACTTAGGGAAACGCTCAGCCGCCCCCTTGGAGTACTCGTAGCGGGAAACGAGGATGAATGCAATCGAATCTTGAAGGAAGTCATCGCCAAAGAGCACCCGACTAAGGTGATTCTGGTGGGAGACTCCATCTCTAGAAATGCAACTCAGAGTGGAATCAGGGCTGATCTAATGATTATTGATAACTTGGAAAAGAGGGCCAGAGCTAAGACCTACGAGTTCAAAGCGCAGAGGAGGATCAGGACCAAGAACCCTGCGGGAACGATCGAGGTCGAAGCGTGCGAGACGGTCAAGCGAGCTATTCTTGGTGGTGGTGATCTGATAGAAGTCGAAGGTGAGGAAGATTTACTCACGATTGTAACGGTGAGGTCCGCACCGCTTGGTGCGTTAGTTGTCTACGGACAGCCGGGTGAAGGGATTGTTCTCGTCAGGGTCTCGGAGGCAAAGAAGGCAGAGGCCCAAGCGATTCTCGATCAGATGGAGAGGATAGGTTAGGTTACTTGGCTTTAACGAAATCAGTGAAGCTACATGAACCGCAAGTCCAACGCTCAACTGGAGCTCTTATGGTATGCCATTATGTTTCCACAACGTGGACATTTGCGGTTCTTGAGCTTTATCGTTCCCTTTTCGGAATCAACTTCATAGAGGGCACTTAGCCGAGCCTTAGGTTGTTTCTTGCCGCTCGGTTTGCTCTCGCTTACTTTGGTTTCGCTCACTTTGTCTCACCATCTTTGCCTTTCTTTGGCGCCTCACCCGCGGGTTTAGCTTCCGGTTTTGGTTTAGCTTCCTTCACTTCTTCAGCAGGCTTGGCAGCTTTAGCTTCAGCAGCGGGTTTCGCGGCCTTAGGTTTCTCGGGTTTCGGTTCCTCCTTCTTTGCTTCTTGCTCTCTTACTTTCTTTCGTTCTTCAGGAGGAAGATTGCGAGTCTGAATGTATTTGCGGACCGTTTGCTTCGCAGTTTCGGCATCGTCATAGACTTCTACAGAGCATACGGAATTCTGCGTCCCGGTTCGCGTTTCGACATCTACCACGTACACGTTCTCGGGCTTGGTATTGTATTTTGACGCAACCGCCTTTCTCAAGTCTACTCTCGACGGGGTGCCTTGGCTATCATGGTCGATTTCAATGCTAACTTCTTTCCGCTTGAGAAGCGGATTGTACGTGTCTTGCTTGACTTTGAAATCCATCTTACTTTCCGCCTACCGTCCCTTCTTTGCTGGTTTTTTCGCTACCTTCTTAGTCCGTGGCTTCTCCGGTTGCTTTGACGGGGATGCTCTTGGTGGCTCAGCAGGTGTTTAGCCTCGGCGGGACGCTTTGGTTCAGCTGGCCCTTCCTTGGTAAGAGCGAAGTTAATCTGGTAGGTTTCGTCGGTTATTGTTCGTCCACGTACTAGCTTCCTTCTTCTCTCCCCGTGTCGATGAGGTTTGAACCCGGGGCCGGCGGAGAGGACTATGTACTTCTTTACCCCACCGTGTACGTCTCCTCGCATTGGTATCCCATTCTTGTCGCATCCGCCCGTTATCCGTAGTCTGGACTGTGCGATTCCCAATGGCGAGCCGTCTATCGTTTCACCCAATGATCGGCCTATCAGAGCCTGGGCCCTTGCCCTTCGATTTCGCTAGCCGAGGATTTCCCATTTGCTGGGTCAGAGACTATCAGTTTGAATTTCGCCAATACGATGACCTTGTTGAAAGTTTGGAACGATACTACCGACTGAGGGCCTTTTATTAACATTACATTAGAAACGGTAATTGATCAGGTTCGGAAGGAAGATTGAAGCGGGTGCCCGCAACCTCGAGCTAAGTGTTTAGGAAGACTTGGGGAGTCGACGTGACTAGCGGCTGGGATTGTTTCGGAGGAACAACTTGAGTTCCGAGATGCTGAGGAATCCATGTTCTCTCTTCTCCTCGCCTACTGCCTCTAGCCAGATGTGTTTCGCCTTCCTTCCCTCCACCTCACGGATCAGTTCTTCGACAGTTAATGCCTTAAGCGATTGAGTGGTTTTTCCTTCTTTGACGCCGCGAACTAAAGCGACTCTTTCTGAGTGTTTGAGACCTCCTCCAAGTTTGAAGTAGCTCATTGTATCGCCTCCAGAGTGTAGAATGCCTACGGTCGTTGAGTCCTTCAACTCAATCAATAGCATTGAGTACTGGTGAATCTCGCTGATCGCTTGAAGTACGTCACTCGCGGAGATCATCGGTATCAGAGTCCATCTCGCGACGACAAGGTGTCGCAAGTGGGGCACAGGTGCCTATTCAAGTTTCATAACAAATCAGTTAATCGGTTACATTTTCTGCTCAGAACAATGATTCCTGAAGTGGTTTCGCTAGCCGGGTGAGCCAAGATTCGTGGCAGAAACCTTCATAAAAGGCCCACATGACCTTACGCTATAAATTGGCAAATGTGCAGTGAAGCGAATGCCAAAATCGTTCTACGTTAAGTTCGAAGTCCCAAAGGAGCTTTCGGAGAAGGCTCTCCAAGTTGTACAGGTCGCTAAGGATTCAGGGAAACTAAGGAAGGGAACAAACGAGAGTACAAAGGCCGTTGAAAGAGCGGTAGCGAAGCTTGTCCTCATTGCAGAGGATGTGGACCCGCCTCAAGTAGTTGCGCACATACCCATTCTTTGCGACGAACGCAAGATTCACTACCTCTTCGTCCCAAGCAAGCTTGACCTAGGTCGAGCCGCGGGTATTGATGTTGGCTGCGCAGCCGTCACCGTTCTCGAAGCTGGAGAAGGCGCAAAATCGCTTAAGGAAGTTACAGACGCAATCGATCAACTGAAGAAAACTGGGGCTAAATCTTAGGCATGAGTTCGGCGAAGGACCGTTCCGAAGAAGCGATCACACCCGCCGAAGTTACTCAAATTATCGGGCGAACTGGTGTGACCGGGGAGGTCATTCAGGTACGGGTCAGAATCTTGGAGGGGCGGGACAAGGGCCGAGTCATTACCAGAAACATCAAGGGTCCGATACGAACTGGAGATATCTTGATGCTTCGGGAAACTGAAAGGGAAGCTAAGAAGATCAGGTAGGGAGACGCGTCTGAAAGTTGCCGAGAACCTATACATGCTCCTTTTGTGGAAAGGACTTCCACCAGGGAACGGGCATAATGTTCATCCAAAATGACGGGACGATTTTCTATTTCTGTTCGACTAAATGCAGAAAGAGCAGGATGGTCTACAAGAGAGATCCACGTAAACTAAAGTGGACCCTTTACTATGGGAAGAAGGAAAGAGGCAAGTAGGCCCGTTAGCATTGGAAACGGAGCAAACCTTCTCTTTTCTGAAACCCGAAAGTGTCATGAGGGGGTTAATTGGCGAAATAGTCTCGCGATTCGAGAGAAAAGGTCTCCTCTTGGTTGCGGCAAAGCTGCTGCAAATGTCTCATGATCAGGCCGAAAGATTATACGGCGTGCACAAAGGCAAACCATTCTTCAATGAACTCGTATCGCACGTAACCTCCGGCCCCGTATTCTTGATGGTCTGGGAGGGTCCGAACGCCGTCACCGTAGTTAGAAATCTAGTGGGAGCCACGAACCCTCTCAGCGCGGCAGCCGGAACGATTCGAGGGGATTTCGCTCTTCAAGTCACCCCAAATGCTATTCATGGAGCTGACTCGCCGGAGAATGCGAAACGAGAAATGTCTATCTTCTTCTCAGGCAACGAGATTACGAAATATTCCAAACCAACTGAACGCGAATTCTTGCTGAAATGATTTAGAGCCCCCAGACTGGATTTTCCCTTCTCTTAAGTTGAATTAGCTCCTTCACCGTTTCCCGATCACTCTCAACAAGTTCGGAAGGGAATTTCGTCATAAGCGTCTTCAGGTGTCTCTCAGGTACATCCACATAGATTGTGTCGCCCTCTGAGATGTTGCGGCCAACAACACCGTCTTCGATAGAAACGGCCACCTGACCACCCACAACCGCCTCCATTACGTCCTTGCCTTGATCCTGAATCCTCTGAACTTGGCCGAGCTTCTTCCCAGATGAGGATATGAGAGGGTACTTCGGTTTCAGACGGCCCGAAACAATCTCTAGACCAACAATTGCGGGTTTGCTTCGTCTGAAAATGAATCCTAAAAGAAACTTAGCTTTACAAGGCCTAACTAATGCATCTAGTTCAGCCTTTACTCCTGCGCTGCGCTGTTCCTCATTCCACCTCAAATAATCCTCCATCATATGGTAAATAACGTCCGACTGAAAGATCGGTGTCTCACTAGTTTTCGACTCCTCCTCAGCGTCGGGTAGGACCTTGACATTGAAAGCGAGAATCACCCTCAACAAACGGTCTTCTTCGCTGGCTGTTTCAGCCTCAATGACGTCACGCTTCGAAACGTCACCAATATCTGCCAAGTGGATTGGAATATCATGTCGTGAAAGTTCCTCGGTAACCGCTTCCAGGGACCCCAGAGTGTCGGTCTTGAGGACAATTCCGGAACGCTCAGTCTTTATTCGAAGTTTCTCAACCTCATCCTCGATGATTCGAACATATTCCTTAGTGTTCTTTCCCTTCGGGACAGCATAGATTGTTGAACCCGCAAGTGCGCTTTCTAGGGAAGGTGCAGCGATTTTGACTCCGGACGCCGCTGTAACTCTACGCACGCTGGTGAATCGGTCCCTCGGATCCCTGATCTCGTCGAGAGGTTTGGGCACGAGTATGGCCCGGACCTCAGTTACTATCGGTCGGTCACGCCCACCCAGAACAATTGTATCGTGAACTTTCAACGATCCGTCGTAGATTATGGCGTTGACAGTAGTGCCCAACCCCGGATCATCTTTCACCTCTAATACTGTTCCACGTGCTGGGCCGGAGGTGACTTGAAGTTCGTTCTCAAGGTACGCCTGTGTTAGGCCTGTGAGTATAGCAAGCAATTCTGGAATCCCCTCCCCCGTCTTCGCGCTCACTGGAACTATTGCCACGTTTTGTCTGAACTCTGCTATTCTGTCAAACCGTTCCGCGCGGAAACCGAGCCTCGATAGGGTCCCAATAATAGTGTAAACGCGATTGTCCAGTTCCGTCTGCACTTCTGGAAACTGATCCTTGAGCGACCGGAGAAACGAAGAGTCGGGATGCGATTTCCATCCGGGAACGGCATCGATCTTGTTGGCAGCGACAATGAATGGTGTTTTTCGACTCTTGAGTATATTTATCGACTCTACAGTTTGGGGCTCTATGCCTTTCGTGACATCGACTACGAGAATCGCAATATCTGCAGCCGAACCTCCTCTTCTTCGCAAATTTGAGAAAGTCTCATGCCCTGGCGTATCGATAAAGAGGAGGCCGGGCACTTTCAACTCGAAATGAAACTGTTGCAGCAGATCGCCGCAGATTTGCCTAATCGTCTCACTGGGCAGTAGGCTGGCGCCAATCAACTGCGTGATTAGCCCAGGCTCATGTTTAGCTACCGTCGTCCCCCGCAGCTTGTCCAGTAATGTGGTTTTCCCATGGTCCACGTGGCCAAGGACCACGACTATTGGTTGGCGTATTGGCAAGTTTCTCACGAGCTAACGGCATTTTCACTCATCCGTAGAAGCAGTTTTCCCCTTAAACTTTGCACGGATTAGGCAAGTTTTGTCCAGACTTGTCGTACGTGAAGGTTACTTTCAGTTAGGCGTCTTCCATAGTACGGAACGCCCCCCATCGAGGTATGATACTCTATTGGGCCAGGGTTACGGTGCTAATCCGGTTGCCGCAACACGAAACCACCGGATACTTAGGTTGCGGGCCTGAAATGGCTGATCCTTTTCACCTAATCAGCCGTGCAGAATTTAGGATGAAGATAAGCTCCGATACAACGTGTATCCCTGCAGCCAGAAGCGGGCTTAGGAACCCGAGGAAGGCAAGAGTGACACCTATCCCGTCTACCATAATTGTCCCATAGAAGTTTGTCATTATTGTGCGATAGGCTTTCTTACTCAACTTCGCAACATCGGCAATCTTTTGGAGGTCATTGGTCATCAGAACGATGTCCGCTTCTTCAATTGCAACATCTGTTCCTGCTCCCATTCCGATCCCGACACTAGCCCGCGCTAGTGCAGGCGCGTCGTTGATACCGTCACCAACCATAGCCACTCTGTGACCTTCGGCGACAAGGCTTTCGACGAAAGCAACCTTGTCTCCCGGAAGCAATTCGGCTTGAACCTCTTCTACCCCAACTTCCTTCGCAACTGCTTTTGCGGCTGCTTTGGTGTCTCCTGTGAGCATTATGGTGCGAATCCCCATCTCTTTCAGAGACGCTATTGCTTTCTTGCTTTCCGCTCTTACTCTGTCCGATATTGCAATCATGCCGCACACTGTTCCGGCGTGGGCAACAAGTATTGTTGATGCCCCGTTTGAAACCTCACTCTCAAGTAGTTGGCTCCCGCCAGCCGGAAACTTAACCTTCTTCTCCATCATCAGAACGTTGTTTCCCACCACGTTTTCTTCTCCGCCGTAGACTGAGACTATTCCCTTACCGGGAAGATAATTGGACGAGGGCTGCCCAGAACTGGGAAGAACGATTCCCAACTCAGCCGCTTTGCCAGCTATCGCCCGCGCAAGCGGATGATTGGAGTGCCTTTCCGCCACAGCCGCATATTCCAGGATCTTTTGTTGCGTATATCCATCGAAAGCGATAATCTTCGTAACTACGGCATCTCCGAAAGTGAGAGTTCCCGTCTTGTCAATTACAACGGTATCAATTCTGTTCATTTCCTCGACGTATGCTCCTCCCTTGATGATGGCACCCTTCTTCGCGGCCTTGCCCATGATTGCAACAATCGCAAGCGGTGTTCCGGCAGCGACTCCACAGGCACCAGCTACTACAATGACTGAAAGCGTGGAGGTTAGATTTCTTGTCAATACAAAGGTGAGCGCAGAGAACCCAATCGCAAATTCAACGAGCCACGTAGCAAGCTTGTCCGAGGTCTTCTGTATTGGGGCTTTCTTGTTCTCCGCTTCTTCTACAAGTTTGATGATCTTTCCGAATAGAGTTTCGCTACCAACGTTGTCTGTTCGCACCTCGATGATGCCTGATTCATTTATGCTTCCAGCGTAAACCGTATCACCACTATTCTTCTCGAGTCTAGTTGATTCGCCAGTCATCATTGATTGATTTACGAATGCTGTCCCAATGACGATCGTTCCGTCCACAGGTATGCGTTCGCCATCTCTCACGATGACGATATCGTTGGGTTGGAGAGATTGTGTGTCCACTTCAATTTCGGTACCGTTGCGTCTAACAAGGGCTCTTTTTGGGGCTGACTTTTCGAGCAGGGTTATGGTTTGTCGTCCTTTGTCGACTGCGTAGGTCTCGATGTATTCTGATAGGAGGACGAAGAATGTGATTACAACCGACACGGTATATTGTCCGACAGCGAGTGAAGCAAAGATGGCAACAGTCATGGACACTTCCATGTTTACGTGACCGTGTCTGAGGGCTCCGAAGGTTTCTTTGTAGACTGGATAGCCACCTACTAAGCTCGCGAGTATCGCAATGAGGTCTATCGGTATGAGTGTACGCCATATTCCGATCCAGCTGAGCAGGGCGGCAACGCCCAACAGCGAAAGTCGTAGCAGCTCTCTCGACGTGTTCTGCTCGTGTTCTTCCCCGGCCTGATTATCTTCTTTGTCTTGTGCAATTTCTTGCCGCCTATTGCTTATGGTTAAGATTCTCGCCTTCTTTGAGGTATATGTGTCATCGAGTTCTGGCTATGACTTCCTGGAGTTCGAGAGCTGCCTCAGAAGCCGACTTGTTCTTGCCCGATTTTGCGACACAGTCCTCCACCAAATCTTCAACAATTGTCTGAACCGCGCTGTCGAGTCCAGCTTGTACAGCCGAGATCTGCTGTACAATCTCGGAGTATGATCTTCCTTGTTCGAGCATTTCCAATATCCCGTGCACATGGCCATGGATTCGTGCAATCCTCTTGGCTACATCCTCTCTCTTGTGGGATGACATATCCTATCCTGGGGGGGAGGATAACCAAAGTAAGTATATAGCTTAATCTGACGTATCCCCAGACGCCGGAGCTACCGCATCCGTTGGTTCAAGTGTCAACCATAACTGAGTAGGCAATCGGGTCCCGAGTAGCGTAACAAGAACTCAACTGGATAAATCGACTTTTTCGTCCAATCTAAGGTCCAAAACTACACGTGCGGCCGTGTCAAGCCTAAACGAAGTATTCGCATGGAATCTTTGAGATGAGACGCTAGAAATGTGCACGATGTTTTTACACCGGACGGAGTAGCTTTCGCCACGAGGTTCTACGAGGCAACAGGGCTGCAACAACTCAACGTCTTCGACGAACTCGCCAAACCATTACTGCGACGCCATAGTGGAACGCGGATTCGTTTCCCCCACAGACCCACAGCTTCAAGCTATTCCCGAAATCCTAGCCGGCAGAAACGTTCTATTAATCTCTCCAACCGCCTCCGGCAAGACAGAAGCTGCCGTTTTTCCAGTTCTCAGCAAGTACATCGCCGACCGTGGAGAAGATCGTGGGATCAAGATCCTGTACATCACGCCGTTGCGTGCCCTAAACCGAGACATGATGGATCGGTTTGAGTGGTGGGGTAAGCGGCTCGATGTCCGGATCGCGGTTAGGCATGGCGATACGGAAGTTAAGGAACGAAGTTTCCAGGCTAAGAACCCCCCAGACATGCTAATCATAACGCCTGAAACCCTTCAAGCCATATTGACTGGAAGAGTGATGAAGCGTCACCTACAAGCCGTGAGATACGTCATCATCGATGAAGTTCATGAATTGGCCGAAGACAAACGAGGAAGCCAACTTACGATAGCGATCGAGCGACTGAGAGGCGCCGCTACCCATGAATTTCAAATGATTGGCCTCTCAGCAACCATTGGCACTCCAGAAAAAGTTGTGAAATTCTTGGTTGGGAATGGCAGGGAAGCTACGATCATTCAAGTTCCCGTCGGACGTGAAATTCGCTTAAACGTGATCTGCCCAAAACCTACCGCAAAGGATGTTGCCCTAGCGTCCAGGCTATTTACTCACCCAGAAGTCGCGGCGTGGCTGAGCATTATGCGCAAAATGATTGAAGATCATCGATCTGTCATACTATTCACGAACACACGTTCCATTGCCGAAATTCTTGCGAGTCGATTGAAGGTCTGGGACGTAGACTTCCCTGTATCAATCCACCACGGCTCCCTGGCTAAACCATCTAGGATTAGCGCGGAGCGTGGGCTGAAGGGCGGTCAGCTTCGAGGCCTCGTCGCTACCTCATCTCTAGAACTTGGAATTGACGTTGGGCGCGTAGACTTTGTAATTCAGTACATGAGCCCGAGACAGGTCACTCGACTAATTCAAAGGGTGGGAAGAAGTGGACACAGCATCGGCAGAGTAGCTGACGGCGTCATCGTTGCACTCGATTCCGACGACACCCTCGAATCTATGGTCATAGCCAGACGTGCGCTCAAAGAAGAGTTGGAGCCCGTCTCAATCCCAGACAAACCCCTCGACGTGCTTGCCCATCAATTAGTGGGGTTACTGATTCAGAAGGGTAGATGGTACATTAACGAGATCATGGAACTCGTCACGAAAGCCTACCCGTACAAGGATCTAACCGAGCAGGAATTGCTCGGGGTGATTAACTACATGCACACTCGTTTTCCACGCTTAGCCTGGTACTCGGACTTAGACAAGTTAATTCTTCGACCAAGGAGAATCAAGTCTCTCTATACCTACTACTTCGGCAAGCTCTCCATGATTCCAGACGAAAAACAGTACCTGATCATAGACGAAGCAGACGATCAAGCAGTCGGTGTTCTCGACGAAGCTTTCGTGGCTGAGTATGGCGAACCTGGGCGAAAATTCATCGTGAGAGGGAGCCCTTGGAAGATGACAAGCATTCGAGGGGACAAAATCTACGTGAAGCAAATCCGGGACCCTTCGGGTTCGATTCCGAGCTGGATAGGCGAAGAAATCCCAGTCCCCTACGAAATTGGTCAGGAAGTGGGGTCCATAAGACGACGGGCGGAAGAAACTATTCGAGCTGGGAGAGCGGAACGGGAACTAATCGAAGAGCTATGTGGGGATTATCCTGCTGACGCTGAGACGATGCGCCGATCACTGAGCGAAACTCTCGAGCAGATATCCCTGGGAATCAAAGTTCCAAGCGATAACCGTGTCATCGTCGAGGACTGGGATGACTTTGTGATTATACACGCACACTTCGGTCTCTTAGTCAACAGAACACTCGCACGATTGGTAGGACACCTACTGTCGGAAGAGATCGGTGTCACCATAGGAGTACAGCAGGATCCATACCGAATCTTGATACAGACTTCTGGATCCGCAGGGGCCACGAAAGTTGCAGATACGCTGAAGCAGCTTGGAAAAATGGAGATTCAAAACTTAGTCCTTGAATCGACTAAGAAAACGGGTCTATTCAAACGGCGACTGATTCACGTTGCCAAACGGTTTGGTGCGATAACAAGGTGGGTCGAGTCAGGAAGCGTGAACCTCCGCCAACTAATGAAGAGTTTCGAAGGAACAGTAATCATGGATGAAGCTTTCAAGGAAACATTGGAGAAGGACCTGGATGTCGCCAACACGGTTAGAGTGCTTCAGCAAATAGGGAACAATGTGGAACTGCTAGTTGCTCCACATTCATCCGCCGCGAGCCCAATCGCGAGGATCGGGATTGAAAGAATAAGCAGAAAGACCGACCTTATCCCACCAGAGAAGATGAAGCGGATCCTCATCGAATCTACGAAGGTGAGGATCCTTAACGAATTTCGGACATTAGCATGCCCGAAGTGTTTTGCCTACGCACAGATGCAACGAGTGAAGGACATGCCTGACGATTTCACTTGTCCGAAATGCAAGAAGTCGTGCCTCGGAATCACTGCAGAATTGCCCGAAAGCATTGAAAAGATCCACCTTAAGAAATCACGCAAACTGTCTGAGCACGAAGAGAGAATTGTCGACGACCTGCGAGGCAGCGCACTACTTCTCCGGAAATTCGGTAAAGTTGCGGCTCTCGTGATGGCTGGCAGAAGAATTCGGCCCTTTGAGGCTAGGGTAGTACTTAGGAGAACCCAGAAGGTTTCAGACCGGCTCTTTGAGGGAATTATGGAGGCTGAAAGGAAGGTTCTGCGACGGCGCTTCGTGTAGGGACTTAACTTATTCCGGAAGCACGATTAAGCTCCCAAGAGCACTGACTCATGGGCGATGACGAAAGCTGGTATTGGCGATCCTGTGATCGAAGAAACCAGACCTGAGCCCCGATCATCTCGGCTGAGGGTGTATGTATCCTCAAAACGGAGATTCGGGCGTCTATCCACTACTGAATCGAGCAGGACTATCGGCGCATCTCCCAGCGACTCACTTTCAAGAACCCTAGGTGGCGATAGAAATCTTCGGTTCCCTCGAACGGTATAACGTAGATCGAGTACTCCGGGTAATTGGCTGTCACGGACTGCAGTAACCCGGAACCAACACCTTCGTTCTTGTGTGCTGGGGCGACTTCAAGATGCATTATTCTCAACTCATGTTCGCCGTTCTTCCCAAGAACAATGAGCCCGACAACGGTGTCCGCTTGAACTGCGACCCAATATTCGTGACTCATGCCCAGAACATTAAACTCGACACTTTCTCCAATAACTGACAGCCCTTCAGCAAACTTGAGTCTCGACACATCGCCAAGACTGCCCTTACGATATTCTATCCCGAGGGACATAGTCAACATTCAACGTTGATATTGGAACACCAAAAAGGTTTAAGTTAGGACAGAGCAATCGGCCGTTCATCAACCGCTGGCAAGACGCACGCGAGCTTGACACCAAAGAAAGTGATAGCCCATGGGTAAGCAGATCCGGGTACAACGTCGAGGTAGGGGTGGGTCGAATTTCAGGGCTCACACCTTTAGACGCATAGCACCTACGAGGTTCCCGGTAGTAAGCACGACTGACCCATCACTGAAGGGGACTGTAAGAGAGATTATGCATGAGCCAGCGCGTGGGGCTCCTCTTGCGCTAATTGAATTTGCTGATGGAACATCATGTTGCCTTCCAGCAACGGAAGGGCTATTCATCAACCAAGGCATTTCCGTCGGACGCGACGCCTCGCCTGACGTCGGAAACATACTTCACCTAGGTCGCATTCCAGAAGGGACCCTAATCTCGAGCGTCGAACTCCATCCCGGCGATGGTGGCCGCCTAGCGAAGTCGTCAGGGACGTATTGCCTCGTCGTATCGCACACACCGCAAGGTACGGAACTCCGGCTTCCATCTGGTAAATCCCTCTACATGAACGACCAATGTCGAGCAATGGTTGGAGTGGTCGCTGGGGCGGGAAGGATTGAGAAACCATTTCTGAAGGCTGGAACTGTATGGAAATTAATGCGAACCCGTGGCCGATTCTGGCCGATGGTTAGTGGACAGAAGATGATTTCAGCCTCACACCCACACGGTGGGGGACGACACAAGCACGCCGGCAAACCCACGACCGTAGGCCGCAATACTCCACCTGGAAGGAAAGTAGGGATGATAGCTGTGCGCCAGACCGGGCGGGCTAAGCGTGCCATAAGAACCTAAACAGAGTTGGGATGAGACTTGACGCTTACTGATCCTTTGTCAAATGCTTTGAATACCATCTATAACAACGAGCGGCGTCACAAGCGCGAATGCATTGTTTGGCCGGCTTCAAAACTCATGGGACAGGTATTGCGCGTGATGCAGAAGAATGGATACATCGGAGAATTCGAATTTATCGACGATGGCAGAGCAGGAAAATACAGGATCCAACTTCTGGGTAGAGTGAATAAGTGCGGAGTAATCAAACCACGCTACGCCATGAGAATCCCTGAGATCGAACGATGGGAGGAGAGATATCTTCCATCTCGAGAAGTCGGCGTTTTGATCGTTAGCACCCCCAAAGGAGTTGTTTCACACGGTGACGCTAGGACATCTAAAACGGGAGGGCGACTCCTAGCCTACGTATTCTAACCGCGTGAATTTGGAAACTCTTTATTTCACATCCAGAGTTTGCGTATACTTCGTCAAATGAGGGAGAAGTACAGGAAAAATGGCGAAAGGCCCCCAGTATAATCTGCCATTCCGGCGTCGACGTGAGGGGAGAACTAACTACGGAAAGCGCAGGAAGCTTGTTACATCCGGAATGACAAGGCTTGTCGTACGTCCCTCAAACAAACATGTCGCAGCTCAATTGGTGCGAGCGCAGGCAGATGGAGATCGGATACTTGCAAGCGCACATTCATCCGAACTGAAAGAATTTGGTTGGAAAGCACCATGTGGCAACCTGCCAGCCGCATATCTGACGGGACTCTTGGCAGGGCAAAGGGCCAAGGCAAACGGCGTATCAGAAGCCATTTTGGATATTGGGCTTCACTCACGAGGGCCTGGTTCTCGATTGTTCGCAGCCGCAAAAGGCGCAGTTGAAGCAGGCCTGAGCGTTCCGCATGACGAAAAGGCATTCGCAAGCAAAGAACGCATACAGGGAAAACATGTCGTGGACTACTCGAAAAAACTAGGTTCAGAAACCGAACTCTACAAGAAAATGTTCTCATCATATCTAAAACAGAAGCTGAAACCTGAAGACCTGTCAACTCATTTCGAACAGGTTCAAGCAAAAATAAAAGGAAAGACAGAGGCGCCGGGTAATTGAGCACAACTACGAAAAGAAAAGCAAAGCCGAAAACCGCGCGAAAGACTGCTGCAAAGCCTCATGCAGCGAAAAGGCGTCTAACGCCAACTAAGAAACCAGCAGAGGCTCCATCGCCTCAACCGCCAATAACGAAAGAGAGTCCAGCGGCTGAGAAGACCTACCTCTTGGCGATTAGGCTAAAGGGAGAATTTGGGACTCCATATAGTCTTGGAACAGCCTTGACGACCCTACACCTGAAAGGAAAGTTCAACGCGGTCCTGGTTGAAAATAAGCCTGAAAGCATTGGAATGCTGAGGAAAGTGAAGGACTATGTCACATGGGGTGATGTCAGCACTAACGATCTTGCGATGTTGTTTAGAGAACGAGGCGAATTCTCGGGAGGCGCACCTATGACGGACGAGACGGTAAAGAAAAAGTTCGGCGAAGCGACAATCCAAGACTTAGCGTCCGCCTTGGCCAAAGGAAGAGTTAATCTTCGAACATTGCGGCAAGGGGGCCTCAACCCAGTGTTTAGATTGCATCCACCCTCGGGAGGCTTTGAAGGCACCATAAAGCGAACGTACACCAGCCGGGGCGAGTTGGGAAACCGAGGACCGGCAATCGTAGCGTTGCTCAACCGTATGGTATGAAATCATAGGGCTCTACGACACACTAGGGAATTGTCTGTGATCATTGACCTGATTTGGTCCGCAACCTTCCGCTAAGATTAATCTCGCTTCGGTTACCAATCGTAGGCGTCGGCCGAAACCTAAACTCGGTCATAGAAACGTCACTTGAGAAATCTGGACTGAAACTACAACCTGGAGATGTTGTCGCTGTAGCGAGTAAGGTCGTGTCTACCTGCGAAGGACGAATAGTAAAACTCGGGGACGTGCGGGTGTCATCTACTGCGGAAAGATTGGCGGCGTAAGTGGAAGATGGATCGACGCCTGGCAGAAGTTGTATTGAGTGAGGCTGACGAGATCCTTGGTGGTGTCCCCGGATTTCTGCTAACAATAAAGAACGGAACCTTGACACCAAACGCAGGCGTGGATCTAAAGAACTCCCCCCCAGGAACCGCGACCCTCTGGCCACTAAACCCAGATGAGTCCGCTCAAAGGTTGCGGTCACATCTGGAACGCAGGTATAAGACTCGAATCGGTGTGGAAATAGTGGATAGTCACGTAACGCCCCTGCGCTTAGGAACAGTTGGTTTGGCCATTGGGATCTCGGGGTTCCTTCCGGTGCTTGATAGCCGGAAAAAATCGGATCTGTTTGGAAGAACGATCAAGGTCACTCAGACAGATGTGGCTGACGACTTAGCAGCCATGTCCCATATGCTGATGGGCGAAGCAGCAGAGCGGGTAGGAGCAGTATTGATCCGAGGTGCCTCTGTGACCTTGGATAATTCCGCCCGCAGCAAACTTGCCAAGTTGAATCGGAATAAGTGTCTGATTGGGAGCAGATTGGGCATAATCCGTTCATGATAACTGGGTTATTTCGTAGTTAGAGTCTTGGTAACGATCTTACTTTACCAATCTGGAGAGGGGTGTTTGACTGTGGCACTGTCGGCGAAGTGGTAGAGTTTCCGGCCGTCATCTGAGCCAACTTTCATCGTTATCAATTTCGAGTCCCTGAGTTTCTTTAGGTGGTAATGGACTATTTGCTGGCTTAGCCCAAGATCTTTCGCGAGTTGCGCCTCCCATATTCCAGGGTGATCAAGCACCCAGAGCATGATTCGTGTCCGCAACGTATCAACTGAACCATTTTCGGTCGGCTTAACGTAGAACCTCCGAGACAATCCGTCCCTGAAGGATGATATTGAGCCAGCCTTCTCAAGCGCGACTAACGTCCTCATCCCAATCGTTTCCTTGTCGTCAAGTCGGGTAATGTCTCGCGGGTTAGCCCGGGCTTTCGCGCCAAGAGATGGACAACATCTTCATCTGTTGCACGTCTTCTTCTGAAGAGACGTGTCGTAACCGCAGAACAAAGCGAGAGCCATTTGTAACGGCTTTCTTCAATCCAAGCAGATCCTGCGAACCCAACGCTTCCTACGAACTGCGAGCGCAGCGAGTAACACCAATGGGTTGTTTTGGTATGTTGGTGTAGTGACCCTCACCAGACCGTTTGGGGAAACTCCGTATAAGCTTCCATCGCTTAGCACGGTGACTCCGATTATGGGTGCGCTAAACGCCGCGTTGCCAGTCTGTATGACGTCTCCGTCAAGGTTCATTCGAAGATAGGTCACATTAGTGACGGGTTGTGTCGTTGCGGTTATCGATTGTGTAGGTATTGATGGCTCATACCAAACGACGTAAAGATTGTCTTGCAAGTCAGTAGATACCGCAAGATACTTTGATTGTCCTGTCGTGTAATTCAGTTGCTTCAGGTATACGAGTTGGCCGCGCGGAGATATTTGTGAAACATATACCGATTCATTAGACGTTTGTGTCTGCCATATGACGAAAGCTCCGTCTTGTCCCGAGAGTGGTGTGATGGACACGTCTCGCAGGGTGTCCTCAAAACGAGCTACTTGTAGATTCGTCAGAAGAGTGCCATTCGGTCCAAGTTTCGCGTAGTTGACCGTCGAACCGAGTTGGCCGTCGGCCTGGCTCTCTCCCCAAGCCACCTGCAGATGTCTAGAGGAATTATCGAAGACCACTCGTGCTTTCGGAGGGAACGCAGTCGCATTATTGTACGACGCAATAAGTTTCAGTTCGGCGAACGTGTTCGACACTATCCAACCATACTCAACAAGTGCATGGGCCGTGGTTGGGTCGTATTCAGTCCATGTCATGTAAATTGTGTCGTTGCCGTCTGGTGCCAAGGAGGGCCATAGGATAAACGATCCATGGGTGACAAGAATCTGAATTCTCTGCGGAGAAGTTGAGTTGAAGTGAAGAAGGTAAAGGGTTGAGGATGCAATGGGTGTAAAGCCGGTCTCATCAGCCCATACTATTATGGCGTTCTCGTGATTGTCTACGGCTAAGTCGGCTGATTGAATAGTCGTACTGTTGGTGATCCTAGTGGGTGGGATTGCGTCTGTTCCGTTTGGACTGTACTTGCTGTACCATATGCCTGGCCCAGCTAGCGAAGTGTTGCCCGCGGGCACGAGCCATAGCACATGGACGTTTCCATCTGTGTCTTGGAATACTTTGGTTTGCAAGTCGGCCGGTGAAGCCGTCGAAGTCCTGACGTAGCTTTGTGCTCCGGTAGTGACCGGAAACATGGTTAACAAAGCAATGGTGAAAGCTAGGAGGGCGACAAACGCCTTGGGCATCTGGACAGCTCATCACTATTCGTGTGAGCATCGCATTAAGAACCTGTCGTTTCACGTGTACATGTGTAATTATATGCCGACTATTTCGCTTTGTATTCTCGCTGGGGGATAAGTATAGGTCACAACCAGCCATGAATCGAGTATTCGGTAACTGTCGGCGTTCCTATAGACTTGACGAGCCTGCGCCAAGCGCTGCAGGGCGACGTCCGATGAGGGAAAAAGTAGCGCACGAGATACTTGGATAGAATCCCCGTTTCCGATTATCGATTTCGTTGCCATCACGGTATCGTTAAGCTGGGTTGGAAATCGGCCAACAAATAGCGCTACGTAACTCTGGTCGGTAACCCCAGTCGCGTACACGCTTCTTCTCACCGTGACATCATCGAATAGGCTTCCTCGGCCCGAACTTATCTGATCGAGAATCGCCTGTACATTCTGCAGGCCTGTAGTTTGGTCGTTACTGAGAATAATGTGATGATTGACAACGGCCAGGTAGCCGGGGTTCGCGCTCTTGTCCCCGATCTCTTCCATCAGCAGCGTATAGAGCGCAAATCCATCATAAATGAAGGGCGGATGGACCTTGGTTAGGTTAGCCGAAGCTAGTTCTTGCGAGAGACTTGCTTGTTTACCTTCAGATACCTGAACCAATATCGCAGACCCGCTGTACTTAGGTTCGGGCAATTGAATTGCCACCTCATACGTTATGTCTAGTGGAATAATCGAGAACCCCAACTGAGGTAATTGTACTAGCGCGTTCTCACCAAATAGAGATGAGTTACCGGTTACAAAGTAGGCTTGTTGATAATTTATGTACCCCACGAACTCGGCGTCGGCGGGAACGTACGGCATCCATTCTTGGGAGTTGAACACGAAGGAGCTTGGAATGTGTTCTACCGCAGGAAGGGTCTGGTAATATGAGGCTCCTATGACTATGATGATAACTGCGAACGTGCCAAGAAACGAATATGTTCGCCATCGGCGTGGGTCGGCTCTCTTCGACTCGCTTCGTTTTCTTGATGCCAACTATTGAGCACGAGCTTAATTCCTAGTATGAGTATTCGATTTGGAACGGCTGTTATGTTAACGTTTCTTAGCATCTTAGGCAGGTCGTTGCGGATTACCGGAGTGCTTCTCGTCGCCGACGGCCTTGCATCGTACGGGCTAACGTTTCTGAGCTACAGCTTTATCGAAACCGTAGGCGACTCGATGCTCATCGAAGTTGCCGTCCTATTCCTCTTAGCGGGACTGTTGGACTTCTATTCGTCAGTAGGGGCCGTTCAATTCAGGAAGGTGATCTTTGGTTCTAAACAGGAGTATTCCTCCTCGACTCACAAGGAGGCTGAGAAGAAGGCGGCAGTGTTCTTCCTATGTGGCGTCACCCTACTATTGATACTGATAGCCTTGGCAATTTATGCTGGGCCTTAAGCAGAAACGGAGAAAAACAGGGGAGCGCCGGAGGGTTTCCTCCAAGCGCAGATTCTAACTACTTTGCAGTGGTTGATTTTTTCTTGCGGCTTCGCATCCAGAGGGCTACGCCTACGATTGCAACGATTATCACGATCGGTACGGCTACAACCGTTGCGTCGGTAGACGCGGATGAGACGGTGACTGGGTCGGTGGTTTGTGTTTGGCCGGGTGGTGGGATCCATAGGACTCTATGGTTGAGCCAGTTGGTGCTGTTGCTGGTTAGTTGTTGATATTCCATCTCGTTGAGCGTAATTGTGCCGTTCTGGATTCCAGCCACTATGCTGGGTGTTGGGACTATGCCAGTGAAGTTCGCTCGATACCATACCGAGCCGAAAGCGGGTGGAGCTGGTACTGAGGTTTGATATCGGCTGGAATTGTCGGTTAAGAGTGGAGCGAAATCAGTCCAAGTGTTACCACCATCAGTGCTTTGCTGAACCATCACCAACATGCTGGCGACTGGGCCTGTACCGGATATGGTTACTGAACCACTACCCAGCATTGGGCTTCCCGCCTCAGCTATTGGAGCTGGTGGTGTGACGCTGACGGTGTAGCCGGCTTGTTGTAGAAGTGAGGCTGCGGCGTTCAAGTCGTAGGTGTCGGGTGTTAAGGTTGGGTCGTACCAGACTCCCCATCCTGGGCCGAGGAAACTAGCAAGAGAATATCCGGCTCCGTTCAGGAGTGAGCTTACGATCAGGTCACGTGGAATCATGTGACTAATCGCTTTACGGATATCACGTGCCGCTCCAGCAGCGTTAGATGGATTGCTCTGTCCGGCGGGTGTAGCTGTTCCTGTGCCGAAGACTGGGTTGTTCATGTTGAATCCCATCTCCTGCCAGCCCAGCTCAGTTGCCGTGATGACGTTGACGTTGGGGATGGCTTGAAGCGTTGCCTTGTCTTTAGCGAGACCGTAGTTGTAATCTAAGAGGTCTACTTGCCCATTCTTCAGAGCTGCGATTGCAGCGTCTTTGCTGCTAATCCACTGAACCTTGTATGTGTTGACTGTGAATTGGCCGAGGGATTGTAGGCCGGTGGCGTTCCAGTATCCTGGGAATTTGGTTAGGGTTGCGATGTTGTTTGTGAAGTCGTAGCTTTGCAACTCATACGCGCCCGCACCCACCGGACCGGTGGCAGTGTAGCTGCCCGGACCACCATACTGCTGAGTATTCCAAGTATAGGTGTAGGGTCCGCTGGCTGTACTGAATGGTGCGCTATCCCATGTCGAGAAGGGGAACTTCTCCATAATGTGCATGGGGAATGGTGCGAAAGCCGCGTAGGTGGCAGGTGTGAAAGCGTAGACTGCAGGCAAGTGGAATTGGAATTGATATCGGCTAGTAGCATTCCACCAACCATCCGTCTCAGCAACTCCCGGACCAGTATTGTCGTCAACACGCACGGTACCGTTCAGGAATTTGAACGAAACCTTGCTGCCCAAGTATTGCACGTTGCTGCCCAAGCCAGTACTTGCTGTGCCTGGGTTTGTTAGCGCGTACTGCGTAAACACGAAGTCGTCCGCAGTAGCTTCAACGCCATCTTGGAACATCACGCCTGGCTTTATGTTTACAGTCCAAGTTGTTCCGTCGGGACTGGAGGTGATGTTTGTCGCTGTACCTGGTATGTAGCAGCTGCACCGTGGATCAGCTTCCTGCAACGACCCGCCCATAATGTTACCATACACGTAGAGAGCGTAGAAGCTGTTCGAGGAGGCTGTAACTGCCGGGTTTAGGTTGTTGCCGGGGAAGATGTTGGCTGCTTCAGCCATGGTAAGGCTGTTTCCGCCGCTCCAATGTTGAACGTCGGGGAAGGTGACTTCACTGTATTGAGTGGAGTTTCCCCACGCTGAGAACTTGGAAGCTCTTGGAACCGGGTCAATGGCCTCGAATACGTAATTGTATGGAGCGTCGTTGAACACCTGTTCTTGAAATTGGTGAGTCAATTGAATCTGTGTCGCCGTGTCCGTGGTGCTGTACAGCTTGTCAAAAATGCCGTTCACAGTAGGACTGTTGTAATACGCATAATTGTTCCCGCTGGGTGGAGCGTATGCTGGTCTTCCGTCAAAGTTTGCACGAAAATCGGGAACGAAGGCCGTGTAGCCCCATCCAATGAATCCGATGTCGTATCCACCTTGATTGAAGGACGATCCCGGCGAGGCTGTGAGGGCGAACATTCGATTCACGAGCTGGTCGAAGTTCACGTAGAACAGCTTCGCATCGATTCCGACGGAGATCATGTTGCTAGTTATGATGCTCGAGTATTGCCTGCGCACGGAGTTTCCACCAGTTGGCGCAATCAAAGTAACCGGAAACAGGGTCGGCGTTTGAGCGTACGCATTGCTGAACAGAACCGGAACTGCTGATGATGCAGTAACGTAGATTAGAAGTGCTAAGGATATGCCTTGAATTATGTACTTTAGAGATTTGTTAGACATTTTCATTTCACGCAAGTTGAAGCTGAGTTAGAACTGTATTTAGGCTTTCCCACAAAAGCTTCCGTTAAGTTCATTGGTGAGGTTAATCATCCACAAAAGTACCTGGACGCCGTCAAAGGAGTCCTGTTCGCTACTACACTTCGGGTACGCCCAACGCATTGATTTCCTAGCGATCCCGGGAAAACGCAAACGTTAATTGCTTGACAGTCGCGCATTCCCGATGTAAGGATAGGACATGGCGAGCCTAATCCGATACGTAATTCGCCGCTGCCTTTTCATGATCCCTGTTTTTCTCGGAGTGGCTATTCTGACGTTTGCCGTAGGTAATGCCGCAGGGAATCCGATAGATCTGATCCGTGCTGGACTGAGAAACCCCAATCCGGCGGTAATGAAGGCGCTAACGGCTTACTACCATCTAGACCAGCCAGTTTGGGAACGTTTCTTGTATTGGTTGTGGGATCTTATACATGGAAATCTCGGCGTGTCGATATCGGGAAGACCAGTTATCTCCCAGATTGGGCCGTGGACGTTTACCACGTTGGAACTGCAGATTCTTTCGTTGATGCTGGCGGTTGTCATAGGGATACCGGTCGGTGTGTTCTCTGCAAAGCATCAGTATTCCAAGGCCGATTACGCGATAACGACCTCGGCGATTTTCGGGTTTTCGATGCCAACATTCTGGTTAGGCATTATGCTTATCGTAATTTTCTCGTTAGACCTTGGTTGGTTGCCTAGCAGTGGGGCAGCTAGTGTGAGCAGTTTATGGTGGGGTAACAGTGCCCTTGACTGGTTAGCCCACCTGATTCTCCCTACAGCGGTTCTTACCTACGTGAGTTTGGCGACCATAGTTCGCCTCGTCAGGGCCAATATGCTCGAGGTTATGCGACAGGATTACATCTTAGCAGCCCGCGCGAGTGGGCTTAGTGAACGAACCGTTACTTACAGATACGCTCTTAGAAATGCGATCAGTCCCGTAGTCACGATCATTGGGCTCGGATTCGGCGCGGCGCTTGGCGGCGCCCCTGCTACGGAGACCGTCTTTTCATGGCCAGGTCTCGGTCTAGCGTTCACACAAGCCGCGCTCACGTTAGACATACCACTTGTAGAGGGGATAACTATCGTCATAACAGTAATGGTGCTGATCGCCAACTTAGTAACCGATCTTGTGTATGCCATGATCGACCCGCGCGTTACAGTGCAGTGAGCGTGGTTCGTTGTCGCAGAGTACTCATAAACGCGGCGCGAGTCAATGGGCCGTAGCCTGGCGTCGATTTCGAAGAAATAAGTCAGGATTGATCGGTAGTGCGATAGTAATTTTCTTCGTTGTCGTCGCGTTGGTAGGACCATTTGTGGTTGCGTACCCTGCTCGAAGCTATCTGGCTTTGTATGAGGGGGACGCTGGGAGTGCGCCATCATTCAAGCATCCATTCGGAGTTGAGGATTCGGGAATAGATGTGTTCAGCGAAACAATTCACGCGTCAAAGAATGACCTATACGTCGGACTCGCCGCGACTCTCATAACGACACTGATCGGTGTCGCGGTAGGAGCGTTGGCCGGTTACTTCAAAGGAGTTGTGTCGGACGTATTGCTCGGACTTATACAAATGTTCTTTGTGATTCCGGTACTCCTTCTCATTCTTCTCTTCGCAAGAGTGTTCTCAGTCTTAGTCTTCAAGGGCCTAGGACTAACGCTCATCGTACTCATACTCGCCTTCTTTGGCTGGTCGGGTATCGCTTTCATTGTCAGAGGGGAGACCTTCAGGTTGAAGGAAATGGAGTTCGTTCAAGCCGCACGATCGCTGGGAGCAGGATCTTACAGGCTTCTCTTTCGTCACATTGTCCCAAACATTCTCTCACCAGTCATCGTGATTGCAACACTCAATATCGCAGGCTTCATATTGACTGAGGTTGTCGTGAGCTTTCTCGGCTTCGGTGACCCGAATACTTCAACGTGGGGGCTTCTCTTGAATGAGGGGTTCCCTTACGTAAGGACCTCTTGGTGGGTTTCACTCTTCCCAGGTTTGGCCGTAGTCTTTTGCGTTTTGGGTTTCAATCTAATGGGTGATGGATTATCTGACGCCCTCAACCCACGACTCCGTGAATGAGTAGGCACCCCGATTGCCAGAAAAGCTCCTCGAGATCTCAAATCTCAGAACCTACTTTTTCACTGAAGCGGGTGTAGTGAAGGCTCTAGATGGGATGTCCCTCGAAGTTAACAAAGGACAAGCAGTGGGCCTTGTAGGAGAATCAGGGTCAGGCAAGTCTGTTACTGCACAGTCCGTGCTCCGCATCGTGCCCAGACCGGGCCGCATAGTTGATGGATCAATAAAGTTTGAGGGCGAAGAGTTGCTTTCGAAATCGGATGACGAAATGCGCAAACTTCGCGGCCCAAAGATGGCGATCGTATTCCAGGACCCCACAACATCTCTTAACCCAGTGTTCACAGTGGAGAGACAGTTAACAGACATTTTGATGCTTCACCGAGACTTAACGAAGGATGCTGCGTCGAAACGAGCCCTTTCCCTCCTTGAACACGTAGGAATCCAAGAGCCAGAAAAGAGGCTGAACGCGTACCCACATGAACTGAGTGGCGGAATGAAGCAACGCATTGCAATTGCCCGGGCCCTCTCTTGCGAACCAGTGTTACTGTTCGCCGATGAACCAACAACGAACCTAGACGTCACTATCCAAGCTCAGGTCTTGGAATTGTTGAAGCAGCTACAAAGGGAATTGAACATGACGATGGTCATGATTACCCACGACATGGGTATAATCGCTGACATGACGGAACGCGTCACAGTTCTTTACGCAGGCAAAGTGATGGAAGTTGCAGATACGCCGACGTTGTTCCACTCTCCGAAGCACCCCTACACGGAGGCCTTGCTCAAAGCTGTACCAAGCGTCAAACAAACGCGGGCCCTCGAGGTTATTCCTGGGAATATACCCAATCTCATCGAACCCCCTTCGGGATGCGTATTTAATCCTCGGTGCAAGTACGCGAAGGACATTTGCATGAAACAGGAGCCTCCCCTGGAAAAAGTAGAGGAAGGGCATTATGTGGCTTGCCACTTTTGGCGGGAATTGACCCTAGAAGGCAGATCTGGCTGAGATGCAAACGACAGCGGACGAAGGACGCACGGTCCTGGAAGTAAATTCCCTCGTAGAGTATTTCGACGTTCTAGAGCGTGGAATTTTACGAAAGAAGAAGATCGGGGACGTGCACGCCGTCGACAATGTGTCGTTTCGGATCTCAGGAGGCGAAACGCTCGGGCTAGTGGGCGAGAGTGGTTGCGGGAAGACGACCACCGGAAAGGTGATTCTTTACCTCGAGAAACCAACTTCGGGATCTGTATTCTTCGACGGCATGAATGTTTTCGAAACCTTCGAAAAAGGGAATCAAACAGATCGAAAACTACTCAGACGCAAAATGCAGATGGTTTTTCAGAACCCTTACAATTCGCTCGACCCACGTATGACTGTGTACGACATTATCAGCGAAGCTTTCGTTATTCATAGGAATATACCGAAGAACCAATGGACTGATCGCGTTTACGAACTACTTAGAATGGTGAACCTCGAGGAATATCATGCGGAACGTTACCCCCACGAATTCAGTGGAGGGCAAAGGCAAAGAATCGCGATCGCACGCGCATTGGCGGTTGATCCGAAATTCGTAATCCTAGATGAGCCGGTCTCGTCGTTAGATGTTTCGATCAGGGCTCAAATCCTAAACCTGCTCATAGACCTACAAAACAAGAAGCACCTATCCTACCTTTACATCTCGCACGACCTCAGCTCCGTGCGTCAGATTAGCCAACGAGTCGCCGTAATGTACCTCGGAGAAATCGTAGAGCTAGCGCGAGCGGACGAAATCTTCGACAGACCATTACATCCATACACGCAGGCACTGATTTCAGCGGTTCCCGTCCCCGACGTTGACCACAAGACAACCCGACTTATTCTTCCAGGTGAAGTTCCAAGCCCCATCAACCCACCGCAAGCCTGCAGATTCCACCCGCGTTGTCCGCATGCTACCGATATTTGCAAGCAAACGGCTCCAACATTCGAGGATAGGTTAGTTCAAGGGCACTTCGTAGCCTGCCATCATGCCGACAAATTCGTTTAGGCTAGAAGGTTGCATGTGCGAAAAGCGAAAGTTGCGGGAATCGTTCTATTTACTCTCGGTCTGATATTCCTCTTCGTCGGAACGGTAATGCCCTATTACAAGTCACCACAGAGGCTCGATGGGATCGGGCCTGGAATAGAGTTCACGCCGTCCCGTCCATATTGGATCAAGTCGTACTTCATACCTCCTATCGATGCCGGTCAACCTATCAGTCTAACTGTGCTGAGCGACCGAGAAGGAGCAACGACCGTCGTTCTTGCTTACTACGATGAGTTGCGACAGAGCATAGTTGCGCCTTCGCTCGTCAGCGTTATTTTCAGCCCCGACGAAAAGGGCCTTTCTGTCTTTACAAAAGCAGATAGGTCCGGCCCATACCTACTCACGATCACCAGCTACAATAGCACGTATACCTTCTATGTGACGTCTGTTTGGTCACCATTTTACGGATTAAGAAGCCTCACGATCTACGCTTTCGGTCTCCTACCCATAGGATTAGTGACGATTTACTACGATGAGATAGTAGAAAGACGGGAACAGATGGCAGAGGAAGCCATCCGAGGAATCAAGCGGCCTCAGAACAGCTGAATTTTCAACTTAGCAAATAACTCGCCCTATTCTCTAGGAAAGACCCCACGAAACGTATGAGTTATCTTTCAATTACGAAAACTCCACTTAACTCTGGAATCTTGACCGACACACGCTTGAAACTCAATTGCCCCGGCGGCGTCGAAGGCGGAGGCCTTACTCCTCCGCGCTTGGATGAAGCGTTCCTGTGCGACCTGCGACTTTTCAGGCGTTTCCGTTTGCGAGATCGCCGCCTAGAATAGAGGATAGCCAGAGACAGGATCACAAGGGTTGCAATGATTGACAGTGGTAGCCTATAGTCAGCATTCCAAATAACTTCAATAGTGTGAGGAGAATTCATGGTTACTTGGTCAGTTGTAGATCCAGATATTCCATGGCCGTCTTCACTCCACCCTTCGAAAACCCACTTTGCCACCCAGTACTCCAAGAACCCCGCTCATCGGCTGGATCGGTGACGGAATCGATAACACCACGTTCGAACCAGTATCGTACCAGCCCCCGCCCTCCAGACTGACAGGGCTGATCACTTGCAATCTGTACTGAGTAACGTAATTCGCATGAAGGGTGATATCGTGATTCAATGATACGGTTCGGTTAGTGGCCGTGGAACCATCAGACCAATTTCTAAATTCAATTCTTGTATCTCCGTTGATCTGCACGATTTCCGGTACGCTAACCATGTGGCTTCCGGCAGCAAGAACGAGTTGTACGCTTCCCCCGGTTCCGTTAGCTCCGTCAACGGAAACCGCCACACCATTCGGCACGTCTACCTCTAAGGTAAGGGCACTATGCACGGTCATTGTGAAAGTGTAGTCGCTAAAGGAGGTGGAGACGAGATTTTGTTTATTGTCCAACATTCCCGCCTCTAAAGCTAGGTTCCAAACTCCTTTGGGATGGGTAAGCAGGAACTGCATCCTCTCCGAGCCTGCAGCATTGGTTAGGGATATGACGCATCCAGCAAACTGAGCGGTAGTGGCGCAAGACTGAGGGCTCGAACTGCCTAACCCGCTTACGAGGTTGCCGTCGTCCAAGTTAAAGACGCCAACCAACAAGTAGTAGCCCGCCTTAGCATCTGCATAACTCACGGTAGCGTTGAGTACGAGGGGAGGATTCGTGGTTTGTGTATCAATATCGTAGAGTGCGGTAGCGGTGTATGTGACTCCTGTAATCGTAGTCGTTTGGGCTCTAACATTAGGCACGTTGAGTAGTAGGGCGAGGAGAATCAAACTGTAAATTACGATTTCGAAATCACGCGCTTGCAATGAAATGGCAACTCTGGTAATCGGCTTCTCTCAAAATCATTGGTAATGCGGGAACGCTTTCGGCCTTCATAATAATAGCGGCGGTCACTGATTCGGCGGGTCCTTTTCCTTGGCTTCCTGGAAGATCTGCTAACATGTTGCCTCCTTTTGTTTATGATGGCCATAGATGCTATTGCGGTCGCGATAATAATGGCGAGAGCTATCGAAAGTAGTCCAATCAACTCTCCACACTGCAACTGCACTTTTCGGGGCGTCTATCAATACTTCGCATTGCGGTGTCGTGGTATCGCAGGCGCCTGACCAGTGATCGAAAACATCTCGACCGCCGAGCCAGCCCATATATCCCTCAAGTGGAACAGAGGTTGGAGTGACTGAGATCGTCGCGTCGGTATTTTCAAAGTACCATCCTCCACCAGTTACGATTCCGAAGGGCGAGTATACCTCTAGTTCATGCTGGATACTGGTAATTGGCCCTGAGTGTCAGGTTATTACCGACAGTCACCAGCCGTGTAGAGCTGTTGCCTTGATCACTCCAGTCGACGAAACCGGCCCTTGTACCGTTGCTTATGGGAATAGTTTCCGGAACGGAGATGGAATAGTTTCCCCACGGGAGCAACACTTGTGCAGTCCCATTTGCGTCAGTAGCAATTACCCTGCCTCCCACCGAGATCGAGATGTTTGGATAGGGTGTCTCAATAGTCAAGTATGGTTCGACAAACACCATCTCGAAAGTTGGAGCTGTCGATCCATTCAAGAAAGGGTACTCTTTGGAATCGAACCAAACGAGGTTCCTCCAACTAGTTTCTGAAGAAACAGCGGCAAAAGCAACCTGGCCGCTAGAGTTGAAGCTTCGCTGAACGAGACTCGCAATGTTCCAGCGTGCCCATGTGCCATTTTGTCTGATGTTTGACGAAGCAAAGTTGTTCGCATCGAATGGTGGCATGTTATTCCACGTAAGAGTATTTTCGGTCCAATTCTCGGCTGAAACATTGTGTACCTCTACGGTCGCATTGTAGAAAAAATTCGTCAACCGAACGTACATCCCTAGGCTTGCGTTAGCGGGCCTGGCGTCTGTCTGTGTTAATTGCGCGGGTAGGTTGTTCAACATATCAAACTTGAGAAATGCGTAGTTCTTCGAAATAGGTATGCTAGGAATGTTTTGTACAATCAGAACGCCTGATCCGCCGAAAGCCTTCGAAGGAATGAGGTTGTCGGCGAATGCATTGTCACTTGGTGTAATAGAGCACATGATGATAGTAGGGGCCGTGACGTTGGTTTGTGATTGAACTGAACAATCACGAGTCCCTATGGGCCCAAGGGTGAATTGGTTGCTACGCGGTGTTGCGAAAGCGATTGCAACCGGAACGTTTCCTCCGATTAACCCGACTAAAAGAATCAACGCCAGTTGCTTCAGTGCCATGCGGGCGTGCCCTCATCTTATGCCGTGATTCACGATGATATATCTGATTCCACAAAAACTCAGCCAGGATGAGGCTGGGATCTCCGGCATCCGATATGGGTTAATAATCCTGAGGAAACTGTTCTTTCCACGTTCGCCTCCGAGAGTAGCGCGAGAAGTCATAAGGACTTGGACAGAAAGTCATGTAGGAAGCTAAACCTTCGGATTCGTCCCCCGTAATCGCTTCCGGACTGCCCCTATTACGATCGTGGTAATTGTGAACATTACGATGATCATGACGATTAACGGGATTGTTGCATCTGTTTGCCAATTGGCGGTGATGGTCTTGTTTGAGTCCATTAGAACCTGGACCGTAAGATTTCTCGAGCTTACAGCCCCGGACCATTCTTGAAACCGGTCTTGCCCGCCTATCAACCCCAACACTCCAGGAGTACCCACAACCGTATCTGAAATCGCCACATAAGCGAACATTCCCTTAGGAATGCCGATTTGTGCGTTGTCCATGTACCCGTTTGTTCCAAGAGCAGAGGTTACGAAAAATTGCACTCCTGAATGTACCTCGATATCGAGCCGAACGTATCCACTAGTCCACAGTAGTGACCCGTCTTCGGATTTTGGCACATTCGAACCGGCAAGAAGCAGGTTAGGGCCAATGGCGGTTGCTCCATAGGAATTCGCAAAGCACGCCACGCTTACTCCGCAATAGCTGAGTGCGACCAATGAATTAACTTCGTTCCACTGCACGCCATCGAAGTAGGATAAATGACCGAATTTCACTGGACCTAGTGGCATGGAGGCGTTTGGAGTGGCGCTTCCTTCTGCGATTATGAGAGCAGGATCAGCCGAATGGCTAACGGAAAAACTTGAGTTTGAAACAACTTGCCCATCCAAAGTGAAGCTCCACGAATTTGAAAGGTTTGGGCTAATTGTGTAGAGATGCCACGTTTCATTGTTTCCCGCAGAACCTGAAGGCCCTATTTCGTAGTAGTAGTCGGATTTGAATCGATTCGGCCAATACTGCCATTGCCACCGAGCATCGTCGCTCTGGATCAGCTCTGTTGACCCGGTACAGGTGAACTTTCCACTTATAGATGCTCCTTTGAGGCAATATGTTCCAGGTTCTAGGGAGTATCCAAATTGAATGAACGAGCCATCTGCCAAATCATCTCCGACCCAGAAATATTGGAGTGTGCCCGGAAGTGAATCATAGAGATGAGTCTCGATTTGTGCCTGAACGCCTAAATTGTTTCGCGAGGAGTCGTCTCCCCACGCACCGACTTTGAATGTAGCGTTAGTTTGCGGTAGCGGCGAAGCAATCGAGATTAGGTTGAGAAGGAGGAGAGCGTAGGCCCATCGTCCTGGTGTCCCCATGTGGATTTCACTTCAATCTTTGCTAGGCGGCTTGATCAGCGCCGAGTGACGCTTCATCCAGACGTACGCCCGCTATTGTTTTGCTGGTTCGGGGAGTTTCGGAACAACTCTGGAGGCGTTGGGAATGACGGTGATTGTCGAGTCAGAACCTTGCGTTCGTTGTGCGTTATGTAACGCCGCATTGACAGTGGTCGCAGATTTCATCTGGAATATGTTCTCCACGTAGTAGTCAGGGATCGTTGAGACTAAACAAACTCTGTGCGCCTCCAACGCCCTGCCCAGGAATGAGGCTTTGAAGCCATTGTAATTGAAGCGGTGGCGTAATCGAGTCTCGAGGTGCCGAGGTTCCTTGTGTTCTGATGACCATTCGTAGAACTCTGTATTACCGTGCCCTTTGCCACATTCTGCAGCCACGATTAGAGTTCCTCCCTTCTTCAAAGCGCTAATGCCTGCGGGAAAGGCCTCAACCGCTTTGAGAAGTGACTCGTCAAATGGTGATCCCCCCGCTCCAATCACGACAATATCAGCTCGCTTTGTAATTGGCCTCGAATACAGCTCATCCACCATGGGAGTGAGAGTTTGTAGGCAGTCTTCGATGCCTCCGAAGGCCATGCCTGTGGGACGAAGCTCACTATCAAGGACAACGCCTAGTGCGAACAGATTGGGGATTGACTTCGCGATTTCCACGCGCTCTTTATGAATGTTGGCAAGAGTGATCCCTGGTCTATCCGCCAGATGGCTATGAACTGAAGTGTCAGCTGCGAGATTCGGAAAGACCAGGTCGCTTAGCCCTGAGTATCCGAGGAAATGATGTGGCCTAAATTCGCCAATTAGGATTCTGAGATCTGATTTGAGGAATTCCGAATCGATGTTGGGGGTGAAGGCACCATGGAAGTCGGTAAGTGGGGTTGTCTCGGACTTGCTCGTGTGCTTCAGGATTTTGACGTCGCCAATTACGCTTGGATTGGGTTCGATCGCGTCCTGAGTACAAAGGATTGCGGTCGTGCTCTGTGAATGAGATAGATGTGTGAGCAGGGTTTGAGTCAAGTCGGTGGCAAGTTGTTGGCTGCCGCACGACCCAAGCACAACGATTGGCCTAGTTGCTTTACTCGCTGCGTCTTGGAATCTTTCATTCGTCTGAAGTTGCTTTTCTGCCACTGCTACTGGTTCCTCTAGCAGGTGCGGGCTCTCTGCTTTGAGGATGTCGACTAACTTCTCTTCAGGAACCCTTACAGGTATTTCTGAGCGCCCGTATGGGAGCCATATTTCGACCAATCTTACAAGCACTGACTGCTACGATACAAGTCGAATGGTAAAAACTTGAGAGGCTGATATCCCTTTCTTGAGATGTTCCCGGGCATGCGCCTTCTACTTCTGCTTTGGGATGATCGCGGAAAAGAATAAACTTGTAAGCTCAGCGGATAGTGGGCCTAAGGAGGTATTGCCGATCGGAACTGGGCTAGACGAATTCTGTAATATTCTGCTTCGGACGGGAAGCCTCAAATTTGGCACCTTTAAACTGACGAGCGGCCTGCTTACTCCATACTATGTAGACCTTCGTTTGATACCCAGTTATCCGGAGGCATTCCAGCAAACAATCGGCATGTATCGCAGCGTTATTGAGCCTGGCCTGGTCAAGCATGTTCAACGTTTGGCGGGTATAACAACTGCTGAAGCCTATGCAGCTGTGATAGCACTTAACTTAAGCAAACCCTTGCTCTACGTCCGCAAGGAACAGGAGCATGGCCGCGAAAGGCGGGTTGAAGGCCTCTTGCAGCCAGGCGACAGGGTGTTGGTTTTGGATGATGTAGTTACGACTGGCAAAAGCCTCATTGAGGCAGCTGAAGCGATTAGAGCTGAAGGGGGAATAGTGGATGACGCCGTGGTCTTGCTCGATAGGCAGCAAGGCGCAGGAGAAAGCTTGCAGAAGAAACGAGTGAAACTTCACTCATTCACAACGATGCGACGCATAGCCGACAAACTTCTGAACTTAGGTACGATCGATGAGCGGCAGCACAAGGAGATCTTAGGTCAGATAATCTCCTAGCAATATCCTGCTCATACGCATTTTCACTAACCACTCACAGCCATGGCTCAATGTTCGTACTGGAATTATCTGGTTTCACAATCAACGTTCGTTATGCTATGCAAAGGGTGGCGTCTCCACATTTCATGAGTTGCCTTAGTTAGGGGTCGAGTATTCTCTTAATGACGTCCGTGATGACGTGGTGCAATCTGAAACGTTTCTCAATGTCCTCTCCCATCTTTCTTTGAACCTCGTGGCCCTGGGCGCGAGCATTATTGAGAAGCGTATTGAACTTCTCTCTATCCCCGGTGTCTGGCGGATCTCTGACAGGCAGCTGACTTAGCTCGTACAGGTTTGCCGCTAGTTTTCTAACTGGTTCGTATGAACTGCCAATGAATGCGCCCGCTCTCCCAACCCTCTTTGCAATACGATTCGCCATGTCTTCGGAGGTTTTTTGGAAATCTAGTATCTGAGGTTTAGTGGGTTGCGTGATGACGTCGAAATACAGCGATCTCATGCTGAGTTCAGCAACGAATCCCCGAATGCTTCCAAGTAACTCCACTTTTTTGTCACGAGTATTCGCCCAAGCAACATATGCGTTAAGTAGCAAGGCTACGATTGCTGAACTCGCGACTACAAGATTTACGAGAAATGTCGAATCAATCATCAAGACCACCCATCGAAGACCATCTACACACGCCTTTTCTTCTTTTCTTTTGCGTGGAACGGACTCTGCGCGGGATAGGCGGGAACGCAGCCGAAGCGAGATCCCTCCCTCACTTTCATTCACCACCGACCCTCCCCGAAACATTAAACACCCTCGTTGATTATGCGGTTGCATTGTTTACGGCAAGCTATGGTCCAATTTACTTCTGCGTTAGCCGTTCAAGATTTCGTCAAAGTTGACAGGTTTCTCATAGGCGAGCAAGTGCCGCTGCAACCTGACTTAACCTTCGGGGTTGAAGCTTTAGACAATGCCTTGTGCCTTAATTTCGGTCAGCTTATTGCGTTTCAAGGCAAACCAGCTCACGCAATGTGTACGTTACTCTGCGTGCGTGCGCTCCTTCCGCGACCTCTAGGTCCGAATTGTGATGTTTTATTCGTCGACGGAGGCAACAATTTCGACCCCTACGCTATATCTGACAGTTCGGTTGAGCAAGGCCTCGACACAGAGAAGGTCCTTGAAAGGTTACACGTGAGCAGGGCATTCACTCACCATCAACTCGCATGTATTATCATAGACAAACTTCCAAGTGCCATAAGGAAATTTCATGCGAAGCTTGTCGTTGTCTCTCGGCCGGGTGAAAGGGGTCCTCGGTGTTGCGCCGGAGGTGGTAACCGGCGACGAAGAGGCCCGGGCTGTCCTTCACCGGCGCGACGTGGGAACTGACCGGCACCCCGGCGCCCTACCTGGTCACCGACATCGGGGGCGGCTCAACGGAGTTCGTCCTCGGCGGGCCCGAGGGAGTAGCGGGCCCGTTCCGTGAATATCGGCTGCGTCAGGATGACCGAGCGGCACCTGCACGGCGACCCGCCGCCGCACGCCGAGATCGCCGCCGCCACCGCAGACATCGACTGTGCCTCCACCTAGTTGCCGCCAGCATCCCGGCCGGGCAGGCCCGCACCCTCGTAGGCCTGGCCGGGTCGGTCACCACGGTCGGCGGGATCGCGCTCGGCCTCCAGCGGTACGACTCGGAGCTGATCCATCACTCCAGGGTCCCGGCGGCGCGGGGCGACCAGATCGCGACGGCGCTGCTCGGGCAGACCCGCGCCGAGCGCGCGGCGATCGGGGTCATGCACCCTGGCCGGGTCGACGTGATCGGCGCGGGCGCCCTGGTGCTTGACCGGATCATGATCAGGTTCGGTTTCGCCGAAGTCCTGGTCAGCGAGCACGACATTCTCGACGGCATCGCATGGTCGCTGGTCCCGTAGCGCCGGGCACCGGCTGGCCTGGCGACCCGGCGACCGCGGCGACCCCGGTCGCGACAGCGCGGAGCGGTGCGCGAGCTGGCGTCCGGCGCCCCGACGCTGGCGGAGCTGACCGCGCGGCAATCGGTGTGCCGGGCGTGCCCGCGCCTCGTCGCCTGGCGGGAAGAGGTCGCGGCGTGCGCCGCAAGTCCTTCGCCACCGAGCAGTACTGGGGCCGCCCATCGCCGGCGGGGGACCCGGCGCCGTCGGTCCTCATCGTCGGGCTGGCCCCGCGGCACACGGCGGCAACAGACCGGGCGGGTCTTCACCGGCGACCGCAGCGGCGACTTCCTGTTCGCGTCGCTGTACCGGTGCGGGCTCGCCGCGCAGCCGACGAGCGTCCGGCCGGGGACGGGCAGCGGCTGATCGGCGCGCGGATGGTCGCGGCGGTCGCTGCGCGCCGCCGGAAAACAAGCCGACACCCGGCGAACGCGACACCTGCGCGCCCTGGCTTGACGGCGGAGCTGCGCATGGTCGCCGCGAGCCTGCGCGTGATCGTCGTGCCTCGGCGGCTTCGCCTGGCAGGCGCTGTGGCCCGTGCTGGCCGCCGCGGGCTTCGGCTGCCGCGGCCGCGTCCGCGTTCGGCACGGCGTGAGGTGGGCTGCCGGCCGCCGGCGGTTCGCGTGCTGCTCATCGGCTGCTACCACCCGAGCCAGCAGAACACGTTCACCGGCCGGGTGACCGGTGACATGACCGACGCGATATTCACGCGGGCCCGCGACTACCGCGGCTAGATCCTGTC
>CAWHWX010000006.1:0-7943 GCA_963833125.1 Candidatus Bathyarchaeota archaeon | reverse complement strand
AGAACCTCAGGCTCGTTGTAAAGGTAATTGCGATTATCGAAAATCGTGATTGCGTTCTGATTGGCTGCTTGATTCCAAAAGGCCTTCCATGCCCTATTGACAATACCACAAGAATGCTTTAATTGGATTCAGCCAGTTAACGGTAGGGGCACTAAGTTGACATCCGAAATCACAGTACGCCAACTGATGCGAACGATCATTTCGATAGATTCTAAAGCCAAGGTGCGAGAAGCCGCAAGATTAATGGTGGAAAAACGGATCGGTTCCTTGATAGCCAATCAGAGACGGCTTGCCCTTTGGAATAGTCACCGAAAGGGACTTGGTGGACAAGATAGTGGCCGGAGCCGCTGATCCATCGAAAGTTACCGTTGCAGAGATGATGACTGCGCCCTTGGTCACGATTGATGCTGCGGCTCCGCTAATTGATGTCGGCTCGCAGGATGGTGGAAAAGCAGGTGAAAAGGCTGGTCGTTACCGAACACGATAAGATAATTGGAATAGTGAGTCAAACAGATTTCTTGTTCAGAGTATGACTGATTTCCAGAAATTAGCCAAGATGGGTATGGCTTCAGGATCCGCTAAGCAACCAGCCGCACGGATTTTCCGGACCTTCTCATCGGTTATCAGCTTCTTTACGTGATACCTGCAAGATGCAAAAGGCCGGGCAGCAGTGTTCCCAGAAGGTATCCTGCTGTTCCAGAGAATGCCCCAATGATCATCACCTCTATCCCACCTTTCAGCATGTTTCCACTCGCAACCTTCGATTTGTACACTCCAAGCCCGAACAGGGCGGCGACGGTCAATCCAATTGAAACGAAAAGTGCGTTGTGTAAGGAGAGTATCGTATAGGGTACGATGGGAAACAGAGAACCAAAGAGGTAGGAGATGCCCATGACAAGCGCATCCTTCCTCTCGTTGTGAACCCGCTCGAGCGAGACACCTAACTCTTTCTCAACCATGGTTCTGATCCAAGATTTCTTGGATGTGGTTATGAGTTGGGCCACCTTTTTGGCATTGGTCGAAGAGAGTCCTTCACTGTGAAAGAATACTTCAATCTCCTTTTTCTCATGGGCCGGCACTCTTTCAATTTCCTTAGTCTCCTTATCAATTGCAGCCTGCTGAACTTCTCGTTCTGCTTTCGAGGAAAGATATGCACCTACTCCCATTGCGATTGAACCTGCAAATGCTTCTGCGAGACCCGCTATCAAGACGTAGAAATTGCTGGTTGTGGCCCCAGCCACTCCCGATACCACACCCAGCGGTACCAGAAGCCCGTCCTCAGCACCAAAAACAACTTCTCTTATTTGCGATGATCTGGCAACTTTCTTCTTCTCATCGAAGAGTTTCTTCTTGTTCAAGATTAAGATGTCACCAAATCATAGTTAGCTCTGGGGATGCAAGTCGATTATGCTCTGGTATAAGTCGCCCTTGTGGTTGTCATCCTCGAATACTGACTAAGAGTCTGGTGGAATACCGGATTGAGAATGCAGAATTTTGACCGGTAGTAAGTCACGCGGTACGGTTACGTGAGTTGTCTCTGTTCATCACTCAGTCGGACGCACGGTTTTGACAATTGTGACTAGTGCTTCAACAGTTCCAAAACTTTCTTTTCGATCTCCGATGAGATCTTTCTGACCTGGTCGATTCCTTTTCCTTTAGGATCTTCGATCTGCCAATCTACAAGCTTCTTCTGCATTTCCCGAACTAATGGTGAGGGGCAGACCTCCTGAACAGAGCACCCCATCGTAATAACTAGGTCAGACTCGGAGATCATTTGTTGCGTCAGAACTTTCGGCCTTCCAGGAACAGATATGCCCCTCTCCGTCATCACTTGAGCCACAACTGGGTTTACCTTCTCCGCAGGTACGGTACCTGCGCTTGAGGCGTCCAAGCCGTATGCTCTTGCGAAGCCTTCAGCCATTTTGCTTCTACCCGCATTCTCGATGCAGACGAAGAGGACGCGTTTCGTCAAACTAGATCCTCCATCAACTCGAAACTCTTGGTGAGCCACGCCTTGATCTTTGGATTGGATATTTGGTAGAATACCCATTTTCCGTCCCGCCTAGAACTTAGAACACCCGCTCTTTTCCAATATTCCGAGATGGTGTAAGGATGATTGGTTGTGTTAAATCCAGTGCAGCCATAACTTCACATGAGCACAATTCCTCGTCACCGATGATTTTCAGTATCTTCAATCTGGTTACGTCACCTAGTGACGAGAAGCATGTTTCATATTCAGAAAAATGCTGATGTCATTAAAGTCAAGTTTGGCTTTCAGTTCGTTAATGCGTTCGGTTGGCGTGCAGGTCGTATCCACTAGGCCTAGTGTTCTTCGGCGTTTGACTCGAGCTTGGGCGATAACGGGACTTCAGTTGATCAGGAGTAAAGATTATATTAACATTCTTAAATACGTTACTTCGTATTCTAAAGTTGAAGAAGCATGACGCTGAACGAGGAACAAATCAAGAATGCCGTTAGGGAAGGATTCAGCAAACTAGCGGTACTGAATGAATCCTGCTGCGGAGACGAGAGCGGAACCTGTTTCAGCACATCGGCAAATGAAACTAATCTTCCCGAAGAGGCGGCTCAAGTTGTTGCCAGTGTGGAAGCCCCCTAACTCACGTCCAAGTTCGTGAAGGCGAAACCGTGCTTGATTTGGGCAGCGGCGGAGGCATTGACGTGTTTCGTGCTTCGAAACTTGTTGGGGCAAAGGGGAGAGTTATTGGCCTTGATGCGACACCCGAGATGATTTTCAGAGCACGTGAAACCGCTAAGAAATATGGCTACCAGAACGTTGAGTTTCGCTTGGGCGAGATCGAGCACATGCCCATTGAAGGCAATTCGGTGGATCTGGTCATAAGCAACTGCGTCCTGAACTTGGTTCCGGACAAGCAGTCGGCATTCCGTGAGATTTTCCGTGTCCTCAAACCCGGTGGCAGAATATCTGTCTCGGATATGGTGGCAACCCAGGAAGGTAGAAAGGAGGTTAACCCAGAAGAGTGGGCGGGTTGCATTGCGGGCGCCGTCACCTTTAACGAGTATAGAGGTCTGCTGGAAAAGTCAGGATTCATAGGCATCGAAGGGTCGGATGAGTCACACCCCATAAACGATGAAGTGGCCTCGAAAGGGCTCCAAGTGAAAAGCGTGGCATGGAAGGCTACGAAGCCTAGCTAACCAGCTCCACTCGAATACTGCCGCACGAATCGGTGATCGGAGGCAGCACTAGATGACGCAGCGGCTTTCGGTTTTAGATAGATTCCTTACCTTGTGGATCTTCCTAGCGATGGCTATCGGCGTGGGGGCAGGAAGTGTTTTTCCACAGCTCCCGAAACTTCTCGAGACGTTGAGTGTAGGCACAATTTCGCTTCCAATCGCAGTCGGCCTGCTCTGGATGATGTACCCGCCTTTAGCTCGTGTGAAGTACGATGAGCTCTCGAAGGTGGGAAAGGCATGGAAGATGTTCGGGGTCTCCCTATTCCAGAACTGGCTAGTAGGCCCTTTCCTGATGTTCGGTCTGGCATGGCTGTTCCTACCCGACATGCCCGAATACCGGATTGGAATTATCATCGTAGGGCTGGCCAGGTGTATCGCCATGGTCCTTGTATGGAATATGCTCGCAGAAGGCGACAACGAGTACGCCGCTGTTCTCGTCGCCCTCAACTCCATCTTCCAAGTCGCACTTTATTCCGTTTACGCGTGGTTCTTCATCACACTCCTATCCTCTTGGGTGGCGCATGGCTCCGGGGTAACGGTGGCCATTTCCGTTTGGGACATTGCCCGAACGGTCTTCATCTATCTCGGCATTCCATTCATCGCGGGAATCGTGACCAGATTTGTGCTGGTGCGGAAGAAGGGAAAGGATTGGTACGATGGAACATTCGTTGAAAAATTGAGCCCAACAGCATTGATCGGGTTGCTATTCACAATTGTGGTAATGTTCTCTCTGAAAGGAGGATACATCCTCGCTTTACCATGGGATGTCGTGAGAATCGCAATACCCCTCGTAAGCTATTTCCTCATCATGTTCACACTATCCTTCATCATATCTAAGGCGTGGAAATTCAATTACCCAGAAACGGCCACGCTATCCTTCACGGCAGCCAGTAACAACTTTGAACTCGCCATCGCGGTTGCAGTCGGCGTATTCGGCATCAATTCAGGGGAAGCATTCGCCGCAGTCATTGGGCCACTCTTCGAAGTCCCCGTACTCATAGGTTTGGTAAACGTGGCACTTTGGACAAGGAAACGCTACTTCAACGAAGAACAGACCGCAAAAGCCACAACACAAGTAACGAGTCTAAAATGACATAACAACCTCCATGTTCACAGAATTTTCGAGCCTCGAGATGCAGGATATCCAGAAAGCACTTTATGTAGTTCCTATAGCCTACGATTGCTTCGGTTGCGGCCGTAGTCTAGAAGGCCGACCATAAAGGCCTGGATACCCTGGTCTAGGACGGGAACAGCAGAGAACATCTGCTGGCGCAAGCCTGCCACGCTTCTGATCGCCCGCACAGAAAACGGGCGAGAAGACGCCCGGGTTCAAATCCCGGCGGCCGCACCACCAGACCCACACACACTTTCAGGACGAACGACGACGTACGACGATGGTTCAAATTTGGTTGCTCGCACGATTAGACGCACACACACATTAAAACCAAAAACTAGAACTTCTGGTCTCCTAGCATGACCTATGACTCGTTTGCCGCGCATTTCAATAATCGAGGGTCTACTCAACGGACCAGTACCTCCTGGGTCAAATTTCTTGGTAGAGTTTGACCCCTCTTCACAATGGTACAATGCTGCTTTAACAATCGCCGCGGGATGGCTCAATACCCACGGAAAAGTCACCTATCTTCTATCCTCAAGGGCCCCCGATGACATACCCGCAACTCACAAGACTCGGCATCGACGTGCCACAGTCCGAGACAAATGAAACGCTTCGAATATGGGACACTTACTCTACAACGCTCGGTATCAAGTCCCGCGAAAAATACAAACTTGAATCGATGAACGTTGCGGACTTACGGATATGGGCTGCAAAGGAGTTTATGCATCAACCCCCGTCTCCCGACCTCATGTACGTCACGGAAAACTCATCAGTCCTGGCGAGATACAACGATGAGAAAAGTTGGGTCGACTACACACTGACCAGAATACTTCCCGCCGTCTCAATGACAAAAGCCATGAACATTCGAGGTATCACGGTCGGCGTTCATAGCGATTCAGCCTACAAGCAACTCGAAGCTGCCTTCGATGGAATAATCGACGTTAAGGTCGAAGAGATGGCAGGTGAACTTCACAACATCATAAGAGTTAGGAAAATGTTGAACGTAAAGTTCGACTCCCGATGGCACAAACTCAGAGTGAACGATAACTTCGAGGTAACACTCGGAGAATAGTTAGTTCTTGGGCGCACACACACAGACCAGAACGACGGTTCAATTTGCAATGCGCGCACCGTCAGAACCAATATTAGAGTTTGCGAATCAGGTGAGCTTCTTTATTCTCCGTTTCTTCTTGCGGGCGAAGTAAATCGCTGGGGCTACTGTCAGCAAATTCCTGTAACATCGATTGATCTTCGTTAGAATAGCCCATGCCTGATTCTCTGGGACCAAGCGCTAAGAGGCCAACCAACCGAGAACTCTTCGATTCCCCACTGACTGACGAAGGCAAAGTCAATGGTAGAATCAGAGGAAGAACTTTATCGTCTGACCTGAAGATTGGGGTTCCATCCATCAGACGGCCTAAGCTGGTTTTGTCCTTTGGAAGATGGGTTGGTTTCGATGGTAGGTTCATCATCTTGGCCAGTTTTAGTTGTCCCCTCGAGTCACCAAGATATACTGCGCCACATCGGATCTTCAGGAGTTCACAGGTTCTTTCAACTACTTCATTTAATATTTGAGGGAGGTTCTTCAGGTTGCGAATTTCGTGAGCGAATTCCGAAAGTTGGCGGCGAAGATGTATCTTGTCTTTGTAGAACATTCGGTTTATGAATTCCTCGCTTCGTTTGTGTATCGGAGAAACAGACTTGCCGACGATCAACCGCGGAGCCAACGCCTGAAAACTGTGAAGCGTAACGTGAGAGGCTCGAGAACTCAGTAACGCGAATAGAACGGATCCGACGAGTCCCTCAAGCACCTTGTCGCTGACCCAAAATAGCAGAAACAAGCAACCGCTTAACAGTGTGTAAATCAGCGTGCGGTTGATAGCCAGATCAATGTCCCGCAAACGACGTCGAAGAATTGAGAGACCTATGCATATTGGGACTATTGATTGGGAGACTAGGAACGCTGCGGAGAAAATTTCGGTAAACGAATAGGTAATCAGAGACGGAAAGAAAGATACTATCGAGATAACTAAGGCAACGAGTATACTGAAACAGATACCTGCTGCCGCGAATCCGAATGCTACCCATTTAGTCTGTTGCCGCTGTTCCTGCGTCGAAACGGCACGGTACCGTACGACCTGGGCGTAGATCCCGGTAGAAAGCCCGAAGACATAGAGCAACGCCAGGTATTGGAACGGCCAATTGTAAGGGTTGAAGACGCGGAAAATAATCATAGAAACCCCCATGCGACCCAAAGCCCAGCAACCCAGCGTGTCCAATGGGCAATGAAATGTCTGTCTGGGTAATAGGTAAGCGAGAATTGGGACAGAAACGGTACTTGCGGAGAGTAGAAAGTTGATAGCCAACTTCTAGTAGTCTAGTGGCCCGATAGATAGAAACCCCGGGCCTGAGCATGCCGTTGGGAGTGCGTAGGAGATACGCGTCCAACCCTGTGGTAGCGGTTGTCCCATACAAAACCAGAGCTGCAGACACCGCAAGAACCATGTAATTGTCAGACTTACGTGTGATGATGATCAAGGCTACCGTTGAAAACACGATAAAATAGATCAGATCGATGGCGACGTAGAAAATTTGCCCGAATTCCATTATGACGCCATCCGCGAAGACAACGGTCGATAAAAGTATTAGAACTGCAGCTGCAATTCTAGCAGCAATGAGCTGCAGGTATGGCGTTCGAAGTCCGCGTTTTAAGGCAGGCATGGGAGCGTAATATAAAACCCGAGAAGAAAAGCTCTTGCAACGTAACTTTTGCCTACCCCCCTCGGATTCGCTGAGCTTACAATAAATGAGGCGAGAGCGAAAGACTGAATCCTTTGTCTACGTAGACAATTGACGGTGTTTCCCAAGCGGAATAGCGGTGGAATTTGAAAGTTCACTTTAGTCGTCAGAAGTGTGGGTGTGCTCACCACATTTTAAGTACAGATCTCACTATCTGTTCTTAAAATCTTCTAACATTTGCTGGATAAGAGTAGGAATGGAAGCTAGTTTTGCCGAATAAAATAATGATTGTTGACGATAAAAGGGACATGGCTGAGGCAGCTAGGATGGTTCTGGATATGGAGGGATACGAGGTCCTTGTCGCCTACGACGGAGAAGAAACCATCCGGAGGGCAGAGGCAGAGCTACCTGACCTGATATTCTTAGATATGCACATGCCGGGCAAGAGCGGGGTGGAGGTCTGCAGGATTCTGAAAAGCAACACGAAGACAGGGCTTATTCCTGTACTCCTCTTCACCGCTTCAGGTGTAAACATTGATGATCTTGTAGTTCAGGCTGGAGCTGACGGATTCTTCCGCAAACCGTTTGCTCCTGAAGACTTAGTAGCAGAAGTCAAGAAACGTCTTGAACAGTCAAGAGCGAAGAAGCCTCTAATCAGTAAGGGGGCCACGCATAACAACCTATCATAAGATTCTGGGTGACGCTCTCGGCTGTGTGTTATCACCGGTGCGATCGGTCGAATTTGAACCGTGGCCGTTCGAGAAAGTGTGTCTGCGTACTATCAGACCCACACACGAGAAAAACGACCGGCAACGAAACCCACAACTACCGGCTCCTGGGATGATGATCTGAATGTTCGATCTATGCCCCGGAT
>CAWHWX010000005.1:0-135505 GCA_963833125.1 Candidatus Bathyarchaeota archaeon | reverse complement strand
ATGCCCAAGTTCCCATGAAACAGACCGATGATGTAGTTGTAGTACTGGACGTAGATGGGGACGTCCAGGCCGAGCGAATGCCTGACCGCGGCCAAGGCGGTGGGATTGACCTGCTTTCCGAAGTGGAGGAGAACCGGATCCCCTGGAAGCACCCGCACGATGAGAAAAACTATCGTTACTAGAAGGAACGCAGTCGGAATTGTGAGGAGGGCACGCGTGACGATGTAACTCTTTAAGCTCAATTGCTCATCCCAAAAATAGGGAGAGGGGGAAGCTCTGCTGTAGACTTCCCCGCTATGTTATGTTGTCTCTGTTGTCTCGTAGATTGTCGAAAGCCTGAAGATCAGGGTAACGTCCAAGTAGACGCCGCCCACCGAAGTCTTAGTCACCGCACCGCAGCAGTTGGAGCCGCCTTGGTACAATGGAACCATCGGGACATCGTGAGCCTGCAGTGTCTGAATTTGGCCGTAGATCGACGCGGCGTTGGAAGGCGTGGCTGAGAGTGACTGGGTCAACAGGGAATCCATGGCTGTACTGTTATAGCCGTCATTGAGCCACGAAGCGCCCGTTGAGGATAGGAATGGTGTGGTGTAGTCGAAGGGGTCGATGAAGTCAGGGTACCAGCCGTAAATGAACGTGCCCATGCTGCCCGCTCTAACGTTCGAGTGCATTGTGGGCCAGTCAACCCCGTTGAGCGTGACGGTAATCACACCGCTCGCCTCTAAGTCCTTCTTCAGGACAAGGGCTTGGTCTGAACTCTGGGGATAGTGCCCGGTGGTCTCGTACCACAGGTCGACCGTTAGCTTGTTGTTGGCATTGTAGCCCGACTTCGCCAAAAGCTGCTGAGCGAGAGCGTAGTTGGGGCCGGCGCCATATGCCGTTTCGAAGGCATCTGTGTGGTACCCCATGCCAAGAGGTATTTGCGAGTAGAGAGGTGTGGCTGTGCCAGCGAAGACGGTGTCGATAAGGTCGGTTCTGTTGATGGCTGCAGCTATACCCTGCCTAACGTTGATGTCATTGAACGGAGCCTTGTTCTCGTTGATGACGAGATACTGGATGAAGGCACCGGGGCTTGAGTACACCTTAAGCCCGGTCGTTGTCATCAAGCTCCGGATGTCGGACGTTGTGAACTGCCTGTAGGCAAGGTCAACGTCGCCTGACCTGATGGCGGCTGCAAGCGAGGTGGCGTCAGGGTAGAATTTGATTATTATCGTCTGGGTCTTCGGGTAGGCTGGATAGTTCCAATAGTTGGGATTGGCAGTCAGAACCATCTCCGTGTCCTTGGTGCCCGATCTGGTCCACGTGGTCAGAGTGTAGGGGCCGAGGCCGTTGGGGTTGCTAGCTGCTGCGTTGTTGGCTGTGAAGTTGACTATTCCAGTCATAGCGTTGCAGGGGTTGCATGTCCCCTGCGGCACCTTGTTCGGGTTCACTGGATACATAATGCCGAAGGTCATCATGTTTAGGAACCCTGAGAACGGTGCCTTCAGGTGGAAGACCACCGTATTCGTGTCGGGTGTTGTTACGGAGTCGATTATCGATGAGACGCCGAGACCGTTAAACGCGCCATTGGGGTCGTTTATGGCTATTCCTCTATCCACGCTGAACTTGACGTCGGTGGAGTTGAACGGAGTGCCGTCATCATACTTCAGCCCTGAGCGGAGGGTGAAGGTGTAGGTCATGCCGTCCGAGCTTTGTGACCAGTTTGTGGCTAATGCCGGCTGAAGGCCGGACGGGCTTGTGTTGTTAGTTCCGGGCGCGAAGTCGACGAGCGGCGCGCCTAGGTTGTTAATCATGTTAATGCCAAAGTAGTCATAGGCGTCGGCGGGGTCGATGGTGGTCTGGACGGCGTCGGTCGTTCCCATCACAATTGTATCTTTGTATTGTGATGTCGAGGTCGTCATGGTGGGGGGTACCGTGGATGACTGGTAGAAGTAGTATCCAATGCCGGCCAATATGATAACTATCAGCACGGCTGCTGCAACATACTTTGTGTTCTTCTTTGATGTGGTTGACATTAAGATATTTTCCTCCAATATTCGGAGTGCTCACTGCACTCTTTGCGCAATATAAAAGCTCCCACAAAGCGATGCACAATCGGGCTAAGGCTGGAAGACACGCCAAAACGCGCGGTGGATTGTTGTCCGCTATTACGCAAGGCATAATCTTGGTTCGTCGATGATTTTTTCCGATTACAAGATAGGTTATTTCACGACTCGTTATTCAACCGTCGAAGTGAAAAATCGCAAAGGTCTCGCGGAGTGGTCGACCTAGATAACGTTAGAGGATAGAAAGGAGAGAAAAAAGAAGAAAAAGGAAGGGGAGGTTTGGTCGGTCGCTTGTATGCTGTTATGTTTTAGTCTTCTTGCCACGGCCTCGGAGGACTATTGCGGCTATGGCGACGACGATTATTATTACAACTGCTGCGGCCGCTGTTGTTAGACTTGAGCTTGGTGCTCCTGCTGCCGATGACGATGCTGTTGTCATAGTCGCGCTTGATGGTGCTAGTGCTGGGAAGTATGGGCCATCTGGTTGAACGGACGGGTTCCATGTGAAGCCTGCGACGTTGGATGTGAAAGTTACGACGGCATCACTGGTTCCATCCCATCCTCCTAGCGGGTAGAACGTCCAGAGGTACATTACTGCCTGATTGGCGATAGTGTTCATTGAGTCGGTGTCTTTGTTTAGCGTGGCCACGTCACCGGTTCCACTTGACTTGACTGCGTCTTGGTACAATGCTCCAAGAGCTGGAAGGTTCCAGCCATCAGGTCCTGGGTAGGTTTGTGATGGGGCGTACATTGGGCCGAGGAAGTCTATTGCCCATGGGTAGTCGTCAAACCATCCTAGTGCGTACATGTACAGGTTCCCTGAGAAAGCTTCGGTGATCATTGTGCCAATTGGGATGGGTTCAACGGTTACCGTTAGTCCCATGTTGTAAGTTGTGCTTACGTTGTTCACGTTGCCAGCGATAGTGTTCAGGATTGCTAGGTCTACAGTGTCTCCCGTCGGAGCGACAAGGGTGATCGATTGACTGATTGGGTTCGCACATTTCCCTGATGATGATAGCGTTGAGCATCCGAATGCGTTGTTGAATTCGCCTGCTGGTGCTGGGTTGCCGTTTGTTAACGTGAAGGAGGTTATGGGGTTCATCATGGCGTCGAGCAAGAGGCTTTGAACGGCGTCAAGGTTGTAGCTGTAGACGGGTGTGTTCATCGGATTGTATGCGCCTTGAGGTGGTAGGCCTGGTGGAATGACATTCAGAGCTACTTGGCCGAGGTTGTTATTGACAGACGTATTGATCGTGGTCATGTTTACTGCGTCGGCGAATGCGAGCCGTAATCTTCTGTCGGCGAAGGGCTGGAATGAGTATGGCTTACCTGTGAAAATGTTTGTCACGTTGGTGTCGAAGGGGTCAAAGAGAGTCGAGTAGCTGCTGTAGGGTCCGTATAGAGTGACACCTTGGATCGTTGATTGGATTGTGTTATTGTTGATCCACATGTTCCGATCCGCTACATCGTAGAGGTGGTCGCCTGTTACGTCTATGGTCATTGCTTGTCCAGATCTGGCTGCGTTTCGTAGGTCTATCTCACGAGTTGCCTGGTCTGGAACGTAATTGATTGTGACTGTTGTATATTGTGGCGTGATTTTGGTTGCGTATGGGCCGCCCCAGTAGTTCGGGTTCACTTGGTAAACGATGTCGTTGGTCGTCTGACCTACACTCTGAATCCAGTATGGACCTGTCCCTGCCATTGATCCTTGGTATGAGTGGTCTAGGTAGGTTGTTCCACATCCTGCCGGTGTGAGTCCCGAGTTGCACGTAGCTACTTCATCGTAGAAGTAGTCCTTGATCATTGTCATCATATCGGGTGCACTTGACAATGATGGATAAGGCAGATTGTACCCTGTGCTGGACTGGTTCCAGAGGGCAACATCGTGCTGCATCACATAGTTTGGAGCGACGATGTTTGCCCACTCATTAGCGAGTAGGTATGGAAACGCAGAGTTGGGGTTCATCACGTTTATCGTGAATGTAGTCGGACTGGTTATTTGCACGAAGTTCTCCGCGAGAATCTTATCGACGTATGCGGAGTTGTAGGTTACGTGTCCCCCAAGGGTTGTACTGTAAGACGTGTCAAGCAGCTGTTGAACGATCCATGATGCTTGTGTTCCGTGTCCCACAGGTGTGCTGCCGTCCATAACGAGCAACCTGTTTAGGCTAAAGTAGACAGCTGTAGAGTCTAGGGTTTCTCCGTCAGCGAATGTTACCCCGGACCGTAGCGTGAATTGGTAGGATTTGAGGTCGGATGAACTTGTATAGCTCTGAGCTAGCCAAGGAATTACGCAGGTCGAACATGTGCCGTTGTACCAGAGGAGTGGTTCGTACGCATTTTGCATGACGCCGAAGTCGTACGAGAAGTATGAGACTTGCGGATCAATGTACTGTGGCGTGTTGAGTGTTTCCCAAGTAATGGATGGACCCGATGAAGTTTGGGCCGAAACTGGCGGAAGATTGCTGGCTGCGAAGTAGACTGAGCCGAAAATTGTCAGTGCTAATAGAAGCATTAACGTTACTGCTCTAGATCTAGAATTTGACATAGTTGCTTCTGGCGTCTCAAACTGCATTTAAAGCTTGCCACAAAAGTCCTTGAACTCGCTTTCACAAGAAGACGTTTGCCAAAGGTTTTGAATCCGAGGGGCGCATACCTCCAGTGGCTTAGATGAAACTCTACGAGTACGCATTAAGGCGAATGCTTCTACTCACGTTCGTACTCTTTGCCGTCAGTCTAATCGTCTTCTACCTTTCGCGTGGGGCACTTCCACCTGAGTATGCGCTATCTGCGTACATTACTCCCAGGATGACCGATGCGCAAAAACTTGGTTTAGCCCAAGGATTAGGTGTGGCTACTTCCGCCTGTGCATCATATCAAGCCTTCACGTCACATGCGCCCGGTTGTGTTGCACCAATTTGGTCGCAGTACGCCGGTTGGTTGGGGTTGGTTTTGAAAGGCGATTGGGGTTACTCTCAACTTCCAGGCCTTGCTGGAACAGCGAAGACTTGGGATGTTTTTTCAGCTCGTTTTCCGTACACCGCACAGCTTGCAGTCATCTCCTCGATAGTGACGTTCGTCATCGCGTTTCCTATGGGGATCATCTCCGCCACAAAGAACAACAAACTTCCAGACCACGCTTCTAGACTGATATCGCTGACGAGCTATTCACTTCCAACTTATTGGTTTGGATATTTGGTTCAGATAGTTTTCGTGATCTATCTCTCCGTGAATGGCAGAGGTTTGCTTCCAAGTCAAGGCGCACTTGCGACAGAATGCGCTATCTGCGTCTACTCGCCCGGAACCATAGCTGCAATCACGGGGTTACCTTTGATAGATTCTCTTTTGTCAGGAAACGTACCATACTTTTGGGACAGTCTTGTAAGCCTGATTCTTCCCACCTTGACTCTTAGCCTGGGGCTGATAGCTTTGCTAACTAGAATCGTGCGATCAAGCATGATGGAGGCGCTTAGGCAGGATTACGTCTTGCTAGCTAGGTCAAAGGGTCTTCGCGAAAGGATCGTCGTCTATCGACATGCTCTTAGAAACGCCATGCTCCCCGCAATTACAGTTTCAGGATTCCTTTTCTCCGGTCTACTGGGCGGGGTTGTTCTGGTAGAATTCGTGTTCGCCTACCCCGGAATAGGGCAGGCCCTTGTGGCCGCGAGCCTTGTACTTGACATAAACTTTCTGGAACTATATTCCCTCGTAATCGTGTTGATACTTGTCGTTACAAACTTATCTGTTGACATTCTTTACGCGGTTTTGGATCCGAGGATCAGGTACTGATGTCAATGGAAGAAACTACCTCTGTTGCTTTGCAAGAAGGCGAGGGAAGGAGTCTTACCGGCAGAAGAGCTGAACTGAAGCACCTGTACTCGCTATATAAGAAAAACCCGGTGGTCGTAGCTGGGTCGGTTATAGCGATTGGCTCGATTCTCATGGCGCTTCTTTCAGGAGTTATAGTTAATCCGAATATTTGGAAAGTTCAGCAATTAAGCCAGCGCCTTTGTTGGAACAATCCGGCTTTTAGCTGGCCAGTTCCGAATCTATACAGTTGCCCTGGACCGACGTACGCCCTTGGAACTGATGCATACGGCCGCGATCTGCTGCAGATGATAATCCTAGCTCTTCCCCTTGACTTGGAAATCTCATTGGCAATAGTACTGCTAGCTACCCTGATTGGCGTCGTTTTCGGTTCACTAGCCGCGTACGCTGGCGGCAAAATTGACGAGCTAATTTTGAGGGTTACCGACGTTTTCCTTGCATTACCAGCGCTCGTGCTCGCCATCCTGTTTATGGTCGTGCTGGGCAGGACGATCTTGAACCTTACAGTCGCAGTTTTGATCACATGGTGGCCGTTTTACGTCAGGTTGATCCGATCACAAGTGCTTAGCGAGAAAGAGAAACCCTACGTCGAAGCTCTGAGGTCAACCGGAGCGAACCCGCTGAGGATTCTGTTCCTGCATATTTTGCCAAACTCAATTTACCCCATGCTGGTCCAAATGACACTCGACATAGGCTCGGTTATTCTCACGTTCTCTGCCTTGATGTTCCTGGGGTTTTCGCCGAACCCATTGCTCCCGGAACTTGGTAACCTAATTACAGATGGAATAAACTATGTCTTCACCGCTCCATGGCTGATAATCTTCCCAGGTTTAACAATCGTGGTCATAGTATTGGGTTTCAACTTGCTCGGCGATGGCATCAGAGATGTCCTCGACCCAAGGCTCAGGCGCTAAGGATAGTGGCGTGGAGTAAGCTTGCTCGAAGCGCCCAGACCACCACCCATTACGACGTCAGTCCTCGAAGTTAGAGACCTGCGAGTAGTCTTTCACACATACGCAGGCGACGTGAAGGCACTGGATGGAGTGAACATTACCCTGAATCGACGCGAGATTTTGGGCCTGGTAGGTGAGAGCGGATGCGGCAAGTCAGTAACAGCGCTCGCAATTGCCGGGCTACTACCTGAAAACGCTTCAGTTAACGGACGGATCACACTTGGAGACCGAAATCTGTCGACACTTAGCAAAGAGGAGATGAGGCAGGTCCGGCTGAAGGATATTGCTCAGGTCTTTCAAGATCCTATGACGTACCTGAACCCTGTTTTTCAAGTCGGAGCGCAGATTACTGAGGCTTTAATCTCAGAGAGACAATTCTACAAACAACAAATGATTGAGGACCGGCTACGAGACATCGAAGGACACGACAAACGAGGAGATCGTGCCTTTCAGGATTTGGAGACCGAGAGAACAAAGCTTCAGGATTCTTTGCGTTCTGGCAAGCTGAGTAAAGGAGAGGCCAAGACACTTGCAAGAGACATTGCCTTGGAATACCTCAACATTGTCCAGTTGCCCGATCCCAAGAGAATCTTCAAAATGTATCCTTTCGAACTGTCGGGCGGGATGCGACAACGCGTGATGATTGCAATGGCGCTTGTTAGAAGACCGAAGGTTTTGTTAGCAGACGAGATTACCACGGCTCTTGACGTCACCGTCCAAGCGCAAATTCTCGCCTTACTAGCGGAATTAAGAGACAAAATCGATGCCTCAATCATCTTGATCACCCATGATTTGGGTGTTGTTTCGGAAGTTTGTGATCGGGTCGCTGTGATGTACGCAGGCAACGTTGTCGAGTGGCAGAATTTCGCGAGCTTTTCGCCAATCCCACTTCACCCCTACACGCAGGGCTTAATGGCCGCAGTTCCCAGGCCTGACAGGTCCACTGTTAAGCTTCAATCAATCAAGGGTTCGGTGCCGGACCTTATTTACCCTCCAACTGGTTGCCGATTTCATCCACGATGCCCCAAAGCCTTTGCGGAGTGCCCATTGACAAAACCTCCAGCTGGTTGAAGTTGAGAAAAGGCCATGAGGTCGAATGCCTACTTTACGGATGAATCCTATTGACAGATTTTCTAGTAGAGACGAACGACATTTACAAATGGTTCCCGATAAAAGGCGGCGTGCTTAGGGAAAACTGTCGGTTATGTAAAAGCCGTCGAGGGGGTTTCTGTTCGGCGTAAAGAAGGGAGAAACTGTTGGATTGTTGGCGAGTCAGGATGCGGCAAGACAACTGTTGCGCGCTTAATCCTGAGACTGCTCGACACTACAAAAGGGCAATTGTATTTTGACGGTACGGATATCACTAAACTGAAAGGTAGAAGGCTCAAGCCATTCCGGCGGAAGATGCAGATCGTATTTCAGGACCCATATGCCTCTCTTGACCCGCGACAAACCGTTGGCTCTGCGCTTACCGAGCCGATGCGAATCCATCGAATTGTCCGGAGCAGAGGTGAGGCTTATGATGAAGCGAAGAGGCTGATCAGAGTAGTTGGACTTAACCCCGATCATCTTGCCAGGTTTCCGCATGAATTTAGTGGAGGGCAAAGGCAGAGGATAGCCATCGCCAGAGCGCTCGCGGTCGAGCCCAAATTCGTCGTGCTGGATGAGCCAACGTCCTCGCTGGACGTGTCTGTGCAAGCTCAGATTCTGGAATTGTTGAAGGATTTGCAGAAAGAGTTCGATTTAACGTACCTTTTCATTTCGCACAATCTGTCGGTAATCAGGTACATGTGCCACAGAATACTGGTCATGTATCTGGGAAAGATAGTCGAAGAAGCCGACACTCTGGGTGTTTACGAGAGGCCGATGCACCCTTACACGTATGCCCTTCTAGCATCCGCACCTATCCCGGATCCAGACCAGCGAAAGGGCACTCCCGTCCTTCAAGGAGATGTACCAAGCCCGATCAATATCCCATCGGGTTGCAGATTTCGAACACGCTGTCAGTTTGCTACGAACCTATTGCGCCGAGATAGAACCAGAGCTAGAAGCGAATGTGCCAGGTCACTTAGTTAGATGCCATTACAGAATTGACTTTCTTTCAAAGACAGTCGCTGAAAGGCCTACGAATGGGGCGCGACTCAGCGCAGTAGCAATACCAGGATTACATCACAACAACCAAGATGAGAAGAGGCAGAAAGATTGTTTCCAGCGCCGCAATGATGAGAGCGATGTAGTCTTTACCTTCCAGAGAAACTTGCAGTTTGGCGATTTTTTCCAAATTATCGTCTTCCTCATCATTTTTCATTGCGAGATACTTTCCCTCTCACCTTCTACCAGGGTACCTTTGGTATTTAATTCTCCGTCGGACCTTCGCACGATGCTGTCTTACACCACTTATCGGCCCCTCACGCACTGCGATTCTTATTATCCGCGTCCGGCCATCCCGCTTCGGACACGAGAGGCGGTGAATGAAAGCCTGCGCTTGAGTACTCTGAACTGGCTGTTGGAAGAAAATCAACCCTCAATCAAGTACCTAGCACTCACACAATTATTGGGAAAGCCTGAGAATGATCCTGAAGTTCAATCAGCGAAAACAGCTGATTTCTAACGTGGGTTGGGCGGCTGAGATTCTTGCCAAGCAACATCCCGAAGGTTGGTGGGTTGATGGTGAAAGCCTCTACAGACCCAAATATCTGTCGACGAATTGGATGCTTCTCATCTTGTCAGATCTAGGGCTCACTAAGGCGAACCCTCAGATTAGCAAGGCTTGTAATTTGTGGATGAGGCGGTTTGCTAAGAAGGACGGCGGATTCGGTTCTGAGAGGTGGAGCAAGGGACACCTTTGCACAGTAGGAAACACAGCAAGAGCTCTTGTTAAGTTCGGCTACGCTGACCACCCGAAAGTTAAGCGCTCATTTGACTGGCTCCTCAAGAACCAGAGCAAGAAAGGCGGGTGGAGTTGTTTTGGGAGTGGTAGGAATCTAGATTCTTGGGAACCTATGAGCGCCTTTGCGGTCTACCCTAAGCAGAAGTGGACGAGGAGCATCAAACGAGGTGTCGAGCACGGTGCGGAATTCTTTCTTGAGCGGGAGCTGCATAAGCAGGGGGTGCGCTACCGACCCTGGTACCGTTTCCACTACCCCGTGCACTACTACTATGATTTGCTTGTCGGCCTCGATTTCATGACTGCTCTAGGATACGGGAGCGACAGAAGACTCGGCTACGCGGTGAAGTTGCTGAAAAAGAAGAGGCGAAGTGATGGGAAGTGGAATCTTGATGCAATCCACCCCGATGTTGAGGGAGGAATGGCGGAATGGTTCTTGAAACATCCCAAAGAGAATCCTACCCCATTCTCACTTGAACAACCAGGAAAACCAAGCAAGATGATCACTTTGACAGCAATGAGAGTGCTTGACAGATTACATGAGAATTGAGGGCCGCCGGCGGGATTTTCACGCCGTTTCCAGAGGCGCTTTGAACCCGCCCCGTAGGGTCCACAGCCTTGTACCCGTTTTGCGGTCTATACGCTACCAAGTTGCGTGGAGATTGTGGTCTCCTCTACGCTACGGCGGCCATCGTTTCACCGTGCGAGCCTGTGCTCATATCAACCTTTCCGACTAACCCTCGGGAGTAATCGAACAGCTTTTCTTTTCTTACCTCTTCATTGCGGCTAGGTGATTTCATTGGTGAGGGTTGGTGTGCATGTTTCAATTTCAGGTACGATGGACCAAGCGATAGACCGCGCACGTGAATTACAGTGTGACACTTTTCAGATCTTTACGAGGAACCCGCGGGGATGGAAATTCAAGAAACTCGATCGAGAGGAAGTGGATGAGTTCAAGCGCAAGAACGAGTCGGACTCGATGACTCCAGTGGTAGCTCACATGCCGTACCTGCCTAACTTATCATCACCAAAGAAATCGATCTACAATCGATCGGTGAAGTCCCTCTCAGCTGAGCTTGACCGATGCGGAACCCTAGGCGTCAAATATGTAGTTACGCACTTGGGCAGTCATATGGGCAAGGGCCAAGATCTGGGCCTTGAGAGGATTAGTGGCGCCATTAACCAAGCTGTCTCGGAGAACCCGAATGAGGTTATGCTGCTATTGGAGAATACGGCTGGCACCAAGAATAGCATGGGTTCATCTTTCGAGGATCTCAAGAAAATCCTAGCCCGTGTTGATGATCGGAAGAGAGTTGGGATTTGCTTCGACACAGCACACGCTTACGCCGCAGGCTACGACCTACACAGCCCTCGAGGAGTTGACGAAACTCTGATCAAGTTCGATTCGGTTTTGGGATTGGGAATATTGAAAGTGATTCATCTGAATGATTCGAAGTACGGCCTCGGATCCGGGCGGGATAGACATGAACACATTGGAATGGGGTACATTGGAGAGAAGGGCTTCAAAACCCTACTCAAGCATGAAACAGTCAGAAACCTTCCATTAATAATGGAAACTCCTATTGACGAACGACGAGATGAAGCCGGTAATATTCGAAAAGTGAGAGAACTATCAGCTTGAGCTGACCTTAGCGAAGATTTCGTTGAGCTTGACTGCAAACGCTCTACGTGGAATCACAAGTTCAAACCCAGACCTCAAGGCTTCTTCAGCAGATTCAGCGTCCACATGCGAATAGTAACCTAACAATCTACAGCTTCCCGGCGAAACAAGCTCTTTCAATGATTCGTGTCGTTCGTCTAGGGCATCGAGGTTCACAAGTAACAACTTTGGCAATACTCCCTTCAAACCCTCTCGAAGCGCATTAGCCGTGGTAACTGTTCTGACTTCGAGGCCAAACTTCGCGCCAACGCTCTCTATTCTCGATGAGAATAACAAGTCCGGCTCGTAAACCAGAACCAACGAAGTCATGATACGTCAGGTGGCTGGCTGCCACAGCGCAAGTCATTAAAGTTACCCAGCGCCCTCACTCTCTACCATGATCTTCAAACAGATCCCTGTCGGAACATTCCAGAACTTCGCATACATGATTGGAGACGAAGAGACGAAGTCAGCCGCCATTGTCGACCCGGGCATGGGAAGTGGACAAAATACTCAGACAATGCAAGGAGCTCGGTTTGAATGTATCATACGTGATCAATACACACTCACACCACGACCATGTTGAGGGAAATGAGGCTGTCGCGAAACGGACTGGTGCGAAGATCATAATGCACGAAATGTCACCTTCACGGAAAGACGTCGCTGTCAAAGACGGAGATACAGTATCGATTGGTTCGTTGAAGGTTAGGGTGATTCATACGCCTGGCCATTGTCCCGATCACATATGTTTACTCGTTAACGGTATCGTTTTGACCGGTGACACTCTATTCATTGGAGAATGCGGAAGAACTGACTTGGCAGGGGGCAGTGCAAGTGAAATGTACGACAGCCTCTTCAACAAGCTCATGGTTTTAGATGATTCTACCCAAGTATATCCTGGCCACGATTACGGAAGCAAACCATCATCAACAATTGGAGATGAACGAAAGAGCAATTACACGCTAAAACCTCGCACAAAAGAAGAATTCATCAAATTCATGGCACAGCCATAAGCTTGCCTCCCTTTGCAAAGGCACTCGCATTGAAAGCTCAAAATTCAAATGAAATCCTTAGAAGGATTTTGAGCGCAACGACCAGTATTCCATCTCAAGTCTACGCACCGAGCGACGATACTTTTCTGATGATCGACGCAGTTGCGCCACTTTCAGTCGAAGGGAAGGAAGTTTTGGATTTGGGGACTGGTTCAGGGGTGTTGGGGCTCTATTGTGCTCTCCGCTCTGCACACGTCACCGCATCCGATATCGACGAAACAGCTATCGATCATACAGCTAAGGCCGCACGTGCACTTGGAGTTGATTTGAAACTCGTAGTATCCGACCTATTTTCCAACCTACCCGATCAATATGATCTAATCCTGTTCAATCCCCCCTACCTGCCGAGCACAGACATTCAAGACAAGACAGTTGATGGGGGCCAGGAAGGTAGGAATCTCATCGATAGGTTTCTCAGAGAACTCTCTCGTCATCTTCGGAAGAGCGGTGAGGCTCTGGTCCTGGTCAGTAGCCTGAACAGCCCCGAGGCGCTGCGTCAAACGTACGATATGTTCGACTTCTCTACGGTTGATCATCGAGCGTTGTTTTTCGAGGAACTCAAGATCTTACGGGTGCGCCTTCGAAACGATCTCTCGATTTAACGATCTAATGGCAAGATCATCATCATAGAACTCCTTCTCCACTACAGGCTTTCTGCCAGCATAGCCCTCGTTTTGCGAGTGCCAGAAAGTCACGTGCTCTTCACCAAGCTTCCAACACAACCAAACACGTTCTCCAAGTCTAACAGCGGGGAAATCGAGCAATCCAATACTCATGTCCTTCAGAATGCATCCCAGCTCCTCAAGCTTCTTGACCTCCTTCTCCAGCCTCTCCATTGTCTCCGTCATCTGATCGTCATTTGTCACGCCATCCACCTCGTTCTTAATCGCAACTACTCGCTGCACCACCTCTTTGACCTCGGGCAAAACCTGGTCAGCGTGTTTGGGAGTGAAGAATAGAGGCAAAGGCAATTCGCCTCTAGTCTCTCATAATTAGAATAAGAGTCTTACATCGAAAGTCTATTCGGCCCCGCAGAAGTGGAGAGCATGACCTCAGAAACGATGAAGTGACGAAGTCTAAGGAGAATACATAGGTAAGTTATCAGGCTTGGTAACCCTGAGTGTGCGCTCAACAATTGATAGGATCCCGGAAATCTACTCCGACTAGCAAAAGCTGGATACTGAATTCCCTGACCAATGCTCGAGTGGGACACCTGGCCTCAGCCACAAGAAATGGAAAACCCCTGGTGGTCCCAATCTGTTTCGCGTATCGAACCACTGCCATCTATAGCGCCATCGACCGGAAGCCCAAGAGAATAAAGCCGGATGGCTTGCGCCGCAGTTTTGAACATTGTTGAGAACCCGAATGTTTGTCTGGTCGTCGATGATTATGATGAAAATTGGAGGAAATTGAAGTACGTGATAGTCCAGGGTACGGCTACTCTTCTCAATGGAGGCCGAGAGCACAGGGCGGCTCTGTTGCTTCTTAGGAGGAAGTACCGACAGTATCGTAGCATGAATCTCGAAAACAGACCGATTATCAAGATCAAGCCACTTCGGACAATTGCCTGGAAAGCAACGCCCTCAAGGGCCAAAACTGGGTCTGTTAAACCAAAAGAATATCATTGATGCCTGCGGTCTGGTCCGAATCCCGGCGGGGTGGCTATAACAATGGATAAATCAGCAGAAATTGTAGACTTTCAATCGCGTGAATTAGCGGTAGCCGGGAGTTTCTTCTTTTGTGAAATCTGCAATCTAGTCTGCGAGTATGACGACCCTCTTTGGCAGGAGCATCAGGCTCAGCTCAAGTTTCACAGAATGAAGCACATGTTCTTGCTACGCTGTTGGAATTGCGGTACAGTGGTTGTTGACGCCTACGCCGAATACTCTCCCGAAAGAAACCAATTCTGGTGCAAGAACTGCATTGGAGAAATCGGTTATCTTAGATTCAGATCTCCTGCGTGATCACGAAAGGTACGCATTCACTTCCAGTGCCTGCTTGTGGCTTTCCAGTAGGCTCTCCAGTACGGATCAAACTTCGGATACTTTATTCTCCTTCTACCATTAGGTCCGGTTGCGTATACCGCACTAGACTTGGTTAGCTGCCCAATTACGTTCGAGTTTATCTTCGCCTCTCTAAGCTTGGCTAAGACTTTTCCAGTCTTTCTTGGTCTGCATGTTATGACTAAGCTCCCTTCGCTCAAAGAGGTGAATGGATCTATGTTGAAGACCTTGCAGATTTCCTCTGTCTCTTGGGAGATTGGCATTGCCTCGAGATCCAGCTCAGCGCCACGCCCAGACGCCGCCGCAAGCTCAGAGATCGCTGCGATTACACCTCCCTCGGTAGCGTCGTGCATCGAAGTAACCCCGTTGTGGTGTACACCCACGGTCACCGCTGTGAGGGCCTCCTCGACGGTTGACACCTTCCTAAGATAATTCCGAGCTCGCTCGAACATACTCGCACCCAAGGCTCTCCTCACGGTTTTGGGAAATGCTCTCGTTAGGACGGCGGTGGTTTCGATCGCAACGCCCTTAGTGAGTATGATGTCATCATCTTTCTGTCCCATCTCTGAGGTCAAATACTTATTTTCGTCGCCTACAGCGAACATCATACCCGCACCGATCACTGTGTAGTCACATCCTTCATACCTACCGGTATGGCCGCCGATTATTGCCAATCCTAGTTTTCTACATTCGTTATGAAAGTGGGCCCAATAATTCGTGAACTGCGCGGTGGTCATCTTTGGTGGAAGGTTAAAGTCGAAAATGCCATACTGTGGCTGAAATCCGCTCGTCGTGAGATCTGAGGCGATCAGATTCGCCGAAAGCCAAGCAGAGTCGCGAGCACCCAACGCCGGTATGAATGACAAAGGATCGGCTGTGGCTACCATAACCTTCTTCGTCACAAGTCGGACAATTGCATTGTCCACTCCAAACCTGGGCCCGACTATGACACCGCGCTTCCTAGCGCCCAATTGCTGATAGATCACACTCTCCAGAAAGGAGCGGTTAGGTTTCCCTAGAAAAATAGCAAGACACCTCCATCTAACAACGCGATAATCTTTTCCCGATACAAAGAAAGGGGGTTGGCTATCAGTAGAATTCTTCGGTGATCAGAGGTAAAGCTGTAGGATTCCGCGGCGCACTAGTATGAGCATTACTATTTCACTGACAATTAGTTCTGGTACTAGATACCAAGCGTTGTAAATGGCTGAATAAGTTGCAGGGTCCATACCTGCCGGAGCGTATGACGCAAAGAAGACAAGACCGGAGATGAAATGGGAAATGAAACGGCCACCGATCCCCACAGCAACTCCGATCAAAGGCATCGCAGGCCAATGCAGGTTTCGGAAGAAACCAGAGAGGCCAAGAGCCCCAAAAGCTAGGGGGTAATCAAGTAGGAATTGGATTGGGTTATAGATGAATGGCTCTTCGACAAGTACTACTAAGCCAAATGCAATTCCCGCCAGAATGCCAACGCGCGGGCCTCTCCTGAATGCGACAAAGAAGATGGGGACCATAGCGGCGAAGGTAACCCTACCACCTTGAGGCATTTGTAGGAAAGGCATGAATCCCGAAATGAATTCGAGGACGCCGGCGAGCGCGACCATAGCAATGACCTCGGTCAGAATCCTCGTTGATATTTTCACTAGTCAACTTCACCTCCGATAGTTGTGTGAAGGTCACCGAGGATCGTGAGGTCGATTATCGTTGGTTCGAAAACACAAGATTTTCGCATTTGCTGTTAGCACACTCCCTACGCCGGCATTACCCGGATCAGGTTAACGGGGTCGACGGCTCTAGCCGTCCTCTCAGCCGGGACACCCAGCTCCCCCGGTACCTTCACCCAGAACCGTAATAATAGTCCGATTTAGCTTTCTCGTCTAAGGCTCAAGACCGAGTCTGTTTCATTTACTGATTGGACCAGAGTATTTTGTCCTAATTGCAACTCTGTGAACGATGATCCGTGGTGTTGCATACAAGGTTATGAATGGTTCCGGTTTTGTCGTCTCTCCAGCCAAAATGGATCCGGAGGAACTTCCGAGATCGTCAAATGAGACCTCGCCGTTTCCCGAAGCGAAGAGCGCGGCGTGGATTCGTGAGGGGATTGTTCTTACTCGGCTGTCGAATTGTTCGATTTCGCTCTCACTGTTGCTCGACCAAACAACCAGCTTTGAATCGGAAGTTTGACGCCTACCTATGATGTACACGAGTCCCTTTTGAAGTTCAATTGACCCTAAACTACCGGTCAGTGCCCTTAGCGTGTCACGGTAAAACAGGCTTGTAGTTCGTCCGAGGACTATGCTTACTGGATCGATCGTGTTGCTGATTTTGAATGGTTCATGAACCCTTACCGCATCATCTCCGTATTGTGAGGTATAGGAAGAGTAGGCTTCTTCGAAATTTGGATATTTCTTACGAAAAGTGCTAACAGATTCATTCAATCTGTCTTGGAATGAGGAAAGCGCCTGCAACGGTCTCTATTCATGATTTACTGATGGAAGTAAATAAAACCCTACAGCTTGGCGGTAGGGTGCTTAAAGCTGAACACTAGAGAGCTGATCGACGCCATCGTTCTCGTCTAGAATAAGGTTTGTTATCAAAGTAGACGCGTAATGCCAACCCGGCGGGGAACTGACTGGACCTTTGAAGGGTGCGAAGATCCTGTTTTGACTTCGATGTAGGTCCAAGAATTACCCAAGGATACAGCAAGGTCGGCATGCTTACCGCCTGGAAGGGCGAGTTCAGGCTTGACTGCAATGCCTCGCTGAGAATAGGTCCGCACGAGACCCGAAACAAGGGCCTTATGGTCAAAGGTCGCGGCGTATTTCAACCCGGAGACGTAAATGCCATTCTTCACGCTTGAAATTCGCGCCTCTAGGCCCGCTTTCCCACAAGGTAGCTTATTGAATTTTCCCCACAAGAAATTTCTGAACTGGGAAAGGTATTCAAATATGGTTAATGACATTAACCTGTTAAATTCCCACGAGAAATTGGAGGATTGAGCTCTTACTTCCTGAAAACCTGAAGAAATTCATGTCAGAGAGATTTGATAAGGAATACAACGGCTGCGTTGGCGTTCTCGCTTCCTTGCGAGTTGATGGATCGCCAGGCGCGTCGCCGAAACACTTCCGAATGAGGGATGACGAGCACCTAGAGTTTACGGATGTGTTCTCGCAAACACTTGGCGATGTCTTGAAGAAGATGCCGGCTGTTACCGTAGTCTTCTTCGACCCACAAGCTGTCATTGGATTCAGAATGAGCGGAAACGCGACTCTCGAAACGTTCGGGCCACTCTTTCAACAGGCGGCAAGCCAACTTCAAAGTATGGGTTTCAAACCCAAAGCGGTTGTTAGCATCAAGGTCGATGAAGTGCAGTCGCTTAGCTTCGGACCGAATACCGGGAAGAAAATTGGGTAAGCTCAAAGATCAAGGCAAGCAGATGGGCATCCACCCGGGCAAGAGGACACCTTCAAGCGTCAGTCAAAGACGCGGAGCTATCCGCGTGTGCAAGTTCATAGGCCCTCCGCGAAGCTGCCATAATCAACTCTTCCGTAGAAAACGCCTCGGAATGGATATCGATATAGTGCAGGTTCAACACCTTTCTCTCGTCAAAAACGGCCTCACAGAATAAGCACCGAAAGTCATGTCTCTCCACGTTGCCCCCTTCGCTCAAAAAGTAGATAGCCACAATGAACACCAAACAGAGTTTCGGGTCTTCTAACTATATATAGTGCATTGGAGAAAAATATCAATTTGGAGAAACTTCCACTTTTCCACCTGTGCGTTATCCGGCCAACTTGGCATTTCCCGAGGCAACGTCAACTTGTCGGGGTTGCTGCTGCAAACCGGTTCGTATGGGGGGATCGGGGCGTAAAATGTGGCGAGGGTTGCCTTCGTTTGGCACCGTTTGGCACCACCCCTCGAGGGGTGGATCCACCCTTCTAATTCCGAAGCGAAACCAGGGGAAATCCCTTAACAACCGTTAACTTGACGTTACCTTTTCGGACGGCATAGGTTCATGAAGCTTTCAGGTTGATTGACCATTGAAGATCATAGTTTGCATAAAACAGGTCCCACGTGTTGAGGAGCTAAGATTCGACCCCGCCAAGAAGACCTTGATCCGGGAAGGGGTGCATAATGAAATCAACCCGTTCGACCGCCGTGCCATTACCTTCGCCGTTCAGTCCAAGATGAAGTACGGTGGGGAGACCGTAGTCATTACCATGGGTCCACCCCAAGCAAAGGAAGCCCTTCTTGAAGCGATGGCGATGGGCATCGATAGGAGTTTACATCTCCTGGACAAGGCGTTTGCCGGCTCAGACACACTTGCGACCGCTAGAGCGCTAGCCGCAGCCATTAGACAAGAGATGCCGATCGACCTTGTCCTGTGCGGCAAATACAGCGTCGACGCGGAAACAGGGCATATCGGACCCGAAGTTGCTGAGCTGCTAGACATACCGCATGTTTCGGGCGCCATCAAAGTGGAACTGAAAAGTCCCCCTGACCCTGTTACAGTTGAAGCCGAAACGGATTATGGCGTCCAAACGATCGATACACACCTGCCACTACTCATTACCACAGCCGAGAGACTCATCAAACCCTATTCTCCAAAGCCCGAAGAAGTTGAAAATGCGAAAAACAAACCCTACAAAATTGTTCAGGCAGTAGAACTCGGCCAGGACTCACTATTCGGCTTCAAAGGTTCACCTACCTCTGTTTCAGAGATCTACTCCATTGAAACGAAAAGAAAGTGCGAGATAGTCGCAGGTGAAACAATGCACGAAAAAACACAGAGACTCGCTAAGAACCTCAGCGACCAAGGCCTCTTCACAGGATGGAAAGGTGAAAACGCAACCAAAACCATGCCTCAAGAAACACGCAAAATTACTGAAAAGAAGGCGTTCTGGGTAGTAGCGGAAATTGTTCAGGGGCAAGTTCGACCCGTAACATATGAGTTGTTAGGTAAAGGAATGGAGCTCGCAACAAAACTCCGGAGTGAACTTTGCGCCCTGGTTTTCAATGGAACCGAAGCCCAGATTCAAAGCCTTGTAACTCACGGAGCCGACAAGGTTTACGTTCTAAGGAATGAGCGGTTAGTTCAGTACTCGAATGATGCATATGCGAACGCCCTAGCTCAAACGATAAAGAAGTTTGCCCCCTACGCGGTGATCGCAGCTTCAACTTCTTTTGGCCGAGACTTGATGCCGAGAGTTGCCGCGCGTCTCGAGCTCGGGATGACGAGTGATTGCATAGGGTTGGAGCTAAACGATCAGCAACAGCTGATTCAACTGAAACCCGCATTTGGAGGAAATATTGTTGCACCGATAATTAGCAACACCCTACCCCAGATGGCAACCATCCGCCCAGGCATGCTACTCCCATCAGAGGCAAATCAATCTCGCAAAGGGGACATTGTGGAGGTGGAGCTAACTGGAATTAGACCAGTCTCCCACGTTGTCAAGGAAGAATTTCGATCCGATCGCGACGCCCTCAGATTGGACAACGCAGAGGTAATCGTTGCGGTTGGAGCTGGAGTTGGAGGCCCACAAAACCTCTCGCGCTTAAACGAGCTTGCGAGCGTACTAGATGCGCCGATCGCTACGACCAGGAAGGTCGTTGACCTCGGATGGCTCCCGAGCCAACTGCAAGTGGGCCTAACCGGGAAGTCAGTTGGTCCGAAGCTATACTTCGCGGTAGCGATTCGAGGAGCGTTCAATCACATGGTTGGCGTTGGGCGTGCGAGGACCGTCGTGGCGATAAACAACGACCCCAACACGCCGATCTTCAAGAACTGTGACTACGGAATCATTGGTGACTATGCGGAGGTCGTTCCTTTGCTAACTGAAGAATTGGGCAGAGTCAAGGAGCGAATTGTTGGGAGCCATTGACAAAGAGCTTAAAAACATTGAATCATTTTAGAATCAGGTCCGCAAATGACCTTAGTCAGGGCATGCAAACAATCTGAAGTACCACCAGGCACGGTCAAGTTTGTCAGTGCTGGCGGTAAGGATTTGGTGGTCTCCAATGTCGAAGGCACGTTATACGTGATGGACAATTGGTGCACCCACGAGCAGGGCAACTTGAGCGAAGGACAACTCAAGGCGAACGTCCTAACCTGCCCCGATCACGGAGCACAGTTCGACGTTAAGACTCGGCAAGGTTCTAGGAGGGCCGGATGGAGAGCCTGCGGACACTATTCCGGCGGAGAAGACGCACGCGGTCAAGGTTCAGGGGGACGACGTGATGATCGAGGTACCCTAGGGATCTAGTACTCAAGAATAGTCCGTTCACGATAACTTAATTGTCCGTCGATAATTTTGGCGCATTGAGTGTACTCGTGCTCTTGGGTATGCTTTCCATCGAAGATGTGCGTGACTTCGATCCCTTTTGATTTCAGAAAATCCGCGATCATGGAGCGGTGGCACCTCCAGTACAGGCTCTCGGCACACATCAACGCCATCGTTCCACTATTGCCTAGCTGAAGTAGTTGTCCAATCCCTTCCATGAATTGTTCCGTTTCCATATAATCTGCGTAATTTCTGAACGATGTGTTTTTCCAGCACGTGTTCTTGGATAACTGACCGAGCCCTTTCCTTTTCCCCCCGAGCTTCTCCAACCATACATATTGAATCCCATGCTTCGATAGCGCTAGTCCGATTACATCTGTGTTGAATTGCGGGTTTCTAAAGGAACGAGGGAATCTGCGGACGTCAATTAAGGTCGCGACTTGATATGTTGAGAGTATTTTGCAGAAATCGTCAATGGGACGAGTAGAATGCCCTATTGTGAGGATTCGCAAGTTGAACTCGATGGGCTTAGAGTGTTGTGGAAGCTTACATCACTTCAACGTCGTGGGGATAACTTTCCTTTAGCCCTGCGGGGGAGATCCGTACAAATTCGCCTTTCCCGCGCAGTTGAGAGATTTCCGTTGCACCACAGTAACTGAGTCCCGATCTCAAACCACCCACGAGCTGATTGATGAGCTCGGAAGCAGTGCCTTTGAATGGGACAAAGGCCTCAACTCCTTCTGGAACATAATCAAGCAACCCGGCAGCATCGTCGTTTTCGAGTTGCTCCGATTCACGAGCTGCCCTATCATACGATGCGGCTACCGAAGCCATGCCGCGAACGAGTTTGTATTTCCTTCCCTCTCTCATTACCGTAATGCCAGGGCTTTCTTCGGTACCAGCTAACAAGCTACCGACCATGACTGTAGAAGCTCCAGCCGCGATTGCCTTTGTGATATCTCCAGAATTGCGTATGCCGCCGTCCGCAATTACGGGCACGTTCGCATCATCTGCGACTTTCGCACATTCCATTATAGCAGTGAGTTGAGGAACCCCTGCACCAGTTACAATTCGGGTAATGCATATTGACCCAGAGCCAATTCCGATCTTGACAGCGTCGGCTCCGGCTTTGATCAGATCGTTGGTTCCTTCCTTTGTGGCAACGTTTCCTGCCATCAGTTCTGCATTTGGTATGGATTTCTTAATCGTACGGATAACGTCCAAGGTGATATCAGAGTGTGCGTGGGCGATATCGAGCACGAGGATGTCGGCACCGGCTTGATGAAGGGCTTTAGCTCGCTCCATGTAATCGGATTTAACGCCGATTGCTGCGCCGACCATAAGCCGTCCTTTTTCGTCCTTTGATGTATTCGGGTACTGTTCGAGATTGAGGATATCTCGACTTGTTATGAGACCTCGCAACCTCCCATCTTTGTCAACAAGAGGCAACTTCTCGACCTTGTGTTTGTGAAGAATCCGTTCAGCTTCCTGAAGAGTCGTGCCCGAAGGAGCAGTCACCATATCCTTAACGGGCGTCATCATTTCCGCGACCTTCTTCTCTGGATCACGCTCGAAGAGTATGTCCCGAGCAGTTAGGATTCCGTTCAAATGACCGCTTTCGTCCAGGATCAATAGCCCGGATACGCCGCGTTGGGACATTACTGCGTCTTGCGTCTTTCAGTTTCTCGTTTCCTGTGAAACTGTAGGGCTGATCAATCACAATGCTCTCGGAACGCTTGACTTTCAGAACTTCCTCAACCTGATGCTCAATTGACATAAATCGGTGGATGATTCCGATTCCGCCTGCGCGTGCCATGGTAATGGCCATCGCATGTTCGGTGACCGTATCCATTGGTGCGCTGACGATAGGGGTGTTCAACTGCGATGTGCCGGGAAAGTTTAGTATTCGTGTGCACGTCTTTTCGAGAATGAACGCTAGTTTTCTTAGGGACAAGTAAAACGTCGTCGAAAGTTAAACCATCAACAACTTTGAAGGACAATTATGAAACCTGACCTATCTTACCGCAATGATTGCATTCGAGGACATACCTAGCGCCTGGATCCGCGAGAAACGGGAGAAGTCTCGATTCACCGGGCCTCAATAACATGCCCGTTACTAAGCCTCAGCCTTGTGTCCAAATTTAAACTAAGCGACGATTTGCAATTCTGTTGACGTTAGCAATACCGAGCAGTTTAGGTTAAATATTACATACGTCATGTTCACGCTCGTGAGCTGTGATGTCTCAGGTAAATTCAGCAGTTGCATACAAGCATCCTGAAGTTCTCGTTGAAACCAGCTGGGTTAGCGAACATCTGAAAGATTCGAATATCCGAATAGCTGAGGTCGACTACGATCCAACAGCCAACTACAATCTCGGTCACATACCAGGCTCAGTTCTCTTCGACTGGAGAAATGACATGAACGACCCCCTTTCACGTGATATTCTGAGCATGAAGCAACTCGAAGACTTGCTCTCGAGAACTGGTGTGAACTCCAACGCCACCATCGTGCTCTATGGGGATTTCAACAACTGGTTTGCTGCTTTCGCATTCTGGATCCTGAAATACTACGGAGTAGAGAAAATTGTCTTGATGAACGGCGGCCGGAAGAAATGGCTAGCTGAGGATAGAGAGGTAACGAAAGAGCTGCCCAACTACGCCAAAGGGACATACAAGGTGAAGGGACCGGACGAAACAATCAGAACCTACCTCGACGACGTGAAGAAAGGACTCGGGCAGCGCAACAGAGCGCTCGTAGATGTTAGAAGCCCCGCGGAATTCACAGGAGAGATTACCGCACCTCCCGAATACCCGAACGAACACGCCCAACGAGGAGGCCACATCCCCGGTGCCGCAAACATACCCTGGTCCCAAGCCGTTAAGGAAGACGGAACATTCAAACCAGCAGAAGAACTTGCAAAATTGTACCAAAGCAAAGGTGTAACGCCAGATAAAGACGTCATCACCTACTGCAGAATCGGTGAGCGGTCATCTTTCTCATGGTTCGTCTTGACATATCTACTCGGATATCCTAACGTCAAGAACTATGACGGTTCATGGACTGAATGGGGAAACATGGTTCGTAACCCAATACAGAAACCCTAGGCTTTGACCTTCTTTACAATAAAGTGCGTCAACTTTCCTTCCTTCCTCGACTCAAGTACGGCCTGACCGGTTTCATCTGACCACCTCTCCATTTCAATATCTGCTGTGAGGTCGTCGGAAACTACGTGAACGACCTCATTCACCTTGAGACGTTCCATTAGCTCGTTTAACCGGACCAGAACGGCGGCGCATTCTACACCGATCTCCCACATGTCATAATCCGGATAGGCTTTGAAGCATCTAACTCTTAGTTCGCGGATCTGCTCCCTTATCTTCTCTGCAGCGTTCTTTGGTTCCACAAGTGATCCTAGTTCAGTATCTGGAGCAGCTGGCTGAATCTCTGCAAACCATCCGAGGGTGTAAGGCGAGTCGTTCGCAAGCTTGGGATCATGCTGTAGTTGGGTATTGATAGTGGTCAACCTGCCTGTAACTGGTGTTCGAACTACGCCGAAATATCTTGGGCTCTCGATAGTGGCGACGCTTTGGCCTTTTCTGAGGTCCGTGCCGGAGGGTTTGAAGTTCACCTTGTTGAGTCTGCCAGCGAGTGCCGCGTAAACACTAGTGATACCTAACTTCGCTCGATTCGGTGCTTCCATCCTCACCCAAACGTTGTTCTCGAGATCGTACAGCGCGTCCTCTGGGAACTCGCAGTATTCGATCTGCAATCGTCTCTTCCTTGTTCCCTATTCCTGGCCTCGAATCGTAGATAGAAATCGATTAGGTTCATACCTTACGCCGTGAACGACTCTTGGAGATGCTAAGGGTTCCATCAATAGCTCATTTATGCTGAGAGTACATGTTTCAGCGGTTTCCTGTTCATATCCCATTATTCCGAGCACGGCCTTGCAATCCATTGCCACGTTCTTTGGTTGCCCATACGATTTTTCTATTACGTTAACGATCGCTGAGACTTTTGCACCCATCTTCTCGACTAGTTGAATGCAGGCATTGCGAGTTCTTCCGGTGAATCCAACATCATCGAATATGATTACTCTGTCACCTTCAACGATCGACCCTTGCGGAACAGCAAAGTAGTGTTCTGTTTTCTTTGTCGCGGACAGTACCTGTAGATCTCCGATAACTGTTCCGCGCCAAGTTGCGGGAACTTGAGGTTGCAACCTGTTGTAGACTTTCACCGCTCGGACAAAACTGAGTCCAGCGGTGCTCGCATATACAGCCGCTAGTGGAGGTCCGGAAGATTCGGGGGAGAGTACTTTTGTTGCGGTCCTGCCAAGCTTGGGCCTGAGAACGTACCTTACAAGTTCTCCGAAAAACGGAGCGTCGAAATTTTGGTTAATGAAAGGTACATCAAGCCCGCCGTCGGCGAGAACTGAGAATTGTTGTGGATCTGTTAGATGAGCGATTAACCTCTCTTCTAGGTTCCTTGCTCGCTCCTGAAACTTTGACAGGAGGGTTACCTCATTTGAGGCCACAAGAACTGAGTCTCCTATCTTGGGAAAGTATACTTGAAGTGCAAAACCCAGAATGTCTGTTTCTCTCGGTTGTTTGACGAGCTGCTGGTACCGGTCAACGGCTACGAGTCGCTCCGAGACTTGAGCCGGTTGACTTAGGAATCGGTCAATCTTAGTTACGGTTCCAATTTCGCCCCTGATCGCGTCGGGTGCAAGGACTGCGTCGTCGTTGATCCGAACTTGATCATTTTCTTTGAAGGTCACTACTCCGGACTCACGTCCGGGAATTGGATGGGTCATGCTTCAACCCGGTACCATAGAGTCCCCACCCTGTTTAAGAATCATTGTAAGCGACTTTCGTGGGACGGTTGCGTTCCATGCTTCGAAAGCACCTCTCCAGCATGCCTAGAGGCCGCTATTTCTGGTTCCTGATGTCAAACATCGCTGTAACGGGATTAGCGTCTACGATGCTAAGTCCATTCCTTCCCGTCTTCCTTTACCGGCAGTTAGGAATCTCGGTTGGTAAGGTTTCATTCCTTTACTTCGTCAGCGGACTTGTCGGAACGATCACGGTCGTTCTCGTGGGCTGGCTTATTGATAGGGTTGGAAGAAGGAAGGTGTACGTATTCGGAGACTCTAGCTCAGCCATAATCCCGGCCGCGCTCTCCCTTACTAAGACGTTCAACCAGGCATTGCCCGTCATCTCACTGTCCGGGGTTATGGATGCTGCCTCACGAACTTCACAGACCACAATCATAGCCGACCAGGTTGAGGAGGGCAAGAGAACCACCGCCTACGGAATCAGCCGAATTGTCGCGAACTGTTCGTGGATAGTTGCGCCGATACTTGGCGGCGCGATACTCGCTACTAGAAACAATTTCCAAGGTCTGTTCTTGATCTCATCGTTGCTTGGCATCGCCGGCCTAGCACTCTTCGTCGGACTGGTGCCTGAGTCTCGCAAAATTGGTTTGGAGAAACCGAAGCTTCCAAAGTTGGGCGTACTAAGGGACCGGGAACTGCTTGTGCTCTGTGTGGCTTCGCTCTTTGCAATGCTATTCTATACTCAGTTCTATTCCCTCCTGCCAATTTTCGCAGTCCAAGTCAAGGGATTGAATAGCCTGGAGGTAGGGGCGTTATTCTCTATTTCTGGGGTCACAGTTGTATTGTTTCAATTTCCAACGTCAAGGTGGCTAGAAAGAGTTCCAGATCAGACAGGTTACATCTTGGGAGTCGTCGTAATGGCGGTGGGCATAACGAGCCTTGCGTTGGCCCCAACGTTCTATTGGCTTCTTCTCGCAGTCGTGATCATGACGTTAGGGGAGAACATGTTCTTCCCAATAGCCTCCACGATGGTAACGGAGATCTCGCCGGAATCCGAGCGTGGAATGTACGTTGGTGTCCTGAACCTCTTCCTTAGCATGGGAGCTAACATTTCTCCCTTGCTCGGAGGAACAATTTGGCAACTAACAGGAAACGCAAACCTACCTTGGTTACTGAGCCCACTTTATGCTGCTGTCTCGATAGTGCTTGCCATCATCTTCAAGGTTGGGGGCAGCAACAAGAGTAGGATATAGAACAGGATAGAGGCGCGGTAATAAGCAAGTGCAATGAGGAAGTCGGTGATCGCTAAATGATTGTTGCTAAAGGGCTGGAAGGCGTCGTCGTTGACGACAGTAGCATTTGCCTGATAGACGGTAATGCTGGACGACTCATCTATCGAGGTTATGACATTCACGATTTAGCCTCGACCCTGACCTTCGAGGAGGTAGCCTACCTTCTTTGGAACGGCGACTTACCCAATCAAAGCCAGCTGAAAGAGCTGAGGACCCGCCTGGATGATCAACGACCCATTCCCTCTAACCTAAAGGCGGCCATACGCAATCTTCCCACTTCATCAAATACACTTGATGTTCTTCGAACGGCAATTTCCATTCTTGGAACAGGTATCCCCCTCAAGACACCCGATATGGCTGATGCTGTCGCCATTACTGCCAAGATTCCCACGATCAACGCTGCGTTCGACCGGATTCGCAAAGGCCAAGAACCCGTAGACCCACGCAACGGTCTTAGCCATGCCGCTAATTACCTGTACATGTTGACCGGCCGAGAACCGGACCCGGTCAAGGCTGATGCCATGAACAAGTACTTCATCGCTCTCGCCGATCATGGAATGAATTCATCGACGTTCGCAGCCAGAGTCGTCGCGTCAACCTGGTCGGACATGCACTCCGCCATAACGGCCGCGATCGGAGCCTTGAAAGGCCCGTTGCACGGCGGCGCCCCTGCACCTGTTCTCCAAATGTTGAAGGACATTGGAAAACCTGAACGCGCTGAGGCGTGGATGAGGAACGAGTTGAAAGCTGGAAGAAGGCTCATGGGGTTTGGGCACAGAGTGTACAAGACTACGGATCCAAGGGCTGAAATCCTCAGAGAGATCGCTGGCAAGACCGCTGACAAAGGCTTCGTTGAGCTTGCGCGCAAGGTCGAGGAAACTGGAATTCGGCTTCTGCAAGAAAAGCAACCTGAACGAAAACTGTACACTAATGTCGAATTCTATTCAGCAGTCGTAATGGACTCAGTCGGACTGCCACCCGACCTGTTCACCGCTACGTTTGCCGCAAGCCGAAGCGTTGGATGGTCAGCGAACGTGCTTGAACAAGTAGCTAACAATAGGCTGATTCGACCTCAAACAGAGTACACAGGGCCACGGGACCGAAAAGTTATCCCAATTCAGAATCGCTAGATTAGGCCTTCTGGGCCATATCGTCCATGTATTGGAGTATGCTCTTCCAGATGAAGCCGTCCTGATGCATTCGGTTTTCGAAGTTGTTGACGTTCACGAAATCTCGCAAAGCCTTCCTTGTCGGTTCGTCATACCCGCCGTTGATTGAGCCTTTGTAAAACCCCAGCCTCTCCAAGTTTCTCTGCAACATCTACGGCGATGTTGCCTGCTATCGGGACAAGGTTGCTTGGATCCTCGCGTGAAAGCATTGTCATGTCGTAAATCTTGAAGACTCGTTTGAGCTCGTCGATCGGGTGTGGTGAGTCGTCTACTCTTAGGTCCACGTATCTGTCGGTGAACCCTTCGTATCCACCCTTTCTCTCTAACCACCAGAAGTGCTGCTGACTGTTGTCCTCTGCGATCGCCTCCAGCTTCTTGGCCTGCTGAAAGAGCAGCAAGGAGCCGATCGATGAGGTCGCCCGAGATGTCTTCATATGCTCGTGCCATCGATTCCACTACATTCCTTCCGACGAGAATGTTTCCTTGACAACTGTACCCATCACCCGTCACATGCCCCGCCCACTCCATACACCCGGTCCCAGTATGAACTGCCACCCGACCCTTTGCATCGACTACAGCAACCTGACGGCTTTGATTCTGTTCGTCTTCCGCCAACAGCCGCCGAAGCGCTTCAGAGGAAGTCAGTCCCTCCTCGAGCATCTTGATCGCCCTCGGGCCGTAACTAACATTGGCAGAGGCTTGTGTTGCAACGGCTCCTACTCTGGCCTTCGCAGAAGGCACGACCGAGCCTACGGCTATGAACTTAGATTGAACCGCGACACCCATAGTCTCCGTTCTTACGGTCAAGAGCGACAATCGAGAATGTTGAAGGACCCAAGGACTTCATCCAAGTCTTACTCACCATAGGTTAAGAATTTGCTCTTCAAATCTTGGACGTGCCGATGCAGAACCATAAAGAGGGCGGCAGCCCGCTGACGAACCTGATTACGGTAAGGGGAAGAGTTGCCTAACAAGAAGAAGATCTTGTAATTACGTTGTTAGATGCGAAGACTGGTAGATTTACAAATCGAGCGATTCAAACCCGTGCGTCTTTCTTCAATGGAGGCCCGTTAACTTTCAGTATGTGGCCCGCGCCTAGGCGCCTTCTTTGACCTCAACGATCTCATCCGCTACGAGCCCGTGCGCCTCTCGGTGAACGGCTATAGCGGCTTCCTTACTTGGGGCATCTACCATGCAAAATGCTTTGCCCGAGGATTCATCGAACCAGTATTTCAGATACTTTACTCCGTACTTTCCTTGAACCGCAAGATCCTTGGCATGTGCGGCCATAATAGCTTCCGCCGTAAGCCCACTAATTTTGTAGTGTATGTCCATGTAGAGTGGCATTTTTTAGTGTCCTCAGTTCCACTCTGTGGGATGCTGGCAGATTTATGTTTTGGGACTCTTAATTTCACTAAATTTTCTCCAAATTGATGAAAAGGACAGAGGTTTTGAACTAAATGCAAGTTGCTCTCATCCAAGAGTTGCTCAAGGGACCATTGCCCCCTGGGTCAACGCTCCTAGTCGAGTATGATCCAACATCAACCTGGTACCAAGCATCCCTCTGTATGGCAGCGGAATGGTTGAGAACAGGCGGAGTTGTTAGCTACCATGTTTCCGCACAGCCACCTGAGAACATCCGTTCACAGCTCACACAAATGGGGTTGGATGTTGAGAAGCTCGAAGCGGAGGAAAAGCTGAGAGTGTTTGATTGGTACACCGCCACGCTCGGCCGTAAGTCAAATGAAAAATACGCTTTCTACTCCTTGAAGGCTGCAGATCTGAGCGTACTCTTCTCAAAGTACCTGATGGCAAGCCCGGGCGGCGATTTTTCGGTGGACGCGATACCTCCTCAACCCTCACCCGACTGGTTGAGGATCTTGGATGATGTCTCATGTCTTGCGAGGTTCAATGAAGAGAAAAGCTGGGTCGAGTTTGTACGAACGAGAATAATTCCTATTGGATCTCTCTGGAAGTCTACTGGGATCGGGGGAATTATGCGAGGTGTTCATAGCGATTGGGCCTACAAGAACCTAGAAGCGGCCAGCGATGGTGTGATCGATTTCAAGCTAGACGAGACGGGGGATGAGGCTAGAAACCTTATTCGGATTAAAAGTATGCGACCCGTGGGCTTCGACTCAAAGTGGCATACGCTAATGACAAGAGATAACTTTGAGGTTGCGTTTCAGAGGTAGAGGGTCAACAGGAGAAAGGTAGGAATCAGCAAATGGACGCAAAGGCAATCGCGGATCTGAGGAGTCAAATTAGAGGCGACGTGATCCCGCCGGGGGACGAAAGGTATGACGGAGCACGCAAGGTTTACAATGCAATGATCGACAAGCGGCCAGCGATTATCATCCGTTGTGTCGATGTCGCGGATGTCATCGCCGCCGTAAAGATGGCCAAGACACAGGGCCTCGCTGTCGCGATCCGTGGTGGAGGGCATAGTGTGCCAGGTTTCGGCACAGCGGACGATGCCCTGGTTGTGGACCTTGGTCGGATGAAGGGTGTTCGCGTGGACCCTGCCTCGAAGACCGTGTGGGCCGAGGGTGGATGTACTTGGGGAGATTTCAACCATGCAACACATGGGTTCGGCTTGGCTACTACGGGTGGAATTATCTCAACCACCGGTATCGCGGGACTCACGCTTGGTGGGGGAATCGGCTACCTCACTCGAGGAGCCGGTTTGTCCTTGGACAATCTGGTTTCTGCCGACGTTGTCCTTGCCGACGGCTCATTCATGACTGCGAGCGAGCAGCATAATCCGGACCTCCTTTGGGCGCTACGAGGTGGCGGAGGAAACTTCGGTGTCGTGACGAGTTTCCAGTACAGGTTGCATGAGGTTAAGGACATAGTGGGAGGAATAATGTTCTTCGAGGTCGAGGATGCCAAGAAGGTGATGACGGCATACGACAAGTACATCACCGATGCGCCTCGGGAACTCGGAGCGTTCTTCGCGTGGCAAATCGCACCTCCACTCCCCTTCATTCCTGAGAACCGACACGGTGACACCTTCTGCGCGATAGTGGTGTGCTGGACCGGTCCGCCCGATCAAGCAGCCAAAGCATTTGCACCACTCCGAGACGCAGCCCATGTTGTCGCAGAGTACGTTGCACCCATGCCTTACCCCGCTCTTAACAGCCTCTTTGACCCATTTTATCCCCCCGGTCTCCAACACTACTGGAAAGCCGTCTACGTGCGAAATCTTACGGAGGGAGCGATCGAAGCACACTTGAAATTCGGCCCCAAGGTCCCAGTCGTGAGCTCGACCATGCACATTTACTCCATAAATGGTGCCGTACATGACGTGGCACCTGAAGCCACCGCGTTTGGCCACCGCGACGCAAAGTATGCCACTGTCATTGCAGGCATGTGGCCCGACCCGAAAACGAACGAAGCAAACATCCGCTGGGTCAAAGACTACTACGCCGCCTTGGCGCCTCACTCCGAACGAGGAGGATACATCAACTTCGCCGCTGGCGATGACACCGATCGAGTCGGAGCCAACTTTGGAATGAACTTCGATCGGCTCCGCGAAGTAAAGAAGAAGTACGACCCAGGCAATGTCTTCCGAATCAACCAGAATATCGTGCCAGCACCATAGCTGTCGCCTGCCATCGGGCATGTCTGTGGCGCCCTCAGTAGGCTGTCCGCGACTGAATAGGTCTGTCAGATCAGCCCTTGAAAATCTCCTAACAGAAAGTTCGAATCAGGATTCTGCAACCGGGTACTTCTCTCGAACCACACTAGGAGATAACTCGAAACCCTCTAAACTCAGCTCGGTAGATTCGTCGAACGTTTTCTGAGGCATGGTCTCGGGTTGAAGTACCAGTGGGTTGTCCTTTCAGTGACTACGGTCGGCATTTTCATGGCCGGCCTTGACACACGAATTGTGTTGATAGGACTACCCACGATCGCCCAGTCTCTTGGATCTGACCTCGAGACCCTCCTCTGGATAACTCAGGGCTACCAAATTGCAATAGCAATTGGTCTCTTGTTTCTTGGCAGGTTTACGGATATTTTCGGGAGGGTAAAGATCTACGTCGTGGGCTTCGCGATTTTCACGCTCGGTTCAGGGCTCTCTGTTATCTCCCAAACTGGTGAGCAGCTGATAATTTTCAGGATAATTCAGGGCTTCGGCGCTGCGGTTCTCATTCTCAACAGTGCAGCGCTTATCACGGATTCGACTCCTTCCCAGGAGCTTGGTTTCGCTCTCGGAGTGAACCAGATCGCGTTTACAGTCGGAGCAGTTCTTGGGTTAACGGTTGGAGGAGTGCTTATTGACACGCTGGGGTGGAGGGTGATCTTCGTCTTGAACGTGCCCATAGGTATCTTCGCTACTCTCTGGGCGCGTCACCGTCTTCATGAAACCTCCAAGAGAGAACCGCACTCTGGGTTTGATTATCGAGGACTCAGTTTGTTCACGACTTCCCTCACCCTGCTTCTCATAGCGATCAGCCTCGATACTATGGATGCGATCGACAGACCGACAGCGGGGGTACTTTACCTGTCGAGTTTGGTTCTGTTCGTATTATTCTTCCTTGTCGAGCGACGTACTGCAGAACCGCTTCTTGATTTGCGCCTTTTCAAGATACGCCAGTTCTCTTTGGGTAACGTCAGCCAACTTTTGTATTCGTTAGGGTTTGGGGCTCTAAGTCTGATCATGATCATTTACTTCCAGCTGATTCGCGGTTATAGCGCCCTTACGGCCGGTATTCTCTTCCTACCCCTCGATGTAGCGTTCGTCTCGATTGGACCGATAAGTGGACGACTATCAGATCGCTATGGGACGCGTTTGTTTGCGACGCTTGGAATGGGGATCGGGGCAGTGGCCTATCTGGCTTCAGCTTTCTTGCTGACCGCGACTACGCCACTCTGGATCGTTGAGCTTCTTCTCGTCGTAATCGGGCTTGGGATAGGGTTGTTCTCCTCGCCAAACATCAGTGCAGTCATGGGCTCTGTCCCTCCCCAACGACGGGTGTCGCATCCGCGATTAGAGCGACGGTCTTTAACACGGGCAACGTAGTAAGCATCGGCCTAGTAGCATACATCATCACAACCGCCATCCCCTACCAAGTTGTTTCCAGGATAATTATTGGCGGTTACATTTCATTAACCGCCATCGAGTCCGTAGGCTTTGTTACAGGTATGGGCAGGGCATTCATCGTAGCAGCAATCATTACTTTCGCGGGCATGTTCGCCTCAAGCCTACGCGGCTCCGAGGGAAAAGGATCGAACTGATCTCTCCCCCCATCCTCAACTCTTCCGATCCACCATGAGGAAGAGTACGAGAGCGATTGCTCCTGCGATCGAGGTTGCGAGAGCATACCGAAAGGCAAGGGAAGAAGTGGCGGTAGTCCAGAGATATCCGAATATTGAATTGGCCAACAATGAAGTTACACCCGCCATGAGGTAGTAGATCGCGTACGCTGTTCCTTTTAGTTCAGTCTTCGTGAAATCAGGGATTACCGCACGTTGAACTGTATCCGATATTCCGAGATAGATTCCGAATACGCTCGCCGATTATGAAGCCGTATGACCAGTTTCCAACAAGCATGATGCCAGTAACAGACGTAACAAGGAAGGGAATGTAGCTCAGAAGAAGGACTGGAATCTTACCAATCTTATCTGCCAGCACGCCTGATGGGAATGCAGCCACGACTGACAGGGCATTGATGGTCACGTAGACTAGTGGTATCTGACTGTCCGGGATGCCGAGCGATGATGCCCTCAGGAGTATGAAGGAGAAGTTGTAGGCACCTATTGAGAATATGCCCATTGCCGCTAGTAAATAGATGAAACGTCGGTTCAATACTGCGGATGCGTTTTCGAAGAAGTGTTTCTGCTTCTTCAGCCCAACGGTTTCCGTTACGAAAAACAGGAGGATTATCAGAGAAATTATTGCGGGAGCGAAAGATAACCAGAATATTCCTTTAAAGCCAATCAGAGGAAACACAAAGAAAGCCAATAACGGCCCAAGCACAGCTCCTACCTGATCTAATGAGCTCTGGACACCGAATGCCTTTCCTGCCTGTGACTTCGCGATTGAATCGCTAATTAAAGCATCACGAGGGGATGTCCGTGCTCCTTTTCCCGCTCTATCGGTCACTCTGACAATGAAGGCTTGGCCCCAGGTTGTCGTAAAAGCGAAGAGTGGTTTCGCGAAGGAAGAGAGGGCGTATCCTAATAGCACCAAAGGTTTGCGCCTTGCGATCCTATCCGTGAGGACTCCGGTCAAGATTCTGAAAAAGTCGTTCGCCGCATCTGCGCTTCCTTCTATCAGCCCAACTATGGCGTAAGATGCCCCAAGCTGGTCGTGGATGAATACGGGAAGAAGGCTTAGGATCATCTCGGTTGAAAGGTCGGTGAAGAGGCTCACATAGCCAAGCCTCACAACGTTCTTGAAGCCAGCCAACTCTGGCTGAGGTTCAGAGTCAAGCTCTCCTCCGGTCCCAGGCTTGTCCGATGGATTTTGTGAAGCCTTGGTCATATGCCAGACCGACTTATTTGCGACGCCAAGATTTCGCGTCAGCTATTTACGATTAGTGCGCAGTCGCTTCTGAGGGATGAAAGCAAGAGTGGGACCTCTTGTTGTAGCCCAAGTCACGTGAGCAAGGTTTAAAATAAAATCGTACACACGCGTTTAAGTGACCAAGGTTGTTCGTCGACATCAAAGTGAAAGTGGCCCCAAGCTACAAAGTTGCTTACCTTGTCCACATCGGCCCGTACAGTGGTCAGAATATGTGGCGGGCGGAATTTGGTCAACTTGTAAAGTGGGCAAAGAAGAGGAAACTGCGCACTGGAAAGTGGATCATGTACTTCATTGATGAATGGGGAAAACGCCCTCAACATAAGCGGCGTTCAGTAGCCTGCCTTGAAATTAAGGGAAATGCAAAGCCTGAGGGAAGGATCAAGATCATGACTTTGCCAAGGCAACGTGTAGCAAGCGTTACGTTTGACCCAGACAAATTCTCAGACTCACTTGTTTACCATGGCATCGAGGGCTGGCTCCAATACCACCCTTTCAGAGAGGCGGGTCGACATAGGGAGGTCTACATTGCGAGCCCTTGGACGAGCCGTCGAGCGTGGGCGAACACGGAAGTGCAGGTTCCTATAAAGAAGAAGTAGAAATGACTCGGCTGAGAACCTGTGATTTACCTTCCTTGGGACAGCAAGCACCTTGAAGAAACGCGCCAGACTGGATATCTACCGTGACATCCTAGAAGTCCTGAAACGGCAACCCGAAGGTGTTCTCATCACTAGACTTTCCTACGGAGCCGGTCTTCCGCTAGACCGAATCAAGCCGATGCTTGATGGCTTGGCACATTGTGAGCTGGTTGTTGTTCGTGTAAAGGGCGATCCATTGCAATCCAGCCTAGTCCAACGTCGATTCTACTACGTAACCAGGAAAGGACTGGAATTCTTGGAGGCTTATCGCAAAATTCAGGACCTGCTGACCTATTTGGAGAGCGAGAGCAACGCCATCCGAAAGGGACGACCTTCTGCACCAATCGACTTTATCGGCGTAACTGAGTGAGCAAGTCGCCTCCCCCCGCTTCTGCGAACTTATATCGGCAACGGATGGATGTGTTCGAGTGATGAATTTGCAATCAAAATTCATCTACACCGGAATCCACGTTTCCAACCTGGAACGGTCAATCACGTTCTACAGAAAAGCGTTGGGAATGAAATTGCTCTTCAAGACTCCAATAAAGGAAACCGGAGGACGCGTCGCATGGCTAACTACTAAGGGAACAAGGCAAATTCTAGAACTTAACTGGTACCCAAAGAGATACCCGCATGGCGGAAAATCAGGGCTTGACCATTTAGCTTTCGAAGTGAAAGACGCACCCACCGCATACCGTACCTTAACCAAAAACCGGAAAGGGGCCATCGCCCCATTCAAAGAAGGCAAATGGTTCTTGGCTTACGTCAGGGATCCAGATGGGAACTGGATCGAATTAGGATCCCGGCTAAGAAAGACGACTAAGCATTGACTTATCACCGCGGAACTTCGGAAGTTCGCAGATTAATCTGCAATGAATGGATTTGGAGACCGGGTTAGATTGGTTGCTTCCTATTGTGACAAGTCTACGGTAACCCAGTAATCGCCGCCATTGCTTTGAACTGGTGATATTGAAGCGCCATGTATCGCCCAGAAGGGCGGATTGGTCATGTAATAGGTCAAAGGACCGCTGGCATACCCCGACACGCTTACGGTCAACCATACTGTCGACGCCTCTGTTCGAGCCGGAATTACAACCATACTTCCGTCATAACTAATTCCGGACCCAACGACACGGCCGGTCTGATCCCGAATTGTAACTTGCAGGTTATACAAGAAGTGAAGCGGATAGAAGAAGCTCACGTAAACCGTGTACCCAGCGGTAACTCCCAGTCCAGCAACTCCACCCATGCAAATGCCGATGAGGAGAACTGACAGGGCAATCATGTAGATGGAATTTCGCACTGGTCATCTCGCCTTAGTTTACTTACATAATCGCGGGATATAGCCTCAGCCCAATTGGTCGTCCACCCCTATCCCTAAAGACATTAGCGGCGATAATTGTGGTACTTGCCTCTCGTAGATTTGCAATGAAACGGTGATGTTTCGCAGAAAGAACATTGATATACCAGCAATCATTCAACAGGCACGAAAGAAATGAAACCAACTCCCACCCAACAACACCTTTTCGCTGCGCTGTTCGTAACGATAGCAATTCTCGCCCTGACTCCCGCGCTGGCAGCCGGAGATCAACAAGTCCAAACCAAGACCATCACCCTCGACTTGAATGGTCAGGCTACCGCAATTGGTAACGGCCTCTCAGGCGCATGCACGCTAAAGCTCACTGGCGATGCCAACGTGACCTCTAACCAGTGGCTCATGATACAAAACGTCACAGGATCCCTTCAAATTGGCTCTACGACCATCCAAATAACCGGTGGTCAAGGAAGCGTAAAGAACGCTGGAGCCACAGCAATATTCGCTGACACGAACTCCGGGAAGGGTCAACTGATCCTTATTGGGACAATGACCAATAACAACACTGTTACGTTCAACTCACCAGAAAGCCAACTTGCTTCAACCTCCTACCTCACACTTTCCGGTACGGTCAATGAAACCAATGGCAACTTGGTCATGAATTCTGGGAACACCAATACGAATTCTACATCGGTGACAACGGTTCCGCAAAATAGTACTCAAACCAATTCAACAGCTACCTCATCAACGGTCAAGTTTCAAAACACTACAAGTATACAACCTGTAAACATGACAACAACCAACGCCACAGTAACTTCGTCTACCTCTCTAACTACGATTCCACAAAACAATACTCAAACCACCAATTCCACAACCACATCATCAACCGTCCAGCTGCAAAACACAACAAGCATTGAGTCTGGAAACATGACCTCGACAGCTGTCGTCAATGTAACTTCGTCCATGACTCTCAGTAATTCGACTAATTCGACGGTCATGGCTTCGAGCAACATACCTCCGTCGGTCATACAAACTCCGTCAAACGTCACCGTCACGGTGACTCGGTACCTTAATCAGACAATTTCTGTGACTCAAACTCAAACTGTCGCTAATGTGACTATCAGCTATACGGTAACATCTACTGTAGCCAACACCACAATAACCCAAGGGAACGTTACGACAACAGTAAACGCGACTACGACTACAGGGCCTTAGCGTCCCATCACACCTTTTTTCAAGCCAGCTAGGCGGGTCTTCCCGGGTTGGCCCATTCGAATTCTCTGACGCATCTTTTCCAGAGAATTCGTCTTTCCGTAGAGACTCTCAAGCCACCACGTCATCCCTGCTTCCGCGAAGAACCTAATCTTCTCAGCATCTTTCTTTGGGAACTTGCCGGAAGTCCAGCCGATCTTGACTACATCAAATGGGGTTTCACTGGTTCGATGCCTGTTGATGTAGCTTAGGATTGTGCGCAGGTCATCTGACTGAGGAAGCCTCATTGGAGTTATCAGAGGGATTACGCCGTCCCACTTGGCTGCGCGAATGAAGGGTCGTTTGTGGGGCCAGAAGCCTCCCACCCAAATGGGTACGCGGGGTTTCTGCTTTGATGGTGGGAGGAATTGTGTGCGCTTAACTGTGAAGTATGTCCCTCGGTACGCGAACGGTTCGCCACTCCATAAACCCACGAGTATTTCGAGTGCCTCGTCCAGTTTCGCTGCCCTCACTTTGTTATTCGGGTCTTCACCGAACCTGCTGAACTCTTGATCGGGTGGAAAGCCAAGTCCGACGCCCAAGGTTAATCGTCCATTGGATAGATGGTCGAGTGTTGCTGTTTCGCGAGCGACCTTCCATGGTCTCAGTCGTGGAAGTGCTGTGACGGTTGTGCCAAGCCGGATTCTCTTAGTATTCGCAGCCACTGCCGCGAGTGTGATGAAGGCGTCTACGGTCGGGAGCTTTCTGTCCTCGCCGGATATAGAATCCCAAAGGAAGAACCCGTCCCACCCATAATCCTCCGCCTCACCTGCCAACTGAACAAGCGCCTGAGGGGAACAGGCTTTGCCAAAGTTTGGTACGTAGAGCCCATATCGAATGCTACTTGCTCCGCGCTTCATGGCCCGACTCGGAGAAGCTTCCGCCTCAAGCGTATTTAGGATGTGGAGGGAATAGCGCGTTACCCGCAGGATTCGTACTTAAATTTCTTGAATATTACTACACACCTTCGAGAACTGATACGTCAATTCGAATCCGCGTACTGCAAAGGAGTCACGCTTGCGCTGGTTTTGGGTAGAAATAGAGCGAGCAATCCAGCGATAAGCGCAAAACCCGCGATTATCTCGAAAGCGGCGCCTAAGCCGATACTATCCGCTAACGCTCCGAAGCCCAAAGCGGCTATGCCCCCGATTCCAACGTAGAAACCTAGCATGAACCCCGAAACTGCTCCAATGTTACTGGGGGCGGCTTCTGAAGCCATCACGACGATCACCGACCAACTTGCGTACAGTGCGGCGCCGGACAAGGCAAGTAGAATTAGCGAAATGAAACCATTCGTCAAAAGAAAACCGTAGAACAATAGGCCGCCGAACAGAAGCGAGGTCACTATTATTAGCCGCCTCCCAATCCGGTCTGAGACGTAACCGCCTCCAACCTGCCCCAGCACACCTACCCCGAGCCAGATGGACGCAATCGCAGTTGCCAGCAAGAGCGAATCACCGCGTGCCACAAAGTATAGTGGAAGGAAAGTCACGGCGGTTTGCAGCGTTACGGAGCGAAGGGCAGTTATGCCGGCCAGTATGCTCAGAATCCGTTTATTCGCAGGGAAATGACTCTTTCGAAATATTCTCTTCAACATTCTTAGGGTTAATCTTCGCTCTGAAGAGAACAACCGCAACCACCAAACCAACCGGAAGCAACAACACCATCCCACGCAAACCGAACGCCGAGCCCAGTGCACCAGCAACGAATGGTCCGAGAAAGAAGCCGGTATTTCCCGCTGAGAGAAAGACGCCCATATCCTTACCTGGCGATGACCTGCCCGACTTCACGACTGCTGAAAACGCGGGCGGATGGAAAGCTGCTGTTCCCAACCCAGCGGACCCCACGAAAAATAGCAGTAGGACATAGCTTGAGGAAAAACCAAGCAAGCTCATGCCGACGCAGTTCAACGCCAACCCAGCCTCCATGAGCCACGCGATGTGCGAGCGGTCGAACCAATGACCGAACAACGGTTGCATGATCGATGAGGTCACGTTGAAGACCATTGCGACGACTCCCGCAAGCAGATACGAGAGACCGAACAATCCAGTGATTATCGGTAGTAAGCCAGAAAGACTGTTCGAGAATAGATCATTGACCCCGTGACCCAACGCCAACAATGATGAAGTTGATAACTTCAAAGACTGTAAACCTACTACTGGAAACACGAACCGCAGACCACTACCGGGCACGCCAACAGAAGCAGTCTAACACAAAAGACCTTGCTAGAGTGTCGACACAAACATCAAACGCCCACGGCTTGTGGCGCGGGAAGTCAAACCGTAATGTACCAGCACACATATGTGGCCCAAGTTCAACAGGTTCGTTGAAGAACGATTACATCAATCCAACGCCCACGGGTTAACCATGCGGAAAGTACTATTCGTTTGTACAGCGAATCTTCAACGCAGTCCAACCGGCGAGAACCTATTCCAAGGCTGGAAAGGATGGGAAGCTAAGTCAGCTGGAACCATGCCAGAACCATCGGGGAAATTATTGACTCAGAAACTCGTCGATTGGGCAGATCTAATCCTAGTCATGGAGGGACACCACAGCGATTACATACGATCGCACTTTCAATGTAACCCTGCCAAGATACGAATTCTAAACATACCGGACAGATTCTTCCGAGGGGATCCAGAACTCGTCAGCCTACTGAAGAAGAAGGTCCCACCAATTCTAGAGAAGAACTTACGCACGCCCATAATCCGCGCCGCTTAGGGTAGGATTAGATTGCCAACGCATAACGATAGAATACCTCGTCACGGACGTATCCGAGTTTCTCGTATAACTTCTGAGCTCTGAAGTTGTCCATAGCCGTCTCAAGGAGAAGAGCATCGGCGTTGGTTTCTCTGGCAAACTGACGAGCATGATCCATTAGAGCCTCACCAACCCCTCCGCGACGCGCTTCCGGAATAACGAAGAGGTCGGACAATATCCATTCTCGCCGAAGAGTTAGGGATGAGAAAGTCGGATACAGATGCACGAACCCCACCGGTTTCCCATGCCTTCCCCGGTCCGCGATGGCCAGGAATAGAACCGACTCTCTATTCTTCAGCCGTCGGTTCAGGAATTTCCGAGCGGTTGTCACGTCAGACTTTTTCTTGTAAAACTGCCTGTACGCATCAAAGAGGGGCGAAGCCAATGCTGAATGTTTCGCATTCGCCTTAACGATTCTCAGGTTTTTGTTAGCCATGGACTGGTCTTAATGTTGCAAACAAATCAGGGTTTCGAGCCCTCCTTCACCCGTTTTCATGCGTTACGGGGGGAAGCTAAGTTAACCCAGGATTCTCTATCTGCAAATATGATTTGAAGAATGCTTCATGACCTTTTCTCACGATCCTGCCTAATTTGGCGGTCCCATACCGGTCTTCAATTTTCAAGGCCATGTGGCCCCTCGTTATGTACCATAGGCGTTTGGGTTGACAGCTGCAATCTTCTAGAATCTGATAATCCTCTTTGTCCAGTTTTCGGTTCGGAGCATCCTCCAGGCTCGACAGTCTTGAGAAGTAATCGTGGACCCTTGCCTCTCTTTCCTCTTGGTTCAGCAGGACTTTGTAGTCCGCAGTCCGAGAGGCCGCCCTCCTTCATCCTTAGCTTGAATGGGCTAATAACGCCCATGCCTTCAAGATGCGTCAATAGCCTCACTGAATTCAATAGGTCGCGCAACGTCTTGAGGTTTACAAGGTTTGGCATTCGACGGTACCTGAAATATCCTGCGTGTGCCAGCTCGTGAATCAAGTAGTATACGGCTTCTCGATGGTCGGCCTGGAATTTTTTGAAGTTGAGATTCAATGCAACATCTTCGCCGTAGACGATGTTGTCGTAGCCTCCGATCAGGTAGATCGTGCTATTGAAGACATGCCCTCGCGGAACATACCTCAGAGTTGCAGGAAGCCAGTCTCTTTTCCGATCAGACAAATATTGAATAATGTCTGTAATTGCGGTCTCCAGCTGTTGGCTCCATTGGAGTCCCTCCAATTGCTTCTTCCAAAATTCCCTAATGGCCAATCTTGACGAAATTGAGGACCATAGATGATGCCTGTACGCAAGCTTGCCTCCGGGCGTCGATATGATCCCTTCAAAGTTCCCATTTGTCCTATTCTTCAGATAACCGATACTCGCATCAATCGCTCCGCGATCGAACGATATCTGCTGTCGGTGTCTTGACAGGCCCACTGATTCCCCGCTAGGCATCATTCTAGACCAGCTCAAGCCTGGATCCGAGTCAAAGTGCGAAGAGTTCAATGCGATGATGCTCCATAGGGCAACTCTAGTTTAGGGTACGCCCTTGAAAGATGCAGCAACCAAGACCTTAGAGGAAGCATTCAAACTCTGGTTGAAGAGTTAGATGCCCATGTTAAGCGTTAGCGATGACGAATTCAACTCTCTTTTGAAACTTATCGAGCAAAATAGGTTAGAAGTAGACAAATGCAAGAAGGCTGGTGCGTCATTAGCTAGTTGCGTGATGATTGGTGCGGCAATGGAAGCGGGTCTGCTGGGAATGGCCTACTGTTGTGAAGACGAAGTGTCTCGTTCGGAGACCTTCCGAACGAAACAGAAGCCAGATCTCAGGGAATGGAATCTTTATGACCTTCTAGTTTTGGCGAATGAAATGAAATGGTTGCCTACGAAAGTTCCTATTGACAAGATTGCACGAAAGTCGGAGATCGACTCAGATGACGCTCTAAAGCAAGGTGATGTGTGGTACTTTGCAGATGTTGTTCGAGAGGTAAGAGACTTGGTTCATCCCGGCAGAAATCTGCGCCTTTGGTCAGGCGTTCAGACTAGCAAGGAATACCTTGAGTCTGTCGAAGAAACGGTTGAGATAGTCTTTGATGTCCTTTATGGCAAGCTAGTCGACCTGATTAAGAACGGCCCTTAATCATAGACTATCACTCGGCTCGCTGATGATGAGAATGATAGGGAAAAGTAGTTATCACCTAGTACAGCGGTCGCTTATGACCGCAATAGGGACATGCTGGCAGTGACCGAGACATCTTCTTGCCACACCTGTAACACTCAATGGTTCCGCTCGTATCGTGCGGCGAGGGAGGGTCGTAAAAAGGGATTTCTCGCCGTCCACTTTTTCCATTCCTGTACGTAACTCGGACGATGTATGCCACGTATCCAAGCACGGCGACAAAGACTGCAAAACCCACCATGTCAGTTTGCAGTTCAAACTCGCCAAGTTTCATCACGATTGTACCTCTAGAATTGGACGCCATCAGAAATATGCTTAGAGCTAGCCCAATAAGCGCAACGAGGGTTGGGGTGAAAGGTATTCGTTTTCTTCGTGTCAAGAGACGGGCCTTCTTGTCAACAGTTACGTACCGAATATACAAATGGGCTGCCTAACGTATGACTGCGAATGAAAGTACCCCGAGAAAGTTCTATTTGATTGTGCTTTGGGACACTTGCTGGCTTAGAGCTTGCAGGTTTAGTTCGGTCTCGTGCGTGGATAAGTGACGTAACTGATGCCCTGACGGATTGACGGATTTGTCATTTGTGGCATGAGCATTTACACTTCGCTTCAGATTTGGCTAGGCCATAGTGAAACATTCGTAATTTTTGGCACTTCCTCTCTTGAACGTTACAAGAAGGCGTGTGCTTTTCGTCCAATATTGACCGCAGATTTTCTTGCAATTTCGCTATCTGGTTTGGGTCTGTTACGGGCTTTCTATCAAAGACAAGCTCAGGAATTTCACCTTCGGACTCTGCCCAGATCGGGATAATCACAAGGATAATACCGCAGACGAAAAGCACAGCAGCAGCAACTATTGTCTCAACCCTAAACTCAAGCAGGTTTTGGCCCGGGTATATGTGTCCAGTTACACCGAAGTATGATGCTCGGATACCCCACGTCAGCAGAAAACTCGCGATTAGAAGAGCCACGGTTGAAGGAATCAAATTGTCCTTGGTCAACCGGTCATTGTGATGGAATACAAGTATTGCACACAACAAGAAGACGCCAAACAAAAACCATGAGGTCTGCAGTAGGACAACGGTCACTAGCAATGGTTCTCCTGTTTGGATTGCCTGCCACAGAATCATGCGCGATTGGTACAAGTCAGTAACTGCTGCAATTGCAGAGATTACTGCAAGAATATCCTTGATAATCTTCCACGTTTCTCGGAGAACGGGCTTCTTCTCATTTGACAAAAGTCTTCAAACCAAACAAAGTGAGTTCAAGGGACGATCAGCGATGCGTATCGAGTGTGCACATTTTCCGCAAATGTCCGTAGGTCCATGACGTAAGGCGCTGAGATTCCAGCGGCTTTGCGTGTCGTTACAGATGAGACATTTGTTCTGTCCCACAGCTGCGCGGTACTATCTTCTAGCACGTCATGATAGTCGGCAATGATTTGGTTGATTCTGTCAAGTTCATGTTGAGTCAGATATGCCTGCTGGAAGGGCGCTGCCTGAGGTGGTGCAAGTGTCCTTGACCTGCTCTCTACTGGTGTTAGTAACCCCTTTAGTAGTCTGTAGGCGGCAATTTTGCGTCTCTCGTTGAGTCTGCGTGTTCTTCGCCGTTCGGCCAGGGCAGGTACAGTGATGGATGCAACAACTGAAAAAACGCCTACTGTCACCACAGTTATGACTGACCAGAATTCGATTAGTGTTGATGCTGACTCAACATAGAATTCGGAGAACCCGCCGGACGCTTGCCATTCGGGATTTGCTAGGTACTTGGTCTGTAAGTACTTGTCGTAGCTTACAACGTATATACCGGGCTCGGGCGGTTGAAAAGCGGTCAAATTGAAGAGTTTACTTTCGTTTCGCGCTAGCGGCGGCACATCATAGATAACCGGAAAGACATATCTGGTCGCTGACGGAGGCAATATTGAACCAGTTAGGTTTCCACCGGGGAAATCGTTTGGGGAATTGTTGGTAACGAGTGTGAAGATTTCAATCGGTGAGCGTGTATCGTACATCCCAAGTGAAAGTTGTGCTGGAGGACTAAGCCAGATGTTTACGGTCAATGTATTCTCATTCGGTGGCCACTGACCAAGAGCATTCAGAGGCATTTGCGCGAGCAGAGCCAGTACACACACACCTATTGGGATAGCATAGGTCCACTTACTCCCCTTCAATGCGCGGCACCCTTATCTTGGCTGAGAAAATCTATCTATCACACGTCTAGTCTTTCTTGAAGAATTCTCTCTCTTTTCGGCATTGTGGTTCATATTCCGCTTTCCTTGAATCTAGTATTGGATTCGTAGCCCTAGCGTTTCTCATATTTTACAAACGATGAGAAAAGCATTCCCAACCGTTCAGGTTCCTAGCGTACAGAATGTTGTGCGAGCGAAGCGAGCACCATCCTAACCAAGTAAGCGAGCGAAGCGTGCTTCGTCACGGGCGGCGGCGGGTCACCTGGTGCGGGCAGCCAGATTTGAACCGCTCGCTTTCTCCAAATGTCTATGCATTAATGACTAGATGGTGCGGGGGAGTAGCTTTACACCCTCGTTTGAACCCTCATAATCGTCCTAAAATTCGGCGCCCATTGTTTTTGTGTTGGTGGCCGGAAATGTAATACGGATTCTTAGCTTTCCTAGGCGATCTCTTTGATTAGTTTCTCCAAGTAATTTTTCGACTCTCGCAGCACGGAGTCAGCGTCGTTCGGAAGGTCTGAAAAGCATTGGACGCACATGCTCCCCTCAAATCCTATCTCCTTCAGTGCTCTTAGGATTCCTTCCCAGTCGACAGTACCTCTACCTATTGCGTCGTGAGTCCAACGAATACCATCGTTGTCAGCTGCGTGAACATAGCACAACTTATCGCCACATGCACGTATGTCGTCCATGAAATTTCGATAGACGATGTTCTGCTGAGCAGTGTCGTAGATTATCTTCACCCACTTCGAACTCAATTCCTTAATCATCTCTAGTGCGTCATCAACAGTGAGCATTAGAGTGCTTTCAGCGATGTATTGCGGGTGCAGTCCTAAAATCACCTTCTTCTTTTCGGCTTCTGCAGTCAACTCGTGGAGAGCTTCCATAGTCCATTTTCGTGCCTGTTCTCTTGTCGTTCCGTGTAACACGTTGCCTGTTAGAACGTTGAAGAGCGGACATCCTAATTCGCTGGCGAGTTCAACGTGGTCAAGATAATACTGGAGTGTCAATTTGCGGATAGTGCTTCTAGGACAACCGAAATTATATTGTAACCCAAGCAAGCCGCCTGAAAGAGCAAAGCCGGTCAGTTTAAGGCCATGTTGATCGATTAACTTCTTAACGTTCTGTCTATCTTGTCGGGAATAGTCGCTGGGCCAAAGGTGCGGTGCTCCTGTGTAAAGGTCTATTCCTTTGTAGCCTATGTTCGCTATTCTTTTGATCGCATCCTCAACAGTGGTGCTTCTAAAGTAGCCAAGGGTACAACAGCTGAGTTTTACTACCAAAGCTCATGCATCCCTTCTAATGGTTGCATGGTCCTCCTAACTCTATAATAATGATTAATGCGACATCGCCCATTCTTTATTCGGCAAACTCAACCTAAGCTACTGAAAGTTGACTCCAAAGCCAGTGGAGCCATACATGTTATTAGAAAAGATTAGAAAAGAAAGAAAGATTAGAAAAGACTCACGCCAAACAGTAGCTTTGTGTGATTCACATGCGAAATCAGTTTGGCTATAGAGTTGAAGCTGAAGGTCATCAGCCCGAAGACCTTCTACGATACGCCGCTCGTGCTCAGAGAGCTGGCTTTGATTTTATCCCTATAAGCGACCACTTTCATCCTTGGTTTAACACGCAGGCAGCTTGCCCATTTGCCTGGTCATGGATTCCAGCCGCGGCAGCAACCATCCCGGCCGTCAGGTTCGGAACGATAGTGACCGCCCCGATAGGAAGATACCACCCCGCGGTCGTCGCTCAAGCCTTTGCCACAATGGATAGGATGTTTCCTGGAAGAATATTCATCGCTCTAGGAACTGGCGAGGCTATGAATGATTCACCGTTAGGTTATCCTTGGCCGAAATTTCAGGAAAGACTACAGAGAATCAAGGAGTCTGTTGAGATAATTCGTCAACTTTGGACATCTGATTTTGTGAATTACTCTGGCAGCTTTTACAAGCTGAATGGCGCGAAACTTTACACTAAGCCCAAAAGCTCCATCCCAATCTACATTGCGGCGAATGGTCCTCAGACCGCAACATTGGTAGGTAGGTATGCAGATGGTTACGCCACAGTGGATTCTGCCAAAGACGACATAAAACGTCTCTGGCCAATAATTGATCATGCAGCGAAGGATGCTGGTTGCGATGCAAGCAAATTGGATAAGAACGTCGAGCTTTTCGTGTCCTACTCCAAGACCTACGATGATGCACTTGTTTCAGCGAGAAAATGGAAATCAGCGTTAATACCAAATATCTGGAACCTCCCCATTGCAGATCCGCGAGAACTCGAAAGATTGGGGCAACAGATCTCAGATTCGGAACTCACGAAAGCATGGACTATCACATCCGACCCGGAAGACATAGTAAAGAAAGTGAAAAACGCAATCGACTTGGGGTATAATGAGATTCAACTTCACAGTGCGAGTCCATCTGAAGAGGAGTTTCTGGGAATGTGTGAAAGAGATTTGCTTCCGTGCTTCAAACGTACGTGACCTCATGTGTAGCCGCGAGTGGTTCGGTAAGGGAATAGTTTGACCTGGACCATGAAGGCTAATCCATTGTAACGACGGCTCTGCCCATTACCTTCCCCAGTCTGATTCGTTCGATCAATTCGTTAATCCTAGACAGCGGGAGAATATCACTGATGTAAGGGGTGACCACTCCACTAGCCACGAGGTCTATCGCTTCCACCGTGTCCTGACGCCCTCCGGACCTAGATCCTACTATTTCGAACTCGTTTACACATAGATGAAATGTCGAAAGTGGAATAGTATCTTCTGTCTCCCCAATCATCACAATCTTACCGCCAGGTCTCAAAGACCCAATTCCTTGGAGAAGAGTTTCGTTAGAGCCAACATTGTCAATGACAACATCGACTCCTACGCCCCCGGTTAAGGCCTTTGCCGTATCCGGGACGTTCTGTTCCGTGGAATTAATGACTGCATCCGCATTGAGCTTTAGCGCTTGATCCAACCGGGCTGGCCGACGTCCGGTCGCGATAACGCGCGCACCCGCATGCTTGGCTATTTGAATAACCGTTTGACCGATGCCACCAGGTCCGATTACGAGCAGTGTGTCCCCTGCCTTTGTGTGAGCGCGACGATAAACTGCATGCACTGCCGTCACCACGGCGTCTGCGATGACGGACCCTTGAGGAAAGCCGATCTTTCCCGGTAAGACGAAGAGATTTTTGGCCGGAGCTTTGAAATACTGAGCATATCCCCCGGCCCTTCCAACACCAAGCGCAGGCGACGCGCCGGTGAAGTTTGTGCAGAGTGTTTCGCGGTTTGTACGACAGTAATAACACTCTCCACATGTGAAGAAGATGTTTGGCAGAACGCGGTCACCTGTTTTGATGCGAGAGACGCCTATTCCGACTTCTGAAACAATACCTGCCGGTTCATGCCCTAGGATATGTGGCAATTGAGGTTTGTAGCCAGTTCCGTCGATAATATGCAAGTCGGTGCCGCATATTCCACAAGCCATGGTTTTCACTAGAACTTCTCCAGGACCGAGTTCTGGGACATCAACCTCCTCCACACTCAGAGGCTTTCTAAGTTCTTTGAGAATCGCGGCTTTCATTTTTGCTTCAGTCAATGGCCTCTACACATCCTAACCACTTGTCTTGGCCAGCCGTGAATCTAAGCAACATGATTCTAAATTAGCATGTGTTCCGTGATCCTAGGTCTTCAAAATTAGACTATTCAACGCTAGTCCATGTGTCCTTAAGGAGTTGTTCGATCGTGAACCAAAGATTGGGTGGTACCTAAGAATGGTCCGGCACGCCTTCTCAGGAAATAAGTGCCATTTGCTTCAATCCAATCATTTTCCTAGCGTCTGTGGGGTCAGCCGCCTTACGATTCAGCTCTGTTCCTATTCTCTTGATTCTTGCGACTAGTTCTGAGACACTCCTCGCGGGCACTCCGGGGGCGTAATATGGATTGTCTTCATAGCCAACCCTTGCATGTCCTCCGAGTAAAATTGCCATCGTTGCCAGTTTTGTCTGTTCATCGTCCATGCAGCTCAAGGTACACATTGATCCGTCTGGTACAGTCTTGAATCGATACATGACCTCCTCTACTGTTGGAGGAGACCAAATTCCTCCGGGCCACGCGAAAAACATGCTTAAGAAATATGGTTTTTCGATAAGGCCTCTCTCCGCCAAGAAGCGAAGGTTCCAGTTTGATCCTTGATGCCATTGCTCGAACTCGGGTTTGATCTTGAATTTATTGCAGAGTTCGGTATATTCGACGAGTTCCTCCTGAGTGTGCATCATCCGAAGCTTCAACTCAGGAAAGTATTCGTCATGGTGATTCAGAATAATCGACAACATCTCAGGCTTAGTTTCGAGCAGGTTTATTCTCTGTTCGATTTTCAGGGCGGATAGACCCATCTGAAGGATAATGTCGCAATCATCTCGTATGAGGTCGAACACTTTCTGGTAAAATTCCTTTGTCCACACTTCTTTTCCATGAATGTGTGCAACACTAGCACCCGCCTCATAGGCAGCGACAACCTCTGTTGCATATTCCTCGGCAGTCTGGGGCCATCTTCGCAATTGTGGATAAATCCACGAGGGGGCGACAGTTGCAGTTATTATCAGCTTTGAATCTACTGAATTCATAGGCAATCATTGAATTTGCATTTACTCGGGTGGAATCGCCTTGAAAATCATTCCGAGGTCTATGCCCTGCTTTCTCCTGTAATACTTGATGATGTAGTACCAAGCGATGGCTCCCACATACAGCGCAGCGCCCAGTGCAAATGCTGACGGTCCTGTGGGCCCTATTACCAGTGGATTGAAGAAGGATGTCACTGCTGCAATGGACATGCCCACTGCGGTTACAATCCCGCATATAGTAAGAAATGGAACCTTGCCAACCCTCATCCGAGCGCTGGAAGGAGCCGAGTTGAAAATGTCCTTTCGCCAATAAGGAAATACTGCCGCGGCAACCCCTAGGATTACTTGACTGATCCACACGGTAATCAGTACGTTGAAATAAACTGTCAGAAATGGTTCGAATGCGAAAAGGGCCAGCGTACCGATTGCTAGGATTGCGACAACTATAAGGGACTTGATTGGTGTATGGAATCGGTCGCTCACGTCCGCCACTGCTGCAGGCAAAATTCTGTCGAATGACCATGCGAACATATATCGTGAGGCATTGAGTGCTAGAACCAGGCAATACAATATCGTGTTTTGGACTACGAAAGCGTATACGGTTAGGGTTATCACTAACACATTAGGGTAAATGGGCGCAGCCAAGAAGAAAGGGGTTGCAAAATAGGCGGGAAGGGGCAAATAGCCGGTATTCGAAAGATACGATGCAGCACTCATGAAGTCGTACCCCACTGCATTCTGCATAACTGTCCATCCGAACGCGGAGTACGCGAACCCGGCAACGATCGCAAGAATTACCGTTGCCATCAGAGTTTTTTGAGGCCTTTTAATCTCTGATCCTGCTGCGGAAACGGCTCCAAAGCCAAGATAACCTAGGAAAACTAAAGGTAATGCTAAGAGAGTGTTGGTCATGCTGAAGGAACTGGGTGTCCAACCTTTGCTCTGGGCGGCCGTCAAAATTCCCTGATATGTTGTCCCGTTGTAATATCGGGTAGCAAATGAGTTGAACGATACGATGTACTGGGCATTCGTTGATGTGGCAAAAATCACAAATGGAATAAGCATGGTTATCATGGAGGTAGCTAGTAATATTCTGATACACCATGAAGTAAGCCGTGCAGAAAACATGTTGATTGCAATTCCGATCAGAATGATAACTGTCCCGATCAAGAAACCCGAGTAGCCAGTCACTATGCTCTCGCCAAGCGTCACTAGTCCTGGATTCGAGGTCATTCTCCCTACAGCGTCAAGATATGAGGAAAGCCCGAACGATAACCCGGTCCAAGTTGTGCCACCTATACCAAGTATAGTTATGACGACAATCATTGTAAAGGCAAAACTACTGCCGAATCCTATGGCAGGATTGAATGTTCTAGTCACATACGTGTAGTCTCCACCTGACCTCGGCATGATTTGACCAAACAATCCAAAGATTAGAGCCCAGAAAACACAAAAAACCGTACCTATAATCAGGCACAAAATAAAATCGAAACCTGGGAACGCGTATAACCCCACCAATATTGGCCAAAGCAGCATGTTCATTATGACATATGACCCCACGCTCAAACCGAACGCATCTGCCAGCGTGAATTGCCTGACAAGACCGGTGGCGTCACGAATGAAGGTTGTTTTAGACGTTGTCATCTACAAACCCGTAGGCGCCGTACGCCATGTTCAGAATAAAACAATTAGAGAATCTACGGGAAACTTCGATCTTGAAATGAAGCTTCAAAAATTTAGTCGGCGCCGACTAAATTCTACAGAAGTCAGCTTCCCTTCCGGTGACGCTTCATTTTTTCACATTCCGACGCGTAATCAGGAGCAACAACCTAGGCAGCGTCAATGAGATCTTTCAAGAAAGCTCTGCTATTTATTATTGCAGGCTCAGGATCGTTCCCATACCCAAATAATTCCCCCTCATACTCAACTGAGATGAATCCGTCGTATCGTATCTTCGTTAGCACCCGAATCAGGCTGCGAAAATCGACGACACCAGCTCCAAGAGGTGGAAACTCAAAATTATTTGGGCGCCCCTTGGCATCCTTGGCGTGCACATGAACAATACGATCAGCAAACCTCATCGCGGAATCGCTTGCAGCTTCTCCATAAAGAACCAAGTGACTGGGATCAAAATTGACGTAGAGTTTTTTGCTGCCGACCTCGTGGATAAGATTATCCAGATCAATGCCATTTGCGACGAGTTGATTCACAGCAGCTTCAAATGCGAGTCTCACCCCTCTTTCTTTTGAAAAATCTATTAACTCTGAGAGTTCGGAGACTAACCACTCTAGCGCCATTTCTTTCTGAACTCCCCTAGTGAGGTTGCCGGAAATCACATGTACGATGTTTGTCTCGAACTCCAATGCGATTTCGATGCATGCCTTTGTGTATTGTACTCCTTGTTTACGTTTCTCGGGCGATGGCTCGATTAGGGACGTATGGGCACACATCGAAGAAACCAGCAGCCCATGTCTCCTGACCAGTTCTGCCATTGCTTTCCTCTGCACCTTAGGAGTTTCAGGGGTGATGTGCGGCTTGGCCCAGTTAGTCTCAGCATTTAGCTCGATACCCTCATATCCAATTTGAGCTATCTTCTTCACAGCATACTCAAACGGCTGCGAGTGAAATGCTATTGTGTGGCATGACAACTTAATCGACATGAGAGTTCGCTTCCCGATTTGCAGGCTAGGAATCCTAAGAGGTTACTAAGGGATAACCGTTGCAGAATACCGCAACGGCGTAGTTGCCCAGTTAACGACAAAATGCATCAATATATTAATCGCAGTTTGTCCCCACATTCGCGACTTTCATGAAAACAATCAACTATGATCAAAACCTACGATTTTTGGGTGAAGAAGAAAGGAAGATTCTCGACGACGTGTTGAAGAGGCAGCAACTTTGCTATTACGATTACAATGACTCTTTGAATCCGGTCGGAGTTGGATATTACATTACCGAGTTTCAAGATAAATTCGCCGCGCGAATGAAGCTCAAACATGCTCTCGCTGTGAACTCTGGTACATCGGCGCTTGAAGCTGCTATGGCTGGATGTGAGATAGGGCCTGGTGACGAGGTTATCGTCACAGGTAAGTCGTTTATCGCTTCCTCAATCTCAGTTGTTGCCATGGGCGCCGTTCCAGTTTTTGCTGATGTCGATCCGCGAAATGGGTGCCTTGACCCGACCGACGTGGGCCGGAAGGTAACCGAACACACCAAGGCAATAATGCCTGTCCATATCTATGGTCAACCAGCAGATATGGATCCCATAATGGAAATCGCTGGAAAACACGACCTATTCGTGATCGAGGACGCTGCTGAAGCCTACGATGCATTTTACAAGGGACGATTAGCAGGGACTATAGGAGATGTGGCCGCTTACAGTCTGCAGCAGACAAAGCATTTCACGACCGGCGAAGGTGGAATAGTAGTAACGAATGATTCGGACATTTTCTCAAAAGCCGCCACGTTCACGAACGTAGGGGCGATAAGAGGTGCGAAGAAACCAGAACCTGATTTTCACTTCTTTAGTTTTGGCCATAACTATAGAATGGGGCAGTTGCAGGCTGCTGTTGGATTGGCCCAGCTATCTAAAATTGAGACATTCAACGCGAGGCGTCAGCATCTAGTGGACATTCTTTCAAAAGAACTTGGCGCGGTACCGGGCATTCATTTGCCTTATGTTTACCCAGAGACTGTGCCTAGTTACTGGGGGTATCATATCGTGATAGATGAAAAGGTTAACCTGCTAGCAGAGGAGGTCGTTCGGTTATGTAAAGAAGAGGAGCAAACGGAGCTGTGGCTAGAAAACGCATTTTGGCACAGAACCCCGAGTTATCTGGAACCTGTTTTTCGTGAAATGAATGTGAAGAGAAGAACCTCGCTAGGAACAGTCTTACCTGACTACGTTAGATACGAGAGGGGAATTTGTCCAAAACTGGAAAACGTGGCTCCCCGCTCTATTGTGATCCCAGTGCATCATGGAATACAACCCGAAGTCATTGCTGCGCAGGCTGTAGCCATTCGAAAGGTAGTTGAGAGGAAAGCTCGACGATGACGCGTACAACAACAACCCTGGAACGATCTCCCCTTGGGAGTTATGGGTAGGAAGACACGTTAAGAGCTTGGATGTAATGCACTAGATTCGAGATCAGATTCGACCTTTACAAGATCTAGCGGTGCCGCGATGAACCACGCCGAATTAATGTAACTAACGAGAGTTCCAACGAACCCATTCGCAGTTGTCCAAAAAGAGACATGCTCGGCTTCGTCGACATCGAGTGTTTCGTTCAGTGAAAGCGCTATGGATCCGATCCTCTCGTCATATACCGAAGCGTTGGTGAATTGATTATTAACGTGCCTTACTTCGCAGAATTTCGAGAAAGTCTTCGCATCGTCTATATTGCGTGAGTTGACTTGTGCAATTATCCTGAATTCGACACCTCTTCTAGCTCGTGATCGAATAGTGTTCATCATATTGGGGAAGCACCTAAATCGAGTTAGGCCTTGCGCCGATAGCATCATTGAGACGCTGGTCTGACTCTGCTTCAATGCTTCAATTGTCTTAAGATACACATTGATTCGGCCCTTTACAACCGAATAAGAATCGGCGAACGGTATTTTGACATCCGAATGCTGAACTTTCACAATTTTATTGCGCATTTCATCGAGCTTGCTAAGTTTGACGGTCTGGTGAAGGTAAAGACGGTCTAACGCGTATTTCAGCTCGACTGGCCTAAACCGAGCAGGTGCCGACAACGTCACGTCTACAAGACCTAGTCGTTGGAGTCTGCGCAACTACGTGGTATGTTTGTGCTCTTTCCTTTCCAGCAGCAATAGAAATCTGTCTAGTGGTCGCTTCTCCCAGGTTTAGAGCTGCTTCAAATACGAAGGCTTCAGTGTTTGTAAGGCCGAAATCGAGCAAAGACTTGACTAGTTCGACGTGGCTCGTGTGTGTCACAAAACACACACTTATCCTTTTGTAGATAAAAGGGCGATGTCATCGCAGGGCATTTTGCGACCACTGGGCTCATGTAATGGTCAATAGAATGAACAGGTACTTGTACTCCCTTGCCGTTTTTGACAACATAGCGATATCGCTTACCAGTTCTCCACCGAAACCACTTCGTGATCCTACGACTACCAACGTGGTTCAACTAGTAGAGTCCATACGTGAACACGGTTTGCTAGAGCCAATCGTTGTTAGGCCTGTGAAAGGAAGATTCGAGGTAGTTGCGGGTAACAGGCGATTGAAAGCATGCAAATTGCTCAGGCATAAACGAATAAGGTGTATGGTGCTAGATCTAGACGACAAATCTTCTTTTGAAATTGCTCTCACCGAGAATATTCAAAGAAAGACACTTGACCCAATTGAGGAGGCCGTTGCATTCAAGCGATATTGCGACGAGCTCGGGTGGGGAGGTCAAAGCGAACTCGCAAAGAAGATTGGGAAGAGTCAAGAATACATATCCCATCGAATTGCTCTTCTTGATCTGCCAGATGATGTTCAACACGCAGCTTAGAGAGAATGAAATAACGGTTACGGCTGCTGGAGAAATTCTCTCTCTTGACAGTGATGAGCAACAACGACAGGCTCTCAAGATAATTGCTGAAGAGAAGATGAACACACATGAATTGAGACACACAATACGAGATATTCGTTCAATGAATGCAATTGAGAAAACGCATCTGCATATGACCAAGCTCTCTTGCTCCAAAGAGTTGACCGACGATCGTCCTGGAGAAGTGTTGGGCGAGTCAATCTTAGTTTTGCGAATCGCCCTCATACGGCTGGATGCCGTCATCTCCAGAGCGAAAACAGAAAGATTGAAGCACTTCTTAATTGCAAAGAGGCTTGTCTTTCACAACCTCATCGATGAATTTGTGCGAGAGAGCCTTTCGGATACCGGGGAAAGCCCGTTTGAGCGAATCCTTGCATCAAACAACCGTACTGAAGATCCCATCGTCGCGCATTAGTGGGAGACTTGAATTCATACTGATTTGGCCAAGCACTTCACGGTGAAGGATAACCACAATATTGATACAACATCTAAGCTATGCCTGGACGGACTTCTGTTATACAACAAGCTTTTGCAAAGGACAGCTCGCTTCGGAATCCGCGATTTAGAGAGATTCTGCAGGCCAATTGCCTTGAATCTTGTGGCGGGTCAGAACGATAAGACCGTTACGGTTTCCAACCAAATTCAGCTGATTATCGACGGTATGCAATGTTTGGACAAGAACAATTCATAGGAAATCTGAAGTCAATCCTAGGCGAGCTGATTGATACAACTCGCCTCCATGAGGAGCTTGAGATTTGGCATCACGTAGTAGGGCAGTTCCTATCAGACAACTTAGCGAATGTTATCCTAGGAATTATTGCTGCGGTCATTGCACCTCCAAGAAGCTAAGTAAACCGAGAAAGTAGGTGGTGTTGGATTATGCGACAGCATATTGCTTGTTGCCGTTTTTAGTATTTTGACCATATGCGTTATGATGTTCCAGCGACGCCAAGATCTCCTTCTCCGTTAGCATTCGACCGTTTGATTTGAGTTCCTTCAGAATATTCCACAAGTCGGCCGTTTGCTGTCTCTTATTGAGTCGCTCGATAGCATGCCAGAGGATTACGTCGACTTTGAATCGTGGGATTTCAGCAGCCATCGAATTCACATCCTTGGAGTTCTTGAGCTGGTTAGTTCTTTGAGTTGGTTTCTTCATCTGTTGACTGTTCGAGTTCCTCTTCGCCTGGGATTAGGTACTGCCTATCGGTTGTCTTGTCGAGCTTGCCCTGTTCTTCAAGGAAGTTCAAAGACGAGAGAATATCTTTGCGCGGTAATGCCTTCAGTTCATTGCAGATCTGCGATATAGTACATGGTTGGACATTTTCGGCAATTCAACTTCGAGAGAACTTTATCCGAAGATCGAAAGGCGCCGCGAACAGAACGGGGCACAACTTTGAATCTGTAGTAGGTTGGTTCATCGAACGGACTGCGACTGGAGCGAAGTTTTGGAGCCAACAACATCGTGGAAAAGGAATGCACCCACGCAGAATCACAACCCATCTCATACGTAGCGTCGGCGATCGAAGAACGAACGCTGAATTGGACCGGGTTTGGGAAGTCTCGCCAGGCCCGCTGCAATCGCCAATCACATTTTGCCTGGAGTGCAAGAGCAGCCTAGTAACGAAACGAACCCTTGATGAATTTCAGAACATACTTCGCTACAGCATGGACTTTGGAGTCGACACCCCCGATGGCCGAGCAATGAGAAACGGCGTCGTCGGGGTGTTCGCTGGAGGAACCTTTGATCCAAAAGAGAGGATCCGACTGAAGGATGGAGGAATCTTAACTCTAAGCCAATACGCCGCGAGATGTAACATTCAACTCATCCGGACATCAGATTTGAATGAAAAACTAGTGCAACGAGGGATCGACCATCAAATTACGGTACAACGGATTTGCCGAGATTGCAGAAACGAGGAAGAAGTCAAAGAAGTCTTGGACGCGATCTGGGATTCGCCAAAGGACGCTGCCTTCGTCTTGAACAAAATCGCCTCCAAAAACAGGCCGGTATTCGAATTGGAACACAAACTCGCAATGCCAACATCTATTATTGATAGGACCCCGGCCCCGACCATCTCTCCTCAGACGCCTTCCAGCTAATAAAAGCCATAAGCCGATAGGGATAGAGGTCGGTGACGTAGCCTATGGCCGACCGATCATCTATCGAGTGGACTACTGCGACTTGGAATTGGGCTACGGGTTGTACCAAGATCTCCGAAGGCTGCCAGAACTGCTACATGTTCCGACTATATCCTAGGCTCAAGAAGATGGGTTCGCTCACGTATCAATGGGCACCCAGCGAGATCCACTTGCACGAAGGAATGTTGGAAAAGCCGCTAACGTGGCATCAACCAAAACTTGTCTTCACAAACTCCATGAGCGACTTCTTCCACGAGAAGATCCCTTTTGAATTCCTTGACAGGGTATTGGAAATCATGCGGCGTACACCGCAGCATTCCTATCAGGTGCTTACGAAGCGCTCGTGGCGGATGATGAAATACGGAGAACGTGTCGGCAGTTTCCCAGCGAACATGTGGTGTGGAGTATCCGTCGAATCCAGTTCATACAAGTTTAGGATCGACCATCTAAGGAAAGTGAAGGCGAATGTTCGATTCTTGAGCATTGAACCATTGATAGGACCCGTAGGAAAACTCGATCTGCGGGGAATCCATTGGGTCATAGTAGGGGGCGAATCAGGACCAGGGTACAGGCCATTCAATAGCGAATGGGCGCGAGAAATCAGAGAACAATGCGTTAGAGAGGAAGTATCTTTCTTCTTCAAACAAGTTGGCGGCCCAACACCAAAATCAGGGGGTAGACTGCTCGACGGACGAGAATGGAACGAATACCCCACACACGTGTCGATACCTCTGCCTCGAACTGAGCTTCCCTCGAGGGGTGAATTATGCGCTCCATCAGCCCTGACAAGCGTTTGAAGCGCAAAAGACTCACCCAGTATGAATGGATGAAAAAACATCTAGCCACCCTTTTTGACCTCAAGAAGAAATATGTCGGAGCCGACACCGCGTCCCCCCAAGACGTCGAGTACGGGTTTTGGTCTCTCAAGAAACTCATTGCGATTAACTACTTGATCCCACAGTTCGGCCGTCTTGCGCGTACAGGGCATTATTCCCATTGCTTCTACCTCGATTTGCTCGCTGGTTCAGGGCTAGTAAAACTGGATGACAAGAATGTCGTGCCGGGGTCAGCGATGGTGGCGCTCGCAGCCGAAACCACCCCTCCCCATTTTGAGAAATACTTCTTTGTCGAAGACAACGCCGCCAAAGCCGATTTGTTGGATGGGCGGCTTTCTGGAATCAGCAAATCAACGAATAGGCAATATAGCGTTGCGAGAGGCGACTGCAACACGGTACTTCCCAACATTCTAAGCGAGATCTATGAGAACGACCCGGACCAAACCTGCTTCCTTGCCCTCTTTGATCCCGAAGGGTACACCGAAACTGCATGGGAGACCCTTGTGACACTTCTTGGTCGAGGAAAAGGGGATTTGGTTTTCAACTTCACCGAAGGCGTCGCAAGAAATGTTCAGAAAGCAAGAACTGATGCTTCGTACGTTCCGTTTCTGGAGAAGTACTTTGGAGACCCTCATGAGGCTTGGCTTCAGCTTGAAGGCTACGGCCCTATAGTCGAATACTTTGAATCCAAACTCCAGGTCGTAAATCGAATTAGGAGAACAGTGTTTCGAATCGACATCAGAGACGAAGGAAATCATCCATTGTACGGTTTATTGATCGCAACTGGAAGCACTGGTTACGCCGAACATCATATACGATCTGAAGAAGAGACTGGATGCAACGAATATCGTCTCCCTGAAGAACATCATTGAGGAAATTGAAGGCAAGCATAGGCCACTTACGAGCTACCAATAACTCCGTCGTTCCCAGGTTCGAAATCCCAAGATTCAACGCTCAGAGCATTGCTCAAGAGGCTCCGAGTAACTCGTTTCTGTAACAGGATATGTGGGTTCAAACGCTCGTTGGAAATGAAAACTAGAGCAGGAAACCCGCAGTTTAAAACTCGCCCCGGTTGCGTAAAATCTGCGCATAAACAGCGCGAAATAGGGTGTGGTATTGGTGCGGGGGAGGGGATTCGAACCCCTGAACCCCTACGGGACAGGGTCCTAAGCCCTCCGCGCAATTATGCTCTGCGCCTTTGACCTGGCTTCACCCCTCCAGTATGGGCTGGAGGTTTGGCAACCCCCGCAAACCAAGCCACGCATATCAAACCGAATAGATTACCGTACCGAATCAGATCGCGTAACCCCAATTGGGTTAGAGGATTACGAAGAAGTAAAACACGATAACCAATAAAATTCTGTAGATGCCGAACGGAATGATGTTATGTTTCCTTACATAGCCTAGAAACAGTTTGATGGCGGGTATGGCGACGAGGAAGGAAGCAACAAATCCGACGAGCAACAGCTCCACTTGGCCGGACGAGAATTCGTTGTAGGACATTACAAGGTCAAACCCTGAAGCCGCTATCATAGTCGGCACCGCGAGCAGAAATGAGAATAGGACGATTGTTTGCCGCTTCATACCCAAAGCTAAACCGCCCATGATCGTGGGGGCCGACCTGGAAACGCCAGGTATCACAGACACCGCTTGAAATAGGCCGATGAGCAGGCAATCTCGGTATGGAATTTTAGATATGTCATCGACCCCTGCACGTTCCTTGTACCGCCATTCGAATAGAATAATGAAAATACCTCCCAAGAGTAACGCCCACAAAACGATTTGTTCATTTCCGAAAAGCACGTCCTTGAAGAAATTGTAAATCAGTAACCCAACTATGCCCGTGGGGATAAAGGCGACGACCAGACGTTTGAGAACTTCAAGATCCAAGAAGTATCTCCAATAGAGCACTACGACTGCGAGGATTGAACCAAACTCGAGTGAGAGCTCGAAACTCTTAACAAATGGCGTCTGGGCGATGTTCAGCAGCGCGGCTGCAAGAATTGTGTGGCCTGTTGACGAAACGGGCAGGAACTCAGTCAGTCCCTCAACTACCGCCAGTATAATCGCGTCAATCAGGTCCAAACTAGACACGACGTTTCTTAGAGATTCTCGTCGTGAACCAATTGACGGTAGATTAGTATTACGGTTGCAGACGATTCAATTTAGGGAATCCTTTTTCAAGGATGGACGCACGGAAGAACGCAACAAAGTTGGCAATCAAACTCGACAAGCACACAGCACTGGTCGTAGTGGACATCCAGAATGATTTCTGTCCAGGCGGAGCCCTCGCAGTTCCTGATGGCGACAGAGTAGTTCCTGTCCTCAACAAGTACATCCAACTATTCCGAGGCGCAAGCGCGCCAGTCATCTACACTCGAGATTGGCATCCACCCGACCATAGCTCATTCAAAGCCCAAGGCGGACTGTGGCCTCCCCACTGTGTCCAAGGAACCGAGGGCGCAAAGTTTCGCTCAGACCTCTTACCCCCAAATGAAGGGGAAATTGTTTCAAAGGCAGAGAGGAAAGATGAGGCATACTCTTTCTTCAAAGGTACCGACTTGGCGCATCGGTTGAGGCGTCTGAAGTTACGGCTTGGATTGAGAGGTGGAATCCGAGCGCTCTTTGTTGGAGGCCTTGCAACCGACTACTGTGTTAGGGAAACCGTTCTGGACGCATTAAACCTCGGCTTCCAAGTCTACTACCTAGATGACGTGTCGAAGGGTGTAAATGTGAAACCCGAGGACTCGAAACTTGCAGTGAAGGAAATGGTGTCGAAAGGGGCCAAGCAGATTACTCTAACAGACCTAGCCGAATCATCTTAGCCCGGAAAGAAGTAGGGCAAGCTTTGCGATGGAGGCGGTGCCGCCCCAGCACGGTCTGCATAATGTGCCTTCTCTTCGATCTTGACTATGCGAACTAGATGATGCTCCGTTAGAACCCTGTACTGTCCTGAGAGACCAAGTTGATGCAATGCATGCTTTACGTGCATCTTTACATCTTTTACGCCACAACTTTTCCCATTCACCGTGTCAGGAACGAGGAGCATCTTTCCTTTCACCTGGACCTCTGTCTTCAATCTCTTGTCTAAGATTTCGGCGATATCCTTGCCGACCTTTTTGAGGTCACCCAACTCGACCTCCACCAAGAAACATTACCAGAAGTAGAATCTACATATCCTCTTTTATGCGTTGCTGTGAACGAACCAAGCTGAATCTCACAAAAAAGGGGCTATCCTCACCAACGGTGTGGCGCGGGGTTCAGGGTTCAGCGACCGTTTAGAGGGGTAGGCGTACGATCTGCCCGCATCCCTCACACCTGAGAAACTCGTAAAGATCATTCCTGAATAGGTAACGGATCTTCTTCGGGTGCGTGCAAACCTTTACGACATCGAAATGTTTCAAATCATTCACCTACCAACAAGTACGGCGGCGTTAACGATATTCTGGAGACGTGCGTGAAAGTGCTCGACTCCGGAGAGAATGGACCAGCGCAGCGCAACTTGAAACGATATTGAGGACGTTTTCATGGAAAGTCTGAGCACGACCATTTTTCTAAGGATCTAAGGAATGCTGCGGAGATGTCAAGGATCGGCCATGGGTATCGTTCCTTGAATTCCTAGCTTAAGACCAGGATTTGACAGTGAAAGTATTGAGCAAGTACTAGCGGTAAACGTGCTCTAAGCCTATTCTGCCCGTACTGGGTTGCGCAATGTCCCGATTCGGTCTATAGTTCCTTCGAGAACGTCGCCGTCCTTGAGGTATGGGCCGCCGGTGAACGCTGCAACTCCTTCGGGTGTCCCCGTTGAGATAATGTCACCTGGGGATAGAGTCATGCCTTTTGAAGCGTATTCAATTATCGAGTCTATACGGAAGACCATGTCTCCGGTAGTTGATTGCTGTCTCGTTTTCCCGTTGACGGTGAGAGAGATTCCCAGGTCGTGAGGGTTCGGTACCTCATCGGCAGTAACCAAGCAGGGGCCGAGAGGGAACGAGGAATCCAACCCCTTACCCTTCACCCAATTCAATCCAAGCTTGGTTGTTCCGTCGGGTTGGCGGGTGGAGAATTGCCAGTCCCTAAAGCTGACATCATTGGAGACAGCGTAGCCTGCAACGTAGCTCATCGCGTCCTTCTTGGGAATGTTCTTGCCGGCTTTGCCTATGATTACTGCGAGTTCAACTTCCCAGTCGGCTTTCTGTGATACTTTTGGAATCAGGATCGGATCCCCCGGTCCGATTAGGCTGTTTCTAAATTTCGTGAAAAGGTACGGCTCTGTAGGCGTGCTATCCTTCTGCCATTCCTTGCTGTGGGAATGATAGTTCACGGCCATCAGTAGGATCTTCTCAGGGTTAAGGATCGGGCTGCGCAGCCTTACCGATTCAACCGGCACACCTTGGACATCCCCCGTAAGATTCGAAGCAGCCAGTAACGAAGAAATGGTACCGTTTGCAAGAAGCGAATCGATTGTCAACATTTCGTTGAGGGCAGACGACTTCAACTTCTTCGCAGCATCTTGAAGGTCGAAAATGCGTTTGTCCTGCACGATTCCGACCCGAGTTGAGCCGTCTCTAACATAATGTGCAAGTTTCAAACTAATCTCATATCCTCAGAGTTTTGGTTGCTGTAAAGCTCTCCGGTTTCCGAGACGCAATTAAGGCTGTGGTTTCCTGCAGTAGAAACCTACTCCTTACACTCCCTTCTATCTTCTCTTTGACTGCAGAGTTGGCAATCTTAATATTCGCTCAGCTGCTTACCGCGCCAAACTTGCCGAGGTAAGCGTGACAGTTTTTGGAACAAACACTGATCCTTGTGAATAACAACGATAGGATACTGGGGTACGCCCCGCGAAGCCTCTGTCACACAGGGAAGGGGAAGCGTCACAGGGCTTTCGTGGTTGCACTGTACAATAATAGAGGCGAGCTACTTCTGCAAAGAAGAAAGCATGATCTATTTTCCAATCGGTGGGACCTGACGGGTGCAAGCCACCCCTTACGATTGAAGAGGAGAAACGAGTCCTATTCTGAAGCCGCCGCCCGCTGCGTGCGACAGGAATTCGGAGTCGGTGGGATATCGTTTAGAAAGATTGGGGCATTCAACTACTTCGCCCAACAGGGAAAGAAGTGTGAGAACGAACATTGCGCAGTAATCGTTGGCAAGTACGATGGAAAAGTGAAACCAAATCCCAAAGTAGCTTATGGGTACAAATGGGCGACCTTTGGTGAAGTATTGAAGGAGATCCGAAAGAAGCCAAAATCATTCGTTAAGTGGGCAAGATTAGGAGCTAAGGTCCTTCGGGACCACAGGCTTGGTAAGCGTCTTCGTTCTAGCACAATCTAGAACTGGGCGCCCGTAAGGCAATAGGCATTTATTCTCTTAGCAAGCTTGCATCAACGATTTTCATGTTTCCCGTGGGAGACTTCTTCAACATTGGCACAGGGGTCATCATTCTTGTCCTGATTATTCTAGCCAATTACTACCAGTTCCGAGTGAGGCGACGATTCAGCGGTGTGATTGGAAAGATAATGTTCTGGTACTCCATGGGCCTCGGTTCAATGTTAGCCTTGAGCATATTCAATTGGATTGCATTCCCACTTCATATGGATCTTCTCTTCATCACGCTTGCCGCCCGGGTATTCGACATCGCAGCAGTTGCTTGCTTCCTGAAGGGTGCGATGGTCATACGGTGACCACCCACGGCACAACAGATCACGATTGATGAGGCCGTACAGCAAGGCCTCGTCGGACTCCCTTCAAATTACTTGATCATGGTAACCAGCCCGCCGGAGGAATATGTGGCTACGATTCTTTCGGTGCTGCAACACGTCGTAACCCCTCAAACAACGGGGGTTTACATCTCCGTGAACAAACCATACTTCTCACTAACGGAGATAATGCAGGCCCAAAGGATTCCGACTGAGAACATGTACTTCATCGATTGTGCATCCGGCCTTATGGGGAAGACGCCCCAGGAGCTCGAAAAGACCTACATCCTTAGCGGCCCGACAAACCTCACTGAACTCAGCATCACCCTCTCAACGCTACTATCTTCCGACAAGCTGAAGGGCAAGGAATCGCAAACAATCTTATTCCTAGACTCGATCTCAACATTTCTAATCTATAATGATGCTAACGTGGTCGCGAGGTTCCTTCACACTATCGCTGGGCGAGTGCGATCCCACAATATTCGAGGCATATTCTTCTCGCTTCACGACGATATCACGAAAGGGGCCATTGCGAGCACCGTCCAATTTCATGACAAAGTCTTACGAATTGAATAACAAGTGGAACTACGGATCTGAGGCCTAACGATGTAGGTTGCACCATTGGTTTGATCCGTTGATTGGCCGTCGTTGCCACACTAGCTTCCCTCATGCGGGGCAGTAAACTGGATCACGAGGATCAAAGAAACCTACATCAAATGAAAGCACCAATCGAGACCACGACAAGGCACATCGGAAGCCCACTCACCGCTTCTCATGACAAACTTCGACCCACAGGAACCTCCTCCCGCCTCAAAGGCAACCATAACGCAAGAACGCGCTCTAATCCCATCCAGGGAAAGAGCTCAGAGATCTGAAGATCTGGAACTACCATTTACTGGGAAGGCTGAAGACGTTCGGTTTGCGGAGGTGTTTGTGGGGGCACATAGTTTGCCGCATAAGGGTTCACCGATTGAGTCTTCTTCGGCCGACCGCTACGCTGACCCAGAGCAAGAGCTAGAATTGCAATTACCCCGAAGGCCAACACGAGGTAGATTAAGTGACGATTCGTTGAGGTTGCGCCATTCAGTTGCGAGCTGAGATTCGAGTTATTGGAACTTGCTTGCGAAATTGTTCCTTGCGCGTTTTGGAGGTTATTTTGAAGTTGTTGGATTTGGGATTGGAGTTGTGAGATTTGCTGACTTTGCTGGCTTACTTGCTGTTGCAAGTTCTGATTTTGTGACTGCGCTTGGCTTAGTTGTTGTTGCTGGGATTGGTATTGGGTGAGGAGGGAGGTGTATTCGGGGGTTGTTGCGTTAACGTATGAGAGGGGTGAGATTCCCGTGTCTGTTAGCGTCACGTAGGAATATTGCGGGTATGAACTGTATGAATTGTAGTTAGGGTAGGAGGAACAGTACTGCATGTTGTCATAGGAATATCCGGGGTATGAACTGCAATCGTAATAATTCCCATAGTAGTTGGAGGAGTAGGAATAGGAGTTAACATAGCCGTACTTGACGGATTCGGTGAATGTTGCAAAAAGCGAAGTCCTGGGCATCCCTTGAGGAACGGAGATGGGGATGGATTTGCTGAAGGTGTTGCCGGAGGAGACACTTTGCGATCCTACAATAGTAGCCGAGGTTACTTGATGAAGGTTAGAGCCATCCACGTAGTAAATGTAGGCGGTTAGGCTGTCGAGGGTTACAGCGGATTTGGCTATAGCCTGAACGTTGACCTGCGTGTTCGTGCCCGGTAAGACCACTGATGGATATTGTAATTGAATGGTAAAATCTTGTAAGCTAACGGATGCGTAGGCTTGTGTCGAATCCGCATACGCCGACTGCGAGATGGTCATTAGAATAATAATTGTGATGGTTAACGCCACAGAGAAAAGTAAAGCACGCTTATTCCACGAACCACTAACGAACACACACTAGCACCGAGTTAAGCCATTAATCCATCTGCGTCTAATATTACTAAGGAGAGGATGTGCCCAGGTATACTAAGTAGTTAACTCAACTTACAGTTAAAAGCCCCCGGCCAGCCCGCAGACCCAAGGGTTAAGCACTTGCAATCAACTCTGAGCAACTGCGGATCTTGAAAAGGTCTCACGCAACCAAGTCTACAACAAATGCTTGCAACAGGGCCTTCTGACCTACCTCAAAGCACAGGCCGCGATCCTGAGAGTAGCCTAACAGAAGTAGATTGGTGCTCCGGGCGGGACTATCGTGGCGTTACGCCTACGCCATTTCGAACCCGCGATCAGTGACTTTCTTTGCCCTGAGGCGCGAAAGGCCACTATGCTCTCGGTTTGGCTTCCGCCAGATAACCGGGCTACACCACCGGAGCACCGCATCAAACCAAACGGTTCCATGCATTAAGTTCTTTCTCGTCAGTACACTACTTTGAAATCTGAGAATTCTCCCGTCCAATCTTCCCATTCGAGGTCAAGGTTCTCCACGTAAGCCCCCGGGGGTCCGCGTCGGCAGAATTCGATCTCCTCGTCAACCTGCACCTTCTCACCTTCGAACAGGGCTTCTACGCGGCCGTCGGATCGGTTTCTGACCCACCCATTGATTCCAAGCCTTTCGGCAAGATCTGCGGTTTCAGACCTAAAGAAGACGCCTTGAACTCTACCGCTCACGAAGACATGCGCTCGAACTTTCATGCCGCCAACTCCCAACTATCTCTAAATAACGCCTTCAGAAACTTATGGTTGAGTACGAAAAGGGTTAGAGTGAATCCGTTAGGTTTGCGAGCAGTAATCACCGAACTCAAAGTACCCGCCTTCCCCTCACTGGCGGACGAGACGCGGCTAATGGCCGAGAGCATCGGCTATGAAGTGGTCGGCATGCTCATTCAAAAACGGAAAAGCGTCCACCACACCTACACCATCGGACCCGGCCGTTTGAAAGACCTCAAGAGCTTAGTTGAGGACGAGCATGCGGACACGGTCATTTTCGCTAATCCTCTCACCAGCAGCCATGTATTCAATTTGACCCAGCATATGGGTGGAGACGTCAGGATCATTGACCGGAATTTGCTGATTCTTGAGGTGTTCGATAAGAGGGCGTTCACGAATGAGGCTAAGCTTCAGATTCGCCTTGCCAAGTTGAAGTACACCTTGTCTTGGGGGAGGGAGTTCATCAAACTCCGTGGCATTATGGGTGAGCAGATTGGCTGGATGGGGCCCGGAGAATATCCGTACCAGGAATACTATCGAGCCTCGAGAAATCGTATAAGCCGAATCGAAGCTCAACTCGAAGACATTTACAAGAAGAAAATGCTAAAACGAGACCACAGGCGCGAGCTTGGCTTCCCGATAGTTGCCCTCGCAGGTTACACCCAAGCTGGGAAGACGAGCTTCTTCAACCTAGTTGCTCATGAAGAGAAAACTGTCGGACTCGGTCCATTTACGACACTGACAACATTCGCCCGCAAAGCAAGTACAAACCCTGACGACAGCTCCTCTGACTTCATAATCGTCGACTCAATCGGATTCATAGAAGATATGCACCCAATCATTCTGAAAGCATTCCATGCGACCTTAGGGGAGTTAGCGACCGCGGACCTTGTCTTACTCTTCATCGACGCAACCGACGATGAATTTCCACTAGAAAGAAAAGTGAGGTCATGCTGTCAAATTCTACGCGAAGTGGATATATCGGCGCCAATAATTATTTGCGCCAACAAAATCGACAATGTCTCAACTGAACAGCTAGAGATGTCGACGGCGATGATTCGTAAGTATTTTCCAGAGGAACAGATTATCCCAGTAAGCGTAAAGTCGGGACACAATCTCGACACACTTCTATCCGCGATAAGGAACAGGCTGCAAGCAGAGAAGGTCACAGTGAAGCAACGAAACGCTCAACTGCCTGATTGAACGCACGATGTTTCTCGACCATCACACTGTGACCCGCTTCCGGTATGATCTCGAGTTTTGAACCCCTTATCTTCTCATGAAGATACCTAGAGTATTTCTCCGGAGTCATCCTATCATCCTTCCCGCAAACGACCAGGGTTCCGCAGGTTACCCTTTCTAGGTTGTTCATTCGATCGAATTTGTCGCAAGCCAAAAAGTCACTCAACGTTACCTCGGGCCTCACTTTGAGGAAATCTTCGGCGAGTCTATCTACAATTATCGGGTCAGCTCGGGGGGATAAAGACCAGGAGGCAATCGATTTGGTTGCCTGCTCATAGTTCTCTTTAAGTTCTGACATTAATTCGGGACGTACTCTTAATCGACCTCCAGTCCCAACGAGGACCAGCCCTCGAAGTTCTCTATTGTCCAAAGCAAGTTCTATTGCAATTGCTCCGCCCATCGAGTGCCCTACGATTATTGTCTTACCCCATTCCCCCTGGTCAATTCGGCCGCGGACCGTCTGGGCATATTCCTCGATGGTAGCGAAGCCCGATCCCGTTGGATGCCCCGGAAGTTCAACTGCAACGGAGTCCTTGAAGTGCAAGGTTTGCAGACGCCAAACCGCTGGTGTTCCGCCCGCACCATGAATGAAAAACACTGTCAATCCAGGCATCTCCTATATGCATAGACCAGCTCGGAAACAATATACAATAAGCCCAATTAAGCCGAGATATAGCGGGCCACTTGACACTTCGCAGCACTTTTTTTCGCGCTTTCCTACTGGTTGCCCTATTTCTCGCCCTGCTCTCGCCCCACCCTGCGTTCGCAAACAAAACGATGTTCATGCAAGCGACACTCAACCCAACACCGATCAACCAAGGAGTTTCGGTCGTCGTTACCGGCAAGGTATTCGATACGAGTGGCATACCGATCTCTAACGCCATAGTCTCAATTCAAGTTACTAACCCACAAGCAACGAGCATACACCTCGCCGTGGCTTATTCCGCAGTCTGATGGCACCTTTCAAGATAGTTTTGTAATCGCCTCGAACTCTCCCGGCGGCAATTACACGGCATACATGGTAGCCGACAAACCAGGCTATGACACGGCTCGCGTGACTCTCACTTTCAACTATTCATCTCCTGATTTTTCAATACAAACCTCCACCGTTCTGCTAACCCTTCGCCAAGGCGATACAGGCAAAGTCACAGTTACAGTGCTTTCCCTTAGGAACTTCAAAGAACCCGTGAACCTCACAGCCCTCAACTTGCCGTCCGGGGTAACCGTGCAATTCAACCCCGAATCGGTCACTCCAAGTGGAAATACGCAGGCGACGATCGTCGCAACTCAGTCTGCTCAAACCGGCAATTTCACGATAACTCTCCTAGGAGTCTCTGGGTCACTAATTCACACTACGTCCTTCCAACTTGAAATCATACCAGGCCCAATTCCAGCAACATTCATTGTAATACCGCCGGTCGTGATCATCGCCATTATCGCAGGAGTGCTGTTTCAAAGGCGCAGTCGACGTTCCCACAAAAGGGCTGCACTAGAGGAATTATTGAAAACAAGCGAAGCCGACAAGGGCTATGTTGCGACCGCTCGAGTGATTGCGCGTCTTGAAGAATTACGAGCGACGAACCAAGTTGATGAATCAACATATCAGAAACTAAAGAGAGAGTACGAGAAACGACTCGAGAAATCTAAGTAAAGGCTACATCTTCTTCAGAGTCTCAGCAATCTCGCCCACCGACCTAGAGAATGTGTGGTCTGGTTTGTCGATGGTATAGATTGACTTACCGCCGAACGCCATCAGCTCGCACATGCACGGTATAATTCCGACTAACGGCAAGCCAACCTCGTCGGCAATCTGTCGACCGAATTTCTCCTTGCCTCCCGCTGCAGCGACTTGTTCAAGTGGAATCTTGTTCAGGACGATTCCGGACTTTCTTCCAAGCGCCTCATAGACGCCCTTGGCCAGTTCCTTCGTACCTTCCAAATCGAATTCATCCGCTTTCATGACCAAAGAGACGAGGTCTGCCCCAGCGAGCGCATTTATCGATGAGTATTGCGCTCCTGGGCTGGTATCGTATATCAGGTAGTCAATCTGCTTCTCTTGCAGAATCTCCTTCTTCCCAGCAAGAGTCTTGGATAGTGCCTTAACTTCCCATTTCCTATCCTTACTCATTATGTCCTTAAGCGCTTCGAGGGACGGATTCGCGAAGCCAACCCAAAGCTTCCCACGCAGTTTGAATTTCTCGGACTGGTCAACGAGAGTATCAATAACGCCGCACTTGTCCTCTAGATAATCATTCAACCAAAACTCCGGCTTACCCTTGAACAGTACGTTGAGGCTTGGGGCACGAAAGTCAAAATCCAAAACGCACACGTTGGCGCCTTGCTGAGCATAGATCGCTCCCAAATTAACCACCAAGGAAGTTTTTCCAGTTCCGCCCTTGTAGGAATGAAACGCGAATGTTTTACCCAAAATTAATTCTCCTCAAGTATTCTCCACATAGAAGTATACGTCCCGACCTTTCCGTTTCTTCTTTACTAACCCCATCGACACGAGCTGGTTTAGGTAGTCACTTTCAACCGCCCTCACTCTCCCTGTTTCCTTAGAGAGGTCAGTTGCTGTGGCCTCCCTGAGCGTAGCCAAGGCTAGTGCAGATTTGCGAAGATGATCCGGAAGTGAAAGAAGAGTTGTCACATCAAGTGGCATGTCCTCAGGTAGAGAGACACCTGGACGAACCATCTGCCCAGATGGGGCGCGCTGCACTTCGATGAGCCTGTCCAGTTTCTTCGAGATGAGTTCCATGGTTCTATTCATCTTTCTCAGTAGGTCTACGACGATGGTGTCTGCACCCCTGGAACTCACAGGAAGACCACACGTAGATGGTTCCCTAGATGGCTTATATGAAAGTTTGTTAGCGCTACACAAACACAGTTTTTTGTTGTAGATGTGTGGTACGTGAAAACACTTAAATACTCTTCACTCAACTATTCTTTCAAGCCATGGAGCCCTGAAAATGAGCATTGTGACACGTTCCCGAACCAATACCGCGTTACTCTTGCTTCTTCTAACTGCAGTATCAGCGCTCCAAACAAGTGGCACGATCACAAACGTCTCGGCTGACAGTACGTTAACGATTCAGCTAACTCGAGCGGCGGTAAGTACGGACCCTCCTTCAGCTTCGGGTACGGTTCAAATTAATCTGAACACCGGCCAACTTTCCGTTGAACTGAATCAGGCCACAGCGGATTCAACCTATACATCAATCTTCGTATCCTCTCCCCCCTCGGCAATACTACAGTTAGGATCTCTTGACACTGATTCAGGCGGCAGCGGGACAGTACAAGCAAACCTAAGCGGGGGCACTTACACCGGCATCTTCGAGATAACGAAAGTAGGTTTTGTGCAATATTCCTCAACCACCGCATCCTTCACAATTGAAGCGAGCGGCTCTACTTCAAATGTTACTACAACCTTGTCCCAGACCTCGACCGTAACTGCCCAAAGTGGAAACACAGTCTCAGCCAACAACACGAATTCGCTTACTCTCCAAATCCAACCGCCCTCAGACACTATTACAGCAGGCACATTTGCCAAATTCGACATGCACATTGTCGGGAACTCAGCAGCGAACATCTTCTTAGTTGCCAGAGGTGTGCCTCCGGATAGTGTCGCAATCTTTACACCAAACGTGGGCGTAGCCACGCGCGACTTCTTGTCTAGCCTAACTATAGTTACGTCAGCCGACACCCCTGCCGGCAATTATGCAGTGACGGCCGTGGCGATTGTCAACGGAAGGGAGTTAACGAGCCAGGTGAGTTTGCAAATACTGGCTCCGACTGGCATAACCACCAGCGCTAACGCGACAACGAGAGTCTCACTTGGAACCACACTTACTATGACCGTAACAACGGATCAACCCCAATACCAGCCAAACTCAACAGTCACCATCCAGGGCCAAGTGACGGATTCAACCGGGAGCGCAGTCGCTGGAGTTACCGTTTCAGTGCAAGTTGACGCCTCAACCGGCAGCCAACTATTCTTTGCGAACAACCTTCAAACGGATGCAGCGGGCATATTCCAAACCCAAGTCAGCCTCCCACCCAGCTCGCCAACAGGAACATATACCGTCTTCACTTCGGCGACAAAATCAGGTTACTCAAGCGTAACCACACGCACCACATTCGTAGTGGGAACATCTTCAACACCTAGCGTCATAATCAAAGCGGTTTACGCGGGTGATAGCGCCGGCAATCCAACATCTACGTTTACAGAAGGACAGACGATATGGATTTGGGTTGTAATCGAGAATATCGGCGTCACATTCCAAGGCGTAGTCTGGATTCAGGTGCGTGACCCGAACGGAGTGCCCGTGCAGATTCAGATACATATATCCCAGCTCGACGCAGGTGGAACAATCAAAGATGGACTTGGGTTCACCTTGGTAAACCACCCTATCGGAGTTTATACGGTCAATGCCCTGGTCTCCGACAAGCTGATTTCACAGGGGGGTACATTCCTAGCCAGCGCAGATGCACAATTTGCTCTGATAGATTGAGACGCACATGTCAGACTCAAAGGGCAACAACTTAGACGACATCATCTCGAACCTTAATCGCAGTCACGAGGGTGAAGGATGGGGAACAATAACTTCTGCGCCAAAGAACATGGACCACATTAACGAGAACGGCAAACCAACTGAGGATCCGAACACGATTGCACTCGAAGAATACCTCGCCAGTAGGCTGCAGCAAATAGGCGAAGTCCCTCTAGAGAAGAAAGAAATCAAAGGGCTCAAGACTGGAAACGGATGGGACGCTAACCAAGTCGTTGAACAAGTCTTCAAAATTGAACCAATCTCGATCAAGAGGGCGGTTGAAATCGCCGTCTCCTCGAACAGAACGCTTGGAGAACGCCTCTCATTCAGAAAAAGAAAAGAGGACTTCAATTTGGTCGGAACTCCGACCGTTGAATTCGTTCCCATTTGGAAAGTGAAGGGCTTCCATGAGTGCTACTACATCCGCGGCAGCTCATACAAAGTGAACCTGAAAGATGATGTTGTTGCGGTTGAGATGGAGGGACAGAGTCGAGACCTAATGCTCGAACGCAAACATAGTCGCCTCATTCCAGTAGCGATAATGGATAGACTACAGAGAATAAGCTCATTCCTGTCAAACGAATCGAAATACTTCGTAATCACCGACGCCCTCGAGCTAGCCAGTAAATCATCCGAAGCAGAACTCGTAATTAGCGGAGCAGGCCGCCCGGTCTCTGCTGACGACGAAGCTGAATTGACTTCATGGAAGTCAAAGAGGATTTTCGACGAGGAAGATATGAAAGTTCGCGGAGCCAAAGTGCAAATCCGCGATCCAGCAGTACCAAAGGATATGTTACTTGCGAAATTCAGAGAACAAGTAATACGTATGCCTGAAAACTTCAAGCAGATCCTAAGCAACAAACTACAGGTAACAGAGCTAAAGCGGATATACGTGCCCTTGATCAGGGTTCCAACTCAGAAGGGACTCGTGCCACACGAAACCGTCGTGAATGGCACAACCGGGGAACTTGCAGACACGAAGCTACTTGCTCTCTTCGAGTGAGCAATGTTCCGAAGCACACAATGGGATAAACTAAATTTAATCCTTTGATGTGCAGCTCTCCAAAGGTGGATCCACTGCATACTGTGAGAAGAGCACTTGTCATAATCATATTTTCTGTGATGTTGCTTTCACCACAAGTCTTCTCACAAGGCTCACTGAACGTTACAGTATCCACAAATCAAACTCAGTACGCGCCGGGCGACACGGTTTCGATTTTCGGTAAGGTTGTGGACAACCAGAGCAACCCAATCGTAGGGGCCGCAGTGTCGATCGAGGTAAACGAACCGCCCATTTACGTGCAACTCGTCTCCTCAGATCAATCCGGATCCTATTCGAACCAATTCGTCCTATCTAACGCCTTTCCACCAGGCCAGTACACCATCTACGTTACGGCTCGATAAGGGCAATCTCACGGCCGCGCAACAAACACAGTTTAACGTTCTAAATCAAACGCCTTCGACCACAACCTCGTCATCCTCAACATCACAAACGACTCCACCAAGCCAATGCTTCATCGCAACCGCAACATACGGCTCGGAACTCTCACCTGAAGTTACACTCCTCCGCAATCTCAGAGACAAGAAGATCTCCACAACCTCCGCAGGAAGAAGTTTCATGCTGGCCTTCAACTCATTCTACTATAGCTTCAGCCCTCAGGTGGCTTCCTTCATAGCGTCCAAGCCGGCGGTAAGATCAGCCGCGAGAATCCTACTGTACCCACTAATCGGGATTCTTTACGTCTCCGATAGAATTTTCACGACACTTTCATTCAATGGAGAACTAGCCGTAACGGCGGCCGGAGTATTCGCTGCGATCGGCATTGGCAGCGTCTATGTGGGACCGATTGTCGCGGCCTTTTGCAAGATCTCCAAATTAGGCAAACGTGCAATAGGCCGTAGAAGTTTGCAGGTATCCTTCGCATCGTGCGTTACCGCAGTTTTAGTCCTAGTTTTGGGAGAAACGTTGGGAATCTCAATGCTGCTTATGGTCGGAGCCATTTCGGTACTGTTGAGTTTCATCTTGCTTGGCGCGTTATCTGCCCTATCCTTAGGGCGCCTAATCGAGAATTGGAAGAAACACCTGTGAGCTAATCTTTCACGAGACTAGTCTAACGTCTTGGTTTCTCTTTCTTACCCTTCATCAAAGCGTCTAGCGATACGGAATTGATGGCATAGACCTTGTATCGTATCCCGGGAATGTCACCCATCGCTTTGCCTTCCGCACCGCCAATCCCTTCGATCAGAACCTCGTCATGTTCGTCGATAAAGTTGAGTGCGCCGTCACCAGGCACGAAAGCAGTAATGACCTTACCATTCTTGATCAGTTGAACGCGCACCGCTTTCCTTACAGCGCTGTTCGGTTGGCGCGACTCTACTCCAACTTTTTCGAGAACGATGCCACGTCCCTGCGGCGCTCCCTGCAATGGATCCGCCTTATAGTCAAGGCCAAGCATTCTACGTTTGAAAGGCCTGTAGTGCCATCTAAAGCGACGCCGATCCTTCTTTGCCTTCCTTGCAGCTAGAATGCCACCGGCACCGCTTCCCATAGATTTGCACTTTCCTTAATGATGATGCAGTCAAAACCGAACTTGCGCTATAAGTGCTTATCGTAGTTCAGAGAGCAAACGTGATACGTCGAAAAAGTCTGGTCGACAGAGGGTTTATCCTCGGACCCCAAATGTTTGCGCCAATCAACTGAGAAAATTCAAAGACTTAGGTGGAAGAATTTCTTCTTGGGCTTTACAGGGGACACTGGAATCCGACCCCTAGAAACCTTTAGGGACGAGGTGATTCCTCAACTAAGGTGACCGATATGAGCGATGAAGTAGTTGCACCGATCGATTCCCCGCCAACCAACCGCAAAACAAGAAAGCGTTCAAAGCGAAAACGGTAGATCTCTAGTTGAAACTCACCTTTCTAGGTTCAGGAGGGTCAGCCGTGAGTGCAAAGCGAGCCTGCCCTTCTATGCTGGTGGATGAATCAATTGTTTTCGATCTTGGGCCAGGATCGCTTGGAAACATACGCCGATCGCGGATTGAGACGGAGCGTTTGTCATCGGTCTTCATCTCCCACTGCCACGCGGATCACGTATCCGATCTAATCCCGTTCCTATGGGCGATTCAGATCGACGGACGCAAGAACCCACTACGTATCATTGGACCACCGGGATTCAAAGTGATCTTCCAGAAGCTGCGAGAATGCACGAATACGCCGGACAACTTCTTCACGTTCCCGCTGACGATTACCGAGATGCAATTCGGGGACACGGAGGGCAGCATTCAAACCTGCCAAACAGACCACAGCATTCCAACCTTGGCATTCAGGCTTGATTCAGGCGGAAAATCGATCTGCTACGGCGCCGACACAATCTATTCCCCTACGCTCATAGAATTGGCGCAGGACGTCGACTTGCTAATCCATGAAGCGACATTCCTCGAGGACCAGGCCCCGATCGCGGAGTTAACCAAGCATTCCACGGCTCGCATGGCTGGAAGCAGTGGAAGAGAAGCGAAAGCGAAACGCTTAGCGTTGTTCCACATCCCACCCCCCAATGATCATAGGGAGGAAGAATTCCTTCGTGAAGCAACCAAAGCGTATGGAAGTGACGTGACGCTCGCAACAGATTTGGCCCGAATTGAATTCTAGGTTTCGTTAGGCAATTATAGCTTAAATTCCGAACCATCATAATTGCACCAATAGAGAGTCAAACCCTTGAAAGCCGAGGAAACCTCGAGACAATCGTTTCTAGCGAAGTTCAAGGATATACAAGTTGCATTAACATTTCGCGACGTTGTGATCCTTCCAGGAAGAGCCGAAGTTGAACCAAGCGAAGTCGACGTGCACACCCGCGTAACAAAGAGACATGCGCTCAACATTCCGTTTGTATCGTCACCGATGGATACGGTCACGGAAAGTGACATGGCCATCGCGATTGCGCGACAAGGCGGGCTCGGCGTTGTTCACAGAAACTGCTCTACAGAAGAGCAGGTGGAGATGGTAAAGCGAGTCAAAAGAGCGGAGGCTGTCATAATACGCGACGTGATCACGGTCACGCCTACCGACACAGTTGGGCAAACGTTAGCGCTCATGGAACAACATAACATATCGGGCTTCCCTGTGGTGGATGGGACAAAGCTCGTCGGCATAGTGACTGGCCGCGACCTTCGATTTTCACAACCAACCCTTCTTGTGAAGCAGGTTATGACTAAGGAGGTCGTAAAAGCCGAAGAAGGAACGACGTTGGAGGAGGCCCAACGTCTGCTTCACGACCACAAGATCGAGAAACTCCCAATCGTTAACGAGGTCGGAGAACTCTCAGGCCTAATGACCTTCAAGGACATCCTATTGAGGGGGAAATACCCTGACGCGGCCCGCGACGAGACCGGCCATCTGTTATGCGCTGCAGCCGTGTCGCCCTTCGACCTCGATAGAGCGAAGAAACTCGATGAATACGCTGACATTCTAGTCACGGACGTTTCACATTTCCACAATGAAAACGTCTTTAGAGCCACGAAGAAAATCATGGCTGATGTTTCCGCCGAGGTCGTTGTTGGGAATATAGGAACTTTCGAAGCGGCTGAGGACGCTATCACTGAATTGGAAGGGGATAAGCGGTTTCAGGGTCGGTATTGGATCAGGATCGATCTGCACGACCGCAGAGGTAACAAAAGCAGGATCACCAACCCTCTTCGCAACGGCACAAGTTTCAGACGCGGTGGCGAAATATGCAGCGAAGATTCCGATAATCGCTGATGGAGGCATCCGAACTCCAGGAGATGTAGCGATCGCTCTGACCGCCGGAGCATCTGCAGCCATGATCGGAAACCTCTTTGCCCGGTGTAAGGAATCTCCTGGAAACCTCATTACAATTGGAGGCCGATACTACAAGCAATATCGAGGGATGGGCAGCCCCACAGCACGTGCAAAGAGGTACTCGCTCGACCGCTACAGCATGCCATCCAAAGGTGTCCCAGAAGGAGTCGAGGGTTGGGTGCCGTACAAGGGCGAAGTTACAATCGCCCTCGATGAATTAACTTCGGGTCTCCGCGCGTCGATGGGATATGCAGGCGCACGAAATATTGAGGAACTTTGGAGCAAAGCAAAGTTAGCGGCGCTGAGCCCTTCAGGTGCGCAAGAAGCCGGACCCCACGATATTCTGCTACCTAGCGAATCGCAGGAAAGACTGTAGATTGGAAAGTCGACCTAGCACGTTTATATAACCTCTGTCATACTCGGAGTCGTGGAAATCTCCTATGCCTATGATTCTCCCTGAAGAGTTAGCTTCGAAATCCGTCATCCCTGCGATCAGGGCGTTGGTTGTTAAGCGCCTCGTCGAGGAGCACGGGTTAACGCAACAGGAGGCAGCGAAACTTCTCGGAGTAACGCAGCCAGCCGTCAGCAAATACCTTCACGAAAAACGTCGGCGCAGCGATCAAGCTCAACGGAATAAAGGAGATTGACCGAGCAACAGGAGAGATCGCAGAACTTGTATCCTCGAGAAAGGTTCCTCAGATTGAGGTTATGAGCAAGATCGAATCAGCATGCGATTATGTTCGCAGAAATCGGTACATGTGCGACCTTCACAAGAAACTTGAACCCACCATGGACGTAAACTCCTGTCACGTATGCGAACAGTGATCTAGACCATCAACGCGATTACGCAAAAGTCGTGTTTTAATTAATGCCAATAAAAGTGAAAGCGGGAGACCCAGCCCCGGATTTTGAAGGTCCAACCTCAGATGGAAGTAGACTGGGGCTGAAGGACTTTGTAGGAAAGAAGAATGTAGTACTCTACTTCTACCCAAAGGATGACACACCGGGGTGCACAAAGGAAGCTTGCAGCTTCAGGGACAACCTGCAACCGATAAGAGACATGGGCGCTGAAATTATTGGAGTGAGCTTAGACAGTATCCAGTCTCACAGTAAGTTCGCGTCAAAATATGGGCTACCGTTTCCACTCATCAGCGACAAAGAGAAGAAGATAGCGAATGCGTATGGTGTCCTAAAGGACACTGGAACATCCGCCAGCCGCGTAACATTCATCATCAACAAGTCAGGGAAAGTGGCGAAGATATTTCCGACAGTGGACGTGACAAAGCACACCGAGGAAGTAGTGTCGGCTCTAAAGGAACTGGCAACCTAGCCTGTGCTCTCATGTCTGTCATTGATACGACATGCCCCATTCACCTGACAAAGTTTTTCAATAGTGTTCGCACCCGTGTGCTTAACCTAAGGGACGGGCAAGAATGAGCCAGGAAACACTCCAGGACTTCGCTGGGGTCTGGATAGGAAAGATCAGCGAAGTCGTAAGAACAATAACTGGCTCTGGCCCTGTCAAGTATCTGATCAACTGGAGCCGCATGTACGCTCTATGGCCCGTTCACATCACAACCGCATGTTGCAGCGCTGAGTTCGGCGCCATGATGGGCCCACGCCTGGACCCTGAAAGATTCGGACTGCAAGCAGTAGCCGGAGGACTAAGACAGTGCGATCTTCTGATCGTCGAAGGTACGGTCACCAAGAAAATGGCCAAGCGATTGAAGATCGTTTACGAGCAGATGGCGAAGCCACGTTACGTAGTAGCAATGGGCGACTGCGCATGTTCGGGCGGGCTGTTTCATGACTCGTACAGCATAGTAAACGACGTTCACAAGCTCTTTCCCGTAGACGTATACATCCCAGGATGCCCCCCGAGACCCGAAGCGCTCCTTAGCGCAATTGTGAAGCTCCGAGAAAAAATACGTAGAGAAGAGGTATTCGCCTAGTGGCTACCCAAAGCCCCACTAGAGAAGAAGACCTAGTGAACAAACTGAAAACCCGTTTCCCCGAAGCCATCAAGGGTTCGAAGATCGAAGGGAAACATCGCATAACAATCCCTTTCGATAAGGATAAGCTGCTTGACATCGCACAATTCATGCGCGACGAACTAGGTTTCGATCACGTCAAGGGAGTGGCTGGCGTCGACGACCTAACCCACAAGAAGATAGAGGTCCTCTACTTCACCGGCTCCCTCTCAAAACCAGAAATCGAAGATCTAATCGTGTTCTACAAGCAGAATTACCTCGCGACAACCCAACAATCGCCTCAGCCGTTACTGTATGGGAGAGCGCTCATTTTCACGAACGCGAAACATTCGAAATGTTTGGCGTCAAGTTCGAAGGACACCCAGACCTTAGGAAACTCTTGACTTTAGATAACTGGGACGGACCGCCGCCGATGCTAAAAGACATCAAATTCCCAGAGATGGGCCAACGATGACAACGAACCCAGACCAAACGAAACCACCAGCACCACCCATCACAATTACAGCCGCGAAAGAACCATCAACGCTGGACGTGTCAGTTGGACCGCAACACCCGGGTTCAGGCCACCTACGAATGCTCATCCGCGTTGACGGCGATTACATAGTCAACGTCGATCCAGATATCGGATATGTCCACCGCGGCTGCGAAAAAATCGCTGAATACCGAACCGCAGTAAGCAACATTCCACACCTAGAGAGGCCATGTATCATCGATGCCATCCACCTCAATTGGGGCTACGTTCTTCCGATCGAAGAATTGCAAGGTGTGGTTGTTCCTCCGAGAGGACTATACATCTCGACGATAGCAGCCGAAATGAACCGTATAATGAGCCACCTATATTGGCTGGCGATCAATGCCGGCGTATTCTCAGGCCACACCACGATCTTCATGTACGCTTTCGGAGATCGCGATCTGTTCATCGAGTTGGCTGAGATGTTAACTCGGTGCCCGGTTAACCTACTCGTTCCTTCCACCTGGAGGGCCGAGGCGTGACCTTCCCGCTGAATTCCAAGACCGCCTCCTCAAATTGCTCGACTATTTCGAAAGGAGACTTGGCGAATATGATCGCATATTCTTCAGCAACCCACTCGTCATCGCCCGCGCCAAAGGCATAGGCACACTCAAACGTGAAGAAGCGATAAGACTTGGCCTTACAGGGCCGGTTCTGCGAGGGTCGGGAGTCAAGTACGATGTCCGCAAGGTAGAACCATACGGCGCTTATGCTGACTTAGATTTTGAGGTCCCAACCTTTGAGGAAGGCGACTCCTACGCACGCTTCCTAGTCCGGTTCGAAGAGATGAAACAGAGCATCAGAATAATTCGCCAAGCACTCGAGAAAATGCCCAAGGGACCAATCGCTCGAAAAGCTCCACTGATCATACCGGAAGGTGAAGCGATCGGCCGCGTTGAATCCTCCCGAGGTGAATTAACGTACTTGGTGAAGGGCGACAACAGCGACAAACCGAGCCGAGTGAAAATAATGAACGGCTCATTCCGAAGCCTCATAGCACTGCCCTACTTACTTCGAAACGTGCACGTCGCAGACATGCCCATCATTTACGGCAGCCTAGACTATTGGCCAGTAGAGGCAGACAGGTAAGGAGGATTTCTCATGGTTTTTGGGGCGATGTATGAAGGAATCAAGCATATCTTCAAACGAACTTTCACCTTGAAGTATCCCTACCAGAAAGTTCTGCTACCCAAAGGGTTCAGGGGGAGACACATCCTCTACATGGACAAGTGCACTGGATGCGGAATTTGTGCGTGGATCTGTCCCGAGAGATGCATATCGTTCGTGCAAGCTGCCGACGGGAAGGAACACCCGCAGAACCCTGAAAACCGATTCCCTCAGTATTGGTATGCGCGATGCTGTTTTTGCCATTTCTGCACAGACTACTGTCCGACGGGAGCACTGGATTACTCACCAGATTACGAACTTGCGGAGTATGATCGGGAGCTTCTAGTTTGGAGCCCTGAGCGCCTTTCTAAGGTACCAACCAACGTTGGCAACTATCGATCAGTATTTCATGGAAACAAAGGGAGCATGGGTGTGACTTACGAACCTGTTGAGAAGCAACCTAAAACCTAGTAACAACTCTTAGGATTAAGTTCGCCATTTACGTCGAGTGGTGTTGTGCGAAACTATGTCGGACGTCACTGATCATATTCAGCGTAACATTGAGAAGAGGACGAAGTCTCGGAAGCGGAAGCGCGGCCCTTATCGAAAGTCCGCCCCGTTACCAGTTGGGTTCTGAACTTTTCATAACGTACGTCATATTTAATAGCGCCAATTTCCCTCTACCCGAACAAAACTCTTACAGATGAAATTGTATGCCGACCACACTCGAAATCAAAGATCTTCACGTTAGTATCGAAGGTAAACAGATTCTGAAAGGGGTTGATCTGAAGGTTGTTCAAGGTGAAATTCACGCGATCATGGGCCCGAACGGTTCAGGAAAGAGCACATTAGCAAACACGCTGATGGGCCATCCAAAATACAAAGTCGATAGCGGCGACATCTTGGTCAACGGCGAAAGCATCGTAAGCATGGCGCCAGACCAACGCGCGAAGCGAGGCCTTTTCCTAGCGTTCCAATACCCCCTCGAAATTTCCGGTGTTCCGCTCGCACAATTCCTTCGCTCTGCCTACAGATCTCTAAAGGGTGAGGCGAAGAGCGACACAAAAGGTGTCGGCGGGGAAATGATCTCGGCTCTTGCATTCAAGAAAAAGCTTGAGGAGAAAATGAAAGAGGTCGATATGGACCCTGCATTTTCGAAACGCTATTTGAACGAAGGATTCTCTGGGGGCGAAAAGAAGCGGGCTGAAGTTCTTCAAATGGCAATTCTTCAACCTGCGATAGCCATTATGGATGAGACAGATTCGGGTTTGGATATTGACGCTGTGAGGAAGGTTGCGGAGGTTGTTGCTCGAATGGCTGGCCCACAGATGGGCGTTCTGCTGATCACTCATTATCAACGGATTCTTGATTATATTAGGCCGCAATTCGTGCATGTGATGGTGAATGGTCGAATATTCAGGTCTGGAGGACCCGAGCTGGCGAAGTTGCTTGAAGAGAAAGGGTACTCGTGGATCGAGCAGGAGGCTGCTGCAACCGTTTGAAGGGAACACTTATAACGTATGTCATAGGAGGGGCTCAGTGATTAACGATGGCAACTAAACAAACTCTCGACATTGACTATACTAAGTATAACTTTAGAGACTCCACCGAAGATTACGAGTATAAGTTTCCGCCGGGATTGACCAGAGAAGTTGTCGAGAGAATTTCTAAGATCAAGAAGGAACCTGACTGGATGCTCCAGTTCAGGCTGCGCGCTTATGATCATTACTTGAAGAGGCCCTTACCCATGTGGGGCGGGGACCTTACCACTCTCAAGTTCGACGAAATGTTGTATTACGCAAGCCCTACCGAGAAGAAAAGCCGTTCATGGGAGGACGTGCCCCCGTACATCAAGAACACCTTCGACAAACTAGGCATACCAGAAGCCGAGCAGAAGTTCTTGGGTGGCGTTGGAGCTCAGTACGAATCTGAAGTCGTTTACCACAGCCTCAGAGACGACCTCGCGAAGAAAGGAATCATTTTCAAGGACACCGACACGGCTTTACGTGAAAACCCGGAAATCTTCAAGAAATATTTCGGGACCGTCGTTCCACCCGAAGACAACAAGTTCGCAGCATTGAACAGCGCGGTTTGGAGTGGCGGAAGTTTCATCTATGTGCCACCAGGCGTTACAGTTGATGTGCCGCTTCAGGCATATTTCAGAATCAACACGCAGAACATGGGCCAGTTTGAGCGAACGCTCATCATAGCCGATGAGAACAGCCGCGTTCACTACATAGAAGGTTGTACAGCCCCAATTTACTCCACTGATTCACTGCACTCAGCGGTGGTTGAGATTATAGCTAGACCTGGCGCGTCCGTGCGTTACACAACTATCCAGAATTGGTCTGGTGACGTCTACAACTTGGTCACGAAGCGAGCCTACGCATACGCCAACGCGACTGTTGAATGGGTTGACGGAAACCTCGGCAGCAAACTCACGATGAAATATCCATCAATCTACTTGCTCGGACCAGGAGCGAAAGGAGAGATTCTCTCAGTTGCATTTGCTGGCAAAGGCCAACACCAAGACGCCGGCGGAAAGGTCGTACACCTCGCCCCACGCACAACTTCTCGAATTACTTCCAAATCAGTCTCAAAGGATGGGGGTAGGACTACCTACCGAGGCCTCCTCCACGTCGCCAAGGGAGCTAAGCAGGTTAGATCAACCGTCAGATGCGACGCCCTACTGCTTGATGAATTTTCAAGGACGGATACTTACCCCTACAACGAGATCAACGAAGACGACGCTACAACTACCCATGAGGCATCAGTGGGCAAGATCGGCGAAGACCAACTATTCTACCTCATGTCCCGCGGACTTATCAGAGCAAGAGGCACTCAGCATGATCGTCATGGGATTCATGGAACCATTCACAAAGGAACTACCAATGGAATACGCCATCGAATTGAACAGGCTCATCCAAATGGAAATGGCCGGCTCAGTCGGCTAAACCAAACCCTCCTTTAATCTGTACCGACCTCCCCTGCCCGAGGCAGTGCATACTAATGTCAACGTTGACGCTGACCCAAGCAACCGACCAGTACATCCGCTCGCTGGCAGAATCGAGGAAGGAACCGGAATGGTTGCAGGAATTCCGCCTCAAGTCACTCAACCTCTACCGAAAACTGCCAGCCGAGACCTCCAACCTCTACACCAAGTATGTGGACTTGGCCGGAGTCGACTTTGAATCTACAACTCTAACCCCTACGGAACCTGCGAAGGCACAAATTGAAACAGTTATGGACAAGCTGAAATCGGACAGAGCTCTCACCATATTCCAGATCGAATCGAAAACTTTCCCGCGGAGATACCTGAAGCCCTCCGAAAGGAAGGCGTCACCTTCACAGACATAGGAACCGCGATTCACAACGAACCGGAAACTTTCCATCGTTACTTCCTAGAGAAAGCAATACTCCCAGAGGAAGACAAGTTCGCAGCGCTGAACAACGCCCTCTTCACCTCAGGATTCTACCTGCGCGTCCCGAAAGGCATTGAGGTAACCGTCCCATTCAGATTTGTAACCATACTCGACTCTGAAGACAGCGGAGTTTTCGCCCAGAATCTCGTGATGGCGGAAAATCGGAGCAAGTTCACGATTATTGAAGAACTCTACTCGACCCGTCTGACTGCTCAATCGAGAAAATCAACCTACAGCAACCTCTCGGAGGTCTATCTACACGATGGGGCAGAAGTTACCTACGGCAGCATCAATAACCTTGGCCAAAGCGTAAACGTGTTCTCGAACAAGAAATCGATCGGGAAACAAGACACCAAGATGGTTTGGGCGTCCGGGTTGTTGGGCGGGGCGTTTACACGTTCTCGAATTGAGAGCGTAATGAAAGAATCAGGCGCATCTTCTGAGAATGTTGAGGTCGTGTTTGGAGCGGGCACACAACGCTTCGATACCGTTTCGAACATAACCCATAGCGGACCAAACACCAGCGGCCACGCCATCTCGAAAGGGGTGGTCAAGGACAAGTCAAGAGCCATTTTCAAAGGCATGATTAGAATCGATAAAAACGCCAAAAACTCCCGGGCCTATCTCGCGGAGCATGCAATGATACTTGGGAAGGATGCTTTAGCCGACGCCATACCCGGGCTTGAAATTGACACCAACGACGTGAAAGCCACTCATTCGGCGTCAGTTGCCCAAATCAATGAGGAAGAAATATTCTATCTCATGTCGAGAGGCCTATCAGAAGACGACTCGAAGAAACTCATCATAGTTGGATTCTTCGAACCAATAGTCGAACGAATACCAGTACCGGAGATCGCGAAACGGATTCGACGGATCCTCGACCTAAAGTGGTCGGGAATCTACGACTTCACTTCTTCCCTAACGGTCCCGGCATTCGACGATGAATACTACGAAGAAGGACACAAAACCAGAGACATATTCGAGGGACACTACAAGTACCGCTAAACCTGGCTCTTTAGCTTCTCCATGTAGTGTTCCCGGAACTTCCTCACTTTCGGCGCGATAACCATTTGGCAGTAGGGTTGGCGTGGGTTATTCTTGAAGTAATCCATGTGATAGGCTTCCGCTTTGTAAAAGGCGTGGAACGGTTCAATCTGCGTCACTATAGGCGCCTTCCAAAGCTTTGCTGCCGTGACCTCACTTACGACCTGTTGCGCTACTGACTTCTGCTGATCATCGTGGCAGAAAATTGCCGAGCGATATTGAGTCCCCACGTCCGCTCCCTGCCTGTTGAGGGTTGTCGGGTCGTGGACCGTGAAGAAGATCTTCAGAAGCTCTTCGTAAGAGATTATTGATGGATCAAAGGTAACTTGAACCGCTTCCGCGTGCCCCGTTCTGCCCGTGCAGACTTGATCATAAGTCGGATTTGGCACAGTCCCGCCAGCGTAACCTGACTCAACTTGCTCGACGCCCTTCAACTCCGTGAATACTGCTTCCGTGCACCAGAAGCACCCTCCAGCTAGGGTTGCAATTTCCCTTTTCTGACTCATCAGCAATACAAGCTTCCGCTAGGGATTTGAATGGATTAAAGACTTATCGGGATTCTCCGACTAAGTCCTTACTTGGATTAGGCTGTGACTCCGATATCTCAGAATCGCATTCATACAAGTGAATGGTACAGACTCGATAATGGAAAATCTGTTGCACTTAATTGGCGTAACTTTTCTAATATGGAATGCCGGCGGCCTTGAATGAGGGGGAGCTGTCCAGAATGAGTGGTTATGTGAAGGTTTGCGAAGTTTCTGACGTTCCGGCGGGATCTATGCGTGCAGTGGATCTAGGGGACAAGAAGCTTATGATCGTTAACGTGGATGGAAAATTGAACGCTACGGACCGGGTGTGTACCCATGAGACTGCCGATCTCTCTACGGGTTTCCTAATCGGTTCCGTGGTAACCTGTCCTCTCCATCTCTCGCGGTTTGACGTGATAACTGGAGAAGTGCAAAACCCACCGGCCACCGTGCCTCTGAAGACTTACGGCTTGAAGGTTGAAGGGACAAGCGTATACGTTCAGGTTTAACACCTCTGTGGACCGGTTGGAGAGCTTATATCGCCTCGAAGTCGATAATGTCTCCACCGCAACTAAGATTCGTGTGATATGGCGTTGGTTGAAAAGCTCAGTGCGATAAATGTGGCAAGGATTCGAGAGGACTTCCCAGTCCTGAAGCGCCAGGTCAACGACAAACCACTCGTCTATTTCGATAATGCGGCCACCTCTCAGAAACCGAACGTCGTGATTGACGCAATCGGCAGGTACTATCGAGAATACAATGCCAACATCCATCGAGGGATTCACAAACTCGCAGAGGAAGCAACGCTTGCGCATGAGGAGGCCAGGGAGAAGGTTGCGAAGTTCGTCAACGCCAAGCGAACCCAAGAAATTATCTTTACCCGAAATGCGACCGAAGCGATTAACCTAGTAGCGTACTCTTGGGGCCGAGCAAACATTAGCCCCGGGGATAAGATCGTTCTGACGATCATGGAACACCACAGCAACATCGTCCCTTGGCAATTACTGGCCAAAGAGAAGGGTGCGAAAATTGAGTTTGTCAAAATCGATCAGACAGGAGAACTCCGTCAGGATGAGATTCACGAACTTGTTGATGAGAAGACGAAGATCGTCTGCGTGACACATGCCTCGAACGTGCTCGGGACGATAAACCAGGTTAATGAGATTGGGCGAGTAGCCCACCGTTACGGCGCGATGTTCTTGATTGATGCCGCTCAATCGGTGCCCCACATGACGGTTGACGTTAGGGATATTGACTGCGATTTCGCCGCCTTTTCCGGTCACAAGATGCTTGGCCCTACCGGTATCGGGGCCTTTATGGAAAGACGGAGTTACTCGAGAGTATGCCACCATTTCTTGGCGGTGGCGAGATGATTCGGGAAGTACACACAACTGAGGCCTCTTGGAAGGAGCCCCCCTACAAGTTCGAAGCAGGGACGCCTAACATCTCAGGAGCCATCGGGCTTGGAGCGGCAGTTGACTATCTCCGAGGAATTGGGATGCGAAACGTGCATGATCACGAGAAAGAGATCACAGGCTACGCACTTGAACGGATGAGGGAGGTGGAAGGCCTAACCTTGTATGGGCCGATTGATGTGGGGCGCAGAGTCGGTGTGGTTTCATTCAATTTAGGCGACATTCACCCGCATGACCTCGCCTCTATCCTCGACGAAGAGGGAATAGCCATTAGATCTGGTCACCATTGCGCTCAGCCCCTGATGGAATTCCTTGAATTGCCAGCCACTTCAAGGGCAAGTTTCTATATTTACAACACCAAGGAAGAGGTTGACGTGTTCATTGACGCTCTCGAGAAAGCCAGGAAGCTATTTGCGCGATGAGTTCTGACATCTACAAGGACATTATCCTAGACTACTACAGGAACCCGCGCAACTTCGGCGACCTACCCGACCCTGACGTGCGGGCAAAGGATTCGAACCCGCTGTGTGGAGACATTATCGAAATGCAACTCAAAATCAAAGACAACAAGATCGATGACATACGCTTCAAAGGAAAAGGATGCGCCATCAGCCAAGCATCAGCCTCTATGCTTACCGAAGTTGCCAAAGGAAAGACACTCGACGACGTCAAAGCAATGGGTAAGCCAAATGTTCTAGAACTTCTAGGCATTGACCCCGGCCCGACACGAATAAAATGCGCCTTACTCGGTTTGAAGGTTCTGAAACTGGCGGTTTACGGACACCTTGGACAAGCGGTTACGGAAGAAGTCAAGCAGCTAGTCTAGACTACGGATGTTTCGCTTGCTCGAATAACCGTATCACCGCATAACCCCATTCCGGTTCGGTGAAAGGTTTATGTTTCGTGACGCAACCCTCTGAGCTTATGCCAAACAAATACACTCTTCCGGAATTACCGTACAAGTACAACGCGCTCGAACCAGTTATCTCGCAAGAGATAATGACGCTCCACCATGACAAGCACCACGCAGCCTACGTGAATGGTGCAAACGCCGCGCTCGACAAACTTGACAAAGCCCGCAAGGGCGAAGCCCAGATTGACATCAAAGCAGTTCTGAGGGACTACAGCTTCCACTTTGGAGGCCACATCCTCCACAGCATCTTCTGGCCGAACATGGCGCCCCCAGGCAAAGGAGGCGGAACACCAGGCGGCGCCGTAGGCGACAAGATCAAAGCAGACTTCGGCGGCTTCGACAAATTCAAACAACAATTCGGCGACGCAGCTAAAGCAGTCGAAGGCTCAGGCTGGGCCCTACTACTCTACGACAACACCACCGACCAACTTGTCCTCACACAAGTCGAGAAACAAAACTTCATGCACCTCGCCCAACTCCCAATACTCCTAGGCATCGACGTCTGGGAGCACGCGTACTATTTACAGTACAAGAACGACAGAGGCGCCTACGTCGACAAGTGGTGGGACGTAGTAAACTGGTCAGATGTTGACCAACGCTTCACCAAAGCAAAGCACTAGAAACCGTTTAGAAACCTACCTCAATCGAGAGGCCTGATTTGAGTCAGGCCTACCGATATTTTTCTGTATACAGGAAAGAGTTGTCCGTTCAATGTGCGTATCAAGACAACTGAACCAGTAGACACTTGGAAGAAGGTGCGAACGTGGCGATTAACGACAATTCGTTGCTGGTTCAGAACTTCATCAAATCACGTGGAATAGACATCGAAATCGTAACATTCGATAAATCTACTCGAACTTCCGAGTTGGCTGCCGCAGCGATTGGATGTGAAGTAGCCCAGATCGCCAAATCTCTCGTCTTCATCGTAGATGACCAACAACCGATCTTGGTTATCGCAAGTGGGTCGAATAGAGTAGACCTCGAGAAGCTGGCTGATCGAGTGGGGAAGGGAAAGGTGAAGATCGCAGATGCGAAGACGGTGAAGCAGGTTACCGGTTTCCCCGTCGGCGGTGTCCCACCCGTAGCGCACGATAATCCGCTAAGAACGATTTTGGATCCCAGCCTAATGCGTTTCCAGGTAGTCTACGCCGCGGCCGGAACGCCTAACGCCGTCTTCGGAATCGACCCGAAGAAGTTGAAAGAGTTGACCGGCGGCGAATTCGCAGAAGTATTTCAGCACTCCACGTGAGAATTATTTTTGAGATTTTGCAGCCGTGAAGCATACTCGTTTCTTGCTGATTTGGCGACCCTCTCGCCAGGAACTTTCTAGACGGGCCAGGAAGGCCAGCATAGGCCGAGCTGGCAATTCGCGTGGTCGCCTTTGATACATTCGTCGCACGAGCAATCGCACTCGGTTCTATTCGGATTCGATGCGATTCTCCGGTTCGACTGAGTCCACGATCTGAAGCCCCTATGGATGCGTTACCTGAATTTGGATGCTCCTCGATGTGTGCCTCCATTAGTTTGTGTTTGCACCCTCACGAAGTCTAGTCAAGAATGCCGTGCTCTAGGGGCGGCATTTGTACAAGAATAGCCGTAGGTGATTATGTGGGCGCAACTAACCTGAAGACGGATGTTTCTTGGACATTTTCGTTGCGGCCTCAACCATAGTGCCAATATATGTCGGAAAGATGATCTCGCTTCGCTCCAGGATGAGCCAACGCACTTGGGTTGTTTTGCTTGGGAGCTGAAGAAAGTGAGATTACCGCTCTACGTAGACTAGGTCTGACTGAGTACGAGTCTCGACTCTACCTCGCGCTCCTGAGGAATGGGCCAATCAAAGCCAGCCAACTAAGTTTTTTCAGCCAAGTTCCCCGCACAAAAACTTACGGTGCGATAAAGGAGCTTCAGCGAAAGGGATTGGTTAGCATAACGCCTGGGAAACCAGAGATCTATTCCCCAGGTTCACCGCTAGAAGCTCTAATGCCCATAGTCACCCGGCTCGATCATGACGTTAAGGATTCCGAGCAGGTCGTACAGTCGCTTGCGATGACTTACGAATCTAGCAAGTATGTGAAGCGCGATACCCCTACACAGTCAGACCAGTTTTGGAAGGTTGATGGGAGAAAAAGCATTTACAATAAACTGAATCAACTTATGAAAGACGCCTCGAAGTCAATCAGCTACTCAACAAGTTCAGCTGGACTGATTCGAGCTTACAGAGTGCACGCTAATGCCCTGGAACATGCGGCTAAGCAGGGAGCGAAGGTAAGGGTACTATCCCCCGTAACATCCGAGAACTCTGCGCTAGTGAATGAGTTCTCTGAAATTGTTGATTTCAGATCCACCCAAGAACCGCTTCCGATTTTCGTTTGCGTGGACTCAAGAGAATTGGTGGTTTTGGACTGTATGCCAGATGATGCTAGAACTGATCAGGGGTCTGATGTTGCGGTGTGGACCACGAATAGACCGCTTGTTGAGCTCTCTGAGAGACTCTTCGATGAGGTCTGGCGAAGCAAGCCGGGAAAGCAAACTCGAGAACCCGCGTGAACTGTTAACGAGAACTAAGCCGATTCGGCTGGAATGTTAGGTTCAGCCGCTCGTGGCATGAATTTTCTCTATCGTTGCGAATGCTCTCGTTCTGCACGCGCGTGCGAGTTCATCAACCTCAGACTTGGTACCCATGAAATGGTGGAGTTCACGGATCAAAGATAACCCGTTCTTCTTCCTTTCTTCCGCGTTCATCGCTCTGCGCCCCTGTAGTTTGCCGGTTCCAACGCGTCCATTTTCTGTTGAGCGTATGTCTTGAAGTCCGATGCCGCAGTCTGCAAGGAATAGTAGGTAGCCGATGGGTGTGACTACGGGAGGATAACCTCTTCCCAAAGCCCGGTCGGTTTCTTTATGGGCTCGCGAGTCTTCGGAACTTGGCGTGTAGGTTACTAGGAAGTTTCCCCCCGTTGGGATTAGTTCTCCTAGAATCTTGAAGAGTGGAACATCGAGGCCTGTATCGGTTAGGGAGATGTTGAGGGATTGGAATTCTACGTTCTCGAAATAGTTTCCGTCAAGGCAACCCGGTGAAGGGTTTCCTGCGACTTAAGGTTCCTGAGAACACAGCCGATGTGGACAGGGTTCCCTGCCGGTCCTTCAATAGACAATCAAAGTGCACCCCTCCCGCGGGTAAGGCCGGGCTAATCCTCGCTGAAAGCGTAATTTCGTTAGAGAGATCCCTATCACTCAAACTCCGCTTCAGGATAGCCTCCGCTCCTTTCAGGTGCTTCTCACTCAAATTCCGCAACTCATAATCAGATCAAACCGACGCCCGACCCCTTGTTCCTGGCTTGTTACTACACTTTTACTTTTCCATAGGTTTCGTGCGTCATACTTTTCTAAGAGTAGGCTTAGACCTTCACGCGAAGAAGCCTTTGGACTCCTTTATCCAGGTCGAAGAGACCGAATGGAAAGCGTTTCTTGAGGAACTCTCTCACTTCGAGAAGAAGTATAGACTTCTGCTGAATATTCTGGACATGGATGAGAGCAGACTTCAAGCATTAGCCACCTCTGAAAAGAAAGCGGTGCAAAGTGAGAAAGCCTCCAGGCAGCTGTCTATGAAGATTCCAGAGGTACGACCAGTAGGGGAAGTTAAGGGCGGTTTTCTGAATCGGTTGAAGAGCAAGCTGGAACTCGCCAGTAGTTCTTCGACGGGGATGCGGCCAGGGATTCTAAGCAAGCAGCAACCGGTCGCAGCCTGTAGCCGTTGTGGTTCCCAGATAGTGCGATCCACAAGATACTGTCAGGGCTGTGGTGCTGATTTCGGAGGATTGGTCTGTGTTTGCGGACGCCCGCTCACTGCGGCGGATAGGTTTTGTGATCGTTGCGGGCGTGGAGTGTGAGAGGGCCGTAGTTTTCTGCGACTAACGTTGTACTTTGCTTACTTGGATGTTCGTTTGTCGGCTTCTTTAGCTAGCCGGGACATAGTTTCCCGGGCTTTTCTCAGCGCGTCATCACCCTGACGGGTATTGTTGGCTATGTTTGATTCTATGGACTCAAGCTTTGCTCGTGCCATCTGAACTTCATCCCGTAACTGCTTATTCTCGTTCTCCAACTGGTCTATCCTGTTCATCAGTGATTGGGAGCGGTCGAGGAGTTTCTGGTTTTCAGCTAGGAAGCCCTCGAACTCCTTCCTTTCTACCGTAACTCTATCTGACATAGGTGACAGAGAGGGAAATCCCGTTGGTTCCATATGAGCCATACGGTCTGCTTACTTGCTAATTGACAAGAACAAGGAAAGGCGCTTACCAACTGGACTGGGCGAAAAGGCTGTGGAATATCTTCCTTGCTTAGGCGGTATCAGCTAGATGGGGACGACTCGAGGAAGGTCGTCACCGGAGTGAATTGGTCTTGGACTCCGTCGGGTAGGGTTACGAAGGTCGGGGCACTGCCTTGGGCCAGTACATGTATTGCGTAGAGGTCGAGTGTCGAGAGCTTTGGTACTTGGGTAATTCTAGCGGTGGTGTACCTTGGTTCCATAATGTCTTTCCCATCGAGTATGCTACCCAAACCCAGAATCCTGCCGAGCTCATGTAGGGCGAGCCAAAACGCATAGCTCCTCGCAGTCGCGTTGCTGCCCTGTGCAGCGTTGAAGACTGTTGGGGTGAGGTAGGTTTGGGTTGAGACTATCGAGGTTCGTGAACCCGGCGCAAACTTGAACATGGTCCAACCAACCGCGATTGAAGCGTACGCAGCGGGCATTGAGAAGCTGACGATTGAAGTTGCGGTGCCGTCATCTGTCTCAACGAAATTGTACAACGTCGCGGTGGGGTTGTTCTGGAGGTTCCATAACTGAGCCTTATTCCATGCGATGGTTGCGTTTAGAACAACATCATGCGCCCACTTGGGGAAGGTGGGGATGAAGATTTTGATCGTTAAGACTGAGTAGCGTCCGTTGATTGGGATTGAGGGCTCGGTTGAGGCGTGAACCGGGGTTAGAGCCATGAGGGCCAGTAGCATTAGCGGGACGAGGTAACTGACGGCTTTGCGCATTTTTCTTCGAGAAAAGTTAGCGCAATCGCCTAGAACGGGTCAGTGTGACGACTCTATCGTGAGAGTGGTTACAGAGTGACTACATTCCCATCAAACCCGCCTCCACGAAGACCCCCACACCCATGAGCCACCCACCCAAAAACCGCCCAAGTTGTCACCAGCCCTTCAGGGGTTGAGTGACAAGATTGGGTGACTTCCGGGAATTCTAGCCTGTTTCGAGCTGGTTCAGCGGGGGAGCACACAAGTTCTGGGCTTATCGGTAGCCATAAAAGGAGAACATTACTGTTTTTTCGCGGTTAACATGAATCACGGGAAGCACTTCATCACCGCTCTCATCTTGGTCGTTGCTCTCCTTTCTGCTGCTCAGGTCGTGCAGAGCCAGCAGTATTCAACCATAACTGTCACCAGTCTCGCTACGAGTAGCCAAGTGAGCACTGTAACCCTAGGAACGCAGACCTTAACCACGGTTCAGGGAGGGTCGACGCCAGTCTTCGCTGGGTCCGTCACCATACCTGGCACGCATGGTGTGTGTGGTGTCTACTTTGTTCAGGCGTTCAACGGGACAGCGAATGCGGTTTTGAGTGGATCCGTTTCCGCGAACAGTAACGTTGACGTTTATCTCATGACGGCGCCGGCGTTTCAAGCTTGGAGCCACCAGATCGTCGCAGGCGGAAACTGCACGCCCGCAAGCCTGGTCGCAAGCCAGAAAGGGACAATGTCCTACAACTTCACGGTTACGATTCCCGCCGATGGCGTGTATGATTTGGTCGTGAACAACTTAGCAACCTCAACCGTTGTCGCACAGGTGAACGCGAACCTCTCCGCATCGGCTCCGACAATGGTTACGATGGTCGCGTACTCCACGGTGACTCAGCAGATGGTTCAGACGCTGATGCAAACTTCCACTGCGACCATGCAGTCGACGAGCACCGGTCCCGACCCCACAACCCTAGCAGCCATAATCCTAGTAATCGTAATCATCGCAGCCGTAGCGTACTTTGCGATGAAGAAACGAGGTAAGACAGCGAAAAAGTAACTCCGAAAGGATGTCCTTCAACATTCCGCCAAGAATTGTGTTTGTTGGTCGCACGGTCTTGGCGGGGTGGGGGTGGGTGGTGTAGTTTTTGGGGCTTAACATGTTACTTTGGAGGGTTTGAGTCGTGTGTGTCTCCGACAAGGACGACGCTAGACGGGTTCGCCTGCATCTTTCAAGGATTCGCGACTACGCAAATTACTGCTAAGCCATGCATGCAAAATTGAGGAATTCTTCCTTCCTGATATTCGCCTTGCGACTCCAACACTTGTCCGTCGATTCATATCCACATAACTCCCCTAAACGTACGATGGCGAAAACCTCCACCCGATTCGGATGATTCCTCGCAGGTAACGTCAACTTGTTGGTTGCTGCTGCAAACAGCTTCGCATGGGGGATCGGGGCTTAAAATGAGGCGAGGGTTGCCTTCGTTTGGCACCGTTTGGCACCACCCCTCGAGGGGTGGATCCACCCCCCCTAATTCCGAACAGAAAACAAGGCGGATCTCTTAACAACCGTTAACTTGACGTTACACTCAAACGATACTTGCCAACCGCTCGCTAGTTGCTCCTCATAGTTTTCAATTTCCTCTTCCTTCTTACATGCTTACATTCGTCACACTTGCAGGTCATCGCAATCCAGAATGCTGGAAGGTGACGGTAAGATACTCGGGCTCCATTTTTCCGACTCAGGTGGATTTCAAACATTCTCACCTCGTCGGTGCTGTCATGCCAGAGGTGCACGCCAATGATCTGCCATACCGGTCTTCCTCGCTTGAATGCTTCATCTAGCTCCAGACCTTTCCAATCCGCCGGCAGGCTGGAGTACAGAAACCCTATGTAAATGTCCCAACTCCCGATTTTCATTTGCCTACATTCACTAGAGGACGATTTTTCTTGAGTGATTTGGGGTCAGGTTCAGAGCGACCGAGAGTTGCAGCCCTTGGGTTGATCTTTGAGCTGTAATCTGCGTCTTTGAACGCGTCTGATCTTTGAGTTGGAGGATCTGATGAGTTTTGAAGCAAGCGCCTCTACGCTAGGTACCAAGTTAGCAGGTCTTTCAGCTTTCGTCTCGCTCTTTCCCTGATCTCCCCTTCACATTCGCCTGTGGAGGAATTGTTTCATTGTTTGCTGTTTTGTGGCCAGTTGATCTCGGTTGTGTGGTTTGCTTCTTGGATGATTGCGTCGAAGAGTATTCGTTTGGTGTCGTATTGCTCAATCATCTTTAGGATCTTGTCGGGAGCTGCCTGCTTTATTGTTTTGATTTCTGTGGTATTTCGTCTCCTTTCGCTGAAGAGGAAGCGGCTTCTTCCGATTTGTAATAGGTCCTGAAATTGATCTACGGCGGACCTGATATTTGCGAGTTCAATGATTGCCTCATTTAGTGTGTATCCGTTGGGTAGTTTGCTGGTCATGTTTGCTCGCATGATGGCAAGTTTCAAGCCTGTAATTTCGTTCACTTTTTCTTTTATTCGACTAGTAAGCTCTTGGAAATTGAATTCAGGTATCTCGTCTTCGGGGTACTCGAATGTGCTGTTTCTAATGCTGATGAGTTGGGTTAACTGGTTCTGGAGAGCTTTCTTTAGGGCGAGGGCTTCGAATAATTTCATATCTTTTTCAATACCTCCTTTGGTAGGTTCGGTCGGCCGTCGTCCGCAGCGGTCCTATAAACGTCGTCCTCAAGCGAAGACTAGTTGATGCAGGTAACACCTAGAAGTTACAGCTTACCTACCAGGAATCATCAATCTCTTTGGTTGATCGTGATTTCTTATCTTCAGGGTTGCAGCTAGTCGCAGCTAAGAGCTCGCTGTATCATGCGTAGTAGATCGTTATCTTGTTCTTCCGTTTGAGGCTTAAATTGGGACGAACGCCTTAAATGATTGTAAACATAGTTAACTAATGTAAACGGTGCGTGATTTGGCAAAGAGCCGGCTAATGGAGGTAGTGGCGGCAAGATTACCAAAGGAGGTTGCGCGTGAGATCGAGCGGATCGCGCTCGAGGAGAAGCTCGACAAGTCTTCAGTGATAGCCCGCGCAACCGACCTGTACATCAGAGAATGGAGACTTGGGAAAGCGATAAGCCTGTACGAAGCGGGAAGAGTCACAGCCCTGAAAGCCGCCGGTCTCGCCAACCGCTCCATCTGGGAATTTCTCGAAGAACTCGAGAAAAGAAGGATACCAATACAGTATTCGGCGGAGCAATTCATCGAAGACTTCGAGGCAGCACAGAAAGAGTAGCGCGCGGTTTGACGAAGCCCCTAGTCTTCGACACAACTCCAGTGATTTACATAATCAGGGCCTCGCTGGCGGAAGCTCTAAGGAAGTTACAGAACAAGAAGTTCTTGCCCGAAAGCGTCTATGAAGAACTCTTGGCCGGCGAAGCCCAAGGGAAGCCAGAGGTCGCAGTAATACGGGAACTTGTTGAAGAAGCCGCGCTCATACTTACTCGACCTCGCAGCGCCTCGGAAGTCAAGAGGCTCATGAAGATCGCTGTCGAAGGCGAAAACAAGCCTCTGCACAAAGCTGAAGCTGAGGCACTCGCCATCGCCAAGGAACTCGACGGAATCCTGATCGCGGATGACCACGCTGCGAGGTCCACTGCTAGACTGATGCAGGTAGAATGTCACGGGACTGGTTACCTGCTCGGAAGGATGTATCAAGAAGGTGAGATGCGAAGAGATGAAGCAGTGGGAAAACTCACTGAGATGCGAAGAGCAGGCTGGCGTTTGAGCGAAGATGACTATCGCACGATACTCGAATACCTCAGAAAACTGTAAGACCAGTTAGGCCACGGCATCAAATCAATCTCATTGCCCTACTGCGGCGTACGATCGGACCACGTGAGAGTCTCGCCCTTCGGGACCTTGTGAAGTTCTGGCCGAGCTGAAGGATTCTTCCTCTTGGCTTCTAACCACACTTGTTTCGCAGTTCGTTCCGCTAGCAACGACCCTCCTTCCGACCACCGCCACGTATCTCCCCTTGTACCGGGAGAAGTCGATTGCTACGAAGAACCGCTTCTTCTTCAACCCAGTCCGCTCAACCACATATTACGAGTAACCCGCTAAAAACCATGGTTCTCAAAGAAACCCTGAGACTCGTTACCCTTGCGGCGAGAAACGGGCAACGCGACTACTTTGCGATGAGGATGGCGGCTAGGATCTTCGAAACGAACTCTAAGCGGGTTCCGAGGTATTTGTGTATGAGTTCATTGCCCTGCTGCCGTGAGTTTATTGCACCGTACGAGATAGGTTTCCCCGGGGGAACTGGTATTGGCTAATGTGCTGTTGACGGGATGTACGGGGTTTATTGGTTCTCAACTGGCGCAGCGTCTTCTCGAAGAGGACCACACAATTTACGGTTTGGTCAGACATACCACACGTAGGGATTTCGAGGCGTTAGGTAAGGCGGTTGAGAGTATGCGTTTCATTGAGGGGGATATCGCTGATTACCACTCTATTCAATCAGCAGTAGGATCCTCCGCCCCAGAGATTGTTATTCATTTGGCGGCGCTCACGCCGGTTCGTTTGAGCTTTGACGACCCCCTACCCTACATGCGCGTGAATTTTCTCGGAACAACTAACCTAGTACACGCGGTCCTGGAACGGACCCCAAATGCGAAGGTGATCGTTGCTAGTTCCGCTGAAGTCTATGGTTGGCAGCCGGAGGAACCAACCAAGGAGACCGCTCGCCTCTACCCCTCCTCCCCGTATGGCGTGTCGAAGACTGCGGCTGATACGTATGTTCAGATGGCGATGCGGGTTTATGGCCTGAAAGCCGTTGTTCTCAGATGCAACAACTCCTACGGCCGAACCGAAGACGCAAACTTCCTAACCGAATACGCGATCAAGAATATGCTCCAAGGAAAGCCTGTGTATATTGGAGCGCCAAAGCATGTTCGTGATTACATGCATGTCGACGACCACGTTAACGCATACCTTGCAGCCATCAAGAACGAGTCTGCGATTGGAAACGTATTCAACGTTTCACCCGGCAACCCCAAGTCAAACATCGATTTGGTGAAAACGATCGCTAAGATGATCGGGTATGAAGGGAAAATTGTTGAAGGTAGCTATCCGCCGGGATACCCGAGACGACCGAGCGACCAAGACACCGACTACATAGTTCTCGATAGTTCGAAGATACGAAACCAACTAGGCTGGAAACCAGCCGTAAACCTGCAGCAGGGGTTGCAGAGAACCATTGACGCTTGGAGAAAAATCTAGCAACGTGAGGATCAAGACTGCTATAGTCATCGCGGGCGGGGAAGGGCTACGGTTACGGCCGCTTACGAGCGATAGACCGAAGGTGATGATTTCTGTAGCGGGCAAGCCGATTCTGGATTGGATACTGCAATGGTTAGTGGGTAACGGGATAACACACATTGTTGTCGGAGTCGCTTACAGGAAGGACATGGTGATTGACTACGTTAGACGGCTAAGCCTTCCTGTCCGGGTGGATTTTAGTGAGCACACGGTGGAGGGAGGTACTGGCGAAGGCTTCCGGCTTGCCATAGAACGTTTCGTTCCGGATGGGATCTTTCTCGCAATGAACGGCGATGAACTAACCGACATCAAAGTATCGGATTTCGCTGAATTCCACATACGAGTTGGAGCCCTTGCTACGATTGCAGTAGCTAACCTCAGAAGCCCGTTTGGCGTTGTTAAGGTAGAGAGTGACAGGATAGTAGGCTTCGAGGAGAAAGCCCTGCTAGATTCTCTGGTTAGTACCGGGGTGTATGTTTTCAGTCATGGAATAGTAGACTACCTCCCAGTCAAGGGCAACATCGAAATCGAAACGTTCCCGCAACTGGCGCGTTCGCGCAAGATTGCCGCCTATAGACACAGTGGGTTCTGGGGGACATTGAACACGTTGAAGGATCTTAGAGAGCTTGAGTCGGAGCTAAGCGGAGGAATCTTGTCTCCCAAGAATACTGGTCGATAGAACTCGGTTTGGTTAACGCTCCAGCCTCCAACATTAGCCCGTCAATTCATATTCCTTGAAAGGCACGAATGTTAAGACACGCGTTAACCAAGCTTAAGCCGATTGGAACCGTATTTAATTCCCCTCACACACTCCAATAACCGAAAGCTCGAGATCGGCACCTTTGAAAATTTGCATGCTGGCCCCAGAACTTCTTCCGATATGGGGTGGAGTAGGTTCTTACATAGTCGAGCTGGTCCGGCACCTTCCAAGATCTGTGGAAGTTGAAGTTGTTACTCCGTACCGAACCCGACTGGGAAACATAGCTGCAGCGACTTCTGATTACGATCTTGAAGAGATTTTTCCAGGTAACGTTCATATTAATTTCATAAGCTCCGCCGTCGACACCTTCTACTACAACAGCGCCTTTCAGAACGCTTGCTTCAGACATGTTCCGAAGCTCGTTAAACGAGAAAAAATTGACCTAATCCACTCTCACACAGCCCAAATGCCAGACCTGCTACTTCAGCTGCGTCATTTGAAGGTGGCCAAAGTTGCTACGGTGCACACGACTATTGCAGGACAGAAAAGAGCAGCCCAATCCTCTGGAACACCATTTGGTGACTTAGATTTCTCGGAAAAAGCAACCATAATGGGCTATCCGTTCCTGAGAATTGCGGAGAGATTCTTCTTCTCTGGAGACCGACAATACATCGCCATCTCTGAATGGATGAGAAAAAGAATCTGGCTCTACTTTCCGAGATTAAATCAAACAAGAGTTAGAGTCATCCCAAATTCCGTGGACACTAAAGTTTTCACTCCCGATCCGAAAGAAGGAGAACCTGAGAACATTCTTTTCACTGGACGGTTTGTCTCCGCGAAAGGTCTGACGTTTCTGGCTGACGCAATTCCCGCCGTGGTTAACAAACACCCGAACGCAACCTTCACCTTCATCGGCCCAGGCAACTTTCAACCATACCTGAACCAAATACTCGCACACAACGTTCCCACGCAAAACGTCCGAGTCGTGGGTTACGTAAAGGATCAAGAAGCGGTCCTAGAATACTATCGACGATGCGACATATCCGTGGTGCCCACCCTCTACGAGAACCTACCAACTAGGGTGTTGGAAGCGATGGCGTGCGGAAAACCAGTAATAGCAACAAATGTCTCCGCAATACCCGAAGTCATCACCTCCGGCGAAAACGGAATACTCGTCCCACCCAGATCAACAGAAGCATTAGCGAACGCGATCAACGGACTATTAGACGACCGTAACCTAATGAAGCGCATAGGAACCCGTGCGAGAAAATCCGTAGAGAGTCAGTTCGATTGGGATGTAAATGCAAGGAAAGTCGCCAGCTTTTACGGCGAACTTGTACAGAACGCACAAGACCTCAGAACACGAAAGCATCCTATACGTGAGAAATGAGCTAGGAATTCCACAATGCGCGTCGCCATCCTAACCGTGGAATTTCCTCCAACTATCTTTGGAGGGACAGGAACGTTCCTTCAGAATCTGGCAACCGCCTTATCGAAACAGGGCACTGACGTTGTGATCGTTACTGGATCGCCAGAACGGTTTCCAACGCGAACCATGACTTCTGGGATGGAGGTGGTTCGTTTTCCCCGCGAACCTCTGCTTCCCCGGCACCTCTGGTTTCAGATTCGGAGCATGGACTCGATCAAGAAGGAGCTCGCAACCTGTGACGTGATCCATGGGCAAGATTGCGTTTCCTTTCCGATCCTTAATCTATGCAAGAGAAGCGGCATGAAGACTCCTTGGGTAGTCACGTTTCATACCAACCCTCTCTCAGAGTTGAATGCGATCGCCCATCGAGGCGCATCTATGCTGGACTACGTAAGCTACGTACCCGGTTTTCCCCTTTGGGACATGATGGACAGAGTCATTCCGAAGGCGGCCGACCAACCAATCGCAGTTGCCAACAGCCTTCGAGAGGAACTCTGCCGTACGTATGGGTTGGAGACGGGTACGTTCAAGGTTATTCACAACTGCATCAACCTGACAGATTTCGAGAAGTTCAAAAACAGTAGGAGAATCGGTGCGGGTAAGAAAATACGATTATTTTTTGCAGGAAGACTATACTACCGAAAAGGCATCTCGCATCTACTGAGAATCCTGTCCTCGATGACGAGTGGTAACGGTGCGGCTGATTTCGAATTACAAATCTTCGGTCGCGGACCTCTTGAAGGTGGCTTGAAGAACTATGTTACGCAGCATAAGCTGAGTGAGGTAGTTAAGTTTCGGGGGCATGTCACACGCGAGACTCTTCTCGAGAACATGAACACGTGTGACATCATCTGTTTTCCTAGCCTGTACGAGGCCTGCCCGTTGCTTATGATGGAAGGTATGGCAATGGGTAAGCCAGTGATCGCGTTCGACAGACCATTCTCTAGAGAGATGCTAGGGAGCGAACACTCAAAGCTGCTTGCAACTAACGAGCAAGATTACGCCTCAAAATTAATTTCCCTAATGAATTCCGAGGAGGATCGCTTAGGATTGGGCCATAGCTTAGCCTTGAAGGCAAAGAAGTTCGATTCAACGATAACAGCGTCGTTATATCGTGAGGTGTACGAAGATCTTACCCTATAGTTCGCCCCGACTGTTTAGCCAGGACAGATAACCCATCGAGGACGGTAGAGTATGGTGAAGAAAATTCTGGTGACTGGCCATACTGGATTGATTGGGCGTCACCTATTCGAAAAATTGACGGCGGATGGATGTGAGGTCGAAGGAATAAGTCGAGATAGCCGCAGTGGAGGTGTGCTAGACAAACAACTTGTTGACTCTCACATCAAAGACAAGGACGCCGTATTTCATCTGGCCGCCAACGCATTCATCTGGGCTGCCCAGTCTGAGCCCGGTATGGATTGTGAAGTGAATGTTATTGGTAGTTTGAACGTTATCGAGAGCTGTGTGAAACACGGTGTAAAGCTCATTTTTCCCTCAACCATTCACGTTTACGCGATACCCAAACAGGAGGGAACCGTTTTATCCGAATCGGCGAAAATTGAACCAGCAGAGTTCTATGGCGTGTCAAAGCTTGCAGTCGAAAACTACATCCGACTATTCAATAGGAAATCATCCCTTAGAGCAATCGTTCTTAGAATACCGTGGGTCTACAGTCGAACACTGCGTCGGAGAAGAGGATTGTTGGCCGATCTAGCGTTTGCGGAATCTGAACCGGTGCATTTGCATCACGCCTTCCGCGACCTCTTCGACTACGTCCATGTCGATGACGTCGTCCGGGCGATGATCATTTCAGCTAATAGCCCATTAGACTTTGGCGTTTTCAACATCTCATCGGGAAAAGCCGTGACCTGCAAACAGGTGGTAGATTTGTTCGGGAGAGAAGTTGTCGAGGATTCTTTGCATAGGAATCATAGAGCTGTTCTGGATAACACTCTTGCTCACGAGGACTTGGGGTGGAGACCCGAACATGAATTCCTCAGTGATGCCAACGCGCTTCTGCCAACCTGGCGTAATGTAAAGAACATTGAAGCATGACCTCGACACGACCTGCAATTATTTGGGTTCACGTGGAAGCAAACATTTGGTTCTTTAGGGTTTAGCCGTGGATTCTTTACTTCTCGCTGCGAAGAGCAAGGTATGTGTCAAAGAAAATTGCGACGGTATATAGGAAACAGCATGCGCCGATGATCAACATGCCTAGAAAGATCTGGTTGAGAACAGAGGTTACGAGGAGAATCATAACGCTGGTTGGTCCTCCGTATGTCAGGTAACTCTTCCAGGACGACTTGGTCGACTTCTTGTACTCATACTCAGGTTCCGCACTGCGCTTCACTTTACTCACCTTCTGCCACATATCGGTCATTAGGGAGTTTGATGCGATAACGAACAACCCTAACACAATCGCCACAACTCTTCCGCTCGCAAGGTACAGTCCAACGGCTATGGCGAGGTATAGGACGAAGTCGCCGAATCGGTCTAGGAAGTAGTCGAGTAAGCCGCCCTTTTCACTTGAGAGTTTGTTGACTCGTGAGAGTTCGCCGTCCACACAATCGAGGACTTGAGCGAAGTAGAGTAGGATCGCCGCAAGAATGGAGACCAAGTATATGTGGAGTAGAAAGAGGGCGGCCGCAATCATTCTAAGGGTAAAAAGTAACTCTGTGACTTGCGTTGGTGTTACAGCAGTCCGAGATAGCCGTCGTGTTATCCTTATTGACAGGGGGCGGAAGAACAGGTTGGTTGCTATGTCGCCAGACACGTTCCAAGCCACTTTCCTCAAAGCATCCAAATCATCCATGGCCCGTCGTCCCTCAGATAGTGCGTTGGCAATATCTGTGTGCGGTATATTATATTGAACCAAGTAGCCAGGGTCTGACGCTTTGACCGTGTGGAAATCTCACAAAACCAGCATTGCCACAATAATCCTTGTGGCCATCACGGTAGTTGCTTTGACGTTTGGGACGAACCATTCCCCGATAAGCACGAATGGGACATCCAGCCAAATTGAGTCTTCAACAGACACTCCTCACACCCTGATCGGACAAACTGGATTGTCGATGTTGAGAACAAATGGGACGGAGATAGTGGACCAGTACGGGAATATCGTCGTGCTCCGAGGCGTCGACTTGACCGGCTACGAATACGTCCCCCCCATCCTAAGCATCCATCCCCATTATCAGTCAGACTACGCGACGATCGCTTCTTGGGGATTCAATGTTGTTCGGCTACCGATCTCATGGGAAAACTTGGAACCGCAACCTGGACAGTATAACGATACCTATCTGCAAACCCTCGTGGACCAAGATATCTCGTGGGCGAAGGAGTACGGCATATACATCGTATTGGATATGCATCAGACATGTTGGTCCTCGCACTTTGCATACTGCAACGGAAGTTTCAGCGCAGGGATACCGAACTGGATGTGGCGAGCTATCCGAACAGCGAGGACGGCCAAAACGCATTTCTAAACGACTTCTTCTCAGGACTAGGACCGAACGGAACAACCCCCTCACCCTCCAACCCGTCCATGCTTACGCGATTCTATGCGGCCTGGGAGCACGTGGCGTCAAGATACAGTAACGAGTCGGCAATTGCCGCATACGACGTGCTCAACGAACCACCTTCAATAGCACCAACATCCTTTTTCGTCAACGTGACTGAAGCGATTCGAACTGTTGATCAAAATCACATTTGTCTTTGGGAAAACGACGTGCCAATTCAGCTACCCGATGTAATCTACGCGCCTCACTACCCCCAGGACTCACTGACATCCTACAACCCCACATCCCTTTTCGTCGATATGCAGAAAATCATTAGCTTCTCAAACGAGTGGAATGTGCCGGTCTTCATTGGTGAATGGGGAATGTATGCTGACGCTCCAGGCGTGGCGCAATATATCAACGACAGCCTAACCATCTTCGACAAGTACTCAATCAGTTCAGCGTGGTGGGATTACGCTCGAGGAGGCTTCACGATGGACCTATTCAACGACAACGGGAGCGCACGCACCGTTCTCGTACAGAATCTGGTGAGGCCGTTCATCCGCGACCTAACCAACCCGATCACACAAACCTCCACCTACAACCTGAACAATGGGTCCTTGATCTACTCGCAGACTCTCAGCTCGAACGAGCCAGGTCAGGTACTGATTTCGATACCTGAGGGGTATTCTGTTGAGAACATTCAGACAAACGCCGGTCCCACGGTTGTATCGCAGGCATCTCCGGACAATAGATCACTGCTGCTAACGTTCCCTTCAATAGCCTCCACCGTGGTGGTCGTGTACCGATCGCAGTCCTCTTGAGTTAGCCCCACCCGTCGTCCGACGGTTTTCAAGTGGCTTACGCTAATACGGAATGCGGGTAAATCAGGGGTGCTCACGAAACGCTTCTAGGCATAACCCAATGGCTGGAGCGACTAACAGTATCATTCCCAGAACAAGGAGGCTTACTGGTAGTATGTCGAACAAGGTCAAACACACTTATCGTGTAGACGTTCCCCAAATCGAGTTAGCGCTTCCTTACATGAACGGTGTGATATGCCGTTACTTATATCCCAAATCAAAGCAGAAACTCTGCCAAAACGTCCCGCAAAAGAACTACGCCGCAACTCACCCGACGAAAGTTAACAGTGAAAGTGAAGGTAGCTAACCGATGAAGACTTTACAGAACTTCTGAGGTTCATGTAAACGCTTAAACGAACTTGCGGGCGACCTTTGGGTATGAATGACCTTCGAGCTCAGTCATGCCACTGGATTACAGGGATTAGCCTCGGAATCGGTCTACTTGTCCTCATCAACCAGCCGCAGATACCCTACTAGTAACAATCACTTCAAACTCTACGGCGACGGTCGAGTACCGCGGACCGCAAGGCTATTGAATTTGCTTTCAAAATGGATAAATTGAGGCACACACATACACACACAGAAATCAAATGGGCACTAAGAACATTGCCATTTCAGATGAGGCGTATCAAATGCTCAAGGCGTTGAAGAAGTCGGGTGAAAGTTTCACGGACGTGATCGAACGAATGACGCGGAAAAGCTCCGTTCTTGAGCTCGCCGGAGTAATATCCAGGAGAGAAGTCGCTACTGTCGAGCGACGCGTGAAGGAAATCAGGAAGCGAAGTTCGCTGCGAATCGGTCAGACAGCAGGAGTCCTAGAGTAGAGTTGCTGGTTGACACCACTTTCATCATAGACATCATGAAGCAGGATGCAGGTGCGGTTCAAAAGGCTAAGGATCTATCAGACGCTTCAATCTCTCTTCTAGTGGGAACGCCCACCATTTTCGAGCTGTATGTTGGCGTGGGGTTGAGCGTAAAGGCGGGCGAGGAGAAGGAGAAGGTTCTCAGTGTTCTCAAGTCCCTACCCCACTTGTCACTTGATGCGGCATCTGCGTCGAAAGGTGGAGCGATCTACGCCCAACGAAGCAGAGAAGGAACCAAGATTGATCCAGAGGATGCCATGATTGCCGGCATCGCCGTACAGAACAATGAACCGCTCTTGACTCGAAACAGCAAGCATTTCGCAGGAATACCTGACCTTCGTCTCGAACACTACTAGGACACTACTCCATAACCTTCCTCACAACTTGAGAGTACTCCGTGCAAACGCTTTAAGCGAACTTGGGGCCGAGGGTACACATGAACGATCTTCGAGGCAAGTTGTGCCATTGGGCTGCTGGGATTAGCCTTGGAATAGGACTACTTGTTCTACTCAACCAACTGCAGATACCCTACTATCTCCTCTATCCGCGAACAACCCAGACGATTCTAATTTCCAATCCATATGATTTCTTCCTGTTTCTGATTTCAAGCGTGAGTGTTCCTTGGACATTTGCGGTTGATTGGAAGAGATTCTCAACCTCTGTTTCAATAGGGATTCTCGTGCTCTGGGGGGTATCAATTGCTTTGGCAATCCTTAGCCATCCCCTGGGGGTTCCAATCCTTTATGCCGTTGTGATCTGTGCGGCTGCTTTGAACGTCCTAGGATCCGAGTCTCGTAGAGTCGTGATTACAGAGATCCTCCCATCTGCGCTCTCCATTTTTGTTTTGGTGGAATGGGCGTCCCTCTTCTACTGGGTAGCGGCGGCCGTCAATCCTCAGGCGAGAGTTGGGATCCTCTCCTCGCAGCTTGAAACCAACCTGACCTTTTTCCTCTACCCGCTCGCTATCCCGATTGTGCTGTTGCTGTTGTTCTCATGGTTGTGGATTCCACTCATCCCACGCCTCCCCAAGTTCAGAAGTCACCTAGTGGTTCGATATCAGCCGTCTCCGCAAAAGCCGAGCCTCAGAATGATTGTGGCAGCGTTGGATCTCTTCGCCATCGTATCGATCATCATCTTCTTCTACGCATACCTTGCGGGACAAACTTGGGTCGTGGGTGAGGATGACTTTTGGAGGTACATTACAGCCGCTCAACGCCCTCGTCGGCCTCACACCGTCCCAAGCCTTCAACACATCAGCCAGTCACGGAGTCTACGTTATGTTCCTCTACCTCATTCAATCAGCCACCGGAGTTAGCTCAATTTCACTCGTGAAGTATGCCCCTCTCGTTCTAGCATTCTGCACTGCTACTGCCGTCTTCTTTGCGGCCATGCGTGGGGGATGGAACTTTCAACTCGCAATCCTAACCTCAATCTCCACCCTGCTCTGGCTGCCAACGACTCTCGGAATTTACGTGGGGATCCAGGCTAATTGGGTTGCACTTCTCTTCTGGATGCTCTTCCTAGCAATCTACTTCGCAAACAATGAACCGAAAATCACGACTTACATCATCCTAGCCATCTTATCCTTGATAATTCTGCTCGTACACCCGTGGACTTGGGGTGTCTTCGTTACAACCTTAGTCTTGACAGCGATTCTTTCGAGGCAGAGCCTCTGGAGTAAGCATTGCGTTCGGACGCTTGTGTCCTCACTAGTACTTGCTCTTCCAATCGGAATAGCAGCGTACTCACTCTCCCCAAGCCTCAGATCTGATTTTACGCTCACCCTTCAATTGTACATTAGCGCTCCTGTTAATCCGGCTAGTTTACTGACGTTCGGTGACGCATTGGCAAACATGTTCGTTACTGTAGGACCCGCTCTTGCCCCAACCCTTCTGCTACTCAGCCTTCTGGGGGCGTACGCCCTTTCCCGACGCCGCGGAATGATGGCAAACTACCTAATCGCATGGATCGCCGTGTGGTGCGTCGGCTCAATCCTTGTAGCCCCATCGGGGCTCAACCAAACAAATCCAGCGCTGAGTACGACCGGAATTTGGAGAATGCTATACATCTCCCCACTTCCGTTCCTTCTCGCGTTGGGTATGGAGAAATGCCTCAGCATTGCAAAGCAACCGATAACTCCTCAAATCTCCAAAAGCATCCTGCCTAGAGTCGTACCTCTCCTCTCCATGGCGCCATTCGTCGCTATTGGTGTGGGATTGTTCGTGATCTGGGATCCCAATCTTAGGTTGATTCTTGTAGTCGCGGGGTTGATCGTGGCTCTGTTTCTTGTTGTCGCGTTACCGAAATATCGAACTTTAGACGCCATGATTGTTACGGTTTTGGCTCTGTTGCTGTTCAACGCCGCGTTTCGCACTCTCTTTCCGCTAGTGCTAGACCCTCACAACATATTCACGTTGCTAGGTGGGAGGTGAGAACGAGTCGATTTCGGACTCGTTTGAACTTTTGATTTTTCTTAAGAATAGGTGCTCTAGAACCGACTGGTTAACCTATATATATGAGGTGTCTATGGTTTTGTGTGATCGTAAATGAAAACTCTTCGCTAGCATTAGTTCTAGTTACAATGTTCCTCGCTCTTGGAGTCGTGCTCAGTGTACGCAAATAGTGCCGATGGCAACCTTGGGTTACCGATACTGGGCACCACTGGTGCACCAGCTTTGGCTGCTCCCAGCCTTTTCAGTGGAGCAATAAGCGTACTCTACGCTGACGGAACACCAGTCGTCCTATCCACAAACAAAGTAACCCTTGACCTCTGCAGCAGCAACACTAGTTGCCAAACAGTCACCGCAACGCTCAAGCAGACTAGTGCCGGAACCTACACGTATTCTTTCACGCCTCCTACGTCGCTTTCAGGTACAATCACAATATACATCAAAGCCAACGGTCTAGCGGATGATAATGGCCGTGTGTTTCCAAGCGTCGACACTTCTATTGGCGCATTCGCATTCGCACCCTCAACGACAAGTACAAGCCAGCAACCCGGAACAAGCGCACCTCCAGCTGGAACCCCAGTAGCTCCCTTAACTCGCCAAGCAGTCAACACAACCCCGAGCCAGCCAAATGCCACATCTCCAGTCGAAGCATTGCTACTTACGTTGAGCGCACTTGCAGTCGCCGGATCCCTTCTAATTATTCCCAAGCGACACTGAACTACTCGCCGACAACACAATCCCAGTACGAACGTCTAGCGCTTTCTTCGACCTTTCTTCTTCTCAAGAAGCACTTCGTCAATAATTTAGGTAGGCCGCTAGTTGCGGCTGTTAGGCCGCTCAGCAGCTTCGATGTACCTGTACTTGGCCGTGGATGGTGACTTGAACGAATTTCCAATTTTGAGAAGGATGCGTGGAATTGTCGCTTAGAGTCGGGATCGGTTGATTATTTGGTAGACTGATTCAGTGACTTTTGCGTCCTTGGATGTTTTATCTTCTTCATAGAGAACAGGTTTGCCTGTTGCGATTGCGAGGATGGATGCAAGCGCGCTGCACATTGGGCAACCCAGCCCGCACCGTCGGCTAGTGTCGCGAACTTCGTCACAAAAGTCGGCGTAAATTGAGTCGTGGAGTTTGAAGTGAACGGTATCTTCTCTGACCTCAATCTCCACATCCTTGACGATCTCTAGGTCTTCTACGAGCACTTTGGGAATGGCTTCCACTAGGGCTTCTAACCCACAGTTCTTCAGTTTGAACCCTAGTTTCTTCTCGATTAAACCTGCGAGCGCGAGTCCGGGTGGTGGAACCAAGAGCCCCGCGGGGCTGCTGAGGAATGTTCGGTCGTCTTCGAAGCTGGACAATTGCGGGATCATGGAGAATGGTTCCGAGGGAACGAACACAACCGCCTTGTCGGAATCGTGTGATGGAATGTAGACCCCCTTCTCCCTGTAACCCATACCCATCATCATCTTATCGATCGTCTTCAATGAGGAGATTGCCGTGGCATTCATCAGATCTGACCTAACGTAATTCTTCGGTTGAACGAAGAAGCGTCAGTGAGCCCCAGAAGGTCAACCCAAGACCGATGAATGTCAGGATTGTTGAGGCGAAGACTATGGCGGCTACGAGGGCTCCTAACCCGATTCCTAACAGGAGACAACCGACCAGCGTCGTATTGCGCCTCTGTTTCCGCACCAGTTGAGATTCTGTGAGAAGCTGCTCTGTCTCGAGCTCCGAGAGCTTCAGATCTTGTATCGGCTGTAGCAGCCCTTGCGTAACTTGGGCACCCGATTGATTAAGACTTGGGCCTCGACTGAATATGGAGCTAACAGGGCCAGTACGAGGTTTTGTGGGTTCAGACATTAGCATAAATTCATTTGTCTTCTTCCGCTGAGTTTGAAGTAATTTTGAGTACCGATCAACACCAGCGGAGCAGGCTTCGCATAAAATGTCGTTAGTCTTGGCGGGAACTAGCCCGCATATCTGGCACTTTACGACCTGCTGCAACGCTACACACTAAACATTGGCATTATACGGTGCATGCCATAAGGATTATTCAGTTTTATTGAGTCGTCACGTTTCGCGTTTCAAGTTCAGTTGATTCTCGACGGTCAATATCAGTTCGAACTAATTTCTCGATTCTGATCTCGCTTCGTTTTAGAAGAATCGATATGGTGCTAATTATGAAGGCTTGAGAGGCGAGTAACATTAGCATCAGCCCAGCCAATGCCCATCCACTATGGAACACCCTAGTAACCGCCCACATCAAGAGAACCCAAGACAATATCCCCAAACCTGGAACCGCGGCACCGAAGGCAACAATGGAGAAGAGAAAGATGGGATTATAGAGCCTAGCAAGCAAAAAGATTGACTTCAGAATATCCCATCCATGAACAACCGTTGATAACTTCGCTTCACCGATTCGCTTCCGATAGTTAATCGGCACCTCCGTAACCCTACCCTGCATACCCATTTGGGCGAGCACCTCCACCTCAACGCTGAACCCCTTAGTGCGAAACACCAGCTGCCTAGCAGATTCCGAATTGAGCAAGTACATGCCTGAGCAAACATCAGAAATATTTGTCCCGAACAACGTGTTGAACACCCTAGAGATCAACCGGTTTCCGAACTGATGTACACGGTTGATGTTTCCTGTGCTTCTTGCACCGACTATCTGATCGAACCCTTCAGCATTTTGCAGAAATCTCTGGATGTTGCCAGCGTCGTAGGTGAAATCCCCATCCATAATCAACATGTAGGGGGTGGACACATGCTCAATTGCCGTCTGAATGGCTCCTGTCTTTCCCCTGCCTTGTTGTTCGATAACTGGGACATTCTTCTGGCGTGCGGCGTGGACTGTCATATCGGTCGAGTAACCGTCCACAACCAAAATGTTCCTGTAGCCCTTCTCAAGGAGCTCATCAATAACGGCAGAAACGCCCTTCTCCTCGTTGAGAACAGGCAATACGATAGTGACATCCTCTTTTGAAATAATAGTCACATCCAATCCTCGGTCAATGTTGAGAGACTGGGATACCCGTTCCATTCGGGGAGGGACGTTATACAAAGGGGATCGGGCACATTAGCGTAAATCGTGAATATAGAGAACACGTTTGAATGGCTAAGAATTTTCAATAAACTCATCAATAACAGCGGAGACCTCTTTCTTATTCTGAGATTAAGGTGACAATCCATACGGAATGCGCTCGATTTTTAGTAGTTCATCAACGCCGTTATTAGACGGCTGCACAAACCTTCACGTGAGTGGGCCAATACGAAGAATGTTGGAATAATAGGGCTAGGCAAAATGGGGGTCCTACACGAGGGATCATAAACCAACTTCCAGACTCTCGCGTCCAAGCGATCTGCGAGAAGGAAAAATTAGTGGCAAGGATCGCCAAGAAGATACTGCCAGAAGAAGTATCATTCTATGAGGATAGCGCCGACATGGTTCTCAAAGAGAACCTAGATGCAGTATTCATAACGACGCCGATAGAATCTCACGCCTCCATCGTTGTCGAGCTTGCCAATCTTAAACGTGACCTCAGCCTATTCGTAGAGAAACCGTTGGCTAGCTCCGCAGATTTGGCCAAGAAAACATGCGAAGCCGTGAAGGATTCGCGTGGAGTGCACATGGTTGGCTTCCAGAAGAGATACGCGCCTCTGTTTTACGAGGCGAAGCGAATGCTCGACGAGAACCTGATTGGAGATTTGATGTTTTTCCGAGCGTACTCTTACTCATCCGACGTACTCCACGAGGGGACATCATGGAGGTTTAGAAGTGGAGTTGGCGGGGTACTGCTTGACTTGGCCCCGCATCTGCTGGACGTTCTATTATGGCTCTTTGGAGATGTTAATTATGTATCGGCCGTGAAGCGTAGTCTCTACTCCAAGACCGTTGATGATTATGTTCATGCCATACTAGACTTCGAGTCAGGGTTGAGCGGACATGTGGACGCTTGTTGGAGTGTTCGAGGATTTAGACTCCCCGAGATAACGCTCGAAATCCACGGAAAGGAAGGAAATATGATTCTTACGGATGACGAGTTAAGGATCGAACCTGGTAACGAAGACCAGAAGGAACAAATATTGTATAATCAATCATTCGACACCTCAGTCCCCTTCCTCTTAGCAAATCCAGAGTACACAACGGAAGATCAGAGCCTTCCTGAGTGCAATCGACCATGGAACTCGGGCGGTTCCTGACTTCCTCGAGGCCGCAAAAGTCAACTTTCTTGTAGAGGCGATCCAAGTCACTTCCGGAGGAGAGCGAGTTGAAGCATCTACTCATAGGGGATAACTCATTCCTCGGAATCAGCCATCTATCCCAAGCGAGGGGAAGAAGCAGACGCCTGGACACCCAGGATAAGGCAAAGGTAATCGAAAAAGCCGCTTCTTGCGGCGCAACCGGTTTCACATTTTCCGCTGACCCAAGCAATTTCACTCTATTGCGAAGTCTTGCCGAATCGAACGAGATCAAAGAGGAATTCGCATTCTACCCGATCTTGCCCTATGCAGCTCGTTATGTTCGAACGATTAATGAGAAGGGTGTAACTGGGCTCATGAGCGATGTATTATCACAACTTTCTGTTACCGAGAAAGCTAAACTAGTTGTTCATGGCGGCATCTCCGCCTTGACGTTCAACCCACTTGGAGCAATGATGGCTTACATAGACTCCGAACTATCCCAGATCCCACGGAACTACAATATCAAGAGCGTCCTACTGCACGAAGTTATCACAGATCTAGGAATCAGTTTCGGAGCAATCGAGATACTTGAGTCGTTCATTCGCCACATCAGAGAGAAATGGCATGCCATGCCGGGATTTGTCACGCGCAATTTTCCAAAACTTGTAAGCAATTTACATGAAATGAATTTGCCTCTCAACGACATCCTCGTAATGACACCATTCAATTCAATCGGTTTCCAAATGAACCCTTCAAAGCAATCGTGTGAAGAGTGTCTGTCGAAGATGGAGAATGAGAACGTCGTTGCTATGAGCATCATGGCGGGAGGCTACTTGAGGCTGAACGAGGCCATCAGTTATATCGGCAGCTTGCCTAATCTGTTTGGAGTAACCGTTGGGGTATCCTCTGAAGACCACGCTCGGGACACATTTGAGAAACTGCGAAGCATAACTCAAACTCCAGGCAAGCACGAAACACTCAATGACGGAATCGGTGGCAATGACTAAGGTCAGCATACTCGGCTCCGGTGTGGTAGGGACAAGCCTCGGGATGGGTCTGCTCCAGCTGCGTCATGAGGTCAGGTTTTACGATGTCTCGACAGCAAGAATTGATAAACTGCGAAAAGATGGCCTAATTGCAACATCATCAATTGAAGATGCCCTACGTGACTCAGTGGTGTCATTCATCTGCGTTCCGACGCCTACGGTGAACGGAGCGATCGATCTGACCTACCTTGAATCGGCAACCATAAAATTGGCTAACTGCCTGAACGGCGGAGCCGCCTACCATTTGGTGGTGATTAAGAGCACAGTTGTGCCAAAGACCATTGAAAGAATTGTTATACCAACTCTGGAGCAACACTCTAGTCGAAAGGTAGGAGATCAACTGGGAATTTGCGCCAATCCAGAGTTCATGACTGAGATACACAAGTCATGGACAACCGATTTATCATTTGAGCGCGGGTTCGCTGATGAGCCATTCATCGTCATCGGTGAGTCGGACGAAAAATCCGGAGCTCAGCTCGCACGGTTGTATGAGCGATTGGATCGACCAATTATCCGTACGAATATAGTCACCGCTGAAATGATAAAATACGCCTTCAATTGTGCCCTGGCAACTCGAATTTCCTACTGGAATGAAATATACTATGTCTGTAATTCGCTAGGCATCAACTCCGACTTAGTCGCTCGAGTCGCCGGAATGGACCCGCGCATAGGGACTTACGGGACGATTCATGGCAAAGCATTCGGGGGCAAATGCTTGCCAAAAGATCTCCGTGCTTTCTTGAAGTTTGCAACCGACCTAGGGTATGACGCCAAACTGTTGAAGGCCGTCGAGGAAATCAACGAACGCATAGGTGTGGACAGAGGAGTACGTGAATAGGTGTTCATAGGTCTTTGCAATGAATCAGATTAGAATCGCGGTCATTCCCAGCGCTGGCCTAGGCACGAGACTTCTACCAGCTACGAAACAGCAGCCCAAAGAAATGCTGCCTGTTTTCGTAAGAAGCTCTAGTGGGCTGGTCTTTCTCAAGCCGATTGTCCAGGTCGTGTTCGAGAGGCTGTATGACGCTGGATTACGAGAATTCTGCCTCATTGTTGGAAGAGGGAAGAGAAGCATAGAGGACCAATTCACTCTGGATGCTGGATTCATCGAGAACTTGAAGAAACTTGCGAAGCCTCATCTTGTCATGGAGATGGAACATTTTTACCAAAAAGTTCGGAAGTCAAACATCGTATTCATAAATCAGCCTGAACCGCTTGGCTTCGGTGATGCAGTCCTTCGTGCGAGAGCCTTTACAAATCACAGTTCATTCATTGTTCACGCCGGAGATGACCTGATTATCTCAAAAAATGCTGGCGGATGCTTTAGCAGGTTAATGACCGCGTTTGATTCTTACCAAGCTGATGCAGTCTTTTATGTGCAAAAAGTCAAGGACCCGGTAAGTACGGCGTAGTTGAAGGCGACAAAATATGTCCGGGGACATATCTCGTGAAGCACGTTAAAGAAAAGCCGAAACATCCTAAATCGAAGTTGGCCGTCGTTGCCCTATATGCGTTTAACGAGAGGATCTATCGTTGCTTAGAGCAGGCACGTAAGAATTCCGAGCGCGAATTGGAATTAACAGATGCTATTGAGCACCTTGTCGAAGACGGCGGTAAGGTGTATGCGGTGGAGCTTGGACGTCACGAAACACGAATAGACGTAGGAACGCCAGAGTCGTACTGGAACGCCCTCAGCACAACCGTGAGATGAGCGGAATCTCATCTAGGCAACACTCCCTACAAATCTTTTCGCATTTGATACTGGTAACAAACTTATTGCGTAGCGCGCTTTCAGTGAAATCAGAAAATTCGGCCCTGAGAGGTTGACAAAGGTCAGTGCGAGGCCAAATCGAAGTAGATCACCGGTCTAATTACAATGTTATGCGGGTTCAGAATTCAAGATCATTGAAATCGGATTCAACTTGTTAAAACGGGAATTGGTTGAGTAGACTTGTCGCCAGAAGGAGCCGGAGTGATGGTCACAGCATTATGGATCGCTATTGGCAGTTTCGGGTTTGTCATAACAGTTTTCGCACTGTATTTCTTGCTTGTGCTAAGAAAGGCCGATGTCGTTGAATATCTGGCACAGTTGCAAAGGACGATGAAGCTCGTGGTGAAGACTGAGGAACTTCCTGTAATATCGATCATCATCCCGGCCCATAATGAAGAAGGGGTAATTGAAACAAAACTGAATGATGTGGCGGAAATGGATTACCCTCATGAAAAACGTGAAGTCATTGTTGTTGATGATGCGTCTACAGATCAGACGCGTTTGTTCGCAGAACGGACGCTAAGAAGGCTCAACCTTCAAGGGAGAGTGATAACGATGGAATCGAGAACAGGCGTGAACGGCTGCTATAACCGAGGCTTCAATGAAGCGAAAGGTGCTTTCATCGTCACGACGGACGCTGATGTGACAGTTGATCACGATGCATTATTGAAGTCTATCAAAGTCATTGAAAACTTACCAAACATTGGAGGCGTTACATCTAGAATGGAGATGGTATCATCAGGGCAGACAAACGCCGCGATGATTGAAACGCCCTATAGGGACTTTTATGACAGGATGAGCGTAACAGAAAGTGCCATCCATTCCACATTTCCGGGTTACACCAATTTCGCAATGATTCGCAGATCCGCCTTTCCGACAATGCCGTTGGATTACGGTTCAACCGATGGAAATATTTCTCTCGCTATCGTGCGTAAAGGTTTGCGTTACATTTGCGTGCCTTCCATTATCTTTCGTGAGCCCATCGTTGTTAAAGTTAAGGAGCAGCTGAGGCAAAAAACTCGACGAGCAGCCCGCCAGATTCAAGCTGCGTTTTCAAATCTTGACTTATTGTTCAGTCAAAGGTCCGGCATGTTTGGCAGATTGATTTTCCCACTGCGGCTTCTGATGATGATCTCTCCATTGTTCTTTGTCGCGGGGCTCGTCGCATTGATCATTGTGATGGTATGCGTCTCCCTGTATCTACTACCAGTTGTTCCGCTGGTTGTTGTAAGTTTGTACCTTGTAAGTAAACGATCAAAGAAGTTTGACTTACTCTGGAGTTTCCTTGTTCACGAATATTATCTTCTAATCGGACTGTTTTATTCTGTGAGAAGAGGTAGCGCCTGGCACGCAACGCAGCGAGGTTCGATCACGACAGCATGAGTGCCCTGAAGGGAATATGTATAGAATGAACATGGACGAAACATATTGAAAATTGCTCTTATCACGGACGACTTTCCTCCCTTGTCGATCGGAGGAATAGCAACTTATTCCTTCGATCTGGCTTACGCGCTATCCAAACGAGGAATTGAAACAACAGTATTTTGCGGTAGGGCAAGAGGGTACCGAGTCGATCATCTAAACCCGTACCTTACAATCGTCCACTTGCCGTATCGTCAAGTCCCGCCGAGGTACCTTTGGTTTCAAATGATCAACCTTGTATCATTCATACAACGTCTCACGAAGTTTGACGTCCTGCATGCAACGAGCGCACTCGGCTTTGGTCTTATGGCGAATTTCAAGTCAGTATGGGGCCGTCCTCTCGTTACAACTATTCATGGGAATGCACTCAGCGATTTGAAAGTATTCGCAAGGTCTCCCATTTCCGAGTGGACTATCGGGGACTTGCTTACTCATGGAGTGGCGTACCCTCTCAACGAAGCGCTCACGGAGGGCTGTTTGAAGCATTCTGATCATATCTTCGTTTGCGGTTCTTGCACACTTCGCGATCTGAAGACAATGCATCGCGTAAGTCGTACCGTTTCAGTGGTTCGCAACGGAATAGATTTCCGGAGATTACCTACCTTTAACAGGATTGATCAGGATCCTAACTTGCTGCTTTATTATGGTCGATTGGAGTGGAACAAAGGATTGCTCTATTTGATACGAGCGCTGAGCCTTTTGATCAGTGAATTCCCAAACCTTAGACTCGAAATTTGCGGCACTGGACCCCTAACTAGAAAGGTGAAACAACTTGTCTCCAACTTGAGTTTAGCGACCAATGTATCTATGAACGGTTTCGTGATGCACGACGAGTTACTCAAGAAAATTAGCAGATCCCGATTGGTCGCCCTACCAAGCCTCTGTGAGGCTCAACCAATTTCACCGCTGGAGGCCATGGCGCTCGCTAGGCCAGTGGTGGCCTTTGATTATGCATTTGCACGCGAGTATATCGTGGATTCCCAGAACGGTTTGCTTGCGAGACCCAAAAGCTGTGAGGACTTGGCTGCGAAAATTCGTGTACTCTTGACAAGCGCAGAAGAATGCTCGAGGCTCGGGAAAAATGCGCATCGTTACATAGAAAGGAGCCGCAATTGGGAAACCCTAGTTAATGAGTATCTAAGAGTCTACGATCAACTAGTTTGAAGTTATCTAGCACGACTGCGGAGGGTTTGTTGCATGTGCGGAATAAACGGCTTCAACTTTTCGGATCCTGGATTGGCTCAGTCAATGAACAGAGCCGTCAAATACAGAGGTCCCGACGACGATGGCACGTTTTCAGATAATCACGTAAGTTTAGGCGCCGTGAGGCTATCCGTAATAGACCTCAGCAAAGCTGGCAGTCAACCAATGCAATACTCGCACGATGGCAAAACCGCGGTTATCGTCTTCAATGGTGAGATTTACAATTGTAGTGAATTGCGTCGTAGGTTAGAATTAATCGGCTTTAGCTTCAAATCACATTCGGACACGGAAGTTGTAGTTGCTAGCTACTTAGAGTCAGGAATCGATTGCGTAAGAGACTTCAATGGCATGTGGGCCTTCGCCATCTACGACCCTACCAAGCAAGTGATCTTTTGCTCTAGGGACAGAATGGGTAAGAAGCCGTTCTACTACTATTACAAAAACGGCAAATTCATCTTCAGCTCCGAAATCAGAGGGTTGTTAGTACATGAAGATCTGCATCTCAACAGAATGGCGAACATTAGCCCTGACGGGTAAATCTGTACTTCACGCTAGGTTTCATCCCTGCGCCTTACGCAATCTACAGAAACACGTTCAAACTTGAGGCGCGACAGAACCTAATTTTTGACCTGACAACCCAACGAGTGAAGACAATGTGTTATTATTCACTCCCACGTTACGATCCAGCATACTATCGCAACCGCCTAAATCAAGAAGGGCGAGCTCTTTTTGAAGACGCAGTACGACTCCGTATGATTGCGGACGTGCCAGTCGGAGTTTTTCTGACGGCGGTTTAGACTCATGTACCATTGTGGCTTACTCTAGTAAGTTTACGGATCCACAATCGTTGCACACATTCTCAGTGGGATTTGATGGAAGAAGTTACGACGAAACACCATTCATCAAAATCGCAGCCGAAAGGTTCGGGACAAATCACCATCATTACATGTTCAGAGAGAGAGATTTTGAAGAGCGCCTGTCCAAGTATGGAGCACTATTCGATGAACCTCTTGCAGATCTGGCATGCTTTCCTACCCATTTACTGTGCGAGAAGGCTCGCGAGAAGGTCACAGTGGCGCTAAGCGGGGACGGGGGTGACGAAATCTTTGCAGGATATGCTGAGCACGTAGCAGGCTACAGGCTGGATCTCCTCAAAAGGATCCCTCGGTCTATGAGAGCCGTCCTGTCGAAGATGCCTGCAAGACGAAACCTCGACGGCTACGTCTCGATCTTTCTTCTCAAGAAAGCATTTCGAGCGTCGTTACGCGACCCATCCCTTTTCTATGCTCAAGCGTTGGAAGGAGAGATACCTAATCCTGAAGTGGCAAAGCAGTGGTCGATTGAGAAATTAGGCTTGTGCCTAGGATCAACATCTATGGCCCAAATTCTACGCGAGTACGACATGCTCTTCAACACCCTCCCCGATAATTATTTGGCTAAAACAGACAGAGTGTCTATGGCTAATTCACTCGAAATCCGGTGTCCCTTATTAGATTATAGAATTGTCGAATTCTCTCAGAGAGTTCCCATCGAGTGGCAGGTAGGATTGTTTCGATCAAAGAAATTCATGCGAACGATAATTGAAGATACAATTCCTGCAGAAATCGTTCGGAGAAAGAAACACGGTTTTGCCACGCCAATACTAGAATGGATTCTAAACGAGAAATACCAGGATTATCTCACCTATTCGCTGGATTACTTAAGGACTCTAAGCCCAGAAATGCATGCGTTCTTTAAGAAACGGGCTCTTGTCGAGAATAATCGACTGTACAGACTCTATAGGGCCAGACTCTTGCTGTTCGGGAAATGGATTGAAAAATGGATACCTGATTCTGGTCAATCGGGATAACCTAATCCAATCCTCTCTACTTGGAGCATCAATTTGCGACGGTTAGTCTCCAAATGCTCACTGAGTTCGAAATGCAAGTTCGTTATCTATGATACTTACTTGTTGCATACTAAGTTGCCTTCGAATCACTATCGATGCAAAAATCTTCCAACTTTCGTGACTTCGGCTTTGAATTGCTCGATTTGAGCTACTTACCCGTAATAGCCAGCCCAATTCGCCCACTCTATGCTTCTTGCAATCCCCTCTTCAATTGGAGTTAACGGTTCAAGATGCAAGACCTTCCTGCTTTTCGAAGCGGAGAAAGTTGCTCGACACGTTAGCAACTTGTAGAATTGCTTGCTAGTCCCCTCGTAATCGAGAAGAATCTTAGGGTTGGCCGGTGATATTCTTGTCTCCGATGTAACTTTGGTTTCAATGGTCTCCCTTCTCTTCCCTTTGATGATCATAGAACCAACCTTGACAAAGACGGGAACCTGAGCAAGTAAGGCTAGGAATTGAGGGGACTTCAGCACGTTTACCATGATGTTTAAGGAGTCTCGCAGCATCAAAAAGGTAGCTTTCATTCTTCGCAGATCAGGGTTGTATTCTCGGGACGTGACAGGCATGATTCCAAGTGGTTCGGCGTATGCTCGAGCATACTCCGCCCATGATACATTCTGCTGGTCGTTATTGACTATGAATATCTCACCATTCGCTTCATCATTCTTGATCGAATAGATTATCGCGTCCACCACATCGTCAACGTAAATCAGATTGGCTAGCCCTTGCCCTTCTACAATAGTGGTCTGATGGTCTCGAATTCTTGAGATGATCCCAGACGTCCAACTTGAAGAGTATGGACCGTAAATCAATGTCGGCCTCAGAATCACGGAAGGAAGCGACTGAGCATGATCTGCAACCAATTTCTCAGATTTGATCTTGCCTCTCTCGTAGCCTCTGGGGAAAAACACAAATCGGGATGTCTCGTAAACTACCGATTTTCTATGGCTGAATCCATGTACGGCTGCTGAGCTCAAATGAACGTATTTCTTCACATGATGTCTCGTAGCTGATTCAATTAGATTAAGAGTGCCCTTCACGGCAACTTCGTCAGATCCGGATGTGCAGTTTATGACTATGTCGCACCCCGCCACAGCTTTTTCAACCTGTTGCGGGTTTAGAACGTCGCATTCCACAAACTGTACAGGAAACCTAGCGAGTCTCGCTGCGGCGCCGGGATGATGGACAGCAGCTCTCACGTTCAAAGCCATGTCAACAAACAACTTCTCTACCAGTCTAGTCCCCAAGAACCCGGACAGCGCCAACCACGAGTATGGTCCCAACATCAGAAGACGGCGTCAAATGGCTTGACGGACTAGATCGAAAGTGCTCCCAAGCGAATGTCATTTGGTGTTTAGTTCTGTAACAATTCTCTATGAACTTAAGAACCTTAACCGCGTCGGCGCCTTGGGTATAATCGTCTGAAGATTTGTCAAGGAACTTCGTCACTTGCTCAGCAAAGTAGTCGAGGCCTTGGAGAACCTTGTTCTCTTCTTCTACCGAAGGTTCGATCCTGTGAACGCTTCCTCCAGTTCGCAGATAAACGCCGTTGATGTCATCCTGACGGATCTCAAGAGAACATCGGTCTCCTGATATGATGACGTTGTTTGGCAATATTCTACTCCTACCAAGCAATAACTGGCATGGTATTTCGGCGTGTTCATTCTTGATCCTCAGGTTCAAGCTGCAATTTGCTTCGACACCGCCGAGTGAGTCATCCTCATATGAGGCCAATTCGAGCTCGCCTGAAAACAGCCACCTCAAAATATCCAAGTCGTGGGTTCCCCAATCCATCAAGACCCCGCCGCCGGCTCGCTTTGGATCGAGTAGATCCATCGACGAGAGTGGCCAGTTGAAAATGCGTCCTTCTTGACACGTCACCCGGATAACTCTGCCGAGGATCCCTGCATTAAGCATTTGTTTTGCAATTTTGAAACTTTTGTACCGACGTCTGATGAGGTTTATCGTGAGCCTTGTCCCACTGCGCATTGCTTACTTCAACCATTCTCGTGGCGTCTGAGCTATTATTTGCAATCGGTTTCTCGCAAAGTACATCGCGGCCTTTTTGGAGGAAATCTATGGTCACTTCTGCGTGTAGGTGGTTTGGCAGGGCTATGATAGCGGCTTCTACGTTCTCAATGGCTTCCTTGTAGTCGCATGTCACTCGACCACCCCCATAGTCTTTCGCCAGTTCTTTGGCCCTTTCGGCGTTTTTGTCGATGAACCACTCAATTCTACATTCGGGGATACTGCGGCAGGCTGGCACATAGTATGATTGACTTACTGCCCCACATCCCACGAGAGCTATCGATCGGACCATTTTCGTTCACCCAGGAATTCCAAAATATAATCCCGACTTTGAACGATTGATCAGTTCCTATTAATGTGTTCGAGGATTTCATCTTGAGCAGGAGCATACCAAGGGTCCTATATTGTATCCGGATTCGAATGCAAGTTTCAGACGCATCTACCTCCGCTACGTATACGTAGTATATCGCATCGGAGTTGGGTTCGAAAGCCACCTAAGGTGGCGTATGCCCGAAATCACTGGTCTCGACAACGGTAGAATGGTCTTCCTAGCGAAGAGCATGAACGTTTCGAGCTGGCGTACCAACAGACTCCTCTTCAATCGATGAATCAAACACCGATACCAATCAAGCGGCTTAAATGCAACCTGAATAGTCAGAATGAATCGATCGCAAGACGCCCTGGTGCCAATTGAAAGTAGCAATAGCCAGTTACGAGTTGTTGCCTCAAACAGGGACATCTGCCCGGACACTGGGTTTCGTCAAGGCGTTAGTAAATAGAAGACATCAAGTGACGATATTTGGATCAAACGGAAAGAATCTTGCTGAGGTCAGCCTCGCAAGATCACTTGGCGCTGAGTATATTGATGTGTGCCCGTTCGCAATTAAACCCGGACCTGTATGCTCAATTATTTTCGCGCTTGGACTTCTTAGGAAACTAAAGGCAATATCTCGAGGGTCCCACATTGATGTGCTGCAATTTACAAGCCACACCATGAACTGCCTTGTCTATCCGCTGATCAAAAGATCGCTCGGTGTGCCAATCGTCTCGGACCTGCACGGGTCCGCATCCGTGCGGATCCATGAACCGGGATTGAACCGACCCTTGTGGGAGTGGCTCACTTTTGTCATCTACGAAAAACTTGTGTTGAGGTTCTCGGATGCAATTGTAACCCCTACTGAGGAGTTACGGGTACTTTTTGATCAAAGATACCACAAGAATGTATCTGTAGTTCTTAACTGTGTGTCACATCTAAAAAACGACGCATATTCGTTGGAACCCCCTGAAAAGCGTTCGGAGTGGAGAATCTTCTTCCACGCTAATTTTCGCTTGGAGCGATCCGCACGCGAACTTGCACGTCTATCTGAGATAACCAGCTTGATGCAAGCGAGAGGATACAAGCTTAGGGTTTTTGTGGCTGGTCCGGGGTCTGAGAGATTGCGAAACTTACAGGCCCCCATCATTAACTTGGGTTATGTCACTGACCCATACGACTATCTGCTAAATTCCGATTTGATAATCCTACCTGTGAATGACTTGACCATGGGATTACACAGTCGACTCGTGGAAGCTATGGTCGCTGGGAGGCCGATCGTGGCAACAAAAGAAGCGTGTTGTGGGCTCCTCCCTTACTTGAATGAATCGGGAATATTAGCGTGTGATTCTATCGAAGAGATGGCGGATTCAGCATGCTCTCTTCTCAACGACCGAGATAGACGGCATGCTTTGGGTACCCGAAATAGGCGATTGGCTAATCGATTGTTTTCGCCGCAAGCAGTTGGAGTTTCCCTAGAACGAGTGTACTCCTCAATCATCAACAAATGATGAAAACTCTGATAGGAGGAAATGAATCGCTCAAAGTGGACTCGCAGGGGTCTGGGCAATGCCCAGACTGAGTCGGACGCTGCTATACTCTATGCAATACGGAACACTATCGGTGCAGATTAATGCCTAATGAAACTGAATGCCGTTCGAATGTTCGAGCTTGCAGATTTAATCGTTTAATGGAAACGAGAAGGCCTCCCCATTGCGAGATCGGTGCAAGGGACCAATCCACGTCGGCGATTACGGAGACCCTGCAACTATGCCGCAGCCATTGCTAAAGACAATGTTTACCTTTGCATTTTGATTGCTAGTCAGAAACATAGAAGGCGCACAAACTCCAGAAGGTTCCGTTGGAAAGTCGCTTGATCTCGCAAAAAGGACATTCGAGCTGCCGGGAAGAAACAAATAGTGTGGGTTCCATGCACCAATGTAGCGATTGTAATCAGAGCCTGACGTAAACTGAGCAAACAGAAGGTATGCACGCGCATAATCATTCGTGACTGTGATATAGCCGACCGTGTGCACATAACTAGTACTCAGCCAACTCAGCGCTTCTCTATCGGCGATTGAGGTAGGTAAGACATACCCGTGCACGATTCCGTATTGCGGCGATATGGTTGGATCTATCATGCTAGAAGAGAACACTAACATTAGAATCGGAATAGCTAACAAAGCTTGACGAGGAGTCTTGGTCACAAGGCTGAGTGCCCGACCACTCGCGACTGCGAGGATGAGCCATGCAGTTAGACCTCCATATCTGTCGATGTTAGTCCCAGGAGCAATCAGGTTGGCCACGAATGACAAACCAAGCAAACCCAAACCTGAATAGATCCAGTTTGCGGCTTTTTTACGGTCTAAGAAAAATAGAATCAGAGTTAATGCTACTGGAAATCCCCACCAGATAAACGGCAGGCCAGAACTCGATCCGGCAAAGAGAACTTGTGTTGGCGTAGTGGAGCTAAAGCCGAATGTGGATCCGAGTGTGCCAGACAGCAGGGATGAACCCCCTAAGAACAACCTAATTGTTCCAGCGGTTATTGCGAGATACCCTAGGAAGACAAGAGTCAGTATCCGCACCGCTCCCTTACCTAATCTATTCCTTGGAATGAGGAACCAGAAGAGGAAAACCGACATCAAGGCAACGACTCCATGCAAAGCAGCTAGTACTGGAAACAAAATTAGGATCGAAAACAACCGGCCGATCGACATTCGGCCGTTTAGAACCAGCAAGACAAGCAGCATCAGTGAGAGTGCTACGGATTCAGCAAGTGGTGCGTTTATCCATCGAGTAACCGCGGCCTCGCTGACTACAGTCAAAGCCGAAAGTGGAGCAGCGTCGATTCCGAACATCGATCGTGCAAGGAGAAAAATGAATAATGGCTGGAGTACTATGAGCAACCCGGGGAAAAGAAATAGGGACATCGTGACGTCAAGGCCAGTGATGGTCGCGAACATTGATGGTGCGATTGACATAATTGGAAATGGTGAATAGTACACATCTATTGCCTTCGGAAGCGTAGTAGCGGAATAGTGTCCCGTCTGAACAATAACGGATGATCCGGCAAGATACGACCATGCATCTATCCCGAGGTTTAGTGGGTAATAATAGAGCACTTCGTACGAGCCCAGGGTCCCAAGAAATACTGCAAGTAAAGCAATGTGAACTCCCGAAATGTTTTTCGAACGTGAGAGAGGGAGCAATGTTAGGAGTGCGATCGACAAGGTGATCGGACTCGTTAGAGATGGAGTTAACCCCGGAGGCAATACGCTAATCAGAACGCAGACAACCAAGACAAACAAGAGGAAAAGGCTCGATCCGGGTAACTTAGCGTCAATGTTTCCGCCTACCCAATAGAGACCAGCCAGCAGTGCAAACAACCCGATAACGCTAACCACGATTGCAGTCTTTTCGGGTGGAGCAAGAAGAATATTGAGAAAAACTACTGCGCCTCCTAAGGGCAGTAAGAATAGGGAGACCCTTTGATCGAAATGCCTCATTGTCTGACCTCTTCAACGCGCTTCGGTGATTGAGATAAGCCCGTTGGAATGACCGTCCTTACTATATGAGACATACTGATAGGCCCCCGTGAATATCGAGTAACGAAGTTTCCGTCAACTAACCGCAGCGGATAGAATCTGCAAAACCGTTACATTGACGGACGATGGATTAAGAGTTCCTTCTTGTTACTTTCGGTTGATACTAAGATTTCGGTCAGGCAGGCCAAACAATCAATTGTTTGGTTGTCGCGCTCAGAAACCACTATAGACGGCAACCAAAGTACCAACCGCCGTTTAAACGAGAGAGCAATGCGTCTACTACTTCGAAATCCAGCTGCTATTTGCGTCGTCTTAATCATTGGAAAAATGCAATCAGAGTTTTTTCTTGCACATATGCTAAAACCCAGCTTCGCACGCAACATAGTCGTCAAGCCTCCGTTCGATAGGCAGCTCCCTTGTTCCTGAAAAAATTTTGTCGGATGTTGGAATCTGAAAACACATGTTACGAGTCGTCAGAGACACGGATGGCTAAGTTTCAAGCACTTATACTACAAAAGCGGGGAACGAGTCTACGATAACTGGCTGAAAAATACCAATTTACATAAATTAGTGCACTACTGTTCCCGCCCTCTAACCTTTCTAACAACAAACAGTTCTAACAGCTTATCGGATTTTGACTGCCTTCGGTAAGGTCAAACGGGAATGGAAAAATGCCGTGCGACAACAAGAGTGAACTAGATTGAATTCAGAGAAGCTTCCTTCGCGCCGAGATTGCCTTGCAAAGCTTCTAGCGGTGGGTGCAGTCGGCGGTGCAGCCTTAATCGGTTTTGGATCAGTTCCAGAAACAGCGGCCCAAGTTGCGAGCGAGATTACTAATTATGTAGAGTTCATAGATGGGACTGGTGAAACTGCACCTGCATCTGGTAGATTGCGTCTTTCGGCTAAGACGCTTGACAAGATGCCATACATAATGGATGATAGCGGAGTAGAAACTATTGTTGTCACACGACAAGTTGCAAGTTATGTCATTGAATTGATTGGAAACACAGTTTACGCTCGACCAGCCCCCAACAGCGGATTAACCCCATATTCAGGCTCCAATGCTGCGACCGTGATTAACAATGCCTTAGCTGGACTCACTTCGGGCAGAACATACAAACAAAGGGTAGTCATCGTGGGAGACATCAGCATTACAGCTCCAATCAATGTCCCCAGCTACACCATTTTCGAAATTCAAGGAAGAATCACGGCCAGCGTTGATATGGCGTATATGATTGGAAATTCGAATCAGGCAGGAGGCGACGTACAGATTGAGATACAGGGTGGTCAAGTGAATGGTAACGGCCAACTTGCTTCAGGTCACGTGCTGATTCAACTGAAGAATGTGACCGATGGACTTATCGACGATGTTTACGGCTGCAACACTTATCAAGGTGGAGGTTCGTTCGGCTTTTACTTATGGTATTGCAACGGCGTAGATGTTAAGAAATGTCTGTTCTCTCTTTGTTACGGGTCAGCCGTAGAAATATCCGGTTGCTTGTATTGTAATGCGGTAGATTGCAAGGCAACTGATTGTGGGCCGTATTCTGCTGCTTTTGAGGTTTATGGTGGAGCAGCAAGCACTCCAAGTATTGGATGTCGAGTCGTGAACTGTACCGCAATATTCACAGGTGCGGTCACAGCTAATTTCGGGATAGAGCTATGCTCCTACTCCTATTCTTGCTCCGTGATCGGTGGTACAGTTATTATGCCCGTAAACCCAGGAGGAGTAAACGGTTGGACCGGAGTAATGCTTGGAGATGAGACTGGGGATACCTGCTTAGATTTGACGGCCGTGGGCGTGACAGTGCGAAACGGACGTGTTGGAGTCTCCATGGTGACGAGCAGTAGCGCCTGCGTGGGTTGCACCATTTATCGACCATCAGTTGCAGGCGTAGCTTCTGACGCAAATACTGGGGGGGTTATCCCAAGTCATAACAACATTATTGGGAACGTGATTAACCAACCCAGTCTCAATTCGCATGGAATAGATCTTTACGCTAACAATTCAACTGTTCAAGGAAACACACTTACAAGTTACGCAGGTGGTCTTGCGATTGACGTGTTCGGCAACCATAACATTGTTTCCGAAAACCAAGTTGATTCTTGGTGTATAGGGATTCAGATTGAAAGCGGCGCTACCGGAAATCAAGTGCATGATAACTTCGTATTGAATCCCGGCTGCGGAGCATCAAACAATCTTAACAATAGCGGAACCAGCACGGTCATCAGAAACAATGTGGGTTACAATCCTCAATCTCCGTTCAGCCCAACTCTGCCGGGAACTGGAGTTGCATTTCCTCTACTCTCTTACGATGCGAACTATGTGGTAACTTCAGCCACAGGCATAACAGGGTTGACACTTGACGGAACCGCAGTATCGTACGCAACGGGAGCAATCATCTTCGTTCCTGCCCAACACAATCTGATTCCAACCTACAGTGGCACCCCAACTTTCAAGATACTCCCAATGTGATGCGACTCTAAAGAGGTCATTCCGTCTTGACATCTGGCACGATTGGCGACACGTCGAGTAGCGGCAACTTCTACGCCGACACTTAATATTACGCAATCACCGCGTCCATTTCGGGCAACTTATCTGCAATTGGAGTAAATTGCGAAACTGCAGCGTGAACCCGAACTCTAGCGATGGAGACTTGGCGTTATCTTCTGATGACAATGAGATTCTTCAAGTAACACACTACACGTTTAAGGTACCTGAGTATTGAGATCTTGGCGAGCGACTCCGAAAATGCTCTTAGGGCCGACACGATGGAAGACAGCATATTGGATTATCTTGCAACAAAAGGGGAAATCAGCGTTGAACAACTTTACGAAGGGCTACAGGGTGGCAATCTCTCCCCGACTGAGCGTCAAATAACTGACTTAGTTTTGCGGTTGGCTGCAGAGGGTAAAGTCGACTTGAAAGCAGCCAAGTCATCTGAGACGTTAGTACGATTCCTGTGGAAGTGGGAGCTAAACCTGTGTTTTTACGTATCCGCGGTAGCATCGTTTGGGGCAATTCTTGCTATCTACCTCGTCCCCTCAGAGTTCCCTATTGTTGTGGTCCGATGGGTATTCGGAGCGGTGTTCATTCTCTTTATTCCGGGATTCGCAGCCGTTGAAGCGTTGTTCGGAATCCGTGACTTGGATTCAGTCGAAAGAGTCGCGTTGAGTTTCGGATTGAGTTTGGCTTTGGCAACGCTTGTTGGCGCAATCCTCAATTATACACCTTGGGGAATGACGCTCACCCCGATTGTGATTTCGCTTACGTTAACCACTATGGCGCTGAACGTGATTGCGCTGCTAAGGAAACACGCGCTTACTTGATCAACACGTCTTGTCGCAAGGCAGATTCCTTAACGAAATACCTTGGGTCAACTCCAGGTCAATACTTCCTTTTGGAACTCGGTATCCGATCTATATTTATGATCAGTTCTATTAGCGAACTTCTAGCTGAGAATTGCACCGACCGCCACCGTTATGTTATCGGTACTTGCCTAATCAGGAAGAGTTATTCCGTCGATTTGCCTAGAGAAAGCATTAGTTGGATCAGGCTGGCGGTGGAGGACTAGTAGGATTGGTCATGTTGAACCAGATCTGAAGCCATGCTGTTTGCTTTTCTCCATTGTTAGTCCAACCAAATTCAAACACATTTGTGTTGGTCTGCCATACCCAGAGTTCAAGAATGATCCGGAAGTTATAGCCGTTAGTTGCGGACCAATTTGAAATCACGTAAGTTTCATTGTTGATACTTGCCGTGAGAATGCGGGTGGATCCACTTGTTGCAGTGGCGTTGGTTATGCTCCAGACGAATGGGAATTCCCAGGTTTCGTTGTCCATTAGGAATCGGTCGAATGCTATTAGTTCGGGCGCCGATGAAGGAGTATTACTAGTGTCGTTGCGAGGAGCCGTGGTTTCGTTTCCTAACTTCAATCTTATCTCTACTAATTGCAGGTTTCCCATGAAGTTCGTTACACCTAGATACCATGAGATGGGCGAGGATAAGTGAAGGTTGGGGTTGTTTTGAGGGTAGTAGTCTGCTGCAAGTTTGTTTGAGCCGAGGATGTAGACTTGGAAGAATTGTTCTTGTGGGCGTGGGGTGGTTGCCACAAAGGTGATAGCTTCCGCGATGACCAGGAGGGCGATGAAAACAGCGATTAGCGTTCGTTTATTCTGTGTTGATGTGAACTTCACTTCGCTTTAACCCTCATTTGAAAAGTTCGTTTGATCCGATATCTCTGATAAGATTGCACTCCGAGTGCGTAGGCAAACGTTCCGATAGCTACTGCGACTATTCCGCTGAGGTATGTTATGACCTTGCTCGTGTAGGTTCTTTGGGCTGATGCATTAGTTAGAACGAGGGCTTGATTGGTAACATTCATCAGAATCTGGTTTACGCTTGATATTATGGCATTGCGCTGGTCAGTTTGGTTGGCAGGTAGGCTGGATGCCTCTTGGTTCATCTCAAGCGCTTTATTGAGAAAAGCTACCAGCGGGGCAGTTTCGTTTGGAGTAGCTCCTGCAGCTTCAGCATTATTTACGGCCACCAAGGCTTGACTAAAACCTGTTTGCATAGTAGGATTGAACTGAGCTCGAGAGTAGTGCATGGAAATAACTACCACGGATATTAAGATCGCGCCGGTGAGGATTAGCGAAGAGGTGATTCGCGGCATTTCCGACTCAAGCGATTAAAGCCAGAATATCGATATAGCCCTAGTGGGGACCCGCCCCCACGGCCACTCAAGTCCTTACACAGGAAGTGTCTTGGATCGTCAGATATGATCGGTCTATCTCACATGGGGGATAAACGTGATTAGGTAATTCGCCTCTGTCAGTTGATATCTAACGGTTGATGATCAAGCCGACGAGCTATCTACGTTTTCGGGAGAATAAAACTTGGAAGAAGAGGCTAACTCGCTTTCCGCTGCCAGGGGCGTATCCTATCTCGGGTTACAAACCGTTGTCTCATCTCTTGCTCTTGGGATGAGGGCATTGAAGGCGATAAGCAGGGCCGACATCGACCTACTTCGGAGTATGCTCGGGTCACGTTTCAGCAGAATGTGCGATCTTTTCTCGCGGCTCATCGTACCCGAGTAACAGAACAGCCCTTTCTTTTTGTTTCAAAGCAACGACTAGAGAAATGGAAGGGTTGTGTGCGTTGTCGTGCGGGTCGGTCTGTGGCTCTACTTGTTTTAGTCTGAGTAGGTATCGAATGGGTGCGTGTGTCTAGAACAGGATAAATTTTGTGCCCCGACAGCCCGGAAAAATCGGACGAAAGTCCTAGACCACCCGTCAACCTGATGTCATCAGAATTAAGTATGTGTCCCTGTGGAACGAGCATATTGTTGACTGGGACGTTAGGTGTGATGGTTTGAAGATTCGTAAGCATGGGTTGTTGCGTGCGGTGGCGTTGACGGCATTTATTTTTGGTCTTCTTGTTTGGGTGTATGTTGTGATAATTCAGGTAACGCATCCTGGATGGGTCGTGGCACCGTTCTCTCATGTCAATGTTTTCCCTTTCAATTGGCGGCTTGACGAGGTTGGTATGACTGCTTTTGCTGTAGCGGCTGCGGGATTCTTTGTGTGGCAAATTGAGCTTGATGTGAAGAGCGAGTAATCCTGTCGCTGATAGCGACGTCTTCGGTCTAAGAATATTCAGTAGCGTAGGATCCCATGCTGGTGGGCTCGACTCGGACTCGCTCAGCATTACCGGCGATAGATTGGCAATAGGCAGGTTAGTTTCTTAGCGTCTCTAATACTATAGCTAAAGACCCTAGTCAGGTTAGCCCATTTGGTCGGACAAGCGGAGCATAAGGTCCGATGAACATCATCTGAATATGATTGCTCAGTTAGGAGGGGTGGCAATGACACGTCAGGCAGGTTATGATCATTATAAGAGAGGTATAGTAAACCGCTTTGATGGAGAGTCCTTCTACGGGACACTTCGCGGCTACGGTAGCCTCGGTTTGAAAGTTCAGGCAGACATGGAGCGCGAGGCGATTCTCAAGATCATCAGTAGTCTGGAGTTCGATTGTGGGATAGATGTGGGTTGCGGGCCGGGGAGGTACCTCATAGTCACGTCCAAAGGACACGGCGTGATCGGCCTGGACATGTCACCCAACATGGCTCTAACGGCCAAGCAGAGAGTGAGAAAAACAGATGTCGTTCTTGCTGATATGGAGCATATCCCTTTTCGTGACGGATCGTTCGGACTTGTGTATTCGATCAGGGTCATGAAGTATCTTAGGGACCAGGCCAAGTTTCTGCGTGAGGCTCAAAGGGTCTGTTCATCCAATGGGTGTATCTTGCTTTATGACATTTGGAACGGCAAGAACGTATCCTATCTGTTTTCTCAAACCTTGCTGCGGTTTGTGAATGTTCTTCGATCAGATGATTTTCCTCCAGAGATGCGCCGCATGAATCATCTTCTAATCAAACGGATGCTTGAGCAGTCGGGCAGGTACAAGGTTTCAACTAAGGGCATTTTGATTCTGCCAACGATGTTGTATGCGAGAACATGCTCACACACCCTCCTGAGAATATTCACAATGGTCGACAAACTGCTGTCTCAATTTCCGTTCTCCGAGTACCTTGCTTTCTCAGTGCTCTACCTAGCAATTAGAGACTGATTATCGCCGGGTACAGAATTGGAGAGTTAGCGGTTAGAACAACTCGCCGAAGGCAAAGATATGAAAGACAGTATTGAATCCAGAACGGAAAGCACATGAAAGAATACCTTCATAGGTTATGGGCGCAGTTTGGCTTACAGGCCGTGAAGTTCTGCGCTGTAGGCGGCATCGGGGTTGCGTTCAGTTCCGCCTTACTGTATTTTCTTACCGAATATCTTCACGTATATTATATCTATTCCAGTTGGGTCGCCGCCGTGATTACTCAGATCGCCGTGTTTGCGGGCTACAAGTACTGGGCGTTCAGGCTCCCTGGAACGAGGGCAGCTTACAGCACCGGGACGCAGTTCATAATACACTGGTTGGTCTGGGGGTGCGGGGCTCGGCATAGCGACCTCAATCCTCTACGCCTTAACCACGTACATCCACATTTGGTACTTGTATTCGAGCTGGGTTGCAACGGTTGTATCGGCGACAAGTAACTTCCTATCACACAAGTTCTTCACATATAAGCCAGAAAAACGAAGCAATGATAGGAACCAAGAACACGACTCAGCCTTACTGAGAAAGTCGAAGGATAGAATCTAACCCCAAACTCCTGCGACAATGATGATCAAACACGTTTCTGGATAAATAAGTCAATAAGACAAAATGTTCTCTCGACTTCCACTCTCCCAATACCTCGTGTTTTCAGTACTTTACGTGGCCATTAAGCGATGATCATTTTCATGCGGCCAAATATGGCGCTTAACAGTAAACTGCTACAGAACAGACTGGAATCGTCATTGAAGGTCAAAATAAATGGTTATCCGTTATTCAGAACGTGCGAAACGAAACGATCTAGACAAGAACATATTGCTATATGACCTCGTCGAGTTTACAGTTGTCGAGCAGCTTGAAAGCCTCTTCTTTAGTCAAGGCTTCCGTCTCAATCATATTGAACGGCGTCAGCAAGTAAGAGCGTTATGTTGAGTTACCAGGATCGTCTGTTTCAAGGAGAACTATTTGTGGCAATCTTACTTCTTGGTAGGGATGAGGAAGGCGTCTCTTCAGTTTACGTAGCTTGGCTTCAAGTTTTTCTCTTTTCAGTTCGAATTCGTTTGCCAACCCTCTATCGAGGGTTATCATCTTCTCGCAGCCGATGAATGTTCCTGGTAGGTTTGTTCCGAAGGTTGCGTATGCGAGCACTTTCGCGTCTTCTCCAGTGAGGGTTGTGGTTTCCCTTAAGTTTCTAAGCCACTCTCTGAATGGTTTCGCCCGATAGAGTGTGTCACTGTTGGCTATGATTGCTTTCGCGATTTGCGGGTTTCTCAAGATTCTAGTGAGTATGTTATAGGTTTCCAGTGTGAGGTAGATTTCAACGTCCTGGGATCTTGCGGTTGCAAGAATGGATACGACTAGCTCCTGCTCTTTTGTGAGTCCTTGGCCTAAATTCGATCTAATGACAGATTCAAACCATCGACGCACGATGTTCTTATCGACGAGAACCCGCAATCTTTTTCACGGCAATTTCGGAGTTCTTCGAGGTAGTCTCCGCCTCTTGGTACCAGTTCTCCCACAACATTATCCGGTCCCTCTCAGACATGGCCATATACCTCGATACGGTCAGATCCCGTGTCAAGGGTTCCTCTCCGGTCAGTATGCGATGTCTCATTTCTAGCCGGGTGAAGGCAAGCATCAGGTTTCTCAAAGTCTCGCTGGGCTTGAGCCCCATTGCATCGCACTGATTCTCGAAAGCTTTCTTTAACTTTGGTGCGACTCGCACCACAACCTGACTCTGCGTCAACTCCAAGATCCACCCTCGCAATGCAAACGCAATGCAACCTTAAAAATCTGGTCCCCTGATTCACCTCGCATCTGCATCTGAGCAGGTTTCGAAAGGATCCGTATCTCCAGAGTAGACCAAGCCGGTAGCCCAGACAAATGGTTATCCTTTATTCAGACCGTGCGGGGGTCTTGCTATTATGGGTGCTCTCGTTTGACTCATCGACCGAAGCGTAAACGGCACGGTAATCCCAAGAGGCAAGCGTGCGAGGCGATCGCGAAGAGGAAGAGGCTGGGGAAGTGATGTCTTGAGGTAGCGTCGTTAGAATCCGAAGTATTCGTCTGTTAGAAAGGTTGCGTTTGGGTCTGTGCATTTCTTGATTAGGTCCATTGGGAAGTAGCGGTCTTCTTCCTCTACGAACTCTGCTTCGAATTCTCTTCGAAACCGGTCGTGTGGGATTCTGTTGCGCATCTCTTCTACGAATTCTGTTGTGGTTAGGCCTTCTTTGATTACGTCGTGGATGGTGATTCTGTGGACTTTGAATGTTGGGTCTTGGGTGAAGCGGTAGAAGACTGAGTTCATGGTCCAGGGGGTGGAGGAGGCGATTAGTGTGCCTTGGGTGGTTTGGAGCATGGGGAAGAGGACGCTGTAGAACATGGTTTCGTCGTCGCGGAAGAAGGCGCTCTCGTCGCATATGCACTGGTGGGCGGTGTATCCTCTGAGGAGGTCTGTGGAGCAGGGTAGGGCGATGATTTGTGAGCCGTTTTTGAAGCGGACGGTGGTTCGCTGCATTTTTCCGACGTGTTCTCTGCGGAGGGTTTTGTGCATCCCCATGAGGTGGGAGTGGATGTGGTCCATCATGATCATGCTCTGCCGGAGTCCTGGGGCGACGATGAGGGTTACGGTTTTGGGGTTTTTGTATGCGAACCATATGGCTCGGGCTGCGATGGTGGTGGATTTTCCGGATTGGCGTGGGTAGATGACGGCGATTCGTTTGGAGGGATCTTGGAGAAGTTTGGTTTGGATCTGGTGGGGTTGAATTGTAAGGCTTTCCGGGCGAACGAAGCGGGGTCTTCGAGGTCTTCTTTCGAAAGTTTCGGTGGAGGTGAAGTGTTTCCTTCGGGGCCTGTGAGGATGGCCTCGTAGGCTTTTCTACGTCTTTCCTGCAGACGCTTTAGCTTGTTCCTCGAATTGTCTGGTAGTTTCCTCAAACTCTCTCTGCTCCTCACGAAGTTCGTGACCTCAGCTAAGGATTTCCTCCTCCGCGGCGCCGCGTAGTATCTTCTCGTTCGCTGAAGCCATACACCTGAAAAGCGCATACATGACTCCGCCGCATCTGACTCTGTCCTGCAACCTGTTCGGATTGTGAGAGTTCGTAAATCTGATCGAATGCGGCGTCGAGTTTCTCAGATCATCGATTCCTCCTCTCCTGCCGTGTTTCAGCCTCATGAATGTTCGCCGGCTTGTGTTCCTGCAACGGAGTTTTGAAGGCTTCAACAAGGGTTTGGTGAATAAGTCCGTTCGCAAGCCGGAGTCTCTCCACGACGTTCCGGTTTATTGTTAATTTCGACAGGTACGCCCAAAGGGCTTCCTCAACAATTCGACTCCGGGTCACACGCTTGTAATCCGCAGCCCTCTGC
>CAWHWX010000004.1:0-251248 GCA_963833125.1 Candidatus Bathyarchaeota archaeon | reverse complement strand
AGCCTTCGCAGTCGTCATGATTGGAATCGGAACATGGAGCTTCAAACGCTTAAAATAAACAATGAATGTCCCCAAGGCGAATTCGAGAAACGGGGCACGCGTGTGTTACGAATTTTTCATGTATTAAAAAAGTATCGTAACTGACCCATAGTCTTATGTGCTCACCGTCTTAGAGCTAATTCGATTCTGACCATGAGCCAAAGCAGTAAACCCCACGTTTTCGTAAGAGATGCGACGGGCCTTGTGCGATCGTTAGGATTCTATGATTCATTCCTACTTAACATGGCAGTAGTCAATATGGCGGGAGACTGTATGATGTCCTCCAACTCTTCTTCTTTCCAGGTGCCAACCTTACCTTAGTATTCCTTCTCGGTGGAATCCCTGCCGTCGGGATCTTCGTTGTGTATACGATTTTCTCCTCTGCCTTTCCGAGGACGGGAGGAGATTACGTCTATGTCTCCAGGACGCTTCATCCTGCACTAGGTTTCGCGTCGGGTATGTTGAACGTGTTTGGGTTCTTCATTTTTGCCTTGACTGGGTTTAACGCTTGGTACATGGTGTTTACGGGCTTTCCCTCCATGCTGACATCTCTTGGAGCAGTGACTGGCGTTGCGAGTTATGGTGCTGCAGCAACCTATCTCTCATCACAGGTTGCAATAGAGTTCGGGTTATCAACACTCATGATGATTGTTGGAGCGCTCGTAGTTCTGTTCGGCATGAAGGCTTTCCAGTGGTCGTTTAGAATAATTTTCGTCTTCTACTTTGTGAGCGCTGCAGCGTTGGCGGTGGCTCTCTTTGGAACTAATCATCAAGCATTCGTGGCAACTCTGGAAAGTATCGCTGGTTCGGGAGCTTATGAGAAGGTTCTTTCGAATGCAGGTCAATATGGAAACTTTCAATTCAGTATGGCACAAACACTACTCGCATTCGTGCCGTTGGGGTTTCTGACATTCACCGGATTTCAATCCAGCACCTATGTGGGAAGCGAAATAAAGAATCCAAAGAAGAACCAAGCACTAGCGCTTGGACTATCTATGGGTATAACCTGGATCTACCTAGTAGCGCTTGCGTATCAGTGTGAAGTTGTCTTCGGTGACTCCTTCCTGCAAGGCGCATCTTATCTATGGGCAACGAATCCTTCCCTGTTGCCTCTGACGGCGACACCTTTTGTCACCTTCCTTGTCTCCTTAATCTACGGTAACGTCATCCTTGCAATTTTGTTGAATTCAATCCCCATAGTTGGTGGGTTCCTTCTGATTCCAAGTACGTTGCTTGCCGCAAGCAGAATTTTCTTCGCTCAATCGTTTGATAGAGTTCTTCCTGCATCCTTTGCACAAGTCAACGAACGACTTCATTCGCCACTAAACTCAGTACTAGTTATGACGGTCATTGCGGAGGTCTGGGTCGTGGTATTGTACTTCTACGGATTCGTTACCTCTTGGCTCAGTTTGTCTCTGGCGACACCATTTGCATGGGCTATTACCGCAATTGCTGCAATTATATTTCCGTATGTCAAACGGGACCTTTACGAGTCTTCAATTGGCACGCTGCCCAGGTGGATGCGAGCTAAGCCGCTGGGTGTTCCTGTAATCGTATGGGGAGGTATCCTTCAGTTGGTTAGCATGCTCATCTGGATTGGAGCCGAATTCTCTCCCATCATCACCTACATGTACTTGGGACCGCTTATTGGGTCAGCGATTGGGGTCACCTTCGGTATTTTCATAATTTCAATTCTAATATACTACGCAGCCCGCGCCTGGAGATTACGTGAAGGAATCGACCTCAACATCGCATTCAAAGAGATACCGCCAGAATAGAAAGTACCACCTCATTAGAACCATCTTTCACTCCTATTGCGGTCCGATGCCCACACATAACCACGTTTTAATCGAAAACCTGGGCTTCATCCTCCCAGAAGTAGTGAGAAAACATGAGCGAGACAGATGAACGTACGAGACTCGAGATCCTGGATCAACCAGATTCTCTTCGCAAAACTGTTGACCGCGAGCTAGAACAACTGCAAAGGGTAGCGAAGAACATTGAAGATAAGAAATGTCGCAAAATCTTCATAGTGGGAATGGGGTCATCTTATTCTGCAGCACTCATGGGTAAGACCTTGGCCGATCGAATCACAACTCTGTCCGTCGAAGTGTTCAGAGGATACGAGTTTGAATATCAGAACCCTGTTTCTCTCTCAAATCATTCATGTGTAATTCTGGTTTCATTCAGCGGCGAGACGGAGGATGTGGTCTCAGCGTTACGATTTGCGAAGATGCATGGGGCATATACAGTTTCGATTTCTGGTCCTGAGGATAACACCCTTGCTAAGGAGGCAGATGAGGCGCTGCGAATTATCTCTAAAGACACGAAGGCCATGATTGCAGCTCACCTCACCCAAGTCGCATTACTATACCTCCTCCTGGGTTTCCTCGCTAAGCATCGTCAAGAATCAACGAAAGTCGACGAACTCAAATCGAGCCTCGACAATCTGATAAAACGGCTTCCAGCCATAATCGCTGAACAGGAATCTAAAGCCCGACAAATCGCAGAACAATTCAAAAACGAGAGTCTCTTCTACGTTATCAGCGCTGGACCAACATACGGTGTAGCATACAAGTTAGCTATGACAGAGATCACAGAGAACGTTTGGCTGCATGGGTTGGTTCAATACTCAACGGAGTTCAGGCATGGCATTGTTGAGAAAATGGAAGCGGGTCTTCCAGTCATTTTTCTGATAGGCTCCGATGAATCCCAGAAAGACATCCGCCGAGAAATGGAAACCTGCAGAAAACTGGGCGTTAAGACAATAGTCTGGGATTCGAAAGATTTCCCTGCGACTGACGAGTATCTGGCACCCTTCTATCTTTCCATTCCAGCAAACTGGTTCGTCTACCATCTAGCCTTGTTAAGAGGTAAACCTCCGTCATCGCGTAGGTACATGGGATCAGTAATCCCATACGCAAACATGAAGTCTCTAACCTCCTAGAAGGCGCGGAGAAGATCAGGTGCCGAAGGTAATCTCGATAGGGAATACCTGTCTCGACATAATCCTACTCCACACAGACAAACTTCCTAAATGGGGTACGGAGATTTTCTTTGAGGAAACACGGTGGAGAACGGCAGGACAAGGAGCGAACTTCGCAATAGCTAGTGGCTCACTAGGAAACACAACGTACCTAATCAGCAACATTGGCTCGGATCCAGCAGGCGCACGCATCGAAGCTGAGCTGAGGACAATAAAGCGACTTAACCTCCGATTCCTCCGTAAAACAACTCGATCAACGGGCTTTACCGTTAGTGTGGTTCGTTCGGATGGGGAACGACTCTTCCTAACATTTCTGGGGCATCAGGATACTTTCTCCTTGAAAAGGGACGAAGACGAGATAATTCAATCAACGGAAAACGAGGACATCGTCCACATTTCAGGTTACTACATGCTTCCTCGTCTGCGAGAGGAATTGCCTCGTCTACTTCACGAACTCAGAGCGAAGAACGTTAAGATCTCGTTTGATCCCGGCTGGCCTCCCTTTAACTTCAGTAGATCCGAACGTGCGAACCTGAAGCAAATCCTACCTCACGTGGATTATTTTGAACCTAACGAGACGGAACTGTTAGCAATGACAGGTGAGAATACCATTACTTCGGCGGTAGGCAAGATTAGGCGGTACTTTTCCGGCGTGCTTGCTGTCAAGCGCGGAGAGAGAGGAAGCGTCATCTTTTCAGGAAACAAACGTATTATCTTGAAAGCCTTCAAGATCAGCGCGTTGGATTCAACGGGAGCGGGAGATGTTTTCGACGCTGCATTTCTTACGGGAGCCCTAAAGGAGGATGCGCTTGAGGTTTGTGCAAGGAAAGGGAACGCAGCGGCTGCAATTCTGATGACAAGAGGGAATTCGGATCCTTCGCGTTTCCCCACCGAGGGTGCGCTTAACAGCTTTCTTGAGAATGCGTAAGCCGTTGCGAATCGTGGTTCTCGAAGGAGCGATCCACGGCCCTAGTGGATATCAAGCGCGCACGAATGCAACTAGATGTTAAAGTCCTATCCAACAACATGGCTTTGGAATCGAGCGTTCCGTAATTGATGTCCAGCTAACGTGTTCAGAGGCAAAACGATGTTCGAGGCTTCTTAACGATCAAGTCGAAACTAATGCAACTCTCATTCTGGAGGAATTTCCTTGAATGCTAGATCTATGTTAACACCGTGTGACTTGTGGTATGCTCTGGCAGTATAGTAAAGTGCGAAGGGGACGATGTACATGATACCTATCAATCCCAATGACGCAGGATTGATCGGTCCGCTTAGAGCTGGACTTGTTGCGTCAAGATAAGTCAAGTAGGCAAAGATGATGGCTTCGGTGGCACCAATTATTGTAATTGCGGGAATACCTGCAATCTTCTTTCTTACGATCGCTGGCGCCTGCTCGTAAATGGGACGCGCCCTCTTGCTGTAGGGAAACACTGCCGCCGTGACTTCGGCGAATACGAATGATGAGACGACGGCCAGCGTGAGGTTGAAGGCATAGCCGACGTAGGTTGTGTACAGAGACAGGGCAGCGGCTACTGATGAAAGCACTGCAACGATAATTATTGCTTTCATAGGCGCGTGGAAAGTGTGGTTGACATCTGCGATAAAGGATGGGAGAAGACGGTCAAAGCTCCAAGCAAACATCGACCTAGTTGTAATGATGTAAAACGCAGGGAGAAGTATAACGCTCCATACAAGGAAGCTGAACCCCAAGAAGAATACCAGGCCGGCATTGTTAGTCATCATGCTTGTCAGGAATTGTATGTACGGTCCGACTGGAAGAGTGTAAGTAGTACATCCGCAATTGCTGACGTATCCAATCGCTTTGGTGAATTGGTCGCCTACAACGTTGTAATAGAGAATCGTTGTAATCAGGTAAATGATACCTGCGACCATGATAGCATAGATGGTGCCATAGAGCATGGATTTCTGTGGCCTCTTAGCTTCGCCTGCAGGAATAACAGGCCACACTGTTGCCAAACTGAAACCTGCAATGTACGGTAAAGCTAGCATGGTCTGTGTTACGCTAAATCCTTGGGGAGACCAACCCGCACCCTTTGCTTGATTAATAATCCCAGTGTAAGTAGTGTTATACCCTGTTCCATATTGGTTGAAGGCAGCTTGGAAACTTTGATTGCTATTTGAGGCTAAGATGCCCAGCATCACTATGATTCCTAACATCGCGATAACGAACATCACCAACTGCGCCCTCGCGTAGGCGCGCATCCCAAAGACGTTTATCACCGCACTAATCCAGATTACGACTATAGCCACGACAAACGCGCCATTGATACTAGAAACCGCCGCGGCCCATGATAGTAACTGGCTATTTTTGTAAAAGCTCCCCAACATTGCGAAGAAGACACCCAGGTAACTTCCGCCGACGGTCGAAGCATAGAATCCGAGAGCACTTACGTTTACGAATGTGTACATCCAGTTAGGCAGAAAACCCCAGAGTGGATGGATGATTCTGCTGCCGTACACATAGTCTCCGCCGCTTCTAGGCATTGAGATAGATAGCAGATAGTAAGTTGCTCCGAAGATTAGGCTTACCGGGATTGACCCAAGTGTCCCGAGGGTCATATCAACGCCTGGGTAGAGATAAGGAAGGTACACGTTGTACAGAACTAAGGCTACACCTGGAGTAATGCCAACAATCCCTAGCATGAAATTGTCGAATGGAGAGAGAGCTCTGACTAGACCAGTCGCATCTCTAACGAATACTTTGGAGCCCAAGAAATCCAGTTAAGTAAACGAAGACGGCAGTATTTAATTCTTGTCAGCACCTCATCGGCTAAAGATCATTGGGGATGCGGAAACAATGCTAGGACAAACCTCGACGTTCTCGGTCAAACCAAATGTTGGTCTCGCCACTATCTTCAGCCCTTACGAGATGGGTAGCGCAGAAAATGCACGGACTCTGCATAGAAGGGCAGGCGAAGCATTGGCTAATGCCGGTCTGGGAGTAGTCTCCGCCCAGACACTTATCGACAACGATCAGGTCGGAATTGAGGTTGCGCATCAATTTTCGCGCCGAGAACTCGATGCGATTTGCGTCCTGTACGCTACTTACGCAAACAACACCTTCGCAACTTCTGTAATAGAACAATCGAATTTACCGGCGATCTTGTGGGGGACGAATGAGTTTGATACTGGCTCAATGGCAGGGGCGCAACAATTGTCGGCAGTTCTCTCCGAGACTGATCGGTACTACAAGCTAGTGTTCGGCAATGTCGATGACAAACGCGTGATACGTGAGATTGGTAGGTTCGCAAAAGTGAGTGCTGCTAGGATGAGGCTTCATCAATGCCGTGTTGGCGTGTTGGGATACCAAAGGATTGGTGGACAAACGCAGGCGGCCTTCGATGAAATTGAATTGCATCAGAGGATAGGGGGCCGAGTTGTTGGAGTCAGCCTTCATCTCTTTCACACGTTGATGCAGCAGGCGAATGAAACGGAAGCCCGTCGCCTGTGGCAAGAGATATCGAAAGGGGTGGGGAGAATCTCAGTGAATGACCAGCAGATATTGGATGGCGTGAAGGCGTACATGGCGTTGGATAGTATTGTTCGAGAGAAGAAGTTGAATGCCATAGCGATCGAGGATTGGTTCGATATTATTGGGATTCCAAATCTGGGCTTCTCCATGCTGAATGAGAGGGGAACTCCCGCGGGTTGCGAAGCAGATGTTCATTCGACACTAACCCTCTTCCTTCTAGCTCTGCTCACAGGCAAACCATCCTTCCATGGAGAACTACTCGGAATCCTTGAAGAGGAAGACGCATTGTTGGTGGCTCACTACGGAGCTGGAGCTCCGAGCCTCGACGACTTCACGGGACCAAATAAGCTTGGAACCCGACCGCTCTCCAACGGGTAGAGGGGTAAGTGTGGTGTACAAGATCAAACCTGGACCCGTTACGATAGCCAGTTTGACAGGAAGACGAGGGACCTATCGGATGCTCATCGCAGCCGGCGAAAACATTGAGGCAAAGCAGGTCTTTCACGGGGGAATCGTGGCTAACGTGAGATTCCGGCTTCCTTGCAGAGCGGTTCTTGAAAAGGCGAGAGGAATGAGCCATCACTGGATTCTTGGATTAGGAGACGTATCTACTGAACTTGTTGAGTTTTGCAATATGACTGGAATCAGATCCGTGGTCATTTAGTTATCTATAGAGGAACCCCTGGTCAGTCAGCTCATCCCGAGTTAGGGATCCCGTAGCCTCGTTTCCGCACATCGTCTGTTTCTGAACGTGGTTCAGAGGCCTCTTTCTGCCTCACAGGTGATTCCCGGCCTTGCCCCAACCTGGCATCTACCGAAAACAATGATTTGATCTCTGCTGCTTTCGCGACAGCGTTTCTCCTTCCCATTATTTCGTTGCAGCGTCAGCCCGAATTACTAACAGTGCAGTGCTCTCGATGGAAACGTTAAAGCCTCATGCAACAGTTTTCAGCGAGATCCAATGAAAATCACTGACGTGGAATCTATTCCTCTTCGCACTCCTGGAGTTGACGAAAAGTTTCTTGACGGCTCACAGGACGACCTTCTAGTTAGAATTCACACCGATAAAAATATCGAAGGGGTGGGTGAAGTTGATGCGTCTCCGGAAATTGTGAAGGCAGTTGTAGAGGCTCCAACCTCGCACAGCTGGAGCAAAGGCCTTCGAGAACTTTTGCTCGGCGAGGATCCTCTCGATGTTGAAAGGCTATGGGAGAAGATGTACAGAGGGTCGATCTACTACGGAAGACGGGGGGTAGCTATTGCCGCTATTAGCGGAGTAGATATCGCGCTCTGGGACATTGTCGGAAAAGCCAAGTCCAAGCCCGTAAGCGAACTATTTCACAGAAAAACCCGCAACAGAATCAAAGTGTACGCGAGCCTCTACCCCATAGGAAGAAACGGTGCGCGAAATTGGGAGGAATGCGCGCAACGCAGTTAGCAAGGGATTTCGAGCAGTGAAGCTCGACGGCGCACCCCTTGGCCGAGATGCAGCATTTGACAGAGATATACTACAAGCAAGTCGCAAGGCGGTCGGGGATAAGGTTGACCTAATGACCGACGTTACCGAACCAGGGTGGGATGTAAGACAAGCAATATCGCAAGCGCGCATGTATGCAGAATACGGTGTTTACTTTCTCGAAGCTCCATTTGGACCCGACGAATTGGAGAAATATCGAATGCTGAGCGAAGCTGTGAATCTACGAATCGCCTACGGTGAGCAGTACACGACTCGCCACGAGTTTAACGACCTGATGGAGAAGGGCCGAGTCGATGTCATTCAGCCTGACATAAGTAGGGCTGGAGGAATCACAGAGCTAAGAAGGATTGCCAAACTCTCAAAAGCCCGGGGCGTCCAGCTGATACCGCATTGCTGGAAGACGGGGATATCGATCGCGGCAAACTTGCATTTTCTTGCCGCAATCGACAATGCCCCGTACTTGGAATTCGCTTTGCCTCCGGACTCACCCTTGCGCTATGATTTGTTGAAACGAGATTTCAGAGTCAGGGACGGTTACGTTGATGTTCCCAAAGGACCGGGGTTAGGCATTGAACTGAACGAAAAAACCGTTCAGAAATACCGAGTAGACTAACAATTAACTGGAATTCACATTGCAAACTGGACCTTGCAACCCTCGCGGGCGGTCGCAACCTTGAATGCTGACGGAGCTTCGTCGAGAGGATATTCATGGGTAACCAACGGTTTGAGCATGACTTTCTGTTTGACGACCAAGTTCATCGCTTCCTCGTAGTTCTTCCAGGTTGAGCGCGAAAGTGCCGTATAATGAGACCTGTCTTCGAACTAGGTCGGTCACGGGTAGTTCGACTGTCTTTGCGAATATACCGATGTTGATTATTTTGCCGCCTTTCCTAACGAGTTGGCACGCTTGAATCAAGGCTTCGCCTGCACCCGCCGCGACTACGCCCACGTCAGCTCCTATCCCTCCTGTCAGCTCTTTTGTCCGTTCTACAGGGTTCTGTTCCGTTGAATTGAGTGTCGTGAAACCCATCGTTCGTGCGATCTGAAGCCTTGCCAAATCAATGTCGATTCCGGTGATCAGTATGTCTCGGGCGCCTGATGCGCGTGCAACTTGGGCCGCCATTAATCCTATGGGGCCCGGTCCAAGAACGGTAACGAAATCTGTTGGTTCAACACTCGCAACGTCGAAAAGCGCATGAACCGTCACAGCCAAAGGCTCAACTAAGGCCGCTTCCTGAAACGTCAATTCGCCCTTCAACTTGTGAAGATGTCTCTCAGGAACATTCAGGTATTCCGAAAATCCACCATTTGTGTGCATTCCAAAGATTTTGAAGTTCAAGCAAAGGTTCGTTTGCCCCTCTCGGCAAAACTTACAGGAGCCGCAAGATAGAATAGATTCCGCCATGACGCGCTCCCCCGTTTTGAAATCTGACACTGCGGAACCCACTTCACTGATCTCACCAGCGAATTCGTGGCCTGGTATTACCGGAAGTTTTGCAAAACCTGCGTACGCGGCAGTGTAATTGTAAAGCCCAATATCGCTTCCGCAGATGGACGCGCGGTGAACCTTGAGCAGGGCTTCATCTGGCGCCGGTCGGGGCTTAGGCATTTCCTTGACTGAGATTCCTGGAACGGGCTTGTCCTTCACGACCGCTTTCACACTTCTATACCTCTCTTCTTCCTGACGGAGGGATGGTATAGTTGCGTATTTGCATTGTTGCGCAGGTAAGAGCGGGTAGTAAGTGATTTCAGGAACTAGTGCACCTTGAATCGGTCGAGAAGTTATGACCTATCTCGTCACGGGAGGCACAGGATTCATTGGTGCGTACGTAATTCGAGATTTGTTGGAAAAGGGTGAAAGGGTCGTAAGTTTCGACGCCTCGCCCGATCTTACTATAATGCAATATGCTATTGACCGTAGGAGTATGGACAAGATCATTCGAGTCTCAGGTGACGTTCTCGACCTTCCACTGCTCCTGAACACGATAAGCGACCACGACGTCGACAAGATTGTGCATATGGCCTCGCTTCAAATACCCGCGTCCGACGCCAACCCACCATCCCGCGTTGAAAATAAACTGCGAAGGCACACTGAATATTTTAGAGGCTTGCAGAGTACTTGATGTTAACCGGCTTGTATGGGCAAGTTCGATAGCTGTCTTCGGTCCTCCCGAACTTTACGACGAAAAACCCGTTGCAAACGATGCGCCCCATCACCCAGTGAGTGTGTACGGCGCATGCAAATCCCTCAACGAATACATGGTCACGCACTATTTTGAGAAGTATGGGGTAGACAGTATCGGCCTGAGGTTCACGGATGTTTACGGTATAGGTAGAATTCGTGGAAAGAGTTCATTCACCACCAAAATGATCGAAATGGCGGCGAAGGGCGAACCTTACACAGTTCCCTATGGGGATGACCTGGTGGATTGGCAATATATCGAAGACGTATCAAACCTCGTCGTCAAGACAACAAAATTGCCTCGGAAAACGAAAACGCGTGTGTTCAACACGCAGGGCGATGTACGCTCGGTTGTTGAGAGCGTCAATTACCTTCGAGAAATCGCGAAAAACGCAAAACTAGATGTTGAGAAAGGTAAGTTCGGGATCGCTTGGAGATACGATACCACGCGGCTGAAAGGAGAGATTGGGTTCGAACCTCAATATACAATGGAGAAGGGGATCGAAAAGACGTACCATGGTTTTCTGGCTCAATTAGCCTAGAGAATCAGGCAGCTGCAGTAAACGGAAGAAATTACTTATCGGCTTCGTACTTTGAGCGTGCACTCTTCGACTACGGACTGGTCTAACTCTATTCCAAGCCCGGGACCGTCGGGTATTGTTAGATATCCATTCTCAGCTTTCAACGGCTTCTTGACGAGCCGGTTGATGAGCGGGCTTGCGGTCCTCCTGAATTCAAGCAAGAATGCTCGAGGCATTGCGGCTACGAGTTGGAGGTTAGCGGCAACGTTGATGGCGCTGCTAAAACCATGAGGAACAAGCATGATGTTCCAAAGGTCGCAAGCTTCCGCTATCCTTCGCGCTTCTGTTAGCCCGCCTGCCTTAGTTACGTCAGGCTGGAGGATATCTACCGCCCGTTTAACGATCCAGTCTCGGAAACCGTAGCGAGTGTACTCACCTTCACCGGCTGCGATGTAAACGTCGGTGGAGTTCCTGAGTTCCGAGTAAGCTTCAAGGTCCTCTTGGGGCAGAGCCTCCTCGAGCCAGAAGATGTTATACTTGGCCAGGCGGTTGGCCATCTTGATGGCGTGGGGAAGAGACCAGTTGACGAACCTCCCCACATCAACCATGATGTCTATCTTGTCGCCTAACCGTTCTCGAAGAGTTCGCACTATAGCCTCATCCTTCTCAGCGTCCAATCCATAGGAGGTTTCACGGGTTTGGCCCCAGCCGAATTTTACGGCCGTGTAACCTTCCTTAACGTAGCTTTTTGCTTCGTCAGCAGTCGCTTCGAAGTCTTGCATGTCGAAAAGCATGCTCGCATATACTCGGATTTTCTTACGGTACGCTCCTCCGAGCAAAGTTGATGCTGGCAGATGGAGAGCCTTGCCCATGATGTCCCAGAGTGCCACGTCTATCCCGCTCATGCCGTACATAGCGATTCCTCGTCTCCCGTACCATTCAGAGTACGTGTACAATTTTTCCCAAATTCTGCCTATCTCAAACGGGTTCTCGCCGAGAAGCTGAGGCTTAAAGCCAATCTCAACTATGTCTTTGACAGCAAGCGCGGCTTCGCTTCTTTCGCTATGTGCACATGTTTCTCCAATACCGGTGATTCCATCGTCAGTTTCAATAGTCACAAGCGCTGCGTCCGGTCCGCCTGAGATTGACTTCTCAGAGGTCTTCAATGGAGTGACAGTAACATCAGTAATCTTCATTCCAAACCAGCTCTCCGATGTTGGGCATCCCAAACATAAAGATGGAGTGGAACTAAAATGCTTGGAATGAATTCCTACGAAGTCAAAGTTAACCAAGGATTTAGTAAGGAACCGTGAAGTAAATTAGCAAATCTCAGTTTAGCAAATGGTTCGAGAGTTTAGTTGCCCATGAAGCCTTCTCTGAAACTCGGTTACTCGGTTGCTCATGAACAGTATAATCCAAATCTGCTTCTCGACTTTACGGTCGCAGCGGAGAAGGCAGGTTTTGATGGGATTTGGTGCAGTGACCATTTCCATCCTTGGTTTCATTCGGATGCTTCCGGAGGTTTCGCGTGGGCTTGGATGGGGTCTGCGGCTGAGAAGACAAGGAAGGTGCAGATCGGTTCAGCAGTAACATGCCCAATGTTCCGCTATCACCCGGCAATAGTTGCACAAGCCTTTGCGACTCTTGGCTTCATGTACCCTGAGAGGATCTTCCTCGGTTTGGGTACGGGAGAAGCAATGAACGAGGTTCCCCTAGGCTATGAATGGCCATCGTTCAAGGAGAGAATCCAACGCCTAGAAGAGGCAATCAAAGTCATCAAGCTCCTTTGGAGTGAAAGTTGGGTGACCTTCAAGGGGCGATATTACCGACTGAAAAAAGCAAACTTGTACACGAAACCGAAATCGCCTGTCCCAATATACGTTGCCGCTAGTGGTGTAGCAGCAACCGAACTTGCTGGCAAGTACGCTGACGGGTTGTTGACTCTGCCTTTTCCTGAGAGCCATTACACAAACGTCCTCTTTCCCACCTTAAACAAAGCTGCCCGTGAAATGGGAAGAGATCCCGAGAGCATTGACAAGGCCGTTGAAGTATACGTTTCCTACGACCAAGATTACGATAAGGCGTTAGCATCGGTTCGATGCTGGGCGGGCACTGCCCTTCCCTTCGTCTTCAAGTACCCCGTCTCTGATCCAAGGGAGATCGAATCATATGGCCGACTGGTCGGAAACGAACAACTAGTTCAATCCTGGCTTATCGGTACAACTCCCGAGCAACACATTAAGTGCATTGAAAAGTACATTCGTCTCGGTTTCACAAACATTCACGTTACGAGTTCAAGCCCTGAAGAACTCAAAACTATTGAACTCTACGCAAAACAGATCCTGCCATATATCAAATCCACATATGCAAAATCGACTCAGTAAAGCCGAGAATCTCTTCGATAGTACGCTGTAGGGAAACCATCCATTCCCGACTTCGTTTAGTGTGTCTATTCAGGGGGGATGTTTCGGAATATCATTCCGATATCTATCCCCTGCTTCCTTCTTATGGCGACTATGACCCAGTATAGCACAAATGGAATCACAAAAGTTGCCACGAGAAGGAGAGTGGAGGGAAGACCGAACCCTAGGGCTGGCGTGAAAGTAAATGCGTAAACTGCGAGACCGTTGTAGAACAGGCCAAGTATCCCCCCAATGCTGATGATGGGAATTCCAGCTATCTGGTACTTTCTTACTGGCGAAGTTTCCCAGAGGCTCTTCCTAAGAGGAAGTAGTGCTGCGGCTAAGCAGAGGACTGATACTGTGACTAGCGTCGTATCCCAAGCGGCTGCTGTAAAGAACCCTAGATAGGAGGCATAGAAAGTGAACACGACAAAAACGAACAAACCGATGATCCAATTGACGGATATGCTGAAGACAGGAGTGTGGAACCTGTCGCTCACGTCAGAAAATTTCGAGGGCAGAAGTCGGTCGAATGACCAGGCAAACGATTCCCTGCTAAGGACGAGCATTGTCGCGGGCACATAACAAAATGTCGCAGCCACCATACTTGCCATAATAATGAACTGTAATACCGGATTGTTCGCCAACATCATAGGAACCAAAATCATGACGATTGATCCGGAAAAGCCGGTTATCGCGGGTATGCTAAAGTAACTAGAGTTGTACGACAGGATTTGGTTGATCGAGACCAAGATGTCGTTGCCGACCGTTTGCCGGGCAGCGAGAAGAGATACTGTAACTATTATGGCGATTAGTGCACTCGGCAAAACCATAGCTAAGAGATGCGTCTTCACTTCGTTGGCTCTCCTTACCTCCCCGGAAGCATATGCGTTCCAGTAAGTGTTGAACGAGCCTGCTGTAAAGCCCAACGAGAAGAGTATGGGTATCGGCGCCAGAGTCAGGGGCGTGAAGGCAGGAGCATAGTTAGTCTTAGCGTAGGATATGATTGCGGTCGAATTCGAACCGAGGTAGGTAGGCAGCACATTTGAGAGTTGTGCACTACTGGCACCAATCCATAGTGCGATTATCAGAAAAATGCCGATGAACATGACGATGGTCATTGGGAGCTGGAAGGTCCTGACCAACTTCCTTGTACCAAGCACAGTAACCGCTAAGCAGATGAGAAGGAAAATCGCTCCTACCACAATCACCCAGAATGGTTGAGTGAGGGCGAGCGAAGCAGCAACTAGCCCTGCGTTCCCACTCGAAATACCCATGGTGTATAACCCTGGAACCAATCCCCATGTAATCATGAAACTTGGGTACAGAGCGAGAGCCAAAATCCAGCCTAACCACATCAAAGCCTCAGAAGGCCACCCAATTGCAGGATGCAGGACGTGGCTAGTTGCAACGTATGGTGCAGCGGACCGCGGAAAAGTTGCAGAAAGCATAGCATAGGAAACAATGGATCCTAAGACGCTGAAAATGAACCCTAACCCGGTCGCTAAGAGTGGGTCTCCACCCGGGACAGCAAACCAAATCCACCAAGGAGTCAGAGCGAGAGCCGCAAGGGGAACGACCCCATTCATGTTGGTCATCAAATGGTCGAAAAAGCTAATCTCACGCACTAAGCCCGTTGCATCTCTAACGAAAGTTTTCGAAGCCAATCAACAAGCACAAGTAATTCGCCGCTCAGTACGCTTATAACACTATTGGGTATCGTGCTGTGCTGCACGACCTACAAATCTCCTGAACGCTTGGGGACCGTTGATTAGGTAGTGAATTCGTCAAGCAAGAGCCGGAGCGGTATGGTGCGATATAATATTCATCAGGTCGAAATAATTCGGGCTGGCCTGGACCATCCGGAGTGCATCAACTTCGGACCCGACGGCCGTCTCTACGCGGGAGGGTATGCAGGACATGTCTATGTTATGGTTCCACCAAAATTCGAATTGCAGTTACTTGGGCGCGACGAAGGATTCATTGGCGGCGTCGTGGTCGATGGCGACCACAATGTCTACGCATGCAACGCAACCAAGCACGTTGTACAGCGGGTCGATCAGAAAGGGCGACTTCACAGCTTATTGTGATAGCGCACAGGATGGCCCGCTGTCTTTCCCCAATTATGGGTCGTTCGATGAAAAGGGAAACTACTATCTTTCTGACTCCGGTGACTATTGGAAACCCAGTGGGCGTCTAATACGTGTCAAACCTGACCGACAAGCCGAATCACTGATTGGCGGGAACTGGCATTTTTCAAACGGGCTTGCAATCTCGCCCAAAGATGGAGCTGTGTTTATGATAGAGAGCACTGCCGGGGACATAATCCGGGTTCCGATCAACAAGGACGGGGTCGTAGGTGCGGCTGAAATTTACGCGCAGCTCCAGGGTAACATCTTGGACGGATTAGCGTTTGCAAGAAACGGGAACCTGTATTGTTCCTGCTACTACCCCAACCGAATGTACCTCATCTACCCGGATCAGAATGTGGAATTGCTCATCGAGGATGTTACTGGCGAAGTTCTCAATCAGCCAACCAACTTGGCATTCGAACCGAAAGGAACACGCCTCTTCTTTGCAAACTTGGGGGGAGCGCATGTTGGAGCGTTTGATGTCGGTGAATCAGGCGCACCACTCAACTATCCCAAGCTGTCAAGGAGTTAATTGGACCGAGTGGCGTTTTCTTAACTTGGTTGAAAGCGTGAGGTAGACTATCACCGAACTGCGGTGTTGTTCATCCTTTGGTTGATGAGGGAGCATTACTTTTTTCTGTGATGAATAGGACTTCTACTGTGGCCTGGTTGAGCTGAAGATAACTAAGATAGAGTCCTTTGTTCTCGTGGTGCCAGATTACGACAGCAAGGCCTGCAGTTCCGCCCAAGATGATATCGTGGTTAAGGTTTACACAGACGAGGGGATCGTGGGGATCGGCGAGACAGACACGAACCCGTGGGCAACGAAGGCCTACATCGAAGCGCCGGGGACTCATTGTATGGCATTAGGTTTCAAAGAAATGTTGGTGGGAGAGGATCCAATGCGGACCGAGACGCTGTGGGACAAAATGTACGTGTCCACAGCGATGCCAGGTAGGAGAGGATTGGGCATCTGTGCGATTGGTGCAATCGACATGGCGCTCTGGGACATAAAGGGAAAAGCTCTCGGTAAACCTGTATGGGAATTATTGGGCGGCGCTAAACAGTCCCACATCATCCCATACGCCAGTCTTCTTCCAAATGGAAACACTCTAGAGACATATGCATCAAATTTGAAAGAGAAACTCGTTGAAGCGAAGAATCAAGGTTTCAACGCAGCTAAGCTTGAAGTCTGCGTTAACGGTCCGTATTCTCATGCAGGTTTGCAGGAGAAGGATTCTGAAATTATCAATATAGTCGCCTCGTGCCGCGAAGCCGTTGGTCCCGATATGACTCTGATGGTAGATGTTGCATATTGCTGGAACGATTGGAGGACAGCTTTGCAGATAATCAAAGAGCTTGAACAATACGACCTTTATTTTATGGAGACACCTCTAAGATCCGACGATTTGGAAGGATACGCGTCCCTTGCAGATCGCAGCCCGATCAGGATTGCGGCTGGTGAATGGCTTCAAACTCGTTTCGAGTTCCAGGACCTAATTGACCGAGGGCACGTTCATGTCGCTCAACCTGACGTTGGAAGGGTGGGTGGTTTAACGGAGGCAAAGCGAGTCGTTGAGTTATCTGTCGACAGAGGTAGGCTGATTGTGCCACATTGTTGGAAGACAGGAATCGGCATCGCCGCCTCTCTTCATCTCGCAGCCACGACATCCAACTGTCCTTTCATTGAATATTTGCCAGCTGAATTATCTGACTCCGCCTTAAGGTGCGAATTAGTGAAAAACGAGTTGAAGATGGAACGCGGTGAGATAGTTCTGCCGAAGCGCCCCGGGTTAGGAATAGAACTGAATGAAGCAGCAATAGAGAAGTACAAGGCAAGCTCAACATTGAACTGAGGTTCCTGATGAGTTTAGGTGAATTTGAATGAAGCTTGAAGGTAAAGTAGCGGTGATCACGGGCGGAACTGACGGAATAGGAAAAGCTATCGCGGTTACATTCGCGAAAGAAGGAGCAAAAATCATGATGGTCGCTCGGGATGAGAGGAAAGGTCAAACCGCGCTAGAAGAGGTTAGGAGATTCGGAGACGCAGCTTACTTCAAGGGGGACGTCTCGAATGCTTCGCAGGTTAAGAGACTGGTAGAAGAAACAATTCAACGATATGGGCAGGTCAATATTTTAGTTAACAATGCCGCCGTTTGTCCGCCTGGAGATGTTTTGACAACTTCGGAGGAAACTTGGGATCAAGTCATCGATGTGAATTTGAAGGGAGTATTTCTCTGCAGTAAGTACGTAATTCCCCACATGCAGAAAAATGGAGGCGGCGCAATAGTGAACATAGGCTCAATCAACTCCTTAATGGCTATGGAGAACGAAGCCGCGTACGACGCATCCAAGGGAGGCGTCCTGATGCTTACCAGGGCGATGGCTCTAGATTTCGCAAAGTCGGGGATAAGGGTCAACTGCATCTGCCCTGGCGCGATCGAAACACCCATGCTGAAAGCATCTCTTGATACAGCGCCGGATCCAAAGGCGGCGAGACAATCACTAACAGGAAAACACCCACTGCGGCGCACTGGGACACCTGACGAAATAGCGCAGGCGGCTCTGTTCCTTGCAACCGACGCCTCGTCATTCGTTACGGGTGCTGTGATTCCGGTTGATGGTGGCATCCTAGCCGGATGGACCTAGAGGGTCAAGATCTAGCTTGGACTTGGGCGGGTTAAGCAATGACGTTTCACTTGTTAGCTCTATAGCCATTATTCTAGGATCACTATTTGTTGTAGTTCAGATAAGACAGACCAACCGGATGATTCGCGTCGCTGGCCAGCAGGCGGAAGCTGCTGCGGTTCAAGCTAAATTGACGACGGATCAATTGAAGCAGGATCACGACTTTGCAATTATGGATTTGATAATGCGGCTCTACGAATTTGCAAACACGGCCGAAGTTCAAGCCGCCTGGTTAACCGTACTCAACTCGAACATTTCCAGCTACGAAGACTTCGAGAAACTTTCGAAACCTGACCAGGTGGCGTTCTTTCAAATCGGTGCACTCTTTGAGTCGCTAGGCGTATTGGTTGAGAGGGGTTTTGTTAAGGTGAGCACAGTCTCGGATATGTTCCTGACGCGACTTGCATGGGAATCCATGAAACCATTTGTATCAGGGGCCCGGGAAAGATACGGAGAAGAAGAAAACTACGCCTCATTCCAAAAACTATACGAAAAAATTATCCAAAGTGAAAAGGAAGGCACCGATTAACCGAAGCAATTAAGCCTCTTGCGGTTCATTTTCTGGAATCGGTTCGGTACCTTTGCAAGTTTGAATGTGTGCGGCTGCCGAGCCCTCGTCCTCGAATGCAGCCCCGCACTTTTCACATTTGAACGTCTCTGGGACTGGCGACGGAGGCGCAGAAGGTTGTGCGATCTCCGTCGTAGGTTCGGCAACTGGCAGCGTCATCGATTCCTCACGATCAACCTCTTCCTCGGATGGTCCATTTATTCATACTTCTACAAAGTAGAATGGTACTGCTCTAGTTTCGAAGGATCTTGGGAAACTATCCTAACGATCCCTATGTTGGGTTGTTCTCAATTGAATCGAGACTTGGAAAAGGTAGAACAGAACCTAGGAATGCTTGATTAGACGAGGAGTCAATAGGTTATGTTCGTCTGCCGGAGAATTCTTGCTTGAACGGAGCGGAACAACTTGTCCAGTGTTTGGAAAACGAGGATACAAGGTATGTCTTCGGCCTACCCGGAGAAGAAACAATAGAAATCAACGAAGCCCTAGGCTCATCCAAGATCCAATTCGTAACTGTTCGCCATGAGCAAGCGGCAGCGTTTATGGCGAGCGTTTACGGGCGTCTCACCGGCCGTCCCGGCGTATGCTTGGCCACTCTCGGTCCCGGAGCTACGAACCTGGTAACGGGGATTGCGAACGCAAACGTTGATCGCGCACCATTAGTCGCCTTAACTGGTCAGGTGGACCAGAGGAGATTCCATAAGGAGTTTCATCAATTCGTTGACATTGTCCACATGCTTGAACCCATTACAAAGTGGACGGCTAGAATCACTCGTGCCTCCACAATACCTGAAGCGGTCCGAAAATCATTCAAGCTCGCCGAGTCAGAAAAGCCGGGCGCGTGCCATCTTGAACTTCCACAAGACGTCGTAAATGAGGATGCAACGGGTCATCCCCTAGACCGGTCCATACTCTCGTATCCAGAACCAGCTCCAGACGCCTTGAGAAAGGCTGCACAGTTGATTGATGAAGCTCATTATCCAATCGTTCTCGCTGGTAACGGGGTTATTCGGGGACGAGGAACCGCTGCCCTGAAAATGTTTGCCACCAAGCTAAGGATCCCCGTCGCCGAAACATTCATGGCAAAAGGGGCAATCCCGATGGATAGCGATCTCTCACTGCTCACAATCGGGTTGCAGGCTCGGGACTACGTCGCTTGCGGTTTCGACCGCGCGGATCTTGTCATTGCGGTGGGGTATGATTTCATCGAATACTCTCCAGTAAATTGGAACCCGAATGGTGACAAGCAGATAATCCACATAGACTTCTCAGCCTCAGAAACCGACGAATCTTACATTCCAAAGGTCGAGGTTATCGGGAACATAAGCAACAGCCTCAATGGTCTTGCGGAACTCGCAACACCGAAAGCTAGAACCTCCGCAAGTACGCTCAGAGATCTCATAATTTCCGAGACCAACGCGAATATCAATGATCCCTCGTTCCCCGTGAAACCGCAAAGGCTGGTTCATGCGTTGCGTCAGGTCATGAACGAAGACGATGTCATGGTATGTGACGTTGGAGCACACAAACTATGGGTCGCTCGCATGTTCCCAACTAACATTCCCAATACTGTAATCATCTCGAATGGATTATCCTCGATGGGCTTCGCGCTACCCGGCGCCCTTGCCGCGAAACTAGTCTACCCGTCACGGAACATATTCGCGGTATGCGGCGATGGAGGTTTCTTGATGAGCTGTCAAGAGTTGGAAACAGCGAAACGCCTCGGCCTGAATATCGTAATAGTGATTTTCCGGGACAATAGCTATGGTGCCATCAAATGGAAACAAATGGAACGCTACGGCCACGCTTCAGGAGTAGATTTCGGTAACCCGGACTTCGTTACTTTCGCCAGATCCTTTGGTGCCAACGGATTTCGCGTTAGAATCAGCCCAAGATCTCATTCCGATGCTGGAAAACGCAAAGAAAGCTGACGGACCTTCAGTAATCGAAGTACCTGTCGACTACGCCGAGAACCTCATACTGACCAAACACCTAGGAGAACTGGTCTGCCCGAGATAGGACCCGTTCGTCTTTGGATTTTGCCTATCCACTGAACCCGCGTGGGTATACTCTACCCAGTTACGACTAGTTCCCCAGATTGCATGTATGGATGCACGGGGCAGAATATGTTGCAGTACATTGTGAATGTACCATCCTCATCTGCGACAAAGGAAATTCGGTATGAGTCATGCGGCATTAGTGCAACGCCCACATCGAAGTAATGTTGAATTGCAAATCCATGCGGAGAGTAATCGTCCATGTTGCAAACAAGTACGTTAACTCGATCGCCCTTACTCACTCTGATAACGGGCCACGGTTCGTTGGGTGAATTCTGAATATGGTCGACGCTGTCGTTGAATCCGCTTAGGTCAGCGACAATTAGAAAATAGCCTGACGGAGTAATGCAGACTGTTTTTTGGGTTGTAAGAGGCTGGTTCACATTCGTGTTCAAGGAAGGCAAATCGTAACTAACCACCAATCCTACAACAATCACAGCCAAAATGCCGACCACGACTAATTTATTCATCTCTGCTCAAGCTCAGCTACTCCTCGATGTCGCCCATTATTTCCTTATTGGGGTAACCAAAAGAAGTTCGAGAGGTGAGAGAAGTGTTTGGGAAGAAAAGCGCGTATGCATTAGGATTTACCGCTTTACTCTTTGCGTCTTCTCTCTACCTCGCGTTCTTCTTCTCTAACGTAAATTCTTGTGGCGTAAAGGTAGGGCTTGCTCGAGTTTCACGATTCCAGCTACCGAGCACGCACTTCGACGGGGTAACTAAATTTCGTCTACCTGAGGAGAGGTTTCCGAACGGCATAGCCGTGGCCTCAGATGGCTCAGTCTGGTTTGGAGAACAAATCAACCCTGGAGTGGGTCATTTGTTCGAGAATGGAACGATGATTGATTTCACGTGGCCCATCAATTATTCTCCCTCAACAACCAGCATCTGGGGTGTAGCCCAATGGAACGGAAGAATATGGGCAACCGACTCCGCTGGAAACCAAATCGTAAACATCGACCCTGCTACCGCGATAGTATACGCGCTCAAACTCAGTACGGCTGGAGCATTCCCATATACCATCACCGTTGGCCCGGACGGCGCACTGTGGTTTACAGAACTCTACGGATCAAGGCTTGGTCGAATCGACAAACAATGCAACCTGACTGAATACCCCGTACCAACCAGGTTCGGGGGAACGCCCACTCAGGTCGAATTTGAGAATAGCACTCACGGGTACTATGTCGACGCGGGGAATGCCACCAGCGGCCTCGGCGAGGTTCTATCGTTTGGAACCACTCAGTTCGCGCCTCAACCCATCGACGGAACCTTCAGGCCCCAGGCGGCAACCAGCCTCGCTTTGGTTCCCAACGGTTTGTGGGTGGCTCAACACGAGTCTTCGAACCTTGCATACTACGATTTCAGGAACCAAGCCTGGTATCAATTTCCTACCACACCCGTCAGCTATATCGAGTCAACCTTGCCGTATTTTGTGGCCGCAAACGGGTCGATGATCTGGTTTAACGAGCATTACGCGAACCGAATTGGTGCCGTCGACGCCGATCGAGGGTTGTTAACAGAGTACAGCCTGTCAAACCCCCCAGCCAACAATATAACCGAAATCGGCAACGCGTTAACATTCGCTTTAGGTAAGGACAAAGTATGGTTTACTGAACTGACTGCCAGCTACGTAGGATACCTTGACGCATCCTATCAGCCGTCGTTTTCCTTCCAACCCATTGCTAATGCGAATCTCCGGCTCCAAAGGGGCAGTAATACAAGCATAGTCCTACGTCTCGATGGAAACTCCGGGAAGAATCTGACAATTGTCTCAAGCGATTCTGAAACGCCGACATCGAGGTCGCAATGGATTTCTCTGAATTTGAGCGAAACCGAACTAAGTAATCTGAACGGCGCAGCAATGATAACCCTCAACGTAGCCACCAACACAGCTACGATTCCTGGAAACTACACGTTGCTAGTGAGCGCCACAGACGGACTGGTCAGTCAAGGAATTTACTTGAGACTATCCGTTTCACAGTAAGGGGTTTCAAACTAGGTGTGCTGCCACTACTATCAGGAGAACTATGAATAGATATGAGATGGACATTTTGAACACACGCCACGCATTCGTAGGAACGGGGTTCTTAATCATTCTTAGATTTGCAATCAGAAACCTTGTGTTGAAAGCGATTAGAGCACCTCCGAGGATGAGTAGGGTCAAGAAGTTTGCTCTGGAAGCGGTAAGAGCAAGAAGGCCGAGCGTGAAAGGGAAGAGAGCAATGTTTGATACTGCAGTATATATCGCGCTCGTACGCGCTCCTTCGACAACGGGCAACATTGGAACCTGAACTGACGCGTATTCCTCGGACTTGGCAATGGCTAGACCCCAGAAATGACCTGGTGTCCACAGGAGGATTAGTAAAGCGACGAGGAACGATGTGAGGCTTATTGACCCAGTCACTGCCGCCCATCCAGCCAAGGCGGAGAACGAACCAGCCGCTCCTCCAATTACGATGTTCCATTTTGTCCTAGGCTTCAACCATAAAGTGTAGACAAGGACGTACCAGAATACACCCACTCCAATGAACGCTGCAGTTAGCATATTCAAGAGTGTAGCTAGGGCTACGCCCATAATCGAGAACCCCAAGCCGACTGCCAGTGCGCCGTTGGCTGATATGCGACCTGAAGGTATTGCCCGGTTTCGGGTACGATTCATATGAGAATCAATGCGTCTCTCCAGAAAGCAATTCAGCGCGCCGGCACCACCGGCGGCAAGAAAACCTGCGATAACCAAGACGAGTACCGAGTAAGTGTTCAAGTAGTAAAGCCCTACTGCGAGGAGCATCGTGGCTACGCCGACGAAAACGTTCAACGAAGCTATGCCGGGTTTGGTGATGCTGAGGTAGTCTCCAATCATCTGCGTAGATGGGAAACTAATTTGACCCATTGATTTCATGTAACCGCGCTAACCTAACAGAGCTTTTAGGCTTATCTGAACGGAGACTAAGCCTTGTCCGAAATGTCTTCCTAGGTGACAGTTTTTCTTTGACTTGAGTGTTTCCGGTGAAGCCGTCCGACAACGCCGGCGGATTGCTCCCACGTCTACTTCAAGAATTATGAGAAGGATCTACGCAGCAATCGAAACGTGCGAAACACATAGCTTATTTTCGCTTAGTTACCTTTGTGCCGCAGTTTGTGCAGAAGCTGGTGTTTCCTTCGATTTTTGAACCGCATTGCCCACAAAGTTTGTCGCCCACATTGCTCTTCCGGCCACGCTTACCTCCTGCATAGAATAGAAGTGCAAAAATTGCTAGCGCTACGAGAACAAGCGCTACGGCGGGCAAGAGTTGACCGGTAAGGTCTGGAGCCGTAGATGTGCTTGATATGGGCTGACTCGTTTGAAGTGCTTGAGTCTGATTTTCTTGAGCGGTCGTTAATGTTGGGAATGAGTAAGACGCTGCTGACGAGACACTTGACACCTGTGTAGTCGTCTGATTTGTCTGCATTGTAGTCACTGGAGGGGTGTAAGGTGTAACGTTGAGTTGGAACAATTGTGAAGTCGACGCCGGCCGTCGCGCCGTTAATTCCATTCACAACGTAGGCTTGAACCTGCAACGCCCAGCTACCAGGGGAGCTACGTGCCGTCGATTGGCTATCTACTGGAACAATGAAGCTCGAAGACGACGGGTAGTAAGGAATCGATGTGGTTGTCAGGATTTTGGAGGTAGTTGCGTCCACCAGATCGACTCTAACGACCGGCACAACGCTCGGGTCGCATGAAACGGTTAGGGTCGTTGTTATCTGAAAGGGCTGACCCGCTTGAACTAGGTCTGGAAGGGTCAGCTTGAGGTTAACAATTCTGCACGGTATGAATTGAGCGAAAGATAACTGGGGACTCAGGCCCAAGACAATTGTCGCAACAACCAGACTAACAAGTAGCGACTTTCGCTTTAGACTCAACAATCGAGATCGCATTCGTTTTGTCGGTCCACCGATTTAACCCACTCCCTCATGAACTGGTCAATTTATGAATACACCTTTCAACATCCATATCCGTAGGACGAGTTATCGCGATTCTCCTGGTCTCCACTCTTTCTACCAATTAATAAAAGCCGCAAAGGTCCAGCTTTTTTGCGGTAATGAGGCCAATCAACCAGGCCGCCCCGTTGGAGGGCGCCACGAGCACAGCAAGGCGTCTTATCCTATTGGAAACTTGGAACAGGAAACGGCACCCTTCAGCCGCACGTACCGCACACGCAGACCACAACTACTTAAAGGACAACTACCTGAAGTAGGCCATTAGGTGAATCTGTTTTGATCGGCAAGAAAGAGATGCGATTTCAAGGAAAGAACAAAGATCTAACCCAACTCGCTCAACAGATTTCTGATTTCTTGAAGAGTGACGGATACAAGGTGCAGTCAGCAACGGGAACTTCAGGACCAGTCATCCAAGCACAAAAAGCGGGAATACTACGCGATATAATCACCGCCGATAGGTGCTTCACCATCGCACTTACAGGCCAACCCAACGATTTCACAATCACTATCGGAATAGGAAAGTGGATCCAGAACATTGCAGTCGCAGCAGTCGAAGCGCTTGTATTGTCTGTACTGTTCTTAGCCGTTGACGTGCCCGAAATGCTCTGGACGACACATGTGGAAAACAATATCGCAAAGAAAATTACCCAAATGGTAGGCTAGCCAGCGAAACTGCCTACCGGTTTTTCTTCGTTTCTTACTCGCTTGCTTTAGTCCATTTCGAAGCCAATTCGTCCCTTCGCGGACGATAAATTTCACTGAAAAATCTGCTCTGAGATAGCAGGACATCTTTTGGATATTGACGTATGATTGTTAGCGCTTCCTTCCATGCGTGAGCGAACTCTTTTCCGAACCTGGCCTCGATCTGACGCTTGAAGTCAGCCTCGGTCTGCAACCTATCTCCAATTGTGAAGTATATTCTGTTGCCCTTTCTCGTGGTGTAACCCATTTCGTTTCCTAGGAAGTAGGCCTTGCCTCTTCTTGCAACAATTTTCTTCCCAGGTTCAGCTGTTCTAGGGCGTTGGGCCGTGTGTTTGAAGCCCCGCTTGGCTGCGGCGTAAAAGATTGCCCTATTGAGGCCCCAGCTCTTGGCACGAGTATCGGAGAATCCAAGTTCCTTGGCCCTCGCCGCTTGAAGGACCGCCATGACCTGAAAACGTCCTACCTTCATGAAAGCTCACTTTCAGTAAAGAGAGCTCCAACGGCTAATTGATTGCGGTTAGGCCGTGGCTACCTGAACAAGCTTGCCATTCGTGAAATACCCTTTCAAACCACATTCTTCGCAGTGGGCACCGAGCTGAAGATCTGTCTCGTCTTCATAGTAGACGGTGAGCGTTCGGAGCCCGCAACGTGGGCATAGATCGCCACCAATTTCATCCAAACTTCAACTCTCTCCGCGCTATGATCTTCCCACAGGTCGATTTATGTACACCTCGACCTTGTGTCAAAAGTAGAATATATAGCAAATGAACGGACTTATGCCACGAAGTCGGTGAACGTTCAAGCTTAAACTGAATTTCTGACCCCAAAATTGATTGAAGTATGTGAGTTCGTGCATTACGAGGCCTGTACGAGTTTTCGCCTTGCTCTTTCGAGTTCCATGATGATTCTTCCAATACTTTGGTCGGCACCGTGTCTTAGTTTCGCATCCGCTCTGGCGATAGTAGCTCTCGTGTGAAGCTCCGCCCTCACCCAAGAAGAACTTTTACTTCGACTCTTGAGCTCCAACCATTCGGCCTTGGCCTCTCTCATTTTGAGTTTAAGCTTAGGTTCGGATTGTTGCCTGATTGCACCAACCCTATCCTCCACGTTTTGCGCGACCTTGACGAGGCGACCCATCTGCAACACCTAACAGACATGAAACCACATGCGTTCCGTGGCCTATACATCTTCTTGGAGTATGGGGCACATTCTACCAGGTGGAAAGGTTACGGGGGATGTTGTAAGATACATCATTCGTCGGTTGCTGTCAAATCGCTTCGTTGGGGATCGGGGGTAAAATGAGGCGAGGGTTACCTTCGTTTGGCACTGTTTGGCACCACCCCTCGAGGGGGATCCACCCTCTTGATTCCGAACAGAAAACAAGAGGAATCTCTTAAGAACCGTTAACTTGATGTTACCGGTAAGAAAATCATTCATAGTGTCATCGGGACGAGGGGGATTTCTAATACAAATTCCTTCCATACCATTCACTCACAGTTTGAGCTCCCATGTTTCTCCTATCAAGTCATGCCCGAAGCTGTGATGGTGTTTCTTGCGAACGAGTCGATAGCCCGCCTTTTCGTAAGTGTGTCGTGCAGCATGAAGAACGCTATTAGTCCAGAGTACGATGCTCCGATACCCGGTCGACCTAGCGAAGGCTGTGCATTCATCAACAAGTCGAGTACCTATTCCCAAACCTCGCTCTTTTGGCTCTACCAGCAAGAGTCGCAGTTGGGCCACTGTGGCAGATTTCTTTACGAGAAACACGCAACCCACGATTTCACCGTCTTTCTCGGCGATCCAGCATCGTTCGCGCTTGTCATCATGGTGTTGAACGAAGCCGGCTATGATGCCGGCGACCAGTGCCTCGAAACGTTCATCCCACCCGTATTCTTCGAAATACAGGGCGCCATGCCGATGTACTATCCAACCCAGATCGCCTGCGTGGGGAGTTCGCAATACGTACGATGATTCATTATCATGTTGACCGCCGAGAACTGATTCCACGGTTCGCATTGCGTTGAAGAGGCGGTTTCGGTCGTTCGTCGCTAACGGATTTAGGATTGTCGAGGCCTTTTCTTCTGCCCGTGCGTTGAGAGTTGCGAATATCTTGAGGCCTTGCTTCGTGAGCCGCAAAATGGTTTGCCGACCGTCCGTTTTGGAAGGTTTGCTATCGATAAGCCCCTCTTGAGCAAAATTATTGACGATACGGCTCAAGTAGCCCGCATCTAGCCCCAACACTTTCCCAATCTCGGTCGAAGTGGCCTTTCGTCGATGAGCAAGCTCGTATAACACTCGTACTTTGCTGAGAGAGAGTGGACTACATAGGTAATCCTCCTCTAGCACACCGACCTTTTGGGTGTAGAATCGGTTGAAGTGACGAAACGCCGAAGCGTCCTGGTTAAACTCGGTGTCAATCATGGGTGCCATCTGGCCTAATGCAGTAGACCGTTTGGGATCCCCACGCGCAAGACACCCATTTTCTCTTCTCGTTCATGAATGCCTCGAGCTCGCAAACCGCTATCCTTCTTCCTAGCCTCCGGACTCTTCCAACAACACGCATTCTCTCTCCTACGGCGGGTCTCGTGAAATTGATCTTGAACTCAACGGCAAGCACTCTAGAGCCGCGCGGCAGCAAAGATAGGACTGCATAACCGCCAGCGCTGTCGAGTAACGTCGCTAGAACGCCGGCATGCACAAAACCATCTTGTTGCCTAAGGTCTGGACGATTCTGCGCTGAAATCTCAACAAGACCCTTGTTGAGCCGCGTAATATGAGCGCCCAGACGTTTCATGATTCCTTGAGAGCGAAAACTCCGCCTCACTCCGGAGAGAACTCGATTTGACTGTCTAGACATTATTCGTTCAAAAATGCTTGACTCAGTCAATTATTTAAATTGACTTAGCCGAGTATCCAGTTTCTCTTGCTATTCCTCAAGGTCAAACGGGACTCGGTATCTTTATGCCATGATAGATGAACGAACACGTTTCTGGATAGTGCAAGTAGCTGACACCAAATTCACAGCCGACCTAACGGTCTCTATTCAACAAGGTAAACGAGTTGCTGAGAAGAATCCTAAGACTCTCATAACCGATGGAGCGCCGAACTTTCACGAAGCCTACGAACAAGAATTTCGAACAAACAAGATCGCAAACAGAACAGAGCACATCCGAGAGATTGCATTCAACGGAGTTCGCCACAACAACAAGATGGACAGAATGAATGGAGAATTACGTCAAAGAGAGAAGGTCATGCGAACTTTAGAAAAGCCTGATACGGCCATTCTTTCAGGTATGCAAATCTTTCACAATTACATTAGACCGCACGAAGCGTTGAAAGGAAAAACTCCTGCTGAGGTTGCGGGAATCAAGATTGAAGGTGAAAACAAGTGGTTGACTCTGATTCAGAACGCCAGTAAGCGTAAGAACTGACTAGAATGCAACAGTACCGTTACCTTGATTCTTCGGCAGCGGAGACATGGGCTTATATACGCAACGCGTAACCTAGATTCATTAGTCAGCTGGGTTTGGCCTATCCGCAAATAATTCGGTTAATTTTCGCAGCATTGTTGATAGCTGGGTTCGGCCCCGTACTGTTGGCTACCCAAGTTCATGCCAGCGTTTCGGTCGTTCAGCAGACAACTCAAGAAAGTGGTATTCCCACCTTCGTTACCACCGCCTCTAAGGCGTTCGTGATGCCTGTAACCAGCGGGGATGTAGTTGTCGTGGGGATCCTTATTCAAAATAGTTTAGAAACCGTCTCTTCTGTTACGGACAGCCTCGGTTCTTCCTACAATAAGGCTGTTGAGCTTGTCGATAGTACTTTGACGTTGTTCACTTCCGCCATCTATTACGCCACTATCTCTTCTGGAGGTTGTCCTTGTTCTGACACTGTAACGGTGAGCATAGGCCCAGCTGCAAATGTTCTTGATGTCTACCTCTTCGAGGTCTCCGGAGTAACTCCCCCAAGCGTATCGACCGGGACTGGAACTTCGGGTCCGCCCCCATCGTCGTCGATTGCAACCTCATCAACCTCTTTCACGCCTCCTGCTTTCCTAATCGCGGTTGTAGGACTCGGATTGTGTGGGATGGAAGCAATTAACCCGGGTTCTGGATTCTCCTACGTCACCGCCCCCAATCCATCGAACACGTGTTCTGCCGTGGAGATTGCGGACCCCCTCTCATCTCCAACCACTTTCCCGGGAACAATTACTATTAGCGGGTCAACAGGCTCCGACTTTTGGGTGGAGGTAGGAGCCGCCTTCAGCGCACCCGTTGCGCCGATCCCTGAATACCCGTTAGGATTACCGCTAATCGCAGTCCTCACCGTGCTCGCGTACGGAGTCCTTAGACGGAGAACTAGGCCGAACTCCTCCGTCGAAACTCGGTCGCTCTTGAGATGAGGCCGTTCCTCAAGAGCTACTGAAACGATTGGATTAGGACCGGAAAGTATAAGGTAACTTAACGTCCTCGTCTGTTATGCTCATTTCTTGGGGCTGTAACAAACCGTCCGCTGACTTCTCTTGCCTAAGCGTTCAAAAGGATGTTATCGCCATGTGGAATTCATGAGCTTGTTTGTCGTCTGATCCTGATCCGATGCCTAAAGGGTTCTGGATTGATTTCATCCGTGAAGTAGCAAATCAACCGATTTTTCACAAAGGAAACGGTCAACCGACAACTTCACGTTACCTTACGTAAGGTAACGTTACGTTCACGGTTGATAGCGGGATAGAATCCGACTGTTACCGTTCGGTTGATGGAACGTCCGCGAGAAGCGTAAAAGTGAACGAAAAATACTCGGTCGCTGTTTGAGCGAAATCTTGGTGAAATTGCGCCGTTTACTATATGTCTAGGTACGCTCGTAATGGTGTTGTGGGTCGGTTTCGTAATTACTCCTTGGCTTGCAGCCTATTCGACCGTTGTGCTGTGCTTGGGTCTAGGAACTTTCAGTTTTGGTTTGATAATCATGTTGGGAGTACTTGTAGTGTCTTTTCGCGCCGATCTCGCAAGACCCGCTGAAAGTTCCGTGCGAACTCAGGGTAGAAGTCGCGGCAGAGAATCACAGTGAATGCGAAAACTAACCATGTCAAACTGAGTGTTAGCCTGTTCGCTTGAAATTGGTAGAGTGCGGCAACGCTGGAAATTGTCAAAAGAGGGGCAGAACCTACGCAACTAACAGAGTACAATTGCTCCACGTTTAGGAATGCACAAGTTTGGCCTTCTTGAGCGTACATTATTTTTGTGCTGTTTCTCCAAGTGTTGTCGGGTCTTTTCACTAACTCCATTGGAGCCCCAAGAATTTCGCCGTACTGAGAATATCGTGCTTGAGTGACGGTTACAGGGCCGGTTAGAGGGTAAGTTACAGTAATTGGTATGGCTGCTGGAAAGTAGACGTACACAATACGAGGGAAGTTTGCAAATGTTTCATTTGGGTAGGATTTGAAATAAGTGGGATAAACATGTACAATTACGTCCACAGTTATCGGGTTCAATGCACTGAACACATCTTGGGTCGTGAAATTGTAAGCAATAACCCAAGTTGGAATGTTCGCGGCATTAGCCTCACCTTGAGCCAGACTTTGAACATAAGTGCTGGATGCGGTATAGCTGTATCCTGCTGCGAGAAGCGAAAATAAGAAGATGCCAAGAATCGCAAGGTCGATTGCGAGAACAAGACGACTGCCCTTGACTTGTTGATTGTTGTTCTTCTGGGTCACGCTATCCATAGTGAGATTTCACGACTTACCATTATGCAGGAGCTTCTTGAGTAGAGTTAGGTCTTTCTCGCAACCCTCAATGATTGCTTTAAGACCTAATTGACGGATGCGCCATAGTAGGACATTGTAGCCCTTCAATCGTTCCCCTTTCAAGTACGCTTCCAGAGTTTTCCTTTCGCTGGTTCCGAGAATCTCTTTTCGTACCAAGATGCTTCATATTACCATATGGTAACAAGCCTTATATTTATGTTGCGTTACTATATCGTAACAGAGGAAAAGAGTGATGCAAGCCGTTCTCTCCCGTGAAGAAAAGGGGCGATTGATCGCTGAGAATCCGAGCCAAATTCAACAGATGGATGAGCAACACTACAAAGTTGCTTCACAAAGTAGGGATGGTTGTTATGATGTGGTCAAGAGAGAAAGCGGCTATTGGCTGTGTAACTGCTTAGACTTCCACTACCGAGTCTTAGAGCAACATCAAGTCCATCGGTGCAAGCATATCATAGCTTGCCAGATACGAGAACAGTTACGAGAAAAGGTAAGAGAAAACGTAGTCATTCAACCTGTCGAGATCACTGCTTGTATCTACTGTCACTCCGATAAGGAATTGAAAAGGTTCGGAATCAGACACAACAAATACGGTGACATACAGCGATTCCTATGCGCTGATTGTAACCGGACTTTCAGCGTGAACATTGGATTCGAGCGTATGAAGCATAGTCCACAGGGAATTACGACGGCTATGCAACTCTACTTCTCAGGTGAGAGCCTACGGAATACTGCTAGATCGTTGCAGCTGCTTGGAGTTCAAGTTAGCTACAAGACCGTGTTCATGTGGATAAAGAAATACTCCGCACTTATGGAGAAGTATCTCGACAAGATCACACCGAATGTTAGTGACACTTGGCGTGCGGATGAAGTGTTTCTGAAAGTGAAAGGTAACCTCAAGTACCTCTACGCTCTCATGGACGACCAAACAAGATTCTGGATAGCTCAGGAAGTAGCTGACACTAAATTCACTGCCGACCTACGCCCACTATTCAAGTTAGGAAAAGCGATTGCAGACAAACAGCCTAAGACCCTAATAACCGATGGTGCACCGAACTTTCACGAAGCGTACACGAAAGAGTTCTGGACACGACGGCAACGGAACCGAACACATCAGAGAAATCCGCATGAACGGTCAAGTTCACAACAACAAAATGGAACGCTTCAACGGAGAAATTCGCGATAGAGAGAAGGTTATGCGAACCCTAGAAACACCCGACACACCAATCTTGATAGGTATGCGGATTTACCACAACTACATACGCCCACACATGGCGTTGAAAGGTCAAACCCCTGCTGAGAGAGCAGGAATAGAAGTCAAGGGCAAAGACAAATGGCTTACCATAATTCAGAATGCGAAACAGGATATCAAGAAATCTTAAGAAGAAACAAGGTTAACTCTTAGCGTACCTTGAAGTCCAGCATTCTCGTTACGATAACTCTTCTTGTGGTTGCATTAGCCAGTCTCGGATACGCCGGATATTCTTCAACTCATCCAGTCTTTGTTACTCAGTCTATTTTTTCGACCCAGACGCAAACTCGACAAAACTATGTTACGGGTTTTGTTACAGTAACCCAAACCATGCAGACAGCGAGCTACGGAGAAAACTGTTATCTGCTTCCGTCTGAATCTGGATCCAGACTCTAGCGCCTTCATGCGCTAATGTAACAGTGTCAACTGGGGAGAGGTGCATCTCAGGCACGTTAGATTTTGGGGCTCAGCCTTATGAACAGACGAGTGGAGGCTGCGTACTCTTGCATGCGTCTGATGGCAACATCTATCGGCTGATTGATGTCACGGCTTTTCCGAGCAGTAGCTTTGCGGGGGCTGTAGGTTGGGTCATAGGTCACACCGTTCCCTGTACCAAGGATTTCGGTGCCTCATACTTTTACCCGATTACGTTTCAAGTCCAATATTTCCTACCCTAATACCACACCACATCAACCGAACGGTAACACCCACAAGAATTTCGTTCATCAACCGACAACGTAACGTTACCTTACGTAACAATATTTATATCCTACTGTTACTGGAGGTAACAAACTAGACAATCAGGAGAAGTAAGAGAATGAAATCATCGCGGCTAATACTTGCTTTTCCGATTCTGATGGTGGCTCTATCAGTTGTAGTTGTTGCGCATGCCCAAGCAGCTCAAACTAGCTATACAGTGAATTTGAGTTATTTCACCGTTCAAATGACCTTCCCTTCGCAGGTTAATCCAGGTGACGTTGTGACGGTCAACATGCAAGCCAATGCGAAAAACAGTTTCAGTAGCGCCAGTTTAACGGCGCAGATTTTCTACGTAGATGGCAACACCCTTCATCAGCTGACATCGGCGACGTTAAACAATAACGGATACGTGAACAGTGGGAGTGCTCTCAACAAGCAGATTACGTTCACGGTCCCACAAAATGCTCCGAGAACCTCACTTTTCGCATCCATAACTGAGAATGTCCAGACAGCCTACGCGAACTACTACTATTACCCGGCCAACTACAATTCCTCTAGCGCCTACTGCTATTACGACGTATACTGCGGTTACGGTTACAATTACTACCCATACTCGTCCAGCTACTACGCCTACCCATCAAACTCCTACTCCACCGCGACAGACAGCGGAGTAGCACCCGCTATCATACATCAAAGCCCAAACCCCTGAATACGTAGCCCTTCAATCACAGTACCAAACAGCCGAACAGCAATTGAACCAAACCCAAGCACAGAACCAACAACTTCAACAACAGCTCCAGAACGCCCAAAACACAATCGCACAAAGGAACGCAACAATCGCCAACCTGAACCAGCAACTCAGCACAAACCAAAACACGAATACAACGCTAGAAGCAGCTGCAGGCGGCCTTGGAATACTCGCCATAATCTTCGGCGCTTTCGCAGTACACTACAGAGGAAAGAGCAAATCACAAACCCCGCCATCAAATACTCAGACTCAACAGGCAAAGACCAAGTGAGGGAAAACACCAAAAACCTCCCTCTCCTTTTTTCCATGAAATGTTTGTGACTTGTGAGTTGAGTTGCTCGAATTACTGATTCCATCATTCTCGTTCTATCCGCCGTAATCCACTTCATACGGGAATCTTGCGCTACGCAGGAACCGCCTTCTTGGCGGTCGCGATACTGCAACTTTTAGTAAGGAGATAGTTGCTGACGTAAGGGGCAGGTGCTTGTCGATGCAAATTCCTACGTTTACAGACTTGGAACTCTTCCTCATGACGGGATGGGTAGCTTACATTCTAATCAGACTGTTAGCAGACTCTGTGAGACTAAGGATCTTCATCGATTTCAAAGACCGAAAATTCAAGATTACACGGCTGCCGCCCACGACTGCGGCCACGAATAAGGTTCAAAAATTGAACGCGAAAATGTTCGGAGGAAAGGAAACCGCCCCTACAAGCCACATCCATCACTTCGTCTTCGGAATGCTTCTGATGCCGATCACATTCATTGCCTTGTACTGGCGTCTTTGGTTTGGTCCGGTGTTGGTAGGTATTGTCATGGCTCTAATATTTTCAGAAATAAAGGAGCTAGTCCTGATGCAGTGGGGTGCGTAGTCCCGTCCCCGTACACATGGTAGAACGCAGAACAGCGGGGTAGAATCTTCCACTCAACCCTAACCGTCCGTAAGCGGTAGCTAGTCGTGCGATGTAATGGTTGTATGGGGAGGTGAATTGATAGTTGAAACAAAGAATCTTGCTTCCTGCCTATGCTTACGCATACAACCCTTGGTACGGTATGTACCCCTACATGACATGGCAGGAGTTTGATGTAGAATACTAGGTTCGCTAGGGTCTGCTAGGATTTCCTGCCAAATTTCCTACGTTTGTTTCGCCCTGGTCATCTCTGCTCCTCAGATTCTTCTGGGTAGTTCGGCGGGTTTCCGCGATTGTCCCATGGTCGACTCTGCTGCTCCCGGACATATTGAATCGCTTCGCTGAATGAGGCTGGTAGGTAGATTGGCTCTAGAGTTGCACCGTGCAAAGCGTAGCCTTTGCGAGCTCCAATCAAAAACAGGACCGCTGCAATAGAGATAGGGACCACCCATAGATTGCCGATGGCTGCTTCCATTCTCGTTCCAGCGTTCGGAACTAAGCTCGAGGCAAGAAGTACAATTCTTGAAGTTAGTGTGCGGGATATGATGGGAGAAACGTAGTGTTGAATCAACAATAGCGTGGAAAGGATTCCGCCTGTGATAAGCGCCTTCCAGCGATACTGCCTGACGTGTTCTATCGAATGAATACTGGAGTAGGGTAATTCCAGGGTGCTCCTCGAGAAGCGGCCTCGCTGAATAAACATCCTCCTCTTGGTTGCCGCGACCTTGAGAGTCCCATGCGACCATGTGCGAACCACATACTCGGGTTCAGAAATGGTGGACCTAACTTCCGAGGGTAGCGTCGATAATCCGCACTCATTCTCGATTTCCTTCGTAATTGCGGAGTCAAGTTGCTGCATGAGATTCGTCAGTGTGTATTTGCTTGCTCTCTCCTTTGCGTTGGACGAGAGTTTTTGCCACTTTGACTTGTCGTCGACGAGCTGGATGACGGCGTTAACCGCACCGTCGATATCGTCGGGCCCTTTGACTTGGATACCTTCCTCTCCGTCTCTAACAATCCAAGATTGTCCCCCGACACCTGAAGTAATCACTGGGACTCCTTCAAACATAAACTCAAGCTGGGTTAGGCCCAGTGCTTCCATTCTGCTGAGTATGATATTCAGGTAGGAGTTTTTGATTAATTGCACCTTTGCTTTCTCGCTAAGCTCGCCGGTATACTTGACGTTAGTCAGTCCCTCAGTCTTCTTCCTCACCGTATCCGCATATTCTGAATCGCCCCTGCCACAAATGACGAACTGAATATCGTTTCTGTTAGTCAACCTCTCCGCGACTGCAGCAATCGCGGCCGGATTCTTTCTATTCTCGATCGTTCCCAGGAAAGCAACAATCTTAGAGTCTATTGGGATCCCTAGTTGTTTGAGGAACTCCTGTGGGTCTGATGACGAAAATTGACTGAAGGATACGTCATCGATCCCGCCAGGAAACAACAAAATTCTATTCTTGGGTGCGCCCATTTTTACCTTGGCTTGTTCCTCGTACGGCGTCACCACTAGGATGAGGTTGGCTACCCGGAGTATTGTTCTTAGAGAGAGACGGTTCCAGGCCATTCTGAAAGAGCGTTCGGCGATAGAATATCGTCTGGGAGAAGGTTCTTGGAAATGGGACATGTGACAAAATATGAGTGGGGCTTGGTATCCGCCCAAGGCCTTGATGTTGCGCCTCCACTCGACGAATTTGGCTACTTCCTCTGGGCCATTCCAAAGTGTGCTATGTGTGATCAATACGTTGAGTTGAAAGTCGTTGACTATTCTCTCTAAGGTGTGGACTATGTCTTTGAACCCGACTCGGCGGGGCGGCCATTTTGTTACTAGGCTGGCGATGCGGATAACTGGGATGTTGAGTTCAAGGTCATTAACTAGAAAGTAGCCTTTTTCTCCCATCTGTTGTTCGCTAACGGTTTCCTTCCCGTCGTGGTATACGCTGGTGATCAGGTATGACTCGTTTCCGAGGTCTCTGAAGTATCTGACCATTCGTTGGGCGACGAGTTCCTGCCCCTTTGTCCTACTCGTCTGGTACATTATTACACCGATACGCTTCTTCATACAGGAAGTCGCCTCAACCGTGATTAGCGATAGATAGTATTGGGGTATTGCTAAAGTCTACGCCGTTTTCCACGAAGACCGATATGGGGCTTTTTGGTGGCGGGGTCGGGTAGACTGTTTCCAACAAGGCAAATTAGCACCATTGTTATAACAGCAAGTCTGTCGACACCGAGTAAATGGAGGAGTTAAAGTGAAGATAGCTGCGCTTTTCTCGGATTACGATGGGACGCTGTCCCCATTAGAGGCTCGACGTGAAGATGCAGTCCTCTCTCCGATGCTACGTCGAATGCTTACCAAGGTAAGCAAACATGTCACATTTGGAATCGTTACCACCAAAGATCTCGCTTTCATTCGAGAAAGGGTTCCATTCGCACACGGTATCTCTGCAAGTTGCGGTTTGGAGATGCAAGTGGGCGAGAAAACATTTCTCGATGAAAGGGTCCGGCAGCGGAATGAACCCTTTGAGAAGACATACCAAGAGGTTCTCAAGAAAATTCTACAAGCTAAGGACAATCTGGTTATTGAGAGAAAGGAATCCGACGACGAGAACCTGATCGCGTTCTGCATCGATTGGAGGATGTCGCGTAACTGGGACGAGGCCAAGCGGATGGCTGCTCCTCTGCTAACCTACTGTAAAGAACAAGGTTTGTATGTCGTCGAAGCCGACGCAAGCCCCTTCGCAAACGTCTTTCCCACGAAGGTCGATAAGGGGGAGGCGTTCAACAAACTGAAACGAGAGCTAGGAGTCACCGGCGCAGTAATGTACTCTGGGTGACTCGGAAGCAGATGACCCCGCATTTCAACTTGCTGAAGTTTCAATAGGAGTCAAGCACCGAAGAATCATGCCCAAACTGCAATGCAAATATAGAATTGAATTCTTTGAACTTGAAAACCTACTGACGAAGCTAATAGATTCGGATTACGATTTCCAAGAGAACATGGCTACCAAGAAACCTAGGCCGAATAACGAAGACTTCGTCGAGTTTTCTACCGGGCCCCTCTGATTTCTACCCGGTCCACCTAGTCTTAACCTGCATTGGTTGTACATTCATATGGAGGTCATGGAAAAATGAATGGAGCTTCACCACTGAAGCACGGCTTTGTTGACCTAGCAGCCATACTGTTTGTCGTAGGCGGCGTAGTTAGCCTCGCAATGACAATTCTAGCCTTACCCATCAACATCAGCAGCCCTCATCAGTACTACCCTGACCAGCTTGACAATCACTTCGATTGTAGTCTTGGGTGTAAGCCTAATCTGCTCCTTGGGAGCTATCCACTGTTTCTCGCTAGCAAGCAAACGTATGCTCTCCGAGGCAGGCGTAAGAGGATTGGTCTTCGGCGCCCTACTATTGATCTTCAGTTTTGGCTTTGCTGGGAGTGCGAGCGGGTCCGGTACGAGTGGTCTAGCGTCCGGTACGGCTACTCTGCTTACCGCCTTAAGTGCAATTCTGATACTGGTCGCAGGAATCGTGCTGCTTCTCTCTACGGCATACAGCAGTATCCGCATCCCCGATTGCACGCCAACACGCCCTCGCTCAACCCGTGTATCAACCCTAGAACAAAGACGCGCACAACCAAACCTTTTTCTTTTCTAAACCCTGTTTTCTTCGATCAGGGCACGTTTCGATCTTGGCTTCCAGAACAACATCAATCCTTATCCTGATTATTCTCATCCCCGCTCTCTCCCTGTTTCCTTCGGCATACGCCACGTCTGGGCAGTGGGTAAAGTACGCCGGCAATCCTGTATTCTTCCCTACCGCGGGTAGTTGGGATGGAGACTACGTAACTACCCCAAGAGTGCTTTACGATGGCACTACCTTTAGGATGTGGTACCAGGGCGGTCTCTCCGGTGTCAGCAAAATCGGATACGCTACCTCAACTAATGGAATAAATTGGTTAAAACACGGCGCAGTTCTGTCGCCTGGCCAACCCGGTGAGTGGGATAGTTCCTCCGTCGCATTAGGATCCGTAACTTGGAATGGCACCGCATACCTGATGTGGTATACCGGCAGCAACGCTACTACTTACCCGGGAGGGGCAGTCGGGTTCGCAGTATCCAATGACGGACTCAATTGGGTCAAATACGCGGGCAATCCAGTCTTGGTCCCCTCCGAGTTGGGAAACGATCAGAGGTACGTTGCCGCGCCCTATGTTCTCAGGTTGAACCTCACTTACAACATGTGGTACAGCGGGAAAAGCGCTGCCACGCCAAACATTAACAGAATCCTCTACGCGACATCGACTGATGGGATCAAGTGGACGAAGTGGCCGTCCCCAGTATTAGCACCGGCATCCGACCCCAAAGCATGGGACGCAAATGGGGTTTACTCTCCAGCAGTGTTCTATAACGGAACAATTTTCGGCCTTTGGTATTCCGGAATAAACCAAACCGCCGTCGTCCCACGTATCGGATTTGCAACGGCTCCTGATGGCGCTACCTGGACACGATCGTCAAGCAACCCTATTCTAACTCCTGGGCCTCCCGGTAGTTGGGATTCCGCCGGAGTGGAACAACCAAGCGTAGTTCAGGCCGGGAACAATTTCATGATGTTCTATGATGGGTACAGCAACTTGGAAGGGCAAAGGATTGGTCTTGCGTTAAGCCCGCAAGGGTTCTCTGTCGCGGAGTTTCCCGCACCAGCTTTCGACATGTTCCTTGGGCTAATAGCTTGTGCCGCAATCTGTTTGGTATACTACCACCGGCCGCAAAAGCAGACCTGAAATGTCACTCGGAAACGAACTATCTCGATAATTTCTACCAACTACGTCTCTCCGCGCCTCACACATTCTCTTCGAACAATACTTTAGAAGGTCGCACCTGGTTAATTGATAGGGAACGGATTTGACAGATTCACCATCTGGTCGACAACTCGTCGAGAAGACTTTCGTTTACATGACGAACCTGAGCAGGGAATGCCGTAAAGCTCTCACGAGCAAGTTCGAACAAGAGCACAAAGGTGTCCCATTCGAATCTGTTGAACCTACTATGCGGAAGGAGGTTGAAGCTTGGTTCGCGGGGAGGGACAAAAACATCAGTGTAAAGCATGAAAAGAGCGACAAAGGTAGACCTGGCGAAATCCTAATGACATTTGCTGGAGCATCAAAGGATGCCCATTTCAAGTTCCGAGTCGACGCCCAATTCAATCTTACAGGTTCAGAGCAAGCCCCAGCCTATCTCAAAGCCCTCAATGTAAACGTCGACAAGAGAGACTTCACCAAGTAGGCAAAGTAAGAAACCGCTCACGGATCGATCTGCTATGTCTGTTAACCCCTTAGAGGAACTCGCCCAACTCGCACGGGAGAAGAGCCGACGGCTGTTCGTTGCCGAAATGCCAATCGACCTCAGAGCGAACATCGGGCGTAACTGCGTCTTCGTACTCGAATTACCTGGTTCAGCACCTGGTGCGGCCGGTGGACGGATTGGTGGGTTAGGGGAGAGAAGAATAGCGAAGGCTTATTGTTTCAGGCAGGCGGATGGGAATTGGATGAAGGTGTACGAAACTGATGCTCTCGAAAAACTCGAGAGGTTCGAACTACCCTACCACGCCGCCGGGATGAGTGTAGTCCTGCCCGATGGTTCTGAGAGAGTCGTTTCAGGGGTCGTTGATCAAGAACTGATCCAGAAATACAACGAGGTAGTCTGATTATTGCCGGATCACGGATTTGATGAGGGGCATCAAGACTTCCACATCATTCCTTGAACCCAGTTGAACCCTGAGCAAGCGGCTCATTCCACCGAGCTGCGCCTTGTCAACCCAAGCCCTCAACGCCTCAGGGACACTCGCGTCCGCCTTAATCTTCGAAACTGATTTTTCGGGTATGAAAAGAAATAGTTCAAGTTTTTCGCCGAAGAAGACCCTGACCCTCGGAGTTTCTCGCACGTTGTAGCTGGGTGCCTCAATCTCCTTGAGTGGTTCATACTCTACACTCTCAACCACATCCTGCTCCGATTTCAACTGGTCCCTGAGATAGGTGAACGCATCTTGGCAAGCAGGGCTGCCTTTGCTGGAAAGTTCTTCGATCGACAGAAGACAACGACTCCTAAACGAGGGAGCTTGATCGGTAGAAAGAGATATAGCAATTACCCTTCGGAGTCAGTTAATCATAGGAGTATTGGCGGGATGCCCCATAAACTTAGCAGGACCGATTTCAGGATTCGCAGACGTCAGAAAAGAAAACAAAGAATGCGGAAACGAACTGGTTCTAGCAGAAAACCAAGCTAGAACGAGTTCCTCACGTGGTAGAGGAGTTCCAATTTCACTGTAGCTTGTTCAGGAAACGGTGGCAGGCACAAATGTATTCCATTTTGCCGTCCGGATAAATCCATCTGTAATGCATTTGCCCTTTTTCGTCGCTGAAGGTTTCGCAAACGTTCTCCGAATAGAGGCTTACGTGTGAAAACCTCCATTTTCCCTTTCCAGAATCCGCGGGGGCCGTGGCCATTTTGATTAGACTCCTGTGTTACGGGAGAATCGAACTTGCTTTCTAAAAACAATGACTGTTCGTATTGTTAGCATCGCACGTTCACGGCGTCAGGAATAGTTAAGGGTGGTCAAGTTGTGAGATCTTCCTACCTTCATAGCTTGGAATACTTCTCGAGTGACGTTGACGGTAGTGGAGTTTCAGCTGTCGCTTGATACTGAATCGTCGAGTACAATAAAGGCAGGGGAACAACCCGATGACGGGTAAACCGCCGTTTGGGTCATTGGCTCCATAGGCTTGGTATGCTTGGTTCATGAGTGCTCCCTGAGTTGAGTGGAAACTACAGGCTGTAGTTGTTAATAATGTAAGTGGAACTATTGTTCATTGCCCGTAGTTGGGTAGTTGGTCTTACGCTGATAGAGGGGGTCTCGAACCGAGCAGCACTGAGACTACCATGTACTGTCCATTTCGAATTATTCCTAGTTGAATGGTTTGTCCTGCTACAGCATGTTGCTCTAGGTATGCGGAGAACGAGTCGTAATTAGTGATTTTATTTCCGTTAATTGAAACTATAATGTCGCCCCCCACGATGTATTCTTGTTGATCGATTGTGGCATTTTGGGTTCCTGCCCTAAGTCCGGAGGTGCTTGCGGGGCCGCCTGGAACTATGCTCTCTACCAGGACCCCATAGGTGACGTTCGTTCCCATCGATTGCGACAGTTGATAGGTCATATCGATAAGGCCGAGACCTAGGTACGGATGTTTGGTGTACTTACCTTGCGTAATGAGAGATGGTAATTCTCGAGTGATTGTGTCTGATGCGATGGCGAAGCCAAGTCCTTCCGAATTAGTTACAGAGGCAGAAGTAATTCCCACTACTGTGTCGTCGGGTGCGATTACGGGGCCTCCGGAATTGCCTGGGTTAACTGCGGCGCTGAATTGGACCGTGTCTGGGATCGCGAAACCGCCTAATGTATCGGTCTGCAACGCTCTTCCGACCTGACTTACGACGCCCACGGTTACGGTGTTGGATAGGCCGTAGGGGTTGCCAATGGCCACAACTGTTTCGCCAACTTTGAGTTCAGCAGAAGAACCTAGTTGAAGCGGGTGGTACTCGCTGGGTGTAGCGTTGACTGATACTACTGCTATGTCGCTGTAAGCGTCTGAACCCAAGACTTTGGCTGGGTAGGAGTCGCCATTCGAAAACGTCACAGTCGAGTCTAGTAGGCCGTCGATTACATGATAGTTCGTGATGATATAGTAAGAGCCACCGTAGGTTATCACAAACCCGGTCCCTAAAACTGCGCTTAGAGTTCCGTTGGGGTAGGTGCTTAGTGTCATATCTTTCACCACACCTTGTATGGTCACTACGCTTTGGCTTGCAGTTGCGTAGATTTGGTCAGGAGTGAGAGTTCTCGGCTGGAGTCCATTAAGCACGGGACTATAGTATAATGCCACAAATCCTAAGACTACAATTACCACTAGAAGAACCGCGATGGTTGTTCGGGGCCAGACTGATTTCTTGGATCTTGATCTAGACTTCAAACATGGAGCCTCATTTAGGCCAGCTACGGTTTGTAGTTCAATTTAATGGTTGTTTCGGACACCAATCTAACGACTTTATGTTCACCATTGGTGCACCCACGACTCCACGGCACCAATACATCGGCTCTCAATACAGAACCAGAATCGTCAATCTAATTCACGTTTCAGCTCTCAGAATGATCGTGATACCAGAAATTTCGCCACCGACACTAGGTTATTTCGGGCGTCGGATGCCGGGAGCTTGTTTAGCAGGTTCAGAGCGGTGCGGAGGTATGAGTCGGCTTCTTTTTTCGCGTAATCAATCGATCCGTATTTCTCTAGTAGGTAGAATTGCTTTTTGAGTTTCCTTTTTCGTGATGCTGCTCTTGCCAAGAAGGCGTGCGAATGTCTTTCTATCCAGTGGGTTGGCGGTTCTTAGGAGGTGGGCTGTGAGTAGAGTTTTCTTTCCTTCTCGAATGTCTCCACCAATTTCCTTGCCATACTCCTTCACGTCGCCCGAAACATTTAACGTATCATCTATTATTTGGAAACCGACTCCGATTGTCTCACCAAAATCACCAAGCAACTTGATTTGCTCTTCACTACCTCCTCCAGCAATTCCTCCTGCCTCTGATGATAATGCCGTTAGCGCGCCGGTCTTATTCTTCAATAAGCGGATTACTTCATCTTCGGTGAAGTGTTTGCGTTTCCACATGCTGAATTCGAATTGTTGACCCCATGTTATGTCATATGCGCGTTTTGCGACTTGTGATACTAGCCGGTGACACCTGTCTTGGGGTATATGGCTTGAGTTAGCGATCTCGAATACCTTGATGAGCATGGAGTCGCCAACATTGATGGCAGTGGGTATGCCGTAGATTATGTGGATGCATGGTTTACCACGGCGAAGCTCGCTCCTGTCCTCGATGTCGTCGTGGACCAGTGTCATATTGTGTAGAAGTTCAACTGCAGCTGCCCCGCCGAGCGCATCTTCCTTCCGACCGCCTACGCACTCGCTCGCCAAGAAAGTTATGGCGGGTCTGAGCCGTTTTCCTCCACGATCGAGCAGGTCCCAGACCGGAGCGTAGAATTCCTGTGGTTCCCCGGTTCTGGGTATATGACGTTCAATTTCAGCTTCAACGACGCCTTTGTATTCGCCTAGAATTTCCAGAGCAGATTTCATGTTGCCGTTGAATGTCGTTTGTTGTTCTTCAACCCTCCTCAGGCTAACGACTAGTTTGAGTGTAGGTGATTCAATTTATTTTCACTTCGAAGTTGAGTCAGGAGAGAGCGTTATATATGACGTATGGAATAATCGCACGTTCGCTCTAAGACGAAACTACAAACTCAAACGGTGTCAAGATTGCCGGGCCTCACAGCAAACTGCAACGGAGTAATTGAGTGCCCAACCCGTAACCTACGGTCCGTTCACATTGGAAGTGCTCATTCTTGGTAGCGTATGTTCAAGTCCTAATTCTTGGTGCGTTCGCGGGCCTCACGATTCTTCTAGGAATGCCGCTTGCAATTATTCAGAAAGTCAGCTTGAAAAAGAAAGGGTTCCTGAACGCATTCGCGACTGGCATTTTGATATTCCTCATAGTCGACGTCCTTAGTCACGCCTGGACCACTACAGCGGACGCAGCGACCGGTGCTTTTGCAGGCACTGCACCTCTTTGGGTTGCCGTCGTTGACCTGGGTGCGATGCTTGGAGGAATCGGAATAGGTCTCCTAGGTCTCACGTGGTACGGAAGAAGATACATGAGGGCCGGCAGTTCGCCCTCGGCAGTGACGCGTACAAGTTACGAAATTGGAGAGCGGAACCGGAGGTCGGGCTCGTCAAGAATTACAACTGATACAGCAAGTGGATGCGTACAGACTATCAATGATGATCGCAATAGGAATCGGTGCGCACAACTTCAGTGAAGGTTTGGCGATCGGGCAGTCCTATGCTTCAGGTGCTATAGGGTTGGCTGTCATGCTGATTATCGGATTCGCGGCCCACAACACCACTGAAGGTTTCGGAATCGCAGCACCTCTTAGCGGCCTAGCTAAGAGGCCGAGTAACCGTTTTCTCTTAACGGCGGGTTTAGTTGGTGGTGGGCCCACATTCATTGGAACCCTATTAGGGAGCCTCTGGGCATCGCCAATCGCCTACATATTCTTCCTCGCCCTCGCAGGAGGGGCCTTAGTTTACGTGACAATGCTAATGTACAATTCTGGAAGACGTCAAGTTACGAATGATATTCTAATGCTAGGATTCTTTATTGGAATAACGGCAGGTTTCTTAACCGACCTAATTGTCACGCTTGGCGGCGCTTGATTCAGAATAATTGCTTGACTGATTTACTTTCGTGCAACGCAAACTATCCTAGGACTATTCTCATTGAACGATTCATGATTTAGCCCACCGTAGATCGTTTGAACGCGGAAACCGGTTCTTTCCAATAGTCTAACGAGTTCGTCTTTGAAGATGTACCGTAACTGGAAGTTGACCACTTTCCTCTTGACGGAACCTGATGAGCTAACGAAATCATAGAGATTTGTGGCGTTGATTGTCTGATTCTTGAAGTTCATTTCCTGTGCGTTAAAGCGGAGGACTGTCTCCTTACCATGCTGCTTCACTTTGTCGAGTCTTGCCAGATGTTGAGGCCTTGAAAGGTCTGGATTGAAAACGTCCATAACGAACCAACCATCGGGCCGAAGATGCTCGAACATGCGTCTGACGCAAGCCTACTCGTCTTGGACGGTCAGGTTGTGAAGGAAGGACGCGAAACGCGATGTATCCCATAGCGAAGGTCTTGGGTAACTTGAAGTTTCGCATATCCCCCTTGACTAGATGAACTCGTTTCCTGACCTCGGGCTTTTCTCTTTTCAGTTTGGTTTTGAGGACTTCGAGCATTTTGTAACTGGCATCTAGACCTGTGACCTCGTGACCGGCGCGAGCCAAGGGCAGAAGGACCCTACCCGTTCCGCAGGCACATTCGAGGACAGTCCCTCCTGCCTTCGACGCGTATTCAAGGTAAAGTGGGATGTCATCAGTTGGGTCATAGAGGATATCGTAGAACGCAGCCTCGATGTCATACCGATTCATCAATGAACCCAACCACTTCGCTCGAATGCTTAGACTAGTGGTTCAGCCTTGTAATTCGTTGTCAGAACCCGCCTGATCTCTTCGGAGATCTTCTCACCTATTCCGGATACTGACATGAGTTCTTCTTCGGACGCTTGAAAGACGCGTTGGGGTGTGTGAAATGAGGTTAGTAGCCTCTTGGCTCGGGTTCTATCTATGTTGGGTAGGCTGGAGATCACAAATTCCTGCTCTTCCTGGAGTGTTTTGGGTTTGGCGACTGTCATTATTCTTGGGGTTCGTTTGTCTTGGATCTGTTCGCGGCGACAGATGGCGAACATTAACTGTGCTGTCTCTGAGGGTTTCTGCGTTAAGATTATCGGAATCCCATAATCCATTAGAATGCTAGCGTAGGCGCCCATCATAGCTTCAGGCCGAACGCGTCCCGATCCAGTCAATGATTCCCCTTCCACAATTATCACCGGCTTCATGTAAGCGTCCTTGAGTTTCGCGGCTTGCTGGAATAGGCGGCCGTCAATTATTGAGGACGCGAAGTCGTCAACCTCCTTTCGCTCTACGACAACCCTGTCGGAGAGAACGAAATCTCCAACTTGCAATGTTTCGGATTTGACGAGGGCGCCGAGTTTGGCGAGTTCCCTCGTAACCAAAGCGCCGAGTTCCCTTGAATCGGCGACTACGACAATTTGTTCTACCAATTTCTTTTCCTTCAAACTTGATGACATGAATTTCTCTATTCTTGACTGGTCGGGGGCGTACTCCCTCCGAGCCGCGACGAACTGTTTGATAGCGCTGTTCATCTCGCGCTCCCTGCGCTGTGAGATCCAATAATACGCCTCGTCCCTCGTTCCTTTCGCGATCAATATGACCGCTGCCCCAGGACCTTTTCGGCCGGTTCGCCCGCGACGTTGAATGTACCGAACCGCGCTTGGGACGGTATCGTAGAAGACGACTTGATCGCATTCGACGATGTCAAGCCCTTCCTCCCCTATCTGCGTCGCAACGAGCACATTGAACGTACCCGCCTTGAAGTCATCCAGTACCATGGATTGTTTTTTCTGAGTCAGGCCACGGTCGTTGGCGCGGGAAGCTTGGCCGACTAGTCGAACGGCTGAAACTCCTTCGACCTTGTTGAGGACCTCCACAAGCCTCGCCGCGGTCGCGCGGTAATTTGTGAAAACCATGATGCGGCGTGCGCCCTTACCCAACCCCAATCGTACAGATCTGATTAGTTCAGTAACTTTGGGATGGTCAACCTCTTTCGCCACGAGGCTATTCACCACTGTTACTACTTGCTTCATTCGGTCGTCTTCGAGAAGCATTTTCAGTCCCGGCGTCATCCGTGTCTGTCCCTTCTCCCTTAACCCGTCTAGGTGTTCTTTCAGGGCGGGAAAGCCCTGGGTTTCCAGGAACTCTGTCGCGCGAATTGCGTGAATGGCCGCGTAGACGTAAGCCAAGTATATCTTAGCGTCCCTGTTCCCGCCAGCGGCGTCGCTTAGTATTCGTTGCCGGGCATCTAGCACGTCCCGCAGTCGAACTCTATCCATAGCCGCGCTCTCAAGGTATCCGTGATCCCTTATTGTCCGCAGTTTGTCCCGTAGGAAGGATTCCAGTTCTCTTTTTACGTCATAGAATATTTGCGGAAGGTTGACGTTAACCCAGCTGATCTCTATTCCGCCAACGTATGGTTTTACGTCCTCGCTCTGAATTGAGCGTGCCTCGACCCATTTGAGATGGAGGTTGTCGCAGATCTCTCGAACATCCTGTTCGCTTGAGCCAGGTGAGGCGGTTAACCCTAGGATGAGGCCGTCGGTTGCAGAGTAGCGATCGGCTATGAAAACGTAAGGATAATCGCCCACCGCCCTGTGGGCCTCATCAAAAATCATCAACGAAATTGCGTCTAGGTTGAGTTTGCCTGTTAGCAAGTCATTCATGAAAACTTGAGGCGTGGAAAAGATGAGTCGTTTCTGCCACAAGTCGATACGTTCGTCAGGACCAACCTCTCCGGTCAACCAAACCATAGATGAGGGATCAAGGTTGAGTAATTTCTGAAAAGTTTTGAAATGTTGAAGGACCAAGGGCTTTGTGGGGGCTAGCATGACTACGCCCTTGTTTGGAATTCGTTGCAGCCTTTCCGCAGCCACGTAGGCAGCGACTATTGACTTCCCTAACCCCGTGGGAAGGCAGACCAAGGTGTTGACGCGCACGGCGTTCTTGGCGATGGACTCTTGATAAGAGCGGCGTTCGATGGAATCTAACCTCAGTAACGAGTTGGAACTGAGGTCGAACGACACCTATGGAGCGCCCTCTTACCTAATTGACAATCAAAAACAGCACATAACGTGGGTATAAGTCACGGGGTATAACACGCCCCCGTAGCCCGAATGAAATTCCCCTAGAGTTCTCTCTAAGGCAGGATGAGCCAAGTAGCGTCGAGAGATGTGTGCTGCTTATGTTTGTTTCGCGCCACATACTCCGCAGAAAGTTGCCGTCGTCGGAATCTTTGCGCCGCAACTGATGCAGAACTTCGTACCACTCTGCGCCGTTGGAGGTGGAGAGGAGCGGGTACTGCGGCGCCGCAGCTCGGGCAGAACTTATGCTGCGGCTGTAGCGGCGTGCCGCAAGAAGGACAGGCCAAACCACTAACGACAGGTGCAACCGCTTTCAGTTCAGGTGGAGCGCCGTCATTGTACAATAGTCCCATGGACCTGAAAACGAAGACGCCTAAGATCGGTTGGAGGATTGCGGAGATCACCCATCCAACACGGGGTATAAGCCCCGAAATTGCGCTAATAACAACGCCGATTATCACCACAACAACTATCCAACCGATGTACTTCATCCAACCAATCCCGCGTATGATGGCCAGTATCTCGCCGAACGCGAAAGCCTTTCCGAACTTTCCTGTCTTAATCATGTGTGCCATGCCTACTCCTAGAATGATCAGCAGAAGTACGACGAGGATGATGCCGACAAGGAGAATCACGGCGCCCGCCCCTCCCAGCATAAGTCCACCTGCAAGCGCCAGGCCTGACGTCGACGTTAGGCCGGCAGACATAGAGACGCCGCCGACTATTATGAGGATTATTGGAATTAGCATGTAGATTAGGGCCGCAAAGAAGACCTTGGCTCCCTCAACGAACAACTCGCCGTACTTTTCCAGCTTCGGAGGGGTTCCTGTGCCAGGTGACTCCCTCAGCACTCTGGCTTGGTAGCCGATTACTATGAAGTCGACGATGGGGATAACACTGAGAACGATGAGTATGATTAGACGGCCAAAGCCACTGAATAATTTCTTCGTATATTCGAAACTGTCGCTAAGATTGTCGCCCAGATTCATCATGGACCACTTGCAAGCAGCAGAGATGGGTTAGGGAATATAAACTGCTTCAAGAGATTCATGCTGCGGCTCATTCTTCACCGGTTCCGCCACAAGCTTCGCAATCCTTTTGCCCTTCACCGTCACATTCTGGGCAATCTTCGCTTATCCTCCCCTCACCATTGCATTCGGGGCAACGAAGGGTCATTCCCGTCTCGCGGATGGTTCCTTCGCCGCCGCACTTATCGCAATCAAGGTCTATCGTGCCCATTCCTTCACAGTCTGCACAGTCCGTTGTGCCCTTGCCCTCACAATCATTGCATTTCATCGAAATCACTCGGTGCTATGCTTCCGGCTTTGAGTTCTTAGTCGGCGAAGTTTCTCCATTGACCCCAGCCAACTCGCCAATGCGTTTCCATACGCAATTAATTTCTCGGGGTCCCTTTCGTTCTTCATCGCCAAATTCAGCTCTTTAATCTTCGATAGCAAGATTTGCTCAGAATCTTCCAGCACCCTATCCGTAATTAGGCGGCTTTCTTGGTCAGCGGACTGTATGATTACGACGGGTTTGTTACATTTGGGGCAGAAGGTTTCATTGCCCTTGCGAAAGAGTGGTGTCCCACATTCGGGGCAAGTCTCAGATAGCATAGCTGCCCCGGATTTTAGTAGTTCAGCCATCTTCTTGACTTCTAAGCTCAAGGCCGTTAACCGTGGAATAATGCGCTCAACCACTATTACGTTTTGTTAAGTTAGGGAAAGCCCGGGTATAAGCTGAGGCCTCCGGTTGGAGAAAGAGTTTAGATATTGCCCTATGGATGGTTTGGTTGAAAGGTCGCCTGTCATGCGGGTGTTCCGCCATGTCAACAAAAGTCAAACGCAAGGAAGAATACGAGGCCCGAATCAAGCAGGCCCTAGTTGTTCTGAACGACGTTTCTAACGACAACACTACGCCCCGCAACATCCGCCGCGCAGCGAAAAGCGCCATGGATATGCTGCAAGTCGGCGACGTAAGTCTAGGCGTCAGGGCGGCAAACGCAATCTCCACTCTAGATGACATAAGCCAAGACCCGAACATGCCACCATACACTCGAGTCAAGATTTGGAATGCGGTTAGCATACTCGAAGCCATCAAAGATTGAGATTACAGGATAGTCTTAATTATCGCATGGATCGGTGCGTGCGCGATTCTTAAGGCAATTATTTCAGACGGTTCCCAACAATGGATCTAGCAGTGCAGACGTTTGACATTACGAAAAAATTCGGCGACTTCACAGCGGTTGATCATATTAATCTCGAAATTAAACACGAAGTTTTTGGTCTCTTAGGCCCTAACGGCGCAGGAAAAACAACCTTAACCCGCATGCTAACAACAATTCTCGTGCCCACCGAGGGCACGGCCACGGTCGCAGGTGCGGATATTATACATGAAGCAAACAAAGTACGTGAGCGCATAGGAGTTGTTACACAGGCGTCAACGTTAGACAATGAGTTATCGGCGCTTGAAAACATGAATCTGTACGGGAAATATTACGGCATGTCTCGCAAGCAACGCCAAGAAAGAATACCGGAACTTCTCAAAGTGGTAGAGTTACAGGATCGAGCCAGAAATCCCGTCGGAAGTTATTCGGGAGGCATGAAACGTCGTCTAGAAATTGTGAGGGCCCTTGTCCATGAACCTGAAGTCCTATTGCTTGATGAACCGACCACAGGTCTCGATCCTCAGGCCCGTGCCGCAGTTTTGGAATACGTTGAACGAATCCATGAAGAGCACGGAATCACACTTGTGATTACAACCCATTACCTAGATGAAGCGGAGAAACTTTGCAATAGGCTCGCTATTGTCGATCACGGCAAAGTAGTCGCCTTGGGAACCCCAACGGAACTAAAGCGGCAAGTTTCAGGAGGCGACGTAGTCGAAGCCAACTTCTCAAACCTGCCCTGATGCTGCTCTCAAGGCCTTAGAAAGGGCAGAATTCGTTTTGGAAGTCAAAAGGCGGGACAGCAACCTAACGATTTCTAGTGAAGAATGGTGCGGAAGCAGTTCCGAAGATAGTTGGACTAATTGACTCGAATGGAGGAAAACTTCGGACAATAACTCTGCGCGAGCTTACCTTAGATGACGTTTTCCTGAACTTTACAGGTCGGAGTCTGGGAGATTGAAAGGCAGCTTAGCCGTATGCGAGCGGGATATTCGAAAATTCCTTAGACAACCATTCCTCGTCGTCTCCACGATTTTTTTACCATTTCTGACTTTGGTCTTGCTCGGGAGCGCTTTTGGTGGAACAATAACGCATGCACCAATCGCAATCGTACAAGAAAGCTATGGCCCATTTTCAGCAAACTTCGTACAAATTTTGCAGAATCAACAAAGTTGTGAACTGGGCGTAATAAATTGCCAGAATTCTTTTCATCTAACAAACGTTCCCGATATGGATACGGCACGGCAAATGCTCCAAGCGGGTCTCGTCAAAGCGATAGTTCTAATTCCCGAAGGTTTTGACACGGCATTGAGTGAGAAATCGAACGTCATCATTACAGTAACATTAGATAATACTGATCCATTAAGTTCCGCTGCCGTTGGTCCTGGAATTGCCAAGGCAGGTCAACAGCTCTCATCTCTAATCCAAACATCAACCCCGGCCGGCTCAATGATAGATGTTGATTTGGAGAATTCTTACAGAACCTTCTTGTACATTGAATTCATGGCGCCCGGAACATTTGTTCAATCAATCATGTTCGTTTCAATTATCGCGGGCGGCGTTCAACTCGTAAACGATAAAGAAAGAGGAATAATCGAAGGATACTTAGTCACTCCTCTGAAAAAATATGAGATCATCATCGGCGTCCTGCTTGCAGGAGTCGTTAAATCGCTCATCTCAGCGTTCGCATTATTCTTCTTAGCCATCTTATTGGTAGGCGTTCGGCCCACACTAGACCTGATAGGAATGACACTGGTATTGTTCACACTGGGGCTCACCTCACTAGGACTTATCGCTATGATGACCGCTTACGCGGTGAGGTTTTCGACAGCCGACGTTTACAGGTTTTCATCATTCCCTATCAACTTGACTCTGTATTATACAAGCGGCGCGATATACCCACTGGATGGTGCTCCCACTTGGATGAGGGAAATATCGATAATCAACCCTGAAACCTACGCGGTTCATGCCCTACGGCTATTGATGTACAATGGGGCGGGATTTGGGGCAGTCGTAGGCGACTTTGCCTTCTTGGCGGCGTTCACTGGCTTGATGGTGATATTGTCGTTACTTGCGTTTAGGCGCGGATTGTAATCAAATCTCGATAGCCGACCAATGGGTCGCCCACTAATGGTTGGACTTGCGACTTCAGCTTTTCAGACACGCACTTGCGAAGGAACGTGTAAATTTGAATATGGAACGGCAGATTTACCGAACGCGATAAGCGCCGCATCCTTCCTAGCAGTATGAGTGGTTTGCAATCTTTGGGAATAGCAGGCGCCTAACTTTCATTGTAGGTATCGTTTCGCTTATTGCCTGAAAACTTGAGTCGCATCAAGAGGGAGAATGAAGGAAATTCGATCCCATCGGCTCCATCATATCTAGGTCTTGCCTTGGGTAGTCATCTTGCCATTGCTCGGTTGAAGATTGGTACAGCGATTGCCATAGTCACCACTGAGTATGCTAGGAGCACGAGCAGATCTGGCATGATGATGTTCACGCTCGCATTCAGTATGACTACTTTTCTGAGCGCGTCCGCCGCGTAGTAGAGAGGGAAGGTCTTTCCGATGTATTGTACGGCTACAGGGAGCTGGTTAATTGGGAAGAGTATCCCGCTAAGAAACATCATTGGGAACTGTAGGAGCGTTGTCATCATCTGTGCTGTTTCCTGTTCAGGAGCAAGAGAGGTCATGATTATGCCGACGCCGATGAAGCTCGCAACGCCAAGCACCATGACAAGAAGCATCGTGATAGGGCTGCCGTAAATCACTACTCCGAACAATAGCATTGATAATCCAAGTATTAGAAATCCTTGAATCAATCCGCGTACTGTTTGCGCTACGATTTTTCCTAAGATGACGGATTGCCTGGGGATGGGTGCGACGAGTAATCCGTCCATTGTTCCTTGTTCTTTTTCTCTGGAGATGGCGGTGCTGACTCCGTTTAATGCTCCCGTAATGACGGTTAAGGCCATGAATGAAGGGGCTAGATATTCGAAGGACGTTGGGACGCCTGGAATCAATGGAATGTTGGTTACAGTGATTGGTTGAAGAACGAATGTTGGGTCAACTTTTGGGTCAAAGTTTTGAAGGTATTGTGTTGATATTTTGCTTTCAATCGCCCCAAAAATTTCTGTGACCTCAGTTTGAACAGCAGCGGCTACCGATGGGTTTGTTTGGTCAACAGTTACTTGTACCGTGGCCTGCGCGTCAGCCTGAATTGCAGCGCTGAATCCTTGGGGTATGACCACTATTCCCGACAGTTGGCCCTTGACAATTCCATTTCTGGCTGTTGAATAATCCGTTATTTCATCCACTTTGAATATTCCTTGAGATTCAGCGATTTGAATAAATTGAGCTGCAATGTTACGCGCTGTCTGTCCGTTGTCTTGTTGAATTATGGCTATCTCCAAGTTTGGGTATGGTGAAGGTATTTGCCCACTGTATGGATTTACTTGAACTGAGGGTGGGTAAATGAAACCAAACATTGTCATGAAGAGCAGGGGCATCATGATGAAGAAGATGAGGAGCATCTTTGCTCGCCATAAATCGAGCAGGTCGCGTTTGGCTATTTCACCGGTAACTTTCCATCCGCTCACCTGCCTTGTTTTAGTTTGCACGTTTACATTCTCCCGACAGCTTTCATGCTAACGCGGTCTGAAGCCGAATCGCGTAGCTCTCGGCCCGTCACCGTCAGGAAAACTTCAAGCATTGACTCCGTACCATACTGTTCCTTAAGTCCCGCAACCGTTCCCGTTGCCATGATTTTTCCATGGTCAATAATTGAAATCCTATCCGACAATTCGTCTGCTTCTTCCATGATGTGTGTGGTCAGAATGATCGAGTGTCCTCCTCTCTTCAGATCGAGTATTGTATCCCTCACGAACTTCGTGCTTTGAGGGTCAAGCGCTGTGGTTGGTTCGTCCAGAAAGATGATTTCAGGATCGTGAATTAGGGCCCGGATTACGTTCATTCTTTGCCTCATGCCGCTTGAGAAGCCACCCACGCTTCGATCTTTGAAGGGTGTAAGCTTGACCATCTCCAGTAGTTCCTCGACTTTCGACTTCAATTCCGAATTATCTATTCCGTAGAGTTTGCCGAAGAACATCAGATTCTGTTCAGCCGTCAACCGGGTGTACATGATTAGCTTCTCTGAAACTAATCCAATTCGTTTGCGAACCTCATTTGCTTCGCTATCGATATTGAATCCCGCAACGGTTGCGGTGCCTGAAGTTGGCTTAAGTAAGGTGCAAAGCATGCGAATGGTGGTACTCTTTCCTGCGCCATTCGGTCCAAGAAATCCATAGATTTCTCCCTTCCGGACAGCGAGGTCGATGTGGTCGACGGCCGTGAAGTTCCCGAATTTCTTTGTAAGACCATGAGTCTCAATCGCATATTGAGATAGCGGGGCGAACTCTGTTCTCTGGAGTGTCATTGTTGTGCCTCAGTTGATTCTTATTGCGTCCCAGAGTGGACGTTGAGCGGTGCCATCATGTCATTCCTTATAGTGCGGTTTCGTACATCGATACGATACTGTCTTATCGATAGTGTGTAATATTAAAATACGCCGCCTGATGTATCGATACGATATGGATGTGGGCAACGCTAATGGCGAAGGGATTCAAGACAGGCCCGTATGAGGTAATGTTCTTTCTGGCCATGAAGGATGGACCAGCGTATGGCTATGAGCTAGCCTCGCGGTTTAGGAAGATGAGTGGAGGACACATTAAGGTCAGTTTTGGTACGATCTATCCTTTCCTTCGACGCATGGAGCGCAGAGGAATTATCAAATCGAATCGCGATGAGAAGTCGGGTAGAGTCTACTATGCCCTTACACCGAAAGGTCGAACGGCCCAGGTGAAAAAATTGAAACGGATTAAGGAGTCCCAGAAGGAATGGGAGGAGAAATTGCTTGGAATCCTCGCGATGTATGCGGAAGTGTTCGGACGGAGAGCCCTTCATGATCTGTTGAGACGTGGAAGGGCGAATGATTAGAACGGTGCGTTGACTTGCAGAACTTCGAGCGCAACTTTAAAGCCCGCTGGTACAATGACGGCAAAACGAGTTAGGTGGAGATTATAGATATGCGATGCGGAAGAGCATTTGGTCTATTGCTCATTATTTCGTTTGGAATGCTGCTGCACCTAGGAGCGCAACCTGTACAGGCGATAGGGGTTGCGAATGTTGTAGTGACCAACGTATTTTGGGGCGGTGACCCTTCGAGCCCCGATACCGCCCACCCAGGCGATACTAGCTTACAGTTGTCGATCCTAATTACGAACGTTGGCGACGATGTGGCGCGTAGCGTCAACGCAACCCTCATGATTAGCTCGCCACTGATTTACGAATATTATGTGAATGGGGTTCAATACTCCGGCACCTCTGTTTCCCAAGCTGCAGGTGACCTGCAAGCGGGGCAAGGATACACGCTCAAGTACACCTTGAACATCGACCCCTCAGCAAAGGAGGGGATCTATCGTAACAGTCTTGAACTAACATACAAGTCAGCGAGAGAACTTCAAGCAATTGACACAACTGTAGAGGTAGATGTGCCGATTTGGAAGGGAGAATTGCACGTTCAGGGAGTTGAGACGAATCCGACAAAGGTCTACCCCGATAGTAAGGCGGTAACCGTTGCGGTTACGATCGTAAACTCAGGGCAGGGGACAGCTAAAGATCTTCAACTTCAGCTTAACCTGATGCCGCCTTTCACCCCTTCCTCAAGCGGATCCGATCAGATCTATGTAGGGAATCTTCCGCCTGGCCAAACAACAGTTGCGAATTTCATCGTAGACGTGTCTAAGAACGCAACCTTCGGCCAATACTCGATAATTCTGGGGCACCTTACAAACGGCACGCTCGTACCAATCGGGCAGATTCCATTATATGTTGCCGAGAAGGTGAAGTACGACATTCTCACCGTCACACCCTCCGTCGTTGGTGTTGGCGATTCGGGAGACGTGATCAGGGTAGACGTGAGAAATGCTGGGTCGGTAGAAGCAGACTCGGTCCGTGTGGAGTTAATGGTAGGCAACTTCTTCACAGGAACCCTAACCGACTTCCTAGGAACAATGTATGCAAATGAGACGAAGTCGGCGTTCTTCACCGTTGATATAGACAGTAAAGCTCAACCGGGACAGTACAATATCGACCTCCGATTCGACTGGACTCAAGACAACAACGCCCTAGATGACACATACACAATATCCTTGACAGTCCAACCACCCGCAGCACCTGTCACACTTATCGCGTTGGTAGTCGTAGTAGTGGTTGGAGGAGGCGGGTTCCTCTACATGAGAAGAAGAAAGGCAAAGGCGGCCGCACAGCGACCCGCCACGAACGAAAAGTAGACGATGCAGGGCGTATAGCGATCTAGTTGGCTTGGAGCAGAATATTGCTTGGCTCGAAGGTGGGCCATTGTCCTACTATTGATGGCCCTCGCACTCTCATACGTCGCTCCCGTATGGGCTCACACAACTCTAGGAGATTTGACTGGAACATCCCCCTACCGAACAAACGATACTGAGCTAACCACATCACCACCAGGTAACCACGTCCCTGGCCCCCTAGGATACGTCTGGCCCGGTAGTGGACTAAATACATACTCGGGGGTAGCCACCAACCCGCCCGGCTATCAGTCGCCCTTTACTGATCAGCAACCGCTCCAAGCCGCGGGAGACTCATACAGCCCTGAGGGCGCAATACTCACATCAACCGCCGACCACGACAGCGTAGGAGACATGATCTTCGCCCTAAATTTCTCAAACCCCAACGTTTTCCCTAGCCCAAGCCGATTCAACTACACAAGCTTAGCAATCTACATCCCCGCACCTGTCTTCGATGCAACAGGCAAACTAATTCAAGATGGGTTCGAACCCGCCGCCGGAATCAACTGGGATCAAGGTGATAACACCAACATCGTCACCACAATCACGAACGATTACGGAAGCATATTCGTGACCCGAGCGGACATGAACGATCCATTCGAACCCGGTTCATGGATCATATACATCCGAGCGCCACCCTCAGGGATCACGTTCAACTTCAACAAGAAATTTGATAACTGGTATTACATTCGAATCAACCAGATGAAAGCACCTTTCACCGCTGGACGATACTTTTTCAAAATGTTCCTCAACGACTCATACCCCGTGCACGGGTGCACGAGCATATGCACGACCGGGTCCTCTAATTTGATCGCGGGCACAATGCCAATGGAGAATTGGCCAGTGCTCCTCGTAAAGGGCGAAGTGGACCCCGCCATAATCTCGGGCACCCTCAGGTATGGAGATCTGAACAGCACTCTCTATGGACAACCCATCAACTTACCAGGAATGGTTAGAGCGGTCGGGATTGCAAACGATCCGCTGACAAACGAGCCGACGGGTCGAGCGGTTGAGGCAAGAGGGTACTTCAACGCAACCGCTAAGGGCCACTATGAGATAGAAGGTGTCGCCCCAGGAGTGTATGATATCTACGCATCAGCGGCTGGGCTTCCCGAACAGAAGATAGCTAGCAATGTAAGGGTCACTCGGGGGCAGTCGCTTAAGGTTGATGGATACCTTGACGTTGGCTTTCAACTGCGAGCTACAATTTTCTCCAAACAAGGGTTTGGGGAAATCCCGTGGCCAGCCCAACGGCCAATCTCAGTAATCATTTACAATAGTAAATCCTACGACGTTCCAAGCATCGAAACCGAATCCCCCATCAACCTCACCAATGCCCCCTACACATCGTTCGTTAACGGAAATACATTCTTCTCAGCTACAGGGTTTAGCGGGTTAATTTCAGGAGTAACGGGCCCGAAAAAGGTAGCATTCCCTTGGGAGGGTCCCACAAGCTACTACACGTACACGAACCCGGGCATCAGAGATCCTTTCGGGTTGTATAACGGCGTGGGACCGGCGCAGGTCTGGTGGGTCGACCCACGCGGCAATCTCGACCCAAACACCGGTCTGGGATCATCAGCCTCGGAGTTCACGTTCCAATTTGGGTCGGAGGGCGTCTACGGCGTGCCAACGAAGTTCTCAGGAATGGTCCCGGAGGTCTTCGCGACATGGACGAACAGCCTGAGTCCCGGAACCTACTACATCCGAGTCTTCCTGAATGGATACGTTCAGACTACTCTTGATGGGACAACTTTCGTGGATTACTCCTTCACCGTCCCAGACATAGGCCCCTATAACACCAACATACCAATAGACATTGTACAAACATGCGGCGTCAACATCACAGTCCACTTCCATAACGACCCAGCCACGCTAGTGGAAGCTCCGATAGGAGGCCCTGACCCAGCACGCTATCTGATCGCGGAAGCGTTCGCGAGAGACAACTCCTTGGCAGGATTCAACTTTACTCAAGTCTCATCGTCGAAGTCTGAGATGTCTATACTCCTGAACGGTTTGGGGATGGCTGGTGACCCGCTTCACATATCCACCTTCGACCCGCGAGCACCAATCAAATATTCACTCGCCAGATACAGGGGCGCATACGACTATGGACTGCCAACCGATACGTACACGGTCCGCTTATTCATGCGGGGCTATATCCAGGCCCTTCCGCCAGCAGAGTCATTCGACGAATTAGACCAACCACTATCAGTAACGGTCTCGGTCGGGACCTGTCTCGTGGCAGCAAGCACTCACATGTACAGAGGCGGCAGCATCAACGTCACTCTAGTATCTACCGACTGGGAGAGACCCAGGGTCGAACGGAACTGGGTGTGGAACGACACATCTGTGAATGTTCTAGTGTACGACATCTCGTCACAGAACTTCATTGACGTAATCAACTTCTGGAACGCCAAACAGTTGCAATGGATGATACCTAAACAGAACTCAGGGTTCACGGACCTCCCATGGTCGGGATGGTTAACAGGTTACGGATCAGGATCTAGCTACCTCGTGACAAACGGGAGTGTCCGCGTAGATAGCATCGGGCCTGACTTCCCCAATGTACCCTCCACGGACCCAGCAAACAGTATGACCACCTTTGATTTCCTACAAGAAAACTTCCATGAAGGTTTCTTATTCAATTTCACCTCATACCGACTACCATCATTCAGATCGAACCTCGCCATTTACCCGGGGACCTACGCCCTGAATGCGTGGACGTATGGGTATGTGCAAGAGAACGTGGTCACGCTCGGTGACCTTGGAAACGTTTACGTGGCCGTCCCATGGCTCGCCCAAATGGCTGACACACACGTCAACCTCATAGTTGGTGTAAACCTGACAGTAAGTGTTCTCTTCAAGAGTGAGAAAATAATTTCGGGAACACCTTACAATATGTCGGTTAGGTTCCGCATATTCGATGACCAAGACAGGCTAGTTGCCGCGACAACCTCATTCACCTCAGACGCAGGGATACTCCTCCGCTCATCAAATGTCGGCTTCTTCGCAAACGGAAACAAAATCACCAACCAAGCGCTTCCGGCAGGAACCACATTATTGACCTACAAGGACCTCGCAGGGGAGTTCAGCTACGTGGAACCCAGCAGCGCAACTTCCCGCATCCGAAGCGCCACCCTATTCTCCCCAGACCATGGAATATGGGGCAGCGGCGCTTACGCAGGCAGTTACTTCGGGTCGTGGACGGTGATGGTTGATTTCGTGAACTGGTACAGGCCAACCGCTGCGTACCCTCCCGCCCCAGCCCTCCTTCAAGGCGAATCACCATACTTCTTCCCGTACAACCACCTCGGACCATACGCGCAAAATGGATTCACTCTAATCCTAAACGCTCCGCTCAGCGGCGAAGCTTCAGCCGAGTTCGAGGTAGACAGACGAGGGTACATTCAGGGAATCATACTTGGAATGAATTGGGACGATCAAACCCGAACGATGAGTTGGGTAAGGGTGGAGCTGGTTGACAGTACTGGGTATCAGTATTACTGGTACACGTGGGACGGATGGTTTGACGGATACCTAAACCCAGGCACCTACCAAACCACAATTACCGAATGGAACCATACCGAAGGCCACCAGCAAATCATGTTCACGCTTAACGTGAACCAAGGAGAACAGAATGATGCACTCAACTACATTCTGGAAGAAAGCCAAATCCCGATACCTGAGCTCGCAACTATTCCCCTAACCACAATAACCGTATGTGCAGCCGCAGCGTTCATGTTGGATCGAAGAAGACGCCGATAACACTACATCGTCCGTTTCGATAGAAGAATCGCGATCGGCATCAGTATGAGACTGCTGATGAACAGGACGAGAAGATCGCCACTAATCGCGTTCAACCCAGCCCCCAGATAGATCAAACGTCTAAGCGCATCATTACCATAAGTCCAGGGCAGGCTGTCGGAGATCGCCCTACCACCAGGCGCAAGTAGAAGCGGGGAATTCGTGGTCCCAGCCAACGCGAACAGCGGGAACGTCATCGCTATCTCCAAAACCGTCAGAGTCGTTGTACTTCGGATTCTCGTTGAAATCGTTAAGCCTAAAGAGAATGTGAAGACCGCGATTAGAATAGTTGTCAGGAAGATGAGTATGAGACTTCCATGTATTACCAAACCATAAAGACTGAAGATTACCAGCATCAACGCAGTCCGTAGAATCGTAAGAACTACTGTTGCGGACATTTTACCGGAGTAAACCGCGAACAGGCTCACTGGAGTTAGAGTCAAGCGTGGAAATGTCCCTCGTTCCCGTTCCCGGTTAATCGCGTTCACGATGTCATCAAAACCTCCAAGGATGGCGATTAAGCCCAGGAAGCCGGGCAGGATCGGGTCCCCGCTAGGCGGACGCCCCGTCAGAGGTCTTGTGATTACGTCGATTGGGGCAATCTTGAGTCCGAAACTAATGCCTTCACCTGAGGTCACCTGGTTAACGAGATCCTGAGCGCCCGAGTTCACAGCGCCAATCACGAACTGCGAAGAGGTCAACTTAGAATTATCAGTAGAAACGATAACGAAAGCGTCTCCAGCCTGAAGCGCACTTCCGAATCCTTGAGGTATAATTATGGCTCCCACTGCTTGCCCATTGGCAACCGCTTGGTAGGCTTGGTCTTCGGTTTGCACGAGTTGGTTTACGTGGATGAAGCGTGATCGAGTTAATTCGTTAAGCATAGCGTTCGAGGCTGGCGTACCGTCTAGATCAGCGACGACCACTGGAACATTATGGGTGGTGGCGCTGAAGGCAGCAACGATTACTATGAAGATACTGATGAGGATGATTGGGAACATAACCGTCAAGATCAACGAGACGGGGTCGCGGCGTAGTTGTCTTAGTTCTTTCGTGGTAATGGCAACTGTGTCATTAACGAAAGTGCTCAAGTAACCAACCTCTCTCGGAAGCTGCGAAGCAGTACGAAGGCCAATGCGAACGAGACGATTATGGATCCAATCAAATATTCAAGATCAAAAGTCAGTGAGAGCAAAGGCCTACCCAGCAGTATTGTGCGTCTCAACGCGTCGAATGCGTAGGTGAAGGGTAGAGAGTAACTGATAGCTTGCGAGATTCCAACGAGCAAATTGCTGTCAATGATCAACCCGCTGAACGCGAAAAGAAATAGGATCAGAAAGAACGTAATGATCACCACAGCCCTTTGCCCCATCTTCAAGGCAGCTGCAACGAAGCCAATTCCCATCGTTACGAGCGCAACGATAAGAGACAACGCGAGGATCGTGCCGAAATCTGTACTCGGTCTCGCCCCGTACCCGTAAATGCCAATCCCAAGAACAATGAACGTTCTCAAAACGCTCAAGGCAATGTCAAAAAGTGTTTTCCCCAACATGATTGCGCCAATTGGAATTGGCGAGGCGAGGAGACGGGCATAGGTTCCCTCATCCCGTTCTCGAGCCATTCCGCCTGCAATCTCATAGAACGCTGAAAAAATTTGCACGATCGCTAGTATGGTGGTTAATCCAACGTTGAAGCTGGGGAATATGGCGCCCTTCTGAACAACGCCAACTCCCGCAACCGATTGCTTCTGCAACTGGCTCAGGTGCGGCTGAACTTCTACGTTCGGGTCGAAATTCTGCGCATAGCCCGTTAGTGTGCTCTGGATTTGGTCGGACACACCAGGCTCGCTGTCATCGGTATAGAGTATTAGCCTCGCTTGATTTCCGTTTTCCAATTCATTTTGGAAACCTTTGGGGACAACGATCACGGCGTAGACTCGTTTAGTTCCGAGCTCAGCTATGGCGGCCTGCTCATTATATGATTGTATCAAGTTATGAAAGTCCGGTGATCTGGTTAACGTTTGCCAGAGGCGGAGTGAGGCGATTGAATTGTCATTGTCTACAAAGCCGATCGGAATATCTGCCGTAGGGGAGAAAGATGAACCTGCGCCACCTTGACCTGCGCCGAGGGAGACGGTGAAGAATAGGGGTAAGACTACAAGGGAGATGAGTATGGCGCTTCGGTTCCTTCGAAATTGCCGAAATTCAGTCTCAGCTATGGCTAGGGAATCGCTGAGAAATGTTCCGACCGACATTAGAATATCGACTGCGTTCTATGTTTTTTGTCCCGCACTCTCGAGGAATCTGTCGATTTCTTCTTCACCGCCGGTCAATGCGATGAAAGCTTCTTCAAGGGTCGGGTCCTTGGTGTTAATCGTTCTAATCCTCGCGCCCACATCAAGCAGAGTAGCTGCGACCTCTTCGGCGAGCGTCTCCGTTCGCTCGCAGCTGACTTGAAGTTTCGAATCCACATACTTCACACTACAGACGTGATTCATTACTTTGAGTTTGAGTTTCACCTTGTCGAGTTGAGCCTTGGTCAGGTTAGGCGTTTCCACCTCCACTATCGAAAGTTCACTCACGCTATGCTTCAGTTCGTCCGGCGTGCCAACCTGTACTAACCTTCCCGCGAACATTATCCCAACCCGGTCGCAGATCTTCTCAGGTTCGCCCATGTAGTGCGTAGTCCAGATCACCGTCACACCCTGTTCGCATTGTTTTTTCGTGAAATCCTGAAGTGCGATAGCTGACTGAGGGTCGAGGCCGGAGGTTACTTCGTCGAGAAATAGAACCTGCGGGCTATGAAGCAAAGCGGCACAGATCATAGCCTTCTTCGCCCACCCAGTCGAAAGGGCACCTACTAGTCGGGTCGCTTTTTCCCTGAAGGCGAACATATCCATCAACTCTCGTATTCTAACCTCTGCTTTGGGGCGAGGGATTTCGTAGAGCGTACTCAACAGCTTCAAGTTCTCTTGGATCGTCAGATCCTTGTATAGGGAGACTCCTTCAGAAACCACGCCAATTTGGCGCCTAACCTCAGCTGCCTGCTCGCGAATATCATAACCCACAACATTCGCCGTTCCTCGTGTAGGTTCGATTAGGGTGCAAAGCATTCGGACGGTAGTAGTTTTTCCAGCGCCGTTCGGTCCAAGCAGACCAAACAACTCTCCTTTACCTACCCCTATGCTTAGACCATCGACCGCGGGAAAATGACCGAAGACCTTCGTCAAAGCCTTGGTTACGATCGCTTCCTCAGGCATTACGAATTATCCTCCCGGGTACTCTTCTCGAAGTTGGAGCAATGAATCGAACTCTTGAGGTTATTGTTTCGCATGCCATTCGATGTCTCCCTTATTCTCCCGGTGGTTGGCGACACGTGCCATTACGAAGAGAAGGTCTGAGAGGCGGTTAATGTAGGGAAGCATTTGTTCGTTTACCTTCTCAGCTTTACTTAGAGTCACGATGCGTCTCTCTGCACGTCTAGCGACTGTGCGCGCATTGTGGAGCAATGAGCCTGTCACGCCACCGCCGGGCAATATGAAAGCTTTCAAGGGAGTCAACTCGGCTTCAAGCCGGTCAATTGTCCTCTCCATCGCAGCGATTTTTTCTGCTGTGATTCGCGGGACATTACGCTGCTGGTGCTCGGCTGTGGAAGCTAAATCTGCCCCTACCACGAAGAGATCCTTTTGAAGTTCCGCTAGTAGATCGTTTAACTCCCGATCTGTCAGAAAGGCCCTTACAATTCCAAGAACGGAATTAAGCTCGTCCACACTCCCATACGCATCCACGCGCAACGAGTCCTTCGACACTCTCGCCCCACCTACGAGGCCTGTTTCACCCTTGTCTCCTGTTCGAGTGTATATTCGAGCCAACTTCTCGCCTTTGTGTAAGAGGACGGGAGAGAAATTTAGGGACGGCGGTGCCTACTGCCCCCAGTGTATTGAGTTGGAAGTAGGTGTCCTGCTAGACGAGCCGAAGATTCTGCCAGGTTTTGATTACGTATTCTATGAGGTTAAGCCATCTAGTGGAAGAAGCCTGCCACCGCTCCAACATGCTTGGAACGTCGTGAACTGTTTCGCGGATAACACGATGGCCGAGAAAAAACCAAACTTCGTCGCCACTTTCAACGGAGAAAGGGCGCACAGAGGAACTCCAAAGCGTTTCCTGTGGGATTGGATCTGCCCAAGCAGACCCGAGTATCGGGATTATTGTTTGAAGTTCATCCGAGAAGTTGCAGCTAAAGAGATTGCTGGGATCAGATTAGACAGCGTATGCTTTCCGAGGGAAGGATACTGTGACTGCCAATACTGCACGGAAGGACATCGGAAGAGTGGAGGAGACATGGTTGATTGGCGCGCCGAACAGATTGGTTCCTTTGTTCGAGAAGTGAGAGAGAACATCGACGTGTGGGCTAGGTTTGACCATAGAACCTGACCCTTGCTACGGGAGGGAAAGGTTCGGCCTAGACTTGGCTGAGCTTTCGAAATACGTTGACTTCATCTCGACCCCACTCTACATGGACTACTCGATTGTGTACTGGTTGGATATACTCGCGAACTGCTTTCGTAGAAAACTCTCCAAGCCTTACCACATCGAGCTCTACGCCGGCCACCCCAGAGCCCCAACCAAGAATTTGATCTCGGCGCTAGCGGTTGCCTCAAACTACGCCGACACAATAATCCTCTCAACATACCAAGCCGAAATTGCCCGAAGCCTGCAAAAGGAAATAGCCACCGACCCTTCTGCGTGGAAGTTCCTTGAAGAACGCGGCTGCACGAACATGCTTGAGATTCTCAAGCAATGGAAGAAACTTACGTGAGAGGAGTCAAGCGCTCTCGAAAAGCGAGAGTAAGTGAGGTGCGGCCGAAACCTCTCCTGCCTCTCATTACGGACTTAGTATTCGTTCTAATCGCTTCCTACCTCATCCTAACCTACCTACGCTTCCACTCTTGTACGCAGAGTCGCCGCTGTTCGTAATTCGGCAAGCGTTCTTCATAGCCTACCTGCTCATCGCTCTGATTCTTCTGGCAGCAAGAAACAGAGCGTCATCCTTTACGCAAAAACCGATTGACTACGTCTATACTCTGCTTGGACTGGGCTCGCCATTACTGTTCCAATCGACACCAAATGGCGGACAAATGTTTGTCGGCCCCTCTTGGAATTCGCTGGGTTGGTCCTGGTTGTAGTCGCTTTCTTGTCGCTGAATCGTAGTTTCGGACTGGCTCCCGAGAACCGAGGTATCAAAACGGCTGGGGCGTATCGGCTAGTTCGTCATCCTATGTACCTGGGCTACATCCTAGCCGAAACTGGAGTTGTTCTCGACAATTTCTCGCTCTTTAACTTCTTCATACTTGCAGTGTCGGTTCTATTTCTCCTCCTACGGCTACGAGCCGAAGAGCAGTTACTGCAACAAGACCGAGCTTACAGAACTTACGCAAGGAGAACCCGATGGAAGCTTGTACCTTTCATATTCTGAAAAGGTTTCCGAATAACCTCGTTGCAGCTTCGATGATTTCACTTTGCTGATGTCGCAGGTATCTCGGGGGTTGGCTCAATCTTTCTCACCGATGCCGGAGGGAATCTGCCTGATTTTGTCAATTGGATTAGTACTTTGCAGCTCCTTTCGAGTGCGTTTTGCTAACGTAATTGATATGATATGTTTCGAAAGGGCTCGTTGCAACTCATCTTCGTCAAGCACCAAACACTTCCCTTCTGGAGTAATCCACAGATCCAGGAAGAGGTCAGTGATTATCGAAGTATTGGTGGCGTCGGTAAGGAGCCTCGAAACTGGCCTGATTATGTCGCAGTAGTAACCAGTGAACCTGCGTCTTCTATCGTAGAATTTTCCGATATCGTACCATCTTTCTCTGAAAATGAACCATTCGGCGATGTAGCCTTTGGCAACCACTACCCTGCCGAATTCGCGTCTCGGGTTTCTCACTCGTAACCGCTGTTCAATTACCAGCCGACTTGGGCTTTCGTCTCGCAATAGTCCCTGAAAGCGTCTGATTCTGCCCGGTAGGCGCCTGTACTGTATTGTTACGCGACGAGGGAACTTGTTCAATGGCATAGCGGGACATTTGCTGCAATGAGCCTAACGTTAATTGGGTTTGTGTTCATGTGACACGACACGTAATGGTTGGTGGTGGTCGGAGTGGTGTCGTCGTTTAGGAGCGTAGTAATTGGTTGCTCATTCCTACTTGCTACGCTTGTCGGGATCTTGATGCTGACCTATGATGACTTGCTCAGAATCACGCCTAACTATCATTGGATAGTTGTAGTAACTTTCTGTGTGGTTGATGCGATACTGGGAATGCAAGTGCTCTTGACTGCAGCCCTTGGGGAGTGGGAGAAATTCATGGTTCGTGCAGCGGCTATCTGGTCTCTGGTCGTCATCCTTGCAATACTGGGTGATGTCTTGTTTATGCTTCAACTCCCACCCGATTACCCTACCATTACCATGTGGCAGGCATTTCAGTATCTTTTCCTGGGGGTGAACGGAAACCCGATTCCGTTTGCGGTTCCCGCCCTCTTCACCCTCCACGCTACCGCCGCCCTAGTGGGAGTGCTTCCTGCCAAGAGTGGATGGTTTCATTTGGATTGGTGGCCGACCCGCCGAACCATCATCGCAATGGCTCTTATCGTGGTAGTTGTTATGGGGATGGGGCCCACGTACATATTCCTGAACTCAACTGGGCTTTTGTCCGCGTCCTTGCCTGCTTCTTCAAACGCTATTCTGATCGTGCCGCCTCCGCTGAAGGAGTCTCCGTTACCTTACGACATAGCGAACAAAACAGTATTCGTGACTCTAGTGGCCGTGGTTGATCCCATGTTACCCTACAATTTCAATGATACCCGGTTTGGCCACTTGGTGATTTATGTTCCCGCAAATTCGACGATACGCTTGGTCTTTGTCAACAAGGAAGGTTTTCCGCACAGTGCGGTGCTAATGAGGGCTAATGCTCCTTCGCCCACAATAGTCGAGCCCTCAGCAAATATTCTCGCCCAAATCCCGCATGATGCCATTAACGGGGGCTTTCTGCTGAACGGCGAGTCGGGGTCGGTAATGGTGAGTGGATTGGCGCCGGGTAAGTATTGGGTCGTGTGCGCGTTCAACTATCCAGTCCCACACGTCGAGGAAGGGATGTGGGTTGTCGTGGAAGTTTCGAGCCAGGTTAATGCCCCATATTTCGTAATACTTCCGTAACTAACTTCCCGACAAGATCCATTGTTATTGTCAAGTTAATGGTAATGTTCCTAGCTGCGATCGGCATACAATATGTGCTCACGGGTATACAATTCTATTATCCAATTCCACGCTGACAGATGCTAACCAAATAAACTCAGTCAACAGGATTTGCATCGTCGGAATGAACAAGGGAAAGCGAGGTTCATACTACGTTTACATTCTTCTCTGCGCCGATGGCAGCTACTACACAGGCTACTCGAATAATCCAGCGAACAGATTCATTGAACATTCGAAGGGACGGGGGGCCCGCTATACAAGGATGCACAAACCCAATGGAATCGCCTACCTCCAAAGTCTCAAGACCCGAAGTGCGGCGATGAAACGCGAAAGGCAAATCAAAACCTTCACTCATGAACAGAAACGAAACCTCATAGAAAGTACGGCTCGGCTAGAAATGCCTGAAAATGCTTCTCAATGAGGGGGTACGTGAGACGGTAGGGAAGCGCCCGAAATCTCACATACGGTTCAATTCTGGCTATTTGACGATAGTTACGATATCGCGGTCTTGGACTACGTGATCCATTCCTACCCGCTGGGGACTGAACCTTACACTCGCCCCTGAAACCAAAGCGTATTTGGCTTCACCCGCGACTTTTCTATGGATTTTTTCGCACACGTCGTGGATAGTTGATCCCGCTGTGATGATGAGGGGTTCTTCGAAGTCGGGTGAGCCATTGCGTGGTTTCAAGTAAACTTTGATCAGCTTGAGGCGGTCAAAGATTGCCTGCTTCAATTCATCAAGGTTCACATCGTGATCGGCAGAGATCGGAACTATGTCTTGACCGATTCGTCCTTTCGCCTCGGCTACGTATTTGGGGCTGACGAGGTCGATTTTGTTGAGTACGGTGATTGAGGGAACGTACTTGCGGTTTCCAAGTATCAGGTCGATTAGTTGGTCGTCGGTGATATCCTCCCGGATGATGATGCCACCGTGGTTGATTTTGTTAATGTTCATTATTGCTCGAACGGTCGCTTCGGTTAGGTGGGTTAGTTTGCAGGCGGCGGTTATGCCCAACCCGCCCTGAGTAGCTCGGTTTATAGTAACATTGGGCGGCCGAGTGTTGAGCCTAATTCCGATCTCATAGAGCTCCTTGACCAGGGTGTTGACCTGGTCTGGTTGGAACACGTCTAGGACGAGAAGGATTAGGTCGGCGTTCTTCGCAACCGATAACACCCGCTTTCCTCTTCCTGAGCCAGTTGCGGCCCCTGAGATGATTCCTGGGAGGTCCAGAATCTGTATCTTTGCTCCTTGGTACTCGAGTAAGCCTGGGACGACGGTTAGGGTTGTGAATGCGTATGCGGCCACCCGGGATTTGGCGTTCGTAAGGTGATTGAGGATCGTTGACTTTCCTACACTTGGTAGGCCGATCAGTACGACGGTGCAATCACCGCCTTTCTTCAGCTCGAACCCTGCGCCGCTCTGTTTGGAGGATTGCGCATGTTCCTGTTCGGCTTTGAGCTTAGCAAGCTTGGCCTTCAGCAAACCTATGTGGTGTTCGGTGTGCTTGTGGATCTGAGTGTGGCTCATCTCCTCCTCTATGGCCTTAATCTTCTCAGGTACACCCAAACTTGCCTACTCCAATTACGAACTAGGGTACGATAGGCAATAAACCGAACGTCAAGGGCTTCCATCACTTGTGATTTTCACAAGCCGGAGAAGTCGCATAGTGGTTTCTCTTTGCTTCTTGGAAGGCTTTTGCATCGAACCCTTTATCGGTCCTATAGATTACCGCATGGCAGCTTCCACATTCGATGCCACTGGGGTCTTGAATTGGAGCTTGCTTTCCCGCGCCGGCTAAGAGTAGGCCTTTCGGCGCTAGGCGTTTGATCGGGCCGCCGAGTTCAATCAAATCCTTTCTGGGCGCAGGTCTCCAGATCGCACCACCACATCTAGAGCATTTCTGCCGATTGGATTTAGCTGCCATACCGCATGATGCGCATATCCAATTCATTTCCTCATCATCCCTTGGGGGTTACTTCACCCAACTATTTGCTTCTACTCAACTTGCGTTGTGCCCAATCAAGAGCATTGGCAAAAGAAAATTACGGCGTTATATTTGAAGAACTTATCGTTGTGGGGATTTCACGTTTAGGTCCACGTTGGGCGTCATCCCCAACCCCGATTTGACTTTTAGTTGTTTTGGATCACGAAGTAAGAGTAGTAAGTGGGTGGAAGATAAACCGCACGAGTGATTTCCTAGGTCCCAATGCCCACACCAGAAGCTCACCATCGTTTGAAGTATTTTCGATGCCTCCCGCAGCGGGTGCAGGTGGCTTCGCGGTAGGGTTTGCCGATTGATGGTTTCTTCCGTTCCCAAGCCAGGTCATGTTTGGTTTCGGCTTGGCACTTTTCACAGTAGAGGGTTACCCATTCGACCAAGCCCAAACATCCCCTTGGAATGCGCTAATTCGACCCCCCGCTTGCCATCCCGTCCATAACTGTCTAGTTCCCAGAGAGTAGAGTACTCCGGTGGGAGTTTCTTCAATTTCCTTATGGAATGGTTTTGGATGGTCGCCTGCGCTAATGGGCCGCTTTTGACGGAGAACATGTAGGTCGACGAAGCTTCTCCGCGGCTGCGTATTTCGATCTGCAATCCCTTGCAATGTGCCTTACCCCGACGGCCAGCAACCAGTAAGGAATCGTGAAACCCGGTAAGGCTCAGGTTATGCTTTCTCGCAAGTTGAAGCAAGTAAATCAAATCCCGATCCCGACCCCGAGCCGTTGGAACGTTGCCTATCGATGGAATGATGTTTCAGCTCCGCTTGCAGGCAGTAGGACGTCATTCGTAATAAAAGCGACGGGAAATACGTCTCAAAATCTCATCCGCCCAAAGCGCCCTACTTGAATCCTTCGGTTCGTTGGGAGCCTTCAAAGCTATTATTGAACCGTCTCTCGCAACAGGGAGAACAAGGTAAGATGCAGTTTCCGGCGTTGGGTGATTTGAGTGGTTGACTTCTGCACCGAATGCGGCTCTTACATCTCTCCTAAGCAGGGGGCCTGTTCTCATTGCAAACCCCTTCAGGTCAAGGAATTTCAACCGCTTAATCTTCCAATTGCAAGCCTCACGATTGAGGATGTCCTAGCTTACTTTCCAAGCCCCACTATGAGAAAATACCAGAAGGAGATTGTCGCCAAAACTGTACAAGCCTATCGGTCTGGGAAGAAATGTGTTATCGTAATAGCGCCTACAGGTTTCGGAAAATCTCTCGTCAACGCCGCCTTTACTTCGGTCACCAAATCGTTCTACGTCACCCCGCAGCTCGCCCTTATTGATCAGTTGCTCGCGGATCCCAACTTGAGGGGTAGGTTTGTTGAGATTAAGGGTCGCCAAAACTACCAATGCTACTACAGCCCGCGACGGGGAGTGCATGTTGGTAAGTGTGTGACGGAGGGGTATCCATGCAACGAGCGTTTGGACGTGTGCCCCTACTGGATGCAGAAACACCTAGCCGCACAATCGTCAAGTGTCCTCATGAGCTTAGCATACCTGATTTTTGAGGGCACGACAGAGGGAAGCGAAACCTACCTTGGAACACGCCCCCTGCTCGTCCTAGATGAGGCACATAATCTTGAAGAGCAATGCCTCAATCATATCTCCCTGAAATTCAGCCCCTTCTCCGTCCCATACGAAATCTACCACAAACTTCTTCCCAATTTGAAGAATGTCGGTAGCAGGATCGAGCTGGAAGTTTTCCTCGCAGAAGTCGCTGGCTACCTGAAACTAATGCTGGGACGGCTGGATAGCAAAAGCGAGCAGACCGCGATCTCGCTGATCGAAGCTGAGAATAAGCAACTTATGGAGAGGTTCCTCGAGAACTACAACCTGTTCATGTTCTCTAAATCCGAATGGGTCTGGGAGGTTCGGAACGACCAACTCATCCTCCAACCAGTCTTCGCGAGAGAGTTCATGAAGAACCTGGTTTGGAAGAGAGGGGAGAATTACCTGATCTCATCTGCTACCATTCTCGATCCGGAAGAATACGTGAAACTCAACGGCCTAACCGATCTCCTCAAGGAGGATGAAATCGAGATTCTCGAAGCTCCAAGTACTTTCCCGCCAGAAAACCGCCCGATAATTGACGCAACCGTCGGCCCGCTAACCATGCAACAATGGGACACGAACATGCCCTTAGCCGTAGCCGCAGTCGAGAAAATTCTCAACAAAGAGAAGGGAAACGTAGCAATCCATTCGCACTCATATCGGCATCAACGTGCTCTCGTCGCTCACCTATCCCCCAAAATCAAACACAGGCTCATCGTACACACCGGCGAGGACCGGGAGGAGAAGTTGCAGGAATGGATGAGGTCTCGGGGCAAAGTCTTCGTCTCAGTAGCCTTCAATGAAGGGCAGGATTGGGCTTACGACGTATGTGAAGCCCAGATTTTGCTTAAGGTTCCTTTCGGGGATATCGGCGATAGGAGGGTTAAGAGGCGGTTGGAGTTAGGGCATCGTCAGTGGTATCTGAATCAGGCGATGTTGGAAGTTATTCAAGCCTACGGCCGCGCAGTCAGAGCAGAGGATGATGTCGCTAGGTTCTATGTGGTGGATGGAAGCTGCACGGAACTGATTAGGAATACGTGGCGGTTCATACCAGACTGGGTCAAAGCCGCCCTCCCCGAAACCTTCAAGCAGGGTTCAGCGAACTAGTGAACTCAATCGGCCCGTGTCTCATTTACGCAGTATCATTTTTGAGGCGTCGAGGTATACTTCAAATCGAAACCCGGATCGGCTTTGATCGCCGGATAGTTTCTCCGGCGCATTGGCCTCCGCTTCATTTGTTTCCAATGCCCGTAAAGAACTAAAAGACTTAAAGCTTGACTTGGCTACTGTAAAATAGCAGCTACTAGACTAGTTAGGTTCATCTAAATTTGCAGCTCCGGCGATTCCTTAGCAGGTATCGTGCACTTTTCACTCTTCGGCGGTGTCCCGTGACTTTGATCCGCCGAGTCATGGCATACATGGATCCGGGAATTACGGGACGGACATTCAGGCGGGCGCGGCGTTCAACTACGGTTTGCTTTGGGTTGTCTGGATGGCGAATTTCATGGCGATGCTCCTTCAGTATCTGTCAGGAAAGCTAGGGATAGCAACGGGCAAGGATTTGGCGGGGCTCGTCCGAGAGTCTCTTAAATCCAAGTTTGACATTTATCTGAACTGGATTGGCGCCGAAGCCGCAGCCGCGGCCACTGACCTGGCGGAGTACTTAGGGACGGTTATCGCGTTGAACATACTTTTCGGCGTGCCCCTTCTTTACGCGTCGCTATTCGGAGCCGCCGACATCCTCATTCTGCTAGCCCTGACATGGCGGCGTTTCAGGGCACTTGAGTACTTCTTCATGTTGTTCGTATCGATCATCAGTTTCGGTTTTCTCTACGAAGTTATTCGTTACCGGCCTAAACATACCCCAGCATGGTCAGTCCTTTGTCTCGCCAACCTTTGGCCTCAGCAGTATCACCTTGATAGTTGGCATCATCGGCGCGACCGTCATGCCACATGCACTGTACGTACATTCCACGCTGACGAGAGACAAACTGGTAGCACCGGAGCGGTCAAGAAAAGAAAAACGATTGTTGAAGCTCCATACCAGCGAAAGCATCGTTGCTTTCACGATCGCGGGGATGGTCAATGCGGCCATCCTCATCGTGAGTGCCGTGACGTTCTATCCGAAGTTCAGCAACGTGTCTGCAGTAGATGAAGCATATCGCATAATGATACCAATCTACGGACCGCTTGCCGCCATTGTGTTCGCAGTGACGTTGCTGTGCTCCGGCCTTGCCTCCTCGACGACCGGAACATTAGCCGGCCAAGCGATCATGGATGGGTTACTGGGAACAAAGGTAAACAAGACCGTCAGGAGGGTTATTACGAGAGTTATCAACGTTTTCCCAACGACGATAGCGGTGCTTCTAGGTCTCGATCCGCTGCTCCTGCTGGTCTACAGCCAAGTACTCCTCAGCCTGATGATCGCGTTACCCATGATACCTTTGCTAACATTCACCGCTAAGAAGGACCTCATGGGGCAGTTAGTTAACAAACGCATAACCACGTTCCTCGCCGTGTTAACCGGGGCGATAATTGTGGCGCTAAACACTTACCTGATATACTATCTTATGGCCCAATTCAGCGTCTACCTGCAGGCTATAGTTCTAGGCGCTTATGGCGTCTATCATCTGTACCTTGTCTACGCTATGCTGCGGTAAACTAGTTGCTAAGAACAAACTGACCGTGGGCAATGATGGTGAAAGAAGGAGGTTACGAGAATCTGATGAAAGAATTCGTCAACAGAAGAATCGCACTAGTCATAACCTTGTTTCAGCCTGTCAGAATTATTCAGTCTAATGACTACCTGTTTTTCTCATCAGTATGGGAAGTGTCAATGTGATGACTCAAGGTTCGCGACTGAACCCTGCGTTCGACCTCACACGGGTTGAAGACTACCTTGAAGTCGTATACGACCTCGTCCAGACGAAAGGCTACGCCGGGTCAACGGACATTGCGGAACGTTTGGGCGTTAAGACTCCTAGTGTCACGAACATGCTTCAAAAATTGGATGGAATGGGACTCATTGTCTATGAACGCTATCGCGGCCTTAGACTCACGGCCAAAGGGGAGGAGATGGCGCGGTTCATTAAACAGAAGCACGTCTACAATAATCAGATTCCTTCAAATTCTGGGAGTAGGAGAGAACAACGCGAAGTTGGACGGGAAGGCATCGAGCATCACGTCCACAAAGATACTGTAAATCGGATGGAGCGCTTCGTTGACTTTGTGGGCAAACATCCCTCTTGGTTTAAGGTTTACGAGGATGCGGAAAATCGACGACTCACGAGGAGACATCGGAGTCGGCATAGATTCTGATTGCAAAACAAACTAGGGTTGTTAAGGTCGATCGAAATTAATTGCCCGCATGTGCGTTAACCTGGCTCGGTGTCCGAGCGGTTAGTGTGGGAGCTACAATTACAGCACTTGTTGCATTTCCCGCAGGTTCCACAGAGGGCGTAAGTTGATTCGATGGCAATTGGGGCATTTTTGGTCTTCGAGGCCTTTCCCAACTTGTGCCAAATCTACCGCGTCCTGCCGCTCGCTTGACCCGCTCTACTCGCCATTCTCTTCCGTTTCTTCTGCCATTCTGGCCTCGTCAAATCAAGACCCTTCCATCGATTCCTAACATGCTGCGAATTGAAGAACTTTTCCTGTTAATATTTGCTTGAATTGCAAAGCACACCGTTATGCTCCATCATCCTTTAGAGGGTAATTCTCGCCATCGACAGTTACAGTCGCCGTTTGTTGTCTGGGGATCCTTCGCCTATACCATGCTTTGGGTCGTTTGGCTAGCCGAACCCCAAATCCAAAAAGTTTGTAGAAGACGCTTGACATAGAGGTAATGATTAGAAATCGCAAATGGTGTGTAGAGAGTTGGCTGCAGGGACAAAGGAAGCTCACATGGCGTATTGTTCAAATTGCGGTAAGAAAATCGACAAACCTGTTCTACACGAGGGGTACGCATTCTGCTCAGAACAATGCCGAGAATCCTTCACGCAGCCGCGACTTGGCCCGAACCCCTGATTACTTGCGGTTCTGGTACTGAACAGGAAAGGTTCTATTCGCATCGCCGCTTGACTTCGGTGAAACGTCCATTTGGCGATAGGCTTTCTCATCGGTAGCTAGTGTGGGATCGGTTGTGAAAGGAAAGGAGAGAAGCAGAGTCAGAAAGGAAGAGACGAGAGGAAAGAAAACAAGAGAACAGCAGAACGAGGGCCACGAAATCTTATGACAAAAAGGAATTACGAAAGAGAATCGCAAATTCCTAGCTGCGTGAAATAAATTGCCTCAAGATCAAGAAGATAAGTCGAAAAGAAGAAAGAGAAGGAAAACGACGAGGGCTCACGACTAGAACCAAGGATTGCTTCGAGCGCTGCGATATGTGCACGTCGACCGTCGATCTCCTCAATTTGCTCAAGCGGAAGTCGTCTTTCCGCATGAGTTCGCATGAAATTTCGGATGTAAGAAATCTTATGGTTGTCGGAGTGGGGTTCGAAAGGGAGAGCTTAGTGTGTTAATATAGCGCGGAGGACATATAGTTACCAGAGGTAACAGCCAGAAACCATGTGGCGCAGGCCACACAATCTTGAGGCTCTCTAAGAACAGGCCTCTGAGTCTAGGTCAAGGCCGTTACCTCATTCATAGAAATTACAACTTGATGATCGTCTAACATAGACGAATCCCTCAGAGTGAAACAGCAAACCGTCAAATCGCCACAGAAGCCGCCTACATGCTTCTGCTGATAGATGACATCCTTCTCTTCAAAAAGCATGAAGGAAGGTGGTCCTCCAGGAGGCCGCTACGGGATGCCGGGAGGAATGCCTGGCGGAATGCCCCCAGGCATGATGTAACCACCATTAAGTCCTCATGATGTTCCGAGCCGACTTAGCGGCACGCCTTTTCGCCGCAACCCTCGACTTAGCGGCACGCTTCTTCGCCGCAGCCTTCGCCGCGGTCATTCTGCCGCCTCTACTCTTCTTCGCCATCTTGAAATCACCTCTTCAATCTGTTTTTCAGGTTTTGTCCCTTCTATCCTGAAGGGTTCGCTTCGTATGTGCTCATTTTTGAGCCGCATGTGGGGCAATCAGCCATTGCGTAGTCGGTTCGTTGCTTATGGTCTGTGGCCGGGACGGTTCTAGGGGCTTTGCACTGCAAACAGTAGAACAGCATGGGCTGGTTCCCACGGAACTTGAACTGGGGCTTAAGGTTGGCGCCGCACTTATCGCAGTAATTGTTCGAATAACTCATAACAAGAACTCCTATTACAATATCCGACGGCCTTGAAGTAATCTAACTATTATCACTATGACCGCTATGACGAGCAATATGTTGATCAGAAATCCGCCGATACCGGCAATGAGTCCCAGTAGCCAGAGAATCACGATAACCACGATTATGGCCACTAATAGGTCCAACAACGATTCGCCTCAGGACGTAACATAGTTGAATTGCGCTACATATCTATATCGTCAAACTGCCAGACGCAAGAACATGGGCCCGATGCTGTTACTGCAATCTATTCGAACAACGATCAAATACAAATAAAACATGGCCGAATTGTCACCCCCGCGGGTTGAGTTCATACGAGCATACATACGGTGATAAGAGATCGTGTTCCGTGACACACTTCTCTGAAAATAAACCTAGGCATGAGATAATGGCAGGTCCCGAGCACGTCATGTTCCGAACGTAGTGCGTGTCCGCTTTCCCCATCGCCAATGATCGAAAAGGTCGCTGGTGCTAATCGGCTTTGCCGGCGCAGTAATCTGGACATGATCAAATCAGCTACCTTGTCCGGGTTCGGGACATTGGCCATTTCTGCGACTATGTTTTCACCAGGTTCCGTCCCGCGAACTAAACCGTAGCCACTCTTCGTAACAGGAACAATGTCGCCAAATCTTGCCAATCGACCCACAATACTCTGCGAAACCTGCACATCGCTAATAGACGAGAACGGAATACGACGAATACTACGTCGCAACAACTGCCTCTTCACAACAACATCCGAGTCAGTAATCAGATACGTGAATGCATTCCTACGAACAACACCAATCAAAACAACCAGGAGGCCTAAGCCAATTAATGCCAAGGCTGCAAGGGTTAGAAGAGAACCAACAGATGGTGATGGAAACTGGAGAACAAAGCTCACACCGAAAACCACGATGCCCAATAATATTATGACAAAGCCTTTCCAAGCGAATGGCACAAGACTCGGTTTGATTCTAATCTCTTGTTTAGCTTGAGTCGACAAAACCATTCGTTTAGCAAAACAAGAGACTTGCTCCGATAAGGGTTTCTACGACCGATTGGGCTCAAATCATCCGGTGGATCTGGCCTTCAATTAATTGCTATACTGTTTTTGAGAAGGGACGGCGGCAAGAGCTGGATTGCACAGGTAACATTCAAGCCCTAGGTTATGCGGAACAATGCTTACATATGTGTACTGATATCTATATATTTGGAAAGAAGGTGAAAAGAACTCATGAATGGTAAAAACCAGCAGATAAGGGGTAAGATTCGCGAACTACAAGGCAGAGCGACATTGAATATAGGTCAGATGATGAAGGGTAAGTATCAACAGCGCGTAGGAAAGGTTCGCGAAAGATGGCAAAAGGCTAAGGCATCGATTTAACCTGAATTTCTATCTGACGATTAAGCGGATTGCTTAATCGTACATTTTTCCTTTTGCATCATTGAGATGCCACAAGTAGACTAAGCGATGGTTGTGAACACGAACGGGTAAACCTCTGTCGCAGTCACTCGAGGGCTCAAAGGTAAACTTCGGTAGATCTTATCGTGCGCGGGCGTTAGGTCAATTAGTTGCTTGCTAGTTACGTAGGTACGCCGAAATTCGGCACATAACTCGGCGTATGAAGTGAGACTTGATGCTCACCGGATTTGCATTCGGGCGGTTTTCTGACGGTTCTGATTTCTAGAGTCGATTGGCGAGTCTCTCGGATACTATTACTGAGGACATGAATAGTGTTGAAAGTACTATCGTAGTTGTCGATATTATGAGGGCTGGTTGTGATGAGAACAGTTCTCCGAACGCGAGGGTTCCTAATCCACCAAACAGCATGGCAGCGAGCGCTATCTCAAGCATCTGCCTGGCCCTTCCAATTGCGGAGACGCCTGACTCTAGCTCTCAACACAGCCAATGGTATTCCCAAGTAGAAAGCGCCGATTAGGGAACTTGCTAGGAGGCCGGATATTAGTACAGCAAATTCGGGGTAGGAAGAGGTTGCCGAGAACAGGTCTGATGTTAGGTATAGGATTCCTACGAGGGGATAGAGGACGCCTTTCATTGCTGTTCGTTCAACCCAGTGTGTGTTCAAGTATGCGGCGACACCGGGGCTGAATGAATAGTACCAGGCGTTGAAAACTAGCATGAAATTGGACCCCGATTTGGTTTCCATGATAGAGTTATCACGGAAGTTGCGGAGCAACTGAACCTCAGGTGCGACTTGTGAACCATATGTTGCAGTCGCGATGAGGCATGCGGGAGGCGCACTACTTGGGCTAGTGGATGTACCGCTGGTCGATGTGCCGCTAGTAGACGTTCCGCTAGTGGATGTACCGCTAACAGTTGTAACGGTAGCTGAAGGTGACGTGATCTGAATAGTCACGTTCGCTGTGTGTACAAGCACTCCACTGAACCCGGTGACCTGTAGCAGGTAGCTTCCCGTTGTGGCCGTAGGGGAAGTGGTTATGGTTAGAGTCGAGGAGGCAACTGCGTTTGGCAACGGGGTTACAGGCCCGTAGAGGTTGATCGTGACTCCGCCAGGAACTATGCTATTCCAGGAAGCTGACAGTGAGACACTGGAACTGAATGCGTTTTGTGAATAGACAGATACCGTTGCCGCCGCTGAACTTCCCTGATTTATCATGATCGTCGCTGACGAAATTCCAATTGCAAAGTCTTGCAAGCCAGCCCGAATCACGGTCACCGCCAAGCTTGTGGAATGCGAAAGGGATCCGCTTGTTGCAATAATCGGTATCGTGTAGGTTCCCGTTGGTGTAAATCCTGCGACCGATACGACAACCTGGGCGGCTGCGGTTCCGGCCAACGAGACAGGTATAGGGCTCGCATTGAAGCTTACACTCAATCCGTTCACAGCGGCTGTTGTGAGAGTGACAGGAGAGGAGAATGTTCCGGAGGCTTGCACCGTAACAGTTGAGGTTCCTTGTGAACCTTGAATCACACTAATCGGTGTCGGTGAAACTGAGACGCTGAAGTCGCCTCCGAATACCAGGACCTGGACCAAGATATTCACCGAATGGCTAAGCGAACCACTCGTCCCCACTACGTTGAGCGTATATGTTCCTGGTTGAGTCGTAGTCGACGCGGAAAATGTTACGGCAGCGGGGGAAGACCCATCGTCGGGCGGAGTGGCAGACCCAGGAATAGTGAAAGATAGGCCTTGAGGGGACATGCCAAACCAGGATGCGGACAGGGTAATGGGCGACGTAAAGTGGTTGACCGAGGACACATAAACAGTTCCTCCTGAGCTCGCTCCTTGATTAACTCCGATCGGAACGGACGAAGAGGTAATAGTAAAGTCTGGGCTCGCAGTTTGAGATACGATAATCGTGAACGGTGTGCTGTGCGTTAACCCTCCGCTGGTCCCAATAATCTGCATCGAATACGTTCCCGAACTAGTCGACGAACTGACTGATACGGTCGCGGTTGCGGTTGCTGCCCCACCAGATAATTCGGTCATCGGATTTGGTGAGAAATTCAAAGAAATCCCGGGAGGACTATTGGATGTTAGTTGCACGGCAGAAGAGAATCCGCTGTAAGAGCCCACGGTTACCGTGGCGGTAGTAGATGTGCCAGGCTGAATGCTTAGACTCGAAGGCGCAACTGCGATATTGAAATCCTTAGCTGAAACCACCTGCAAAGTGAGCTGGGTCGAATGAACGATTACGCTTTGAGGGATACCTAACGGGCCGCTTGTACCGGTTACGGCGATTGGATAGAGTCCAACGGCCACCCACGACTGGACGGAGATCGAAAGCACTGAACTAGATGATGTAACATAAGGGCTCGTAACGCCCGGGGGAGGGAACAATTGGTTTTCCGAGAAACTCAAAGACACACCGGATGGTTCCCCGCTATGTACCAAGGACACGCTTGTAGAGAAACCGTTGAGGGAGAAGACGGTGACGGTGGTGGATCCTTGTCCGCCAGGCAGTATGTTGACAACTGTCGGGGATGGAGAAAGCGCGAAGTCCTGCGGGAGAGTCTTGGGTGTTACTTGCAGGTTAAATGCATATGTGTGGATAGTTGAACCGCTCGATCCAACAAGTGTGAGGTAGTATGTGTTACCTGCCACATTTGAATCCGCGGTGAACGACGCGGTTGTAGTCAAGGTACCTCCCGCAGGCGGCGTAACGGGATTTGAGTTGAAATTAGCTGTGACACCAACCGGAAGGACTGAGAAAAACAGTTGCACTGGATCACTGAATCCGTTCAACGAAGTGACGGTTACAACTACGTTCGCTTGCGAGCCTGCGACTAGATTCAAACTCGAAGGTGTAGCGGCTAAGGCGAATGTGGGAAGTAGTTGTTGTGCGTTTACCGCCATGACGGAAAAGGAAAATATTGTAAGAAGGATTACTGCTGCTTGAAGTGAAGTTCTCCTTCCTTTTTCGCTCAAGTTGTTTCACACTCCGGTCGGTCGAGGGAGGGGGATACACAAGATAATGTGTGCGTGCTCCTTCACGGTGATCTGATTTAGAGGAACTTGCATAGTAAGCCGACTATGCCGCCCAGGAGTACTAGTATACCGCCAAGGCCGCCTCCGAGCACGCCAACCACTATGAGAATGATATCCCACATGAGGTCGGGAAGACGTTTGGATCCATAGATGGCAACAAGGCCGAGGATGATTTCAATGATTCCCCAGAAGGCTCCACCGAGGGCTCCAAGCAAGGATGGCATGAACATCATGAAAGCCATTCCCACGAAACTCAGAATCCCTTGGATTATGAGGATTACTCCGCCGATTAATGCTAGATAGTATGCAGCCTTTCCCAAGGAAGCGTTAGCCATCGAAGATCATCCCTTTGAGTTCTAAATCTAAAGGTGTAGGTATGGCAGCGCGAGGAAGATTAGTCCCACGATGACCAATATGATTCCGACCCATTTCGCTAGCTTGCCCGCAAAGAATACGATTATGCCTAGTATTATCATAACGATTGGGTTTAGAGTCAGCAGCCACTGGTACGCTGAATTAACCATCGTACCTGCATTCTGATTCACACCTATCGCGTTAAGGATTCGAATTAGACTTAGGCCAAGTAACGGCGCTATCATGGAATAGATTTTGCTCATATCAATTAACTCAGGCCGTACATTGTTGAACTGCGCTTATAAGGTTATATATTTATAACGATAACGCTGAATATAGTAAGCCTTAGGGAATGTGGATTTTTGGGAAAAATGTTTATAGTTCTTTCTGACGAAACCGAACGCAGACTCCGACTGGCCGTTGTCACAATTCTCGGAGGAAAGAAGGGCGATCTAAGCAGCGCTATCGAGCTGGCGATCAAAGAATGGTTGGAAAAACATGCTACAGAAGCTAACATCAGCAAATGGGTGTACGGTCAGCTGCGTGAAAAAAGCTCAGGAAGACACAGTACTTCGAAACGGTCCTCCTGAATCGTTGCGGCCAACATGCATCCTTAAACTCAGAGGGCTCCTCTCTAGGTTCCGCCATAACGGCTCATCACCCCTCGTAATTGAGAGTGTACCCCTTCCCTTCACGCATTTCTAGAACTACGGGCAACTCTGCATGAGTGTTAGGGGCTTCGCTTCGAAGCGAAGTTTGTTTTAACGAAGAATTAACCAGAGAACTACAACAATAACTATTATCCCAAGAATACCGATGTTTATGCTCATTCTGAATTTCCCTCCGACACTTGATATAGTGTATTGGCAGTTATAAAGTTATATATGTATAAAGCTAAATATACAAGCTTATATCTCGCTTTACCCCTACATATGGGGGAGCTAAACATCCTTTGGGAAAAATCTACGTAGTACTCTCGGATGAAATTGAGCGCCGACTCCGAGTTGCAGTCGTGAAAAGGCTTGGAGGAAAGAAGGGGGATCTTAGCATCGCGATAGAGGAAGCTGTCAGTGATTGGTTAGGTAAGGACTGGCAGAGGCTTGGAGTTCGTGGAATGTAAGAACGGAGGTGAAGAATAGAAATGTCATGTGTATGTGTATGTGCTGGGAACAACTATTACGGCCACGGTTCGTATGGCTATCCAACATACGGTTATCCGTCCTATGGTTACAGCTACGGTTCGTACAGCTATCCATTCTATGGATGGAACTATTCCTGGCCTTGGTACGGCTACGGTTGGTATGGATATCCGTACTATTGGTAATCAAGCGTAGAAACTAAACCAACGAAACCGAGCACAGACGGTGCTCGAACTCTTTTTTCTCATTCAATCGAACTCCTTCCAAGGTTTTCTCTTAAACGAACCTGTGTGTTTTTGGCCTTCGATCAGGCGCGATGTCATCAAACCTTTGGCGTTGTTTCCACTGGTAATCACTTCTCTTCAAGTTCATGGCACGGCTAAACCCAATTTCAGTAGAAAGGACTACCGCAAATCGAGTCAGACTCGAATAAACTTGCATATCAAAAGCAGAGGAATTAAAAGAATGAGGGGGTTAGAGCGGAATTTGTGCGGATAGAGCTCAGCTGAATACTATCAGCGGTGAACTGCATAATCCGCAGAAGCGCGCGTCAGGAGCGCATCGGGTTCCGCAAATCAGACACTGTCCTCGTTGTGGTCGGTCTGGAAAATTACTTAGCACGGTTCTACACCAGTTGCAGTAATTATTGTCGTCTGAATTCTGTTTGTTGCAATACTTACATGTTTTCAACCAAAGAACACCACAACGTAATAGGCTCTAGCGCGTAGAAAAGTCTTTGCTATTCTTTTTGGCCCAAAGCGCGCGGCTTCATTCGAAACAATACGTATATATATTAAAGTATATAACTCGACTTCTATATGTGTGGTTTTGCATGAGAACTTATTTCAGAATCATGCTGTTGGTAGTCGTTCTGGCAGTGCTTGCGGTAGGCACTAGTCAGGTTTCAGCCCAAACGTGCGCCATACACCCCAGTTCGCTCGCCTACACATCCCCGAACTTTTACTACGGCTATAATACCAATGGAGTCATAGTCCCTGTATCAGTGACCTGCCCCTTCGTCGGTGGGCAATTATATGCTGTGGGATACGCAATCGATCCTTCAACAAATGTTCGCGTGGATTCATCAAGTGCTACATTATCCTCCGCTTATGGAACAAACATCTACACGGGGCAACTTGCATTCAGCATTCCACCCCAAGTCACTGGACATACGCTACAGATTTCACTCTCCATCTACAGCGGTGCCTTTTACGGCTACGGCTCGGGGACGCCACTAACAACAAGCGTTGAAACTGTGCAGGTTAATACTAACAACAATTACGTCAACTATGCCGGTTGTTACTACAACAATAACTGCGGTCCGGGCACTCAGGTTGTCAATTCTTGTAATTCACCAAATAGCAACGACACGGTGCAATGTGCCGGATACCTATACCAGAATCCAAACTCATGTGTTGAACTCGTAGTTCCAATAGTCAGTCCTATCGGACTAATGTCCTCACAGTACTACACGTTGCAGGAGTTGCCGGCATCATATCCTACCATCGGAACATGGGTGTCCGTGACGGGACAACTACATCAGGGTCACAACTTTAGCTCAACTGGGGCAGCGTGTCCAGGCAATTACCTCAACGTAACCTCAATATCTTCTTAGGCGACTGAACGCTCCTTTCCTGAATCATTCTGTTTTGATGTTGGACTTTTTCTTCGGCGTCTTGACCTTCAGCCCTGTCCCTTTCCGTTCACGCTCCTCTTCATCCTGCTCGAGTCTATCCTCGTCCCTTTCCTCTTCAGCACTCTCGTCAGCGCCTTCCCTTTTACGGTCTACCTCCTGTTCCTCATCTCGCTCATCTTCTTCCTGCGCTTCTTCACGTTGTTCTTCATCTTCTTCGTTGGACTCTTCTTCACTCAATAGTATCGCCTGCGCAATATTTTCCAGCCTAGTCTCCTCTTACTCTATGATTAATGGCTTTTTCTTGGAGTCTTTTCGCGGTTAGACGCACAGATTTGCGGAGTTCTCATGAGTGAAGGCCCCTAACCTTTCATAGGTACATGAAGGCCTGACCTCCACGAAAAATAACGCCGTTTGAAGTTCGCATTTAATGCGATAAACCTGAATGTTCTGGCAGCTTAGTAGTGTGGTTTCTTCTCTGTCAATTTCAACCGGAAGTGACCGATTAGGATACGTTTTGTTTAGCGCCGCATTGAGAACAGAATTTGACGTCGGCGGGCAAAAGGGCCCCGCACTGGACACAATGCCCTGCTTGAATGCGAGGATACTGGGGAGAAGGCAAACCCGACGGACCAGGGCCCAGTTCGAGTTCTTGTCGCATCTGGATCGCCCTGACAACGTCCTCACGAGTTGCCATGCCGACCAGTCGGCCCCCGTCGATCACCAAGACACGTCCGACTTTGTTCCGAGCCATCTTCTGCATCGCATCCAAGGCGTTCACAGAAGACTGCACCATTACCGTGCGTTCGAATGGAACCATTGCTTCACGAACAGTCACAGAATCCCGCCTTTCCTTAGGAACAGCCCGTACGCACTGCAATGTGACTATGCCCAGAACCTCACCGTTCTTCACAACAGGGTAGCCTCCGTGGCGGTGCACAAGGAGATAATCTGAGACTAGCTGTTGAACTGTGATCTCCGGCGGGACGGTCAACACTTCACTACTCATGATGTCGCCAACCGAGACCCCCAAAAGAGCTTCACCAACAAGCGTTTGCTTGAGACTGGTTTGCGCCCCCGATCTGATGAACCATCCTAGTACTATTACCCATATTCCATCAACGAAGTCTCCCAAGATTATGAACGCGAATCCTCCGAACATCATCAGCAACGAAATGACCTCAGTAACTCTTGTAGCGGTTCTAGTGGCTCCGACGAAATTGTTCGAATTCTTCCAGATGCTTCCCCTGAGCACTCTGCCACCGTCTAGCGGAAACGCGGGAAGTAGGTTGAATGCTCCCAGAATTCCATTGATCAGTGCCGCATAGCCGAGTGTAGCAATTATCGCGACTGGTGCGTGAGCAGACTCTCCCAGGTACCAAAGTGCTCCCAAAACGCCTCCGATTAGGAAGCTCATCAAGGGACCCGCGGCAGCCATTCGAACCTCTAAGCCCGGATCTTGAGGCTCTTCAGTCATCTCAGAGACGCCTCCAAAGAAGAATAACGTAATTCTCGCAATCGGCAACCCATTCTTCTTCGCTATGTAAGAATGAGAGAGCTCATGTACAAGGATGGAAACGAAGAGGATTATTGCGGACGCAATACCAATGGCCCAATAGGTCACCGTGCTAAGACCCGGATACTGATGAGGCATGTATCCAACCGCGAGCGACCAGGCGATTAGAATGAAAACGAACCACAACGTGTAATGAATTCTGATCGGAATCCCCATAATTTTTCCGAGCCTCACACTCGTCGCTGATAACCTCCTAGGGGGTACCCATATGAACGGGCCTAATAGAAAAATACCTTTGGTTGAACGACAGTCCCATAAAGAAACACGATGAGTTTCAGTTGAACATTAGAAAACTTCGGCGTATGAATCGTAGCTTGATGGGGGTGCGTGTTCAAACGGAGCCTGCAGAGGGCAATGTCCTCCCTCAATCCAGATTGAGCTCTATAGAGCCTGCAATTGCGGTTTCGCGGACGAGAGGGTGCAATTGAATGGAAGATATAGCTCGTTCGTCATACATTTTCGCCTGTGTGGGATGTTTGCGGGCATCCGAATCGGAATCGTTGTTTCTCTATTCGTGCGTGTAGTGGCTCACTCATTCCACTGCTAAGTTGTGCGATAGTCGATTTCTCGGCTTCTTATTGAGCCAATCGAGGACAGCCGTTTGTATCGCACCGCTGAGGTTTCCTTTCTTCCCACCGAGTCTCACAACAACTGCCAATCGGAGTCGGCGCTCAACAGCGTCTGAGAGTACAATGTAGAGTCTGCCCAAATCTTATCACCAAATATACATATATGCATCCGGATATATAGGTATATATGATGATTGCGGATGTGTCGTCAGAAGCGTCTTTGATAGAACAGAACCGGTATGGATTACGCTTTCTCCGCGACTTACCGCATTTCTCCGAAACTCAGAGACCAAGGGCATGGTAGAAGACGTTGACATACCTCATAGCTACGCTTGGCCATATCATGGCTCTGCTGTACTCATACGCCATCCTGCCCAATCTGTCATGAATCTCTTTGTCTCTAAGCAGTGTATTCACGCATTCAGCAATTGAGTCCGCATCTTTGAAACCGCATTCCAAGGCGGCGCCGTTCGATATCGCCTCTTCGGCTTGAAGAAATGGAGTTGTAACAATGGCTTTGCCCGTGCTCAGAGCATATGTAAGTGTCCCACTGCTGATCTGCTCTCGATTCGGGTACGGAACTACATAGATGTCGGATGCTTGAAGGTAATTGATCAACTCGTTTTCAGGCAGAAACCGATTTACAAATCTGACGTTCTTCTCTAACCCAAGTGATTCAACGAGATCAAGCAGAAATTCTCGATACTCTTCACCTTCGCGTTTCCTGACCTCTGGATGGGTCTCGCCGATAACCAGATACAGGATTTCTGGACGGCCTTTCAGTACGTGTGGGAGTGCCTCTATTGCATATTCTATCCCTTTTCCGCGACTTAGCAATCCGAAGGTCGATAGCACGACATGATCTTTCAAACCCAAGCTTTGTTTCGCCATCGTAGTTCCAAGGTAAGGTACATTTGGACACCCGTGAGGTATGTGTCGAATCCTGTCTGGGTAACTACCATAGAGCTGTTCCAGTATTCCTATGCCGACCTTTGCCATAACGATGACATAGTCACTACGTTCAAGAATTCCTTCCATTACCCTTCTAGCATCGGGAACCGGATCCTCAAGAACCGTGTGCAGAGTAGTAATAACCGGTTTTTCAATTCTTTGCAGAAACTCATTAACATACTCGCCCCATACTCCTCCGAATATACCATACTCATGCTGCAGGTTCACAACATCCACATCAGATGCGTTGATGTCCTGAGCGACCTTCGCATAGGATTGAATGTCGTTAGCATCGATCTGAGACTTTACTCGAATCTCGTAATTGTATAGTCCGCCTCTATCGTTGATTGCCGCGACCACTGGAGGCCTCACAACTCGCGAACAAAACGCGGAGACGGCATCGACAAGATTCTTGGTGTATGTAGCTACGCCACACTCGCGAGGAGGATATGTGCTCACATACGCGACTCGTATCTTGTGGATTTCATAACCATCTGTCGCTTCTAGAGGACCAAGACCTTTCATGACATAGTGGCCGTGGGCGATCTCCAGCAGTCTTCTTTCCGTGGTAAGGCCGACTAAGACGCCCCTTCTTGTTACGATCAGTCTCCTGATGTCATGCCTGTGCATCGTTTCCAAGGCGTCTGCTATTGTTCGCTCAGCATCGATCGTGACAAGAGGTTTGGACATTACATCCTTAACAAGCGTCAGTTCAAGATTCTTGCCAGCCTTGAGGACTCTATAGAGCATGTCTCTCTCGGTGACTATCCCCACGGGTTGGCTGTTCTCCACAACCACTATGGATCCAACGTTTTCCTTTGCCATCAGATCCATTACAGTTGAGGTTACGTCTAGAGCAGAGACCGTCGGCGGGGCAGGCCTCATGTTTGTTTCTACAGATAGGCTAAGAACCCCTTTCAAGTATGAGCCTGAATCACCCATCTCTCTCGTGTAGACTGTGTTGGATCCTGCTATTATTCTCTAGTCAGAACGTAGAAGAGTGGGGTTCGTGCAGGCAATCTTTCTTTGTGTGTGGTTTTCTAACACTCACACAAGAACCGGTCCGTCTATGGACGAAGCATCAGCACTCATGCAACGATTTGCTGAAGGCTTGCAGGAAAACCAGAATCACACCTGGAAGTTGAGTAGATTCGATCTTCCAAAAGAAGATGCATCTCAGGTTTTTGCTCATACCTTGCACCTTATACTGAGACCTCGTACTCCTCTGTCTCGCTTCCTCTAAATCTACCTTGGCGCGTCGTCCCTCAATGCCGGAATCTAAATCTGCTCTGGTTGTGCACTAGGTTGTTGAATCATCTTGGTATGGAAGGAAAGTAAGATTGGCCGTAAGAGAAGGAAGAAGGTTGAGTTTGACCTTACCATTCTTGAAGACAAAGCGGCACGGGGGGGCGTTGGTCTAACCCCAGTTAGGAGCAAGCGCAAGAAGAATCGTGTACCATCCGACAGATAGCAGCGCGCTCTTCACAAAGGTCACATCAATGCCATGCCGAAAGGGACGATGTGGAAGTGTTTTTCCTGCTAGGAATTATCATTGAGAGCGATTGGGGATTGAGGTCAGGAAGTAATCTGGGATCCTTCTCCTTCTGTCCGGATTTTCCACTACTTTCTTCTCTCCTTGAGGCGCTGATGAAGCTCCGATTGACGTCGTCCGCCTGACGGAAGGCCCTTGACTATGCGTCGCGCTTCCTCCAGACCTGCAAGGAATCCTTGTATGTATTGTCCGTTCAAGTTGTATTCCTCGCGTGGCAGTTTATTTTTTTCCTCTTCATTCTTGGCAATTAGGTTTTCAATCTTCGTCAGCAGATTTTTCTTTCGAAAACTGTCTTTCTCGCGCATAAGTCACACAAAGCAAAGAGAACCCCGTGCGATATGAAAACGCTTGCTCCAAATCGCACTTACTCCGTTACAGGGCCAGTTTGGTTGCATCTTTCAACGATTGAGTGTTTGTGCGTTAGACGCTCGAAACGCAAAATCCTGGCGGTGTATGAAAACAGTATATTGTTGGCCGGAGGCGAATGCACTCCTTTTACAAGGCACTCCCGAGTGCACCAACTTGGTTCGGCCTATCTTTCAGGACCGACCATGTTTGCGCACGGCCAGCAAATACTATATAAGCCTTATGATGTTAATTAATGTTCTGGTCGACCAGTTCAATCATAATCTAACGTGGTATCAGAGGGCCGGAAGTTAAACTCCGAATTGTGTGGCTTGAAGAGGCAGCCAAGCATAGGGGTTAGGCATCCAGAAACAAATGGCGTGGAGAAGTTTGACTAAGATCGTGAACTACAGGCATGCCAGATACTGTTCGAACTGCGGCAAGAAAGTCGAGAAACACATCCGATTCAAGGGCTACGTTTTCTGCTCGCAACAATGCAGGGAATCCTTCACGACCCCACGTGGACGTGGGCGAGTGAGTGGGGGAAGAGCCAGAAGAAACTGGCGAGGCGGCAAGGCAAAACGAGCGGCAGGGTAAGTCAAACCCGTACGCAGTCTCTCTGAATTGTAATCTTTTCTCGGCCAAATTTTGCGTAATCAAAGAGTGTTTGATTCGCACATACAAAACAAGCGACGATCCTAATCCAGAACATAAGCTCGAAATAGCTATTCCGCGCAAGCATACTGACCAAGAATTGGAAGTTCATGAGGGCATTGTAAGCAGGCTAATTGAGCAAAGGGAAAGACTGAAGGGCGACGAGACCTGCCCCAAATGCGGCCATTACAATCTGGAGCTCAAGGTTCTGCTCGACGAAATTGACAAATTGTCCAAGCTACAAAACGCAGCGTCCAAAAAGGGTATACAACGCATGAGAGAGTCCGACGAAGCGCGCACTTAGAATTGTTTTGGAGCCATTGTGATGATAACAGGAGATGAAAAAATCGGGGGTAACTGGGAGCGTATGTCTCCCAGATTACTTTCGGTTTATGCCTTAAGGTTAGGCTGGTACGCGAATAGTGTTTCACTTCTCGAAATCCCCTCGGTATGACCGAGTTGCTCGACGGTTGTTTTCATTAGTTGCTCATAGTTCTGAGCCTTGTAACTCATGATTATGTCGAACTGACCTGGGATACTCCACGCGTCGTAAATGGCTGGTAGGCTCTTCAGTTTCTGTAAAACTTGCGTTAATGGTTTGTTGACTGATAGTAAACTGAATCCCCAAACGCCTTGCGCGTCAAGTTTCTGACCGTTAACGAATCCGTCATTCGGAGTAAAGGTATTAGTTGTGTTGACTCCGTTGATGGTGCGTATCTTGTTGACTATGTTGGTTAATTGTTCTGGGTTGGTAGTCTTTAATCGCATGATGATATCGTATCGACCGGTCACTGGTGCGCTGAACTCTATCTCGCTGTACTTGCGTAGTTCCTCAACCACTTGTGGGACATGGTCACGCTGGACCTTGGCTAACACGTAAGTCGGGAACATTTTGTTTGCTTGCATTGTATTCACCTACTAACTCCAAGTATTGTTAGTAGCAGTTATACACGTATCACGCTTATAACACTTGTTACCCAAAGATATATTTGTAACATTCACGTAATTCACGCTACAGCCATGAAACCCAACAAACCCACAATATCCGAAACGGTAATTGACCTCATAAGTCGAAACCATCCGGTTTACGAACACCTCCGCATGGGGTTGATCAACTACCATGCACTAGCTGAAAGAATCAAGCCGACAGTGGATCGGATTACTGGTAGGGACGTGAGTGTTGGGACTATGGTTGTGGTTATCAAGAGGTTTTCCGATTCACAGTCGAAGCTTGGTCTACCACCTACGATGTCAGTGCTCAAAAATTCGAAGATGACGTTGAGTAGCGGAGTGGTTGACGTGACTATTACCCCTAGGAGAGAAGCTTTCATTACCGAATTGAAGAGGTTAGTAGAACTATCCACTGAGCTGCACGAACGCCCTCACATCTTTCCGCTTGTAAACTCCATTAAGATCATAGCCGACGAAAATGATTATGGAAAACTGAAGACAGCACTGAAAAGTCGATACCCACTAAAACCTCAACTGAATGCTGCGAAAATTACAATACACCTATCCGAGGAAGCTGAGAGGTCACCTGGAATCGCAGCGTACATAACCGACTTGCTCTACCGCAACGGAATAAACATCATAGACGCATTCCTAGGATACGAAGATATTATTTTGATACTCGAGGAGTCTGATGGCCTACGAGCCTACACAATACTGGAAGAAGCGACCAGCGAGGTACCACGCACGCGAAAATCCGATGGGCGGACGTAACAGAATCAATCCCTTATTGGTGTGGTGAGGAGCTCGGATTTTGTAGTCTATCTCTCAGTTTCGAAAGCTCCTGGTACAATGTTTCAGGAAATTGTTCTCCGAGGGTTTTGAAGAATAACCAAGAGGATTCGATTTCGTCCATCCACGCTGTTTTATCGACTCGAAGCAAATCTTCGATTGTGCATCCCGGTAGATTCACCCCGGTCAAGTTGAGTGACTCAGGCGTCGGAACGTAGCCTATGGGGGTTTCTATTGCATCAGCCCTGCCTTTACATCTGTCAATAATCCATTTGAGAACGACGAGGTTGTGACCGTAACCGGGCCAGAGGAATCTTCCATCTTTTCCCATTCTGAATGCATTTATCTGGAATATTCTCGGGAGGTTTTCGCTTCTTGATCGGAATGAGAGCCAGTGTCTGAAGTAATCGGCAATGTGATATCCGCAGAATGGTTTCATCGCCATGGGATCGTATCTTAGAACTCCAACCTCCCCTGCAGCCGGCGGCCGTAGTTTCCACTCTAAGCATTGCGCCCATCAAAACGCCGTGTTCCCAGCTGAATGATTCGTAAACTAACGGAACAAGGTCAGATCTTCTTCCTCCGAAAATTATGGCCGAGATTGGAACACCATTCGGATTAGTGTACTCGGGGGATAGGAATCGGTATTGATTGATTGAAGTTGTGAACCTTGAATTTGGGTGGGCAGCGGGTCCCTTGCCGGCTGTCCAAACTTTTCCTTGCCAGTCCCAAAGTTTTCTGGGATGGTCGCCCATGCCTTCCCACCAAGGAGTTCTATCCATTGCCAAGGCGACATTCGTGAATATAGTGTTCTTTCTGACAGTTTCCATTATTTCGGGGTTGGTCTTGATGTTAGTATTGGGAGCCACCGCGAACAATCCACTCTCGGGGTTGATTGCTCTGAATCTGCCTTGGGAGTCTAGATGAATCCAAGCTATGTCGTCGCTGACCGCCCAGACTTTCCAGTCCTTCATGTATTCTGGCGGCCTGAGCATGGCAAGGTTAGTTTTACCGCTGGCGCTGGGGAACGCCCCGGTCACATAAGTTACAGTGCCCTCTTGGTCTTCTACCCCTATAATCAGCATGTGCTCGGCCAGCCATCCTCCATCTCTCGCCAATACGCTCGCGAGCCTAAGGGCATGGCATTTCTTGCTGAGAAGGGCGTTTCCTCCATAATTCGAGTTCAAACTCATTATGAGCTTCTTATCTGGGAAATGGCAAATGTACCTTCTATTGGGGTCCAACTGGCCGGTTGAATGGATGCCCTTCACAAATTCGCCGTCCTTCATGTGCTCTAGCGCAACCTTGCCGACTTTCGTCATGATTTCCATATTCACAGCGACATAGCGACTATCAGTCAGCTCAATTCCGACCTGAGAATAAGTCGAACCTGCAGGTCCAAGCAGGTATGGGATAACATACATCGTTCGTCCTATCATGCAATTATCAAAAAGCCTCAGTAACTTTGCTTCACCTTCATCAGAAGGCATCCAATTATTCGTGGGACCCACATCATCTCTGTTCATTGTGCAGATGAAGGTCGCTTCTTCGGTTCTGGCGACATCGTTCGGGTTGCTCCTGTGCAGATAGCAGTTTGGATATTTTTCTTGGTTAAGCTCGATCAGTGTCCCGTCTACGATCATCAGTTTGATGAGAGATTGAAATTCTTCATCAGATCCATCACACCACGCTATGTTGTCTGGTCTAGTTATCTTCGCAACAGCAGCTACCCACTCCAGTAATGAGTGCTCAATCCCGTAGTCTCTAGGCTTGTAGGTCATGACAATTCCCCTAAATTCAACCGTCTAATCTTAAGCCCAACGCACATCAGCATCGCTTGCTCCTTGCAAAACCTAACGCCCTTCCTTCGCATCTTTCGCGAACGCTTATTAAGCGTAAACCGACCCTCAATCCAGATCAAAATTGGACACAGGAAAGATTCGTGGAGAACTCACAGGGCTTCTGCAAGATATCGACAAACTCTTCGAGATGGTTGAACGAAGTCTTGGAGAATTTGGCAAGAACCAGGAATTCCAGGAAATCAAGGACAGCGCTAAACAGCATATCAAAGAGATCATGAAAGCGATCTGAGTTCCCTCCCTTTGTGTTTCTCGCCTCTGTTTTCAGAGTCGACACTCTAATCTTCGAAAGGCGGTCGCACCGTCAACACTCGATAACTCTAGATTTTAGCACACTGCGTTTGCCCTATTCCGGCGTAACTGGCGTCGTGTACATTTAACAATATATATACATAGCTTTATATCCGCAAAACGACTATGATCTATTGTAGATCGATATGAAACTAAGCAAGTATTTCGGTACAGAAAAGAGTAGATTTGAAAAACTGAAAACGCATTTCTCTACTAAGAAGCAGAGTAAATTCGAGAAACTGACGGAGCGTATACGTAACATCTAAGTTAGGTACGGGGAAACAGTCATGGAAAAAATGATCGATGAAACTGAAGCAAAGCGAATCGCTCTCGAATATGTAAAAACAAAGGAATTAGGCGCACAAACGGAAATCAAATCTGCACAACGGCAAGACATCTGGGTAATGGAAACACAGACAAAAGAAACGAACGGAACCCAATACGCCAACGTCACCGTATCCGGGACGGGCGAGGTCACGGAGTACGAGAAGACACGTTTTCAAAGTGGTTCGGTTTCGCAGAGAATTACGTCAAAACTACGGAGCATATTCTCGCACGGCAAGCATGAAGAAACCAACACGAAGCCGCAAGCGCTTAACGAAAATTGAAGGAGGCGAAAACAAGAATGTCAATGTCATTTTATCAGCCAGCAGCCCAATACTACTACTATCAACCTCCTGCCCAGTACTATCAACCACCCACTGAGATGTGCTACTATCAAGCACCCATGCAGTCCTACTATCAGCCAGCTACGCAGTATTACTCATATCAGCCACCTGCCCAGTACTACTCCTATCAACCGCAAGCGTACAGGGTCCAGTGACACCTCTCTAGGCGTACTTTCGCGCCTTCCTAAGAGAGCCGTCTCTTCTTTTTCCCAAGATATCATACGTTATACACATCATTCTGACTTTGCATGGGATAAGTAGCATTCACAGTCGAAATCTGTAATTAAGTTCAAAACTTGGGCGTATGACGTCCTGTCGATTTGAATTAGGCCTAGAAGCCTGGCGCAAATAGATTAAGGGGATCTTTGCTCATGCGTGAAGTGGCTAAATTGACACGGTTCATGGATGAATCGTTATCTGTATGTATGGTTATCTATCAAGATAGTAAAGGAATGAGATAGAATTGAAAAGTTTCGTAGTCGAATACGTTCATGAAAGAGGAAACGGCGATGCATCAGAGGTCCTGGATGACTATATGGAGTACCTAAACCTCCGCGGGTATGTAATGCGTCGCAACATCCGCCGCAAGGCTCATACAGATCAAGTATCCCCTATCCAGAAGCCACTTACGATTCACCTTGTAGACACACCGTCAAACCAAACATAACCTTCCTCTTTCGTTGCCACCATGAGGAAATAACTGTCGGGCAGCTTCACGATCTGCGGATCCGAGTTATTACATAAAGAAAAGTAAACGAGGAAGCTAGAATCATAAGTGACCGGAGACATCATCCCTTCTCATGCGCCGCAAAATGAAGTCCGATGAAATTCGTCAATATCTGGATAAGTCGCTGCTCGCGCGGCTGGCTACTAGCGATGCGGGCTGGCCTCATGTCGTGCCGGTCTGGTTTGAATTTGATGGAGAAGATTTCTGGATTCCAGCTCAGGCAAAGACAGTGAAAGTCGAACACGTTAGGCGAGATAAACTGGTCAGCTTGATAATTGATACCTACAAGGAGCCCATCAGCAAATTCAATGTAAAACAGGTCATGGTCAAAGGAGAAGCAGAACTAGTCAAAGATCATGATCTGGAAACTAATCCATCCAAATCAAGAACAATCAGCATCTACCGCCGGTATCTAGGGAAAGAATCAGGAAATGCTGAGCTTGTGTCAAAGCTTTTGGCCATTGAACGGTATCTGATCAAAGTAAAACCCGTGCGTATCGTCGCAATAAGCGAAGAATGGTAACAGTAAACAACTCTTCTCTTCTTAGCACCCCTAGCAGGAACAGAGGCACAACACGTTTTAGCTATGCATGAAAATACACATCCCTGTTGGAAACGCTCTTGGAAAAAGGGTTGAGTTTTGATGACATAAGACGCTTCTCGCGAGCATTCGACAGGAACCCAAGAAACACACTTGCCTTGAACGCCGTTACAGAGAATGGAATAGCCGCAGTAGCTTTGAGTAGAAAGGAGGTAGATAGGCAAAACTTCACCTTCAGTAATCTTATCGAATCCCCAGATGCGGCCAACCAAGAAAGATCGGGGAGATGCTGGCTTTTCTCGGGGCTGAGCGTGCTCTCTCTTGAAGCCATGAAAAAGTTGAACCTGAAGACATTTGAGCTCTCTGAAATATACCAAATGTTTTGGGACAAACTAGAGAAAGCCAACTACTTCTTAGAAACCATTATTGAAACAAAGGAAGAGCCCCTGGACGGCAGGTTGGTCAATTCGCTTCTTTCCGATCCAACGTCAGACGGTGGCGAGTGGAATATGTTTGTGAATCTCATAAGGAAATACGGCGTCATACCAAAGACGTTCATGCCAGAAACGGCCAACAGCAATAATTCCGACCCCATGAACGCTCTACTCGCCTCGAAACTAAGAGAATACGCTAAGGTACTGCGTGAAATGAATGAGAGTGGAGCCTCCGAGTCGGAGCTAAGGGAGAAGAAGGGTGAGTTCATGGATGAATTCTACAAGATGCTGTGCATCAACCTGGGTGTTCCTCAAGAGACGTTTGACTGGGAGTGGCGTGACAAAGACGGCTTGTTCCACAGAAGGGGGAACATCACACCAGTTCAGTTTTACAACGAGTACATCGGGATAGCGCTTGATGATTTCGTGACCCTGATCAATGCTCCCAACAAACCGTTCAACAAAATGTACACTGTCCAATATGTCGGTAATGTGGTCGGCGGACAAGATACCCGCTATCTAAACGTCGACTTGGAGACCATGAAGAAGGCAACCATAGACATGATCAAAGGAAATCGTGCGGTATGGTTCGGTTGCGACGTGACCAAGATGCTTCAGACGGACATGGGGGCAATGGATCTGAGCATATACGACTACGAATCAGTCTACGGCACGCAATTCCTACTCGATAAAGCTGCCAGATTGGATTATGAAGATAGTGAAATGACCCACGCCATGGTGCTTACTGGGGTTGACCTCGATGAGCAAGGCAAACCGAGAAAGTGGCGAGTTGAAAACAGTTGGGGAGCCGCCATTGGGGATCAAGGATTCATGTATATGATGGATGAGTGGTTTGATCAATATCTCTATGAAGTTGTTGTCAGGAAAGAGTACCTGTCCCAAGAATTGCTGAAGATCCTCGATGCCGAGCCCGTAGTTTTGTCTTTTTGGGATCCATTGTGTTCCTTGGGAAAGAACTAGCGGACTAAGGATGAACGGATTGCCTTAAGCATGGGGCGTAAAGCCCGTAGTGGTTCATTTGTGACGTAACAAGGTGGATGTCTGTCTCGTGCTTCTATGGAGATAATGAGTTTACCGTGATGTAGTTGCCTGGGCAGGCGGCTCCGTTCGGGGCGGAATTGTAGCCTATGTGCATTTGTCCAGTCGTGATCGCCCATGTCCCGATTGGGGGTGTGGACGATGGTAGGTTCTGTAGGGTGTAATACTGGTAGGACAAGAACCCGTAAGGGCTGTATACTGGAATGACAAGTTCTAAGCATCCGTTCGGGTTCCGGTACAAGTAACCGACACATTGCATCGTGCTATTGCCGTTTGGTGATTGGCAATAATCGTAAATCGTGTCACAAGCAATACCGGTGTAACAGCTAGCGAAATTGACGTACTTAGTATTCGGATCAACCCCAGCTGTTTCAGTCGTGCTTAAGATCGATGATCCGGTCTGTTCATTATAGATGGAGATCGAAATTCGTACTGTGTGCCATTCTTCACTTGTTGAGAGGGTGAAGACAAGTTGACCCTTGTAGATACTACTACCGTCTGCCGATAGTAGAATTGTGTTCGATGAACCTAGGTTCGAACCCGTAGTTGCCTCATAGGCGTTCCCTACTACGGTCAATTGACCGCCGGTGAACGAACATTGCGCAGAGATTGGTACTATTACCGCGATATTCGGGTTGCTATAGTATGATCCCGTGATCAATGATCCAGTTTGAACAGTGCACGGATTGGCTGCAACAGGGATAGTATTCGCAATAACGCCAACAGCGATCCCAACGAGCAAAGTTAGAAACACAATACCAACGCTACGTGTTGTCAAAGGAACTCGCTCTCTGAAGGTTTATGCGGGATTCTTAATTCTGAGTGGTAAAAGTCCACTAATCTAACGTGCATTCCACCAGGTATCAAAATGACTCATACGAAAGAAACTTAAGCATCCAGGCGTCAACACTGATCGAACGTGTTCAATTTGGCAAAGAGAACGTATACGGAGAGTCACGCCCTGCATGTTTCAAAGACAATCAAAGCCCCTCTTCGATTTGTCTATGATTGGTGTACGGATTATAGGGACAGCGGATCCAAAGCTAACTGGTTCAAAGTCAAAACGCAAGATACTGCTAAAGAACAAGCATCGGGTGGTTTACGTTGTGAACTATAAAAGTCGAGGTACGCCAAGAAGCGCAGTGGATGTCGTTACGCTCTACCCTCCCAAGGCGTGGCACCTCGACTTTACCGGTGATGAGGACGATGAAGTAGGGGATTATGCCCTTACCTCACTCGGACCGCGAAAGACTAGACTTGATATGAAGTTCAAGGAGCATTACAAGATAAGCAGGGCGCCCACCAAAGCACAAGACGTGAAAACCACCCACGAAGTCTGGGACAAATACGTGGTAGCACTCGAAAGAGATTTCGCACGCAAGAAGTCTGCGTCAGAAATGATAACGTCACAATAAACGGAACAGCTTTCATTACGTGGTAAAGTGAGGACGAGAGTTATCAGTTTCCTTATTACCGCGCTCAGTCGTGCTGCGATCTCATGTGGATAAGTTATTTTGGAATTCGAGTAACTGACTTTGAACGTTCCAAACGTTTCTACATGAAGCTCTTCGATCTAGTGGAGTTAGCGGGTTATAGTGGTAAGGAGTCGAAGTATGTTCTTTTCAAGGATCGGCAATCGGGGCAGAGGCTCGAATTGAATTGGTACGCCAAAAGCTCACCCTGACGCGACCCCTTACTTTCCAGGTGAGGGTCTCGATCACATCGGCGTCAGGGTAGGTAATGTCGCCGAGACCTTGCAGCGACTTTCGGAATTAGGGATCCAACCGTCCACTAAGGAGCTTGCATCAACTGAAGACATTTGGACTACATCAAGCGGCCATCACGTTGCTTACATCAAAGATCCTGACGGGAACTTTATCGAGTTGTATGATCATCCGGAAGAATCTCCCGATGGTCCGGTTCCGGACCACTACTGATTAGGTTCACCAAATCTAGACCTCCGATTGTTTAGTTATTTCAAAGAACCGGGCAATCGCGAGTAAAGTGAGTTATATACGTCCGTGAACGACCTTACGTAAGCTAACCCTGGCGATTCCTTGCACCACGTCAATTGTTCAGAGTGCGGATGCGTATTCCTTGCAGGCTCCAATGGGGATACGGTCTGCCTCAACTGCACTTCATTTCTTGGGGCGCAAACTTGGAGACGTTAATCTGAATCATGCCGCCGATTGATCTATACCCCAGAAATCACAATTTCCAAACTGCTTGAAGATTCGCGGCCAGCGGACTAAGCCAAAGCGACTGAATAACAGCAGGAAAATCTCGTAGAGTTGCTTAGCGCAGTTGGAGAATACGTCCGCCGCATCTGGCGCAGGTGGGAACGATATTCTTGCCATCAGTCTGAGGGAGGCTGCCGTCACACGTACAGATCGACTGCCCTTTACCCTCCCTTAGAACCAGAACGTCACGCTCCTTCACGTCGGGGCTTAATCGTCTCCATCGTATCCAGTCGCCCTTGGTTCATGTATTATAAGAGATTTTGCACGATTCATGGTCCAGATTCGAAAATTCAATTTGCGGTGCCTATTTGATTAACATTCGAAACTGACGTTTTCGACTACCTAGTTGCGATCGTCCTGGGAAAGAAAAGTTTAGCAGGGGACTCTTCCCCGCTTTACTCTTTGCTCCATGAATGACCACATTTGGTGCATGTGAATCGTTCCATTGCTCTCTCCTGCCGTACGCCTGCGTGTTCGCCGGATACGAAGCCTAAACTGTGGAACGCTTCGTTGTTGCCGCAGAGAGGGCATGGCTCATTTACTTTCATGTATTCCAGTTTCGAGGTGTCTAGGATTTCAGTTGGATTATCGGCTGCCTTAATTTTCACGACGTCGACTATCTCAGTTTTCATTTGGTTGCCGCACTTTGAACAAACATACCCTTCCTTAGTCATCATCATGTAGCCCCCGCACTTATCGCAAAATTTCATTTCATGCTGCCTTCTCTAGTTCTAATTGATGGTGAAGAGTGTATGCCATCAGTTGTGATGTCTTCTCGTTTTCCCGTTTTGAGACAGAGGCTGTTTCCTTTGCTTGAACTGCCTAAATGCTCCAGTTGGATCTGGTTAAGAATGAACAGGGAGTGATGTAGGCTTACCGGTGCTCGTTCAATTTATTGTTGCTTTCCGTGGCGCTGTTCTTTGGTGAGGCTGGGTTTTCGATTATCAATGAGATGCCAATTATTGAGACGGAGATGGATACAAAGGCAATCATTAGGGCTGTGGGATCGATATCCGATTTCTGTACTTGAAATGAGATGAGCATTCCCACTAATCCAACAACAGTCAGTACGGTTCCTGCGGCAGTTTGTAGTTTGAGGTGGGGGAACATTCCGTTTCTAGCCCCATTCGGATATTCATTCACCCATTTTTCATTTACCCTTCCCTTTCCTAAGTTTCCGAGGCTTCACCGTCAACGCCAATCCGATTACCAGGAAGAATAGGAGGATTCCTAGCCAAGGAATCCAGGCGGGGATTGCTGGGATAACCGTTATAGTCAATGGGGTCGAAGCGGTTAGATTTCCAATCGTTGCTAGTATGGTTGCCGTGAAATTTTGTGGCGCAGCAGCGGGCGTAGCAACAACGATGAGCTGGGTAATTGTCGTCGGTGGTCGTAACTGTGTGCACTGCGGGAGGAAGGGTAAGCGTGAACCCTGAACTAGGAAAGCCCTGCTCCTCAAAACAAGCCGACCCCGAAATGTTCAAACTTGTGAGGGTTAGGTTGATCGTCGCATTATCTCCCACTTTGATAACTGCGGCTGAAGGATTAGCTGACAATGTGAGTTCTGGGTCGGAGGCACGTGGGAGGGTTGTTGCGCCCAGCGCAGGCGCGTAGGGAAGCAACAGCACTACGTACATGCTCAACAGCGTGACACGCAAAAGGAGGTTCATAGGCACGGCTCTACAAGTAACAAGAAATTCGTCGACTATTAATTCTCTATCTCCAACGAGATCAATGGCTTTTTCCAGTATTTTGGATTTGATTGGTCGCTTGGATACAGAAAGAGAGGTTATCCATCGATCGTGATTGAAAGAAATTTATGGTTTGAGACGTTCGAACCTATTTCGCAGTTTCTCTTTTCGTTAGATGTTCTTCCATCACGGTTAACGCATGGTTGTGAGCTAACCGCACGATCTCCTTCGCCTTATCGACATCCTCGTTTGATTTGATTCTGAACGTGACCCAGCCCGCCTGGGGAGCGTAGAGATGTCTCTCGGCCTTTCCTTCCGTTAAAACACGAGCTTGGTCGGAAATCGACAGTCGAATGTCGAGTTGCGTTTGGCAGTGGAAGTGCATGAACTCCAAACCATGAACTTTGAATTCGATCCCGCCAAACTATGCGACCCACTAGAAACATCAGGCAGATCGGCTATCCAGGACCTGAGGGCATCGAACTCGCCCTTTGTTAGACCCACAGGTACAAAGACCCCGTAACCCGCATATATTGACGACAAAAAGCGGTCATTTGATAGGCCTTCGATATAGAACCCAAATTTGCAGGGTGAAATCACCAAATCATTGGGTGAAACCGGCCCACGTTCAGAACCTTACCAGCCTAACGAAAGAATACATTATCCGAGCCAGGCTGGCCCGGCAACCTGGCAAAGTTCACGTGAAAATCTGAGCGTCAGCAACTTCGTCAGTACAAGGTCAGAGTTTACTAACTCGCCCTGTTAGCAGATTATGGTGGCGCCGGAAAAGGGTAACGTCAAGTTAACGGTTGTTAAGAGATTCTTCTTGTTTTCTGAGCGGAATTAGGAGGGTGGCTCCACCCCTCGAGGGGTGGAGCCAAACGGTGCCAAACGAAGGCAACCCGCGCCCCATTTTACGCCTCGATCCCCCCACACGAAGCGATTTGAAGCAGCAACCCCGACAAGTTGACGTTACCCGGAAAAGTGTCATCGCAAAGAGATCCATTGAGTATCGGTTTTCGAGCCAGATAAGGCGAGAGTACATTTCTGTACTCTGTAGCTTTAAATAACGTATCAGCGTCACATATGCGGCATACGCTGGAACAGTGACTAAAATGGGGTATGGCCTTTGGAAGAAACGCTCAAACGATCACTCAAGCAGATCATAGGCTGAAGCTCCAAAAGTTCCGGTATTCCGAAAATCCTCTACACACATTTCGAGTTCTTAGCAACCACAGCGATTATTGCTACCTCTTGGAATCCGCCGAAGGCCCCAGGAAACTTGCACAGTACTCATTCATCGGGTTCTCGCCCTCAAGAATCGTTGAAGTAAAAAACCGAAGATACCGAGAAACATCCTCCATTGGAAATAACTCCTCAACATTTGAAACCCCTGATCCATTTCTGGCCCTTCGGAGAGTTCTAGCGGAAAATTTCACAACCTACCGCGGGATCCGTTTTGTAGGTGGACTCGTAGGCTACTTCTCTTATGACGCGATACGCTACCTCGAATCGCTTCCCAAACGTGCCAAAGACGATTTAGCGTTCCCTGACTTCGAGTTCGGAGTATACGACGATGGAATAGTCTTTGATCATCTAACCGGCCAAGCTTACTATTACTGGTACACCGATAATAGAATTCGACAGTTAGAACGCCTACTGGGCCAACAGCCTAAAGCAAAAACGTTAGTCGCGAAGAAACCAAGCACAAACATCACCAAAGAAAAATTCGAAGGCATGGTCCGAAAAGCGAAACGCTACATCAAAGCCGGAGATATCTTTCAAGCAGTATTATCCAAACGGTTCGAGTTCTCGTTCAAAGGAGATCTAATCGACTTCTATCAGGCGTTGCGCGACATCAACCCCTCACCTTACATGTATTTCCTCAAGATGAAAAGAAGGGCGATAGTGGGTTCAAGTCCTGAAATGCTTGGAAGACTCGAAGGCAAACGTGCTGACACATTCCCAATTGCTGGAACACGCCCGAAAGGCAAGAACGCTAAAGAAGATGACCGATTGGCAGACGAGTTGCTTAACGATCCCAAAGAGAGAGCAGAACACATCATGCTAACTGATTTGGCCAGAAACGATCTTGGAAAGGTATGCGAATTCGGAACCGTTACAGTTCCAGAATTTATGACCATCCAAAAATACAGCCACGTGCAACACATCGTTTCCAGGGTATCAGGCCAACTTAGACCTAGTTGCGACGCAATCGATTTCTTCAAGGCCGTATTTCCGGCTGGAACGGTCTCAGGTGCACCGAAGAAGAGGGCGATGGAAATTATTGACGAACTGGAACCGTGCCGAAGAGGACCATATGCTGGCGCAGTAGGATACTTTTCTTACAATGGCAATGCTGATTTTGCGATAACGATTCGGACACTAGTCGCGGATGGGCGTCGGGCGTACATTCAGGCGGGTGCGGGAATAGTTGCTGATTCTGATCCAACGCTCGAATGGTTTGAAACCGAACATAAGGCCGACGCGCTCTTGCGTGCTCTGAAACTTAGAGGGGCTTGAAATGAAAGTTCTAATCATTGACAATTTCGACTCGTTCGTTTACAATCTTGCTCAGTATGTGGGACAACTCGGAGCGGAACCGGTGGTGCGTAGAAACAACGCAATCACGAACAGCGAAGTCAGAGACATGAACCCAGACCGCATCATCATCTCGCCTGGACCTGGTCGACCAGACGACAGCAAATATTTCGGCGTTTGCCTAAACGTACTTAGGAAAATTAGCCCACATACGCCAACCTTGGGTGTCTGCCTTGGCCATCAAGGTATCGCCTATGCCTTTGGAGGGAAGATCGAATCGGCTAGACGTTTAATGCACGGTAAGACAAGCCTGATTCAGCATGAGAATGATGGCATATTCAAGGGTGTAGAGAACCCGCTTACCGCCACAAGATACCATTCGTTAGTCTGTCGAAGACGCGATTTCCCAGAATGCTTGGAGGAAACAGCCACTTCGATGGACGACAATGAAATCATGGCGTTGCGTCACCGGAAATATCCCATATACGGAGTCCAATTTCACCCAGAATCCATACTCACCTCCGAGGGCATCAAGATATTGAAGAATTTCTTGGACGGTCCGTGAGAATGATCAAGGAAGCCATCTACACCCTCGTCGACCGCAAAGAGCTATCCTTCGAAGTAGCCCAGCAATCGATGCGAGAGATAATGGATGGAGAGGCAACACCCGCTCAAGTCGGTGCATTTCTAACTTCTCTTCGGATGAAGGGAGAAACTGTTGAAGAGATAACGGCGCTCGCTTTGGTTATGCGCGAGAACGCCGTGAGAATAACTCCTCATGTCAATGGCAGAATGGTAGATACCTGCGGCACAGGCGGCGATCAAATCAAGACATTCAATGTCAGCACCACATCGGCGCTGGTGGCAGCCGGTTCTGGGATCGCAATCGCGAAACATGGTAACCGCTCAGTAACGAGCAAATGCGGCAGCGCAGATGTTCTCGAAGCCGTTGGGGTCAACTTGAACGCGCCACCCACCGTCGTGCAGAGTGCGATTGAGCAAGTCGGAATCGGATTCATGTTCGCTCCCGTGTTCCATCCAGCAATGAAGAACGCAGTCGTCCCACGTCGAGAAATCGGCATAAGGACCGTCTTCAACATCCTCGGACCCTTGACGAACCCTGCTAACGCTAACGCTCAGGTCCTAGGCGTATATGACCCAAATCTCATCGAGCCACTTGCGAAGGTATTGCAGAAACTTGGGACAGAAGAAGCGTTAATCGTTCACGGGATGGATGGACTTGATGAGATTTCAACTATAGGAAAGACAAAGCTCGCATGGGTCAAGGATGGAGAGATAGTGACGAAGGAGATTACGCCCCAAGACCTGAACTTGAGACAGGTAAAACCTAATGAAATATCTGGATTTGACGTTGATCAAAGCGCCAGGCTAATGATCAAGATCCTAAATGGCAGGGAAGAAAAGAACTCGAGTCGGCTTGAAATGGTGCTTGCCAACGCCGCAGCCGCGATCTTGGTCGGCGGAAAAACGAAAGACCTGGCTACAGGAATTGAATTGGCCCGCCAGTCAATTAACAGTGGACGCGCGTATGAGAAGCTGAAGGGACTGATTGAATTCACCAGCGGCGACGAATCCAAGCTAGAAAGGATTGAATCCCAAAATGCCTGACTTCTTAGCCAAACTCATCCAGGACGCCAAGAAGAGAGTCCAGGACGGCTACTACGATATCGACGAAGCAATTTTCCATCAACAGGTCAGCCTCAAACGCGCGGTAAAATCCGCCCAGAGAAACGCGATCATAGCTGAGATCAAACCCGTTTCGCCAGCGTGCGGACCATTGCGCCCCGACATTGATCCCATTAGAGCAGCAAAACAGCTCGAAGCCGGTGGCGCAATAGCCCTTTCGGTATTGACGGAACCAGACAATTTCGGCGGTAGCTTGGAAAATCTTCGCCAAGTCCGAAAACATGTTCAATTGCCTCTTCTCATGAAGGACATAGTCATTCACGAAAAACAGATTGAGGCTGGCAGGAAAGCCGGCGCAGATAGTATCTTGCTCATCGAGTCGGCTTTCTCCAACTATCCCATCGCCTCGTTGAACCGAATGATTCGCTGCGCACATGATTTTCAACTTGAAGTGGTCCTTGAAATTCACGACGCAAAGGAGTTACGGCAGGCGCTGAACAGTGATGCCGACATAGTGGGCTTTAACAACAGAAACCTTTCGACGCTTGAAACCGACCTTGATACAACTGCACAGCTAATGACTGCGACAGACCGGGATACTGATAAGGTTCTGATCAGCGAAAGCGGCTTCGAATCAGCCGAGGACATACGTAAAGTGAAGACGGCGAGAGTCGATGGGTTTCTAATAGGATCGTCGATAATGCTTTCGGAGGATTTGGAACGAAAGGTACGCGAGTTCGTACTCGCTTAGGGAACAATCATGCGGGTTAAGATTTGTGGAATGATGCGGCTCAGCGATGTGAGCGCCGCCTTGAATGAGGGCGCGGACGCAGTGGGCTTCGTGGTTGAGAGTCCTTCATCGCCGCGAAACTTACCGTTAACCAAAGCGCAAAAATTGATGAAGGCAGTCCGAGTTTTTTCGACGAAAGTGGCGGTCACGTCCGCTCACGACCCGAAGAGAATCGCTGTAATATGCTCTAAACTGAAGCCCGACATTCTACAGCTTCATTATCACACACCCGCACTTGTGCATATGCTTAGGAAGAAACAACCGGCTACTGGCCTCATCTTAGCGACTGGGGTACGGGACATATTATCACTGGGGCAAGCCAGACGTATGTCGAATTACGCTGGACGCCGTTCTTGCGGACTCTCCTAGCTCGACAGGGTTGGGAGGCACGGGCAGAACCCACGACTGGAGACTCACGGCCCGAATTAGGAACGCAATCCATCCGCATCCGCTGATCTTAGCAGGAGGCTTAACTCCAAACAATGTCAAAACCGCCATCGAGACTGTGAGACCTTTCGCGGTAGACGTTTCCAGTGGTGTTGAAAAGAGGGTCGGGATAAAAGATCACGGCAAGATTAGGGAATTTATCATGAACGCGAAGGAGACGTTAGCTTGAGCGAACAATATTCGCAGCCTGTCGACGGAAAATTTGGGAAGTATGGTGGCCGCTACGTACCTGAGACGTTGATGACTGCGCTCCTCGATTTAGAGCGAGGATACTCACGATTAAAGGACGATCCAGATTTCAAAGCTCAACTCGGGTTTTATCTGAGAGAGTTCGTTGGCCGACCGACACCGCTCTATTACGCAGCCAACTTAACTCGGAAGGCGAATGGGGCAAAAATCTACATCAAACGCGAAGACCTAGCTCACGGCGGAGCTCACAAAATCAACAACACCATAGGCCAAGCCCTCCTCGCCAAGAATATGGGCAAGGAAAGAATAATCGCCGAAACAGGTGCCGGGCAGCATGGCGTCGCGAGCGCCATCGCGTGCGCAGCGCTCGGTTTGAAATGCGAAGTCTACATGGGTTCAGAGGATGTTGAACGACAGAAACTGAACGTATTTCGAATGAACTTACTGGGCGCCAAAGTACACCAAGTTCGCTCGGGCTCGAAAACCCTCAAAGATGCCATCAACGAATCCTTCAGAGACTGGGTCGCAAACGTCGAAAATACATACTATCTCCTCGGCTCAGTGGTCGGCCCTCACCCCTATCCAACGATAGTCAGAGACTTCCAGAGCATAATAGGTCGCGAGATTAAGGAGCAAATGCTTCGTCTTGAAGGACGCCTGCCAGACGCCGTCGTGGCATGTGTTGGAGGAGGAAGCAACTCGATGGGAGCGTTCTACCCTTTCATCGATGACAAAGAGGTGAAGCTTTTTGGTGTTGAGGCAGGTGGAATGGGACTCGAAACCGGGAAACATGCTGCAACTCTATGCGCGGGTGAAGAGGGAGTCTTCCATGGGATGTTGACTTATGTTCTTCAAGACGCATGACGGACAAATTCAGCCAACTCATAGCATCTCAGCCGGTTTAGATTATCCAGGCGTCGGTCCTGAACATGCCTACCTGAAAGCCACTGGCCGGGCGACGTACACGTCGGTAACTGACGAGCAAGCATTGGAAGCGTTCATGGAGTTGAGCAAAGTGGAGGGCATCATCCCTGCCCTGGAACCAGCGCACGCTATCCACTATGCAGTCGCTTTAGCATCGAGAATGGCTAAGGACCAGATTGTGGTGATTAATCTCTCGGGACGAGGCGATAAGGACGTTAACGTTGTCGCCCAGAAGTTAGGCGTGAAGATATGACTAGCATCTCAGAAACATTCGTGGAACTAAAGGAAAGACACGAAGCCGCTCTAATCGCTTATCTAACCGTCGGAGATCCACAACTAAAACACACACCAAAACTCGCAGCGGCCCTAATCGAAGGTGGCGCGGACATAGTTGAACTTGGGATTCCGTTCTCGGATCCGATCGCCGATGGGCCGACGATACAAGGGGCAGTTACACGCTCGCTTAGGGGTGGAGCCAAGCCCTTAGATGCGCTCGATGTCGCTAAAGCGATAAGAAAACAACACCGTGATACTCCGCTCGTTCTAATGACGTACTTCAACCCAATCTTTAGGGTCGGAGTGGATAAATTTCTGGCCCAGTCAAAGGATGCGGGAATCTCTGGGATAATAGTGCCCGACCTCCCCGTGGAGGAGTCAGCTGATTACAAGAAGCAGTGCTCAGTAGCCGGTGTTGATACTATCTTCCTCGCGTCACCTTCAACTGATCCGTCGAGGCTCAAGAGGATTCTGGATCAAACTTCAGGCTACCTCTACCTAATCTCACTTTACGGTGTGACTGGTGTCAGAGCCAATATCTCCGATGACGCAGTTGATCTAGTTAGGAGATACAGTTCCATGATTGGCGGTTCAATTCCGCTTGCTGTGGGTTTCGGAATCTCGAAGCCCAGCCATGTCAAAAGGCTCGTTGAGGCTGGAGCAGATGGAGTGATAGTGGGGAGCGCTTTTGTAAGCTTGATTGAAGCGAATGCTCGAAATATGCCTCGGGCAGCTTCGAAGTTGAAGGGTCTAGCTCAGGAGCTTAAGAAAGAGACCAAGACGGCGCCGAAATAAGTCAATGCGGATTCTGTGATTCAATTAACTGCTGAATCTTTCTGAGAACCGCGCCGAACATCGGTTTTGTCAATTTGCCGGTTTGTGTATTTTGTCGACTTGGGTGATAGGACACGGCTAGTGCTGGGTGTGGAGACGGAGATTTGTAAAACGCTCCGTGGTAGAACTTGAAGTTCTTAGTGTCAACGGCATTCTCCTTTAGGAACTTAACATAGGTCTCGAATGCAACTTTCCCGAGTGCGAGAACGACTTGGATGTTTGGGAGGAAGCGGAGTTCCTCGGTCCAGTAGTGTTTGCAAGTCTGAATCTCCTTCAAGCTGGGCTTGTTCTTTGGGGGTGGGCACCTGACGATCGCGGTCATGTAGGCGTCTATTAGCTTCAAGCCATCGTTCCTACTGACCGATGTAGGCTGATTGGCGAAGCCGAAATCGTATAGCGCAGGCATCAGGAATTGCGCCGAGCCGTCACCGGTAAACATTCTACCAGTTCTGTTGCCGCCGTGTGCAGCCGGCGCAAGGCCGAGAATTAGCAGTTTCCCTTTTGAATCCCCAAACCCGGTTAATGGCTTACCCCAGTAAGTCCAATCCATGTACTGCCTTCGCTTTGTCCTAGCGACCGAATCACGGTAACGTGAAAGCCTTGGGCAGAGTTCGCAGCTAACCACCTCCCTGTTGAGTCTTGAGAGTGTTCGGAAAGAGGCCTGCTGCGCAGGCAATTCATACAACCACTATTGAAGACTTAGAGGGGTTCTCCAGTTAGGCTGACAATCTGACGTAGTCCTTGGTGTTGGGCGTCGCCGAGGTAGATCATCGTCACTGGAAGCCATCCGGTCCAATTCATTGGGAAGTGTATCTCAAAGTAACCGTTCTGGTCGGTGGTTCCTACCTGAGTTCGGTATGACCCTTCCAAATAATATTGCACGTATACGTTCGCTCCCGCTACAGGCTGCCCGGAGGAGGTCTCCAAGTACCCGTTGACTCCCATTGCGACGCTTCCCTGCATAACGGTGGCTACCGAGTCAAGGACTACCACTTGCCCAGTCTTGGAGACGTTTTCTGCAGGTATCGTAACGAAATCGGAAGGACGAATTTCGAAGGTCCTGCTAACTGTTACCATTGCGTATCCTGAGGCTATCACGGATAGTACAACGATTAACATGATTAGAATGGTCTTCATGCTCACGGTCCTTCTCTTTCCCGCTTCTAAGTTGGCCATCGGTGTTCACGTTGATGGATTCGAAAATCCGTTGGACAACGACTTCTTTCAGAGTTAAAGTCTTTCCGGCGCATTGGTTCTGTGAAGAACTGTACCTGTGTCTCCCAGGGCGAGAAAGGGCTTATCTATTACGCTTCGCTAGCAATCGCGTGAGATTACTGAAATGTCAGAAGGCAATATTCCTATCCTTATTCTGAAGGAAGGTTCTACCAGGACCCGCGGTCGAGACGCACAGCGTAACAACATTCTGGCCGCAAAGGTGGTAACCGAAACCATTCGCACCACACTCGGCCCTGAAGGTATGGATAAGATGCTCGTATCCGGCATGGGTGATGTGGTGATTACGAACGATGGCGCTACGATCATGAAGGAGTTGGACGTTCAACACCCCGCAGCCAAGATGTTGGTTGAGGTCGCTAAAAGCCAAGATAACGAGGTTGGCGACGGCACAACCACAGCCGTTGTTCTTACCGGCGAATTACTGTCCAAGGCTGAGAAGCTCCTGGACCAAGAGGTTCATCCCACCGTCATAGTTGAAGGATACAAGAAAGCTTCTGAGAAGGCACTGGAAATTCTAGAAAGCCTCTCAGTCCCCATCCAACCAGGTGACATGAAGATGCTCAAACTCATTGCCATAACCTCGATGGCAACAAAGGCTACGGTGGGTACTAGTGACCATCTTGCCACGTTGGCAACTGAGGCGGTTAGCCAAATCTCTGAAGAGCGGGGAGGAAAAGTTACTGCTGACATTGACAGAATTAAGGTTGTCAAGAAGAAAGGAGAGAGCATGGATGAGAGCGAATTGGTTAGAGGCATTGTAGTCGACAAGGAGGTTTCTCATCCTCAAATGCCGAAGCAGGTCAAGAACGCGAGAATCGCTCTGCTTAATGCCAAACTTGAAATCGAAAAAACTGAATTCGACGCGAAAATCAACATAAACTCTCCAGACCAAATGAAACTCTTCCTCGACGAAGAGGAATCGATGCTTAGAGAGATGACAGACAAAGTAGTGAAGAGTGGGGCCAATGTGATTTTCTGCGAGAAAGGAATCGACGACCTTGCACTACACTTTCTATCAAAGAAGAACATCATGGCCATCAAGAACGCCAGCAGCAGCGACATGGAGAAGTTAGCGAAAGCCACAGGAGGAGCGATCCTAGCGAGTACCAAGGATATCAGTGCGGACTCCCTGGGAGAGGCGAAACTCGTGGAGGAAGTGAAGATTGGGGATGACAAGCTCGTCTACGTTCGCGACTGCAAAGACCCGCGAGCTGTCACGGTTGTCATTCGCGGTGGGTCGGATCACGTGGTGGATGAAGCAGAACGATCATTCCACGACGCACTCTGCGTGGTCAGAAACGCCGTTGAAGATCAGAAAATAGTTGCTGGGGGCGGTGCCCCAGAGGCTGAGACCGCAAAACAACTGCGCGACTACGCCGTGAAAGTTGGTGGCCGCGAGCAGTTGGCGATTGAAGCCTACGCTGAGGCCTTGGAAACTATACCATTAACCATCGCCGAGAACGCTGGTTTGGACCCCATCGACATCATGGTTGCGTTAAGATCGAAACATGCGGAACCCGGAAACAAGTGGTACGGCGTTCAAGTCAAGACCGGCAAGATAGCCGACATGTTCGCGGATAATATTATCGAACCCCTTAGAGTGAAGCAGCAAGTCATTAAGTCAGCAACAGAAGCGGCAAGCATGCTCCTCAGAATCGACGACGTAGTTTCCTCGAAAGGAAGGGAAGGTCCACCCGGTGGTGGAATGCCGGGAGGAATGCCAGGCGGCATGGGCGGCATGGGCGGAATGCCACCGGGCATGATGTAGACCAACAACCCACACTAGTTTTGGTGGCGCAATGCCCGCCAAACTCAACGAGAAAGCCGTCAGACTAATCGAGGCGAAGAATTTCGCCTTTCTTGCCACCCTTCTACCTGACGGAACACCTCACGTTGCTCCAGTTTGGGTAGACCATGACGGAGACTTGGTTCTCGTTAACACTGAGATGGGTCGTGTCAAACAAAAGAATACGGCGAAGGATCCACGAGTTTCCATTTCCGTCGCGGACCAGAATAACATGTACGACAGAGTGGTAATACAGGGCCGCGTGGTCTCACAGAGTTTCGACGGCGCAGAAGAGCACATAGACAAACTCACCAACAAGTACACCGGAGCGAAGAAGTATCAACGCTCCTCGCCAACAGAGAAAAGAGTCATTATCAGAATTCAACCTGATAAGATAAGTTGAGCTGGCAACGTCGAGGAGTTTCGCATCAAGCTCATCCCTCAAAAGTAACAATGGACCCGAACCGGGGAATTGCAATTGAAGAATTGCCGAAACTGTGGAACTGAACTAAGCGATCAAGCGATATTCTGCCACGAGTGTGGAGCCTCGAGATGCAACCGGGTTGAATCAAGGCCGCCAAACGGATCTAAGCAGCCGTTGACATTGTCGAAGGAGGTTTTCTACATCGTCATTATCGCGCTCGCTATAATGGGATTTCTAGTAGCCGGGCTAGCTATTCGCGGCCCAGCTGGGACTGTGACCCAAACCCAAACGAATTACGCAACGAATTACGTAACTCAGATGCAGTTTACAACCGTTAGCGCCGGTTTCACTTCAATCACCACAACCACTCAAGCCTACACGTATACGGTAGCGTCATTCACAACGTTAGCCTCAGGGCCACCGCCTACTTGGTTTAATCAACAGTATTGCGGCTACCCGTTCAACCCAACCGTCTGCAACGAAGGTCCCCCAGTCACCGTTACAGGATATTTGACTAGCGATTCATCCTGTGTGGATCTGTACGTTGCGACGGGATTAACCTACGTAGTATGGAACCTGAATCAGACAACAATTTCCAACTACCAGAACCAAGCTGTCCAAGTGTACGGGTTTGTTTACCCTAACTGGCCGCAAACCCAACCATTCCCGCCATACCCATTCCAGAAAACCCTCTGCGTGGGAATCCCAATGTGGTCGATACCACCCTACATTCAGACCGCTTAAGACCAGTTCCAAGGTTCACTACCGACCGTAAGCCGATACGAAAATTTCGGCTCTTCGCTTAAGATAGCGTGGTCCTCGGTCCTGCCCTAGAACCTCAATTTCGCTCCTGTTAGTTTGTCCAACCATGATCGCTTCAGGTTTTTGTTGGGCGCAAACGGTTACCCTTTAATGCCAAGAATCGGTTCTTGGCTTGGGTTCCAAAATTGCGAGATGAAACTGACGAAGTCATGCTTGGCCCAAGAGCAAGGCGTTGTAATGCGCCAAGCAGGTACGGCGAAGGAGTTGGAAGGACAATTGGGCGGTGAATTGGAAGGTACGCTCTTGTTGACCAATCGCCGCTTGTTATTCGTTTGTACCAATGAGAAGGAAGATGATCTCCCTACAGGTATTGGGAAAATGCATATGGTATACTCGGATGTGGGAGACCTAGTCATCTATCCCCGCCAGTGACGATAATTTGTTCATTGAAATATCATCAATTTCCTCTGTCAAAGGCCACGCGGGGCATGTGACGAAGCCGAGTCTCGAAGTCAAATGGCAGGGAGGAGCGAGCGAGAAAGGTAAAGTGTTCATTGAGCGGTTGAGCGGACGGAGTAGGCGAAAGAATCTAAATGATTGGGCAAGTGTAATAGAACGGTTGAAGACGGGTGATCAGAAACTTATCCAACTTCCGAAACCACCAGCAGCAGATACGCCCGACGGCAAGGTTTACCGCGTTCTGGCCGACATGCAGAGGAAAGGCATCTTCGAGATCAAGGAAGATGTCGAAAAACAACTCGGTTCCAAACTCGACCAAGATCAAGTTCAAGCGGCCTGCGACAAGCTCTCCGGTGTCGGTCTGTTGAAGAAGATGCCCGACCCCAGCGGCGATACCTATTACCAGAAGCGTTCCCCCCTCGGCGATGACGACTTAAACTCTTAAGACTTTGAAATTCGCGTGGACCTGCTCCAACAGAAGCGACTCGGACTTAGATGCTCCTTTTTGTGAAATGGAAATACCCCAAGACAAATGATTTCGATTTGCGGAACGTTTAGGAAATGTCAGCAACAGCCAACCACTCAAACTCAGTCGATATTCTGAGCAAGCTAATTGAATTCCCCACCTACGAAAAAAACGGGATGCAGGAATGCGCGAAATTCTTAGCGACTGAAACACAAAGGTTGGGATTTAGAGTTGAAGTTGACAAACTCAACAACGTCTTCGCTGAAAAAATCTACCAGGGCGGAGAGGGGGCTTTCCTCATCAACTGCCATTTCGACACGGTCCCATCCACACCACGATGGACCAAGGACCCGGTACATGCGTCAGTGGAAGGGGATAGGCTGTATGGGCTTGGATCGTCGGACGATAAGGGCTCCGCGGCCTCAATCCTGAATGTCTTAGGCAGGTTGAAGGCATGTCGGTTCCGGAAGCTTGAGGTCTTGTTTTCGAACTACGAGGATAACAACACGGTATTTGAAGGTGAGACTTGGCTTGGAACACCCTACTTTCTAAAACATCACCATCTCGAATCTCAATTCGGAATCAACGTCGAGGGAACCGTCGAGAAGAGTCGGTTGATGGTTTCACTTGGATGCGGTGGAAGGGTAGGTTTCAAGGTCACGACCCTTGGGAAAGAGGCACACTCGTCTGATCCTCGTGAGGGAAGGAACGCGATCTATGATATGGTCAAGGTAGTGGAAGCATTGCGAAAACTTCCCCCCGTACGCATGACACTGGACGGGCATGAAGCATACACTGAACTCAACGTAAGCATGATCAAGGGCGGTATAGCGATCAACATTGTCCCAGGTGAGTGCGAGATAACCTGTGAACGACGCGTACTCCCAAACGAGGAATGGGCCCCAGTCAAGGAACAGGTGCAAGGCGCCCTGGACACGGTGAAGGATGTGGAATTCCGAGTTTCATACATGAATGCTCAAAAATCATACCTCATACCACGAAACCACCCGGCCGTCACCCTCGCAACGGACTCTACGCAGCAGGTGCTCGGTTATTCTCCAGAATTCAAGGTTGAATCAGGCAGAACCGACTCAACTTACTTCAACGAAGCTGGTATCAAAACGGTAATCATGGGGCCTGGGGAGGTAGCGCACATAGCCGACGAATACATCAACATCAAACGTCTCGAGGAATTCACCCAGGTCCTTTATCACATGCTCACGAGAGCAAACTAGTTCCTATCCATACTCGATGAATTTTTGTTTGTGGCATAGTTTCATGAGATTTGTTGGCGGAATCCGATCTGACAGGCTATACGGGCGTCGATTTATTGAGTTAGCAGTAATTTCGCTCTGTATCCTCGGGAGCGGATTGCTCTGGGCTTGCGTAGAGTTTGGGGTTGCCTTTGACGCATAGGAACGTGAATGGTTTGTCCCTGTCGTTACTGAATTGGTGGACGGCGTTTGAAGGTATGAAGAGCGTGTCCCCTGCCTTCAGCGATCGCAAGGGTGCGTTCGGTTGTTTTGATTGTCTCAGCAACCCTTCACCGCTCATGACGTATACATGATGTTCGTACGGGTGCTGGTCGAGCGGTGTGTGACCGCCTTTCTTGAACCGTGTAGAGGCGCAGCGCGAATCGGTCGGACCCATGCCGATCATCAACCAAGTATTGAACTTGGGTTCTATCTGCACCCTTCTTGTCCAAAACCTCTACCGGAACACTCGTCATGTTGACCAGAAATATTCGTTTCTTCTGTTCCGTTTCCTGCCCCATATCGATCCCTACTTGTTTACGGTCCAACGTGATTGTTCGCGCATGAATTGTGGCACGTAGTACGGGCCTAGCCCGCTTTTGCCTGTTGACCCACTTCCCTTCCAGCCCCCGAAGGAGTTAATCCCAGGCCAGGCTCCGGTCGTCGCTCCTGCCCGCCTATTCGCATACGTGACTCCTGCTTCTACGCAGTCGAAGAATGTCGCTAACTCTTTTTTGTCTTTGCTGTAAATGCCCGCACATAGCCCATATTCCGAATCATTAGACAACTCCAACGCCTCGTTGAGAGATCCCACCGTCCCGACAACAAGGAATGGAACGAACAACTCATCCTTGAAGAGCCGGTGAGCTAGAGGGAGGTTGTCGACTATTGCTGGCTCTACAAAGTATCCATTCTCGAATCCGTCACCTTTTGCCTGGTTTCCTCCGTACGGAAACGTTCCTCCGCCGTTTCTCGACTCGGATGCCGCCTGCACGTAGGTTTCCACTGCGCCTTTGTTGATGAGTGGGCCGAGGAATGTCTCTTTCTTAATCGGGTCGCCTAATTTCACAAGTTTTTCCGTGTAATTCTTCAATGCCGCTGTGAACCTGTCTTTGACCGATTTCTCCACATATACGCGTGAGCATGCGCTGCATTTTTGGCCTCCAAAACCAAACGCGGCTCGGACTATGCCTTCCGCGGCTTGGTCGATGTCGGCTTTGCTGGTCACTATTGCAGGGTTCTTTCCGCCCATTTCAGTTATGACGGGTTTGGGATAGTCTTTCGCGAAGTGATGGTATAGGCCGGTTCCAACAGCCTTGGAGCCGGTGAAGATCATCCCGTCCACGTCCTCGTTCTCTTGTAACTCAGTCCCCACCGATCCTCCCGGGCCGGTGACCATGTTGAAGACGCCGTGCGGGATTCCGGCTTTGGCGTAGGCTCGGGTCAACTCGTAGCCGAGTACAGGGGATTCGCTTGAGGGTTTGAAGACCACGGTATTCCCCGCAGTCATTGCCCCAGCAGTCATGCCAGTGGATAGCGCTAGTGGGAAGTTCCAGGGTGCGATCACAGCCCAAACACCGTACGGCCTGAGAACGCTAACAGTCTCCTGTCCAGGGCCGGGGGATTCGAGTTGCTTCAAGAAACCTCTATTCACGTCCATCTGGTCGCAATAATACCGTATGAGTTCAGCGGCCTCGTTCACCTCCGCCAATGACTCTGCTCGGTTCTTGCCTACCTCAAAGGCCATCCAAGCCGATAATTCGTAACGTCTCTCGACGATGATGTCGGCGGCTTTGCGTAGAAGTTTCACACGTTCCTTGTATGGTGTCTCGCTCCACTTCGTGTAAGCTTCTTGTGCTGCATCTACTGCCGCTATCGCGTCGTCTCGTGTTCCCTTCGGGAAATGGCTCACCATGATCCCAGTGTTGATTGGGCTTGGGTGTGACATCTCCTCCCCCGTTCCAACCCATTTTTCGCCATTCACGTACATGGCGAAATGGCCGCCGAGCTGTGCACGCACCTGTTCAACGGCATGATCGTATGCCCTGTCATCTTCAGGCGTGATTCTCAATGTGGCGTATGTGATACGAACTACCTTGCCGGCTTTCGATGAAGCCTTAGTCGGGTTCTTCTTGACTTTCTTAGAAGAAGGCATAGGAAAACTTCTCCACTCCGCGCCCTGTTGCCGCGAGTATTTAGGATTACGTACGGACTTCACCTAACGTTGACTAAAAACGAATAAACTGTTCAAGTCAAAACGCCGACCGACGAATCCGGTTCGGATGAAATAGTAATCGTGTTAGTTTTAGGACGTGTTTAGGGAAAATTAGAAGTGGTTAGAAGACGAATCGAAGTAGCCGAATTAACGACATATAATCCCCAGTCGCGAAGAAAACAACTGCTATCAGAAGTGGAAGGTGTCTCCGATATCTTCCAAATCTGCTCGCCGTAGCCATAAGCATCTACCTGAACTTCGCCGCGGTCGTAAACAAGAGTGCTTGCAAACAATCAAATCAAAACTCAGCGAAAGTATCTCGCATTGCAGATAGGATTGTTTGCATGGGGATGCTCAGGGATTGGCAAATACAAGCCAAATTTGACAAACACGTTTCAGTCTCATTTCAGAGATTGTTTGCCACACAAAATCACATCAATCCATCAGACAAGCTGCATCAAGGATAGATGCGAACAGGACCCCATGTATGGGTCGTCACCCGCATGGATCTAGTTAGTAAATTGGGTGAATTTGCTGTTTAACCCATCTTTCGTAAACTGACTGAACGTCGGTCATGGTTTTACTGTCTAAGGGTGCCAGCGAGCCGGCGCGGGCATTGTCTTCTATCTGTTCAACGTGTTTAGCTCCTGGGATTGCACAAGTCACTGCATCGAACATCAAAATCCATCTGAGAGCCATTTGTGTGAGATTCATCCCACCAGGAACTAACTGTTTCAACTCTTTCACCGCCTCTAAGCCCTTGTCGAGGTCAACTCCAGAGAAGGTTTCGCCTCTATCGAAAGATTCCCCATGGAGGTTGTAGTTTCTGTGATCATCGCGGGGAAACTTAGTTTCGGCAGTTATTTTGCCGGTAAGTAGGCCGCTTGCGAGCGGGACACGTGCCAATATCCCAACTTTGCGTTCCTTAGCCTTCGGAAAGAACTCTTCCGCTGGTCGCGGGCGGAACATATTGAATATGATTTGGACACTTTGGACGCCCGGGTATTCGATAGATCTCAATCCCTCACTTACCTTCTCAACACTCACACCATAATTTCGGATCTTGCCCTTAGATTTCAAATGGTCAAGAGCTTCGAAAACCTCAGGCCGAGAATAGACCGGAGTAGGCGGGCAGTGCAGTTGCAGCAGGTCAATTGAATCTACGCCCAGGTTCTCGAGGCTACGGTCGACGAAGCCCTCGATGTTCTTCAGATTGTAACCCTCCGAAACATGTGGGTCAAGCCGTTGCCCGGCCTTCGTGGCCACAAAAATTTCTTCCTTGCGCTCTTTCAAAAGTCGCCCAATCAGTTTCTCGCTGCGGCCGTCACCATAAACGTCCGCCGTGTCGATAAAATTAATGCCCAGATCGATCGCGCGATTCAGAACTGCGTACGACTCCTTATCATCAACATGGCCCCAGTCGCTACCGATCGGCCAAGCTCCAAAACTTACAACCGAAACGCGCATGCCTGTGCGTCCCAATTCACGATATTCCAAGGCTAATCACGTCAAGTTGTGTATACGAATCACTAATGAAGCTTGCATGCTAGAGTCCAAGGGAAGTAACGCATCTTGGTCTTACCCATGAGCACTTGGCTTGCCAAACTCATAGGCAAGTTTAGCCAGTGAAAGGGAACCGTATTTCAGAACATCCTCATCTACTTTGAATTTTGAGCTATGGTTTGTGTTCGTGCAGCCTTTCTTCGCGTTGATTGTGCCCAGAAAGTAAAAAGTTCCTGGGGCTTTCTGGAGGAACCTTGAGAAATCTTCTGCACCCATGACGGGCTTACAGACTAATGTCCTAGTTCCATGGATCGTTTTCAGTAGATGGACGACCTTGTTCGTCACTAAAGGATCATTGACCGTGACGGGATATTCATTTTCCTTAAAGTCAACCACAGCCTTAGCTTTGAAGGCCCGGCTAACCGATTTAGCAACAGAGGTGACGTACTTTTTCGCTCGAGCCCTAGTTTTCTCATCGAACGTGCGAATCGTTCCTTCGAGAAGAGCTTCGTCCGGGATGATGTTATCCTTGGTCCCAGCATGGATGCTGCAGACTGAGATAACAAATGGCTCACGCTGATCGATCATTCTGCTCGTGATTCCCTGAAGGGCTGTGATTACTTGTGCCGATACGAATATTGGGTCGACGGCGTTGTGGGGTGAGGATCCGTGTCCTCCCTTACCTATTATTCTAATTTTGAAAGTGTTGGGAGCAGCCATTATTGGACCGGGCCGCAAGGCGAATACATTCGAAGGCTCTGTCCCGCTAATGTGTAAACCAAAGACATAATCGACCTTTGGGCGATTCATCGCTCCATCATCTATCATCGGCTTAGCGCCTCCTCTCCCTCCCACTTCCTCCGCAGGTTGAAAGAGAAACTTCACCTGCCCATGCAGGTCATTTCGATGTTTTGAAAGTAGCATTGCAGCTCCAAGCAACATAGCGACGTGTGTGTCATGACCGCAGGCATGCATGACTCCATCCCGTTTCGACTTGAATGGCAGGTCCACATTCTCACTAACCGGCAGTGCGTCCATGTCGGCTCTCAGCGCAACTACTTTCCCTTCCTTAGCTCCCTTCAGCAGTCCAACAACACCCGTACCACCAACCTTTGTCTGTACAGAGATGCCCAAAGCACTCAGTTTCCCGGCGACCAGTTTAGCCGTTTCAACCTCATGATAGGACAACTCCGGGTGCATGTGAATCGTCCTCCTGACCTGGATTATCTCCCTCTCAACGGCTTTCGCCTCAGATATGTCAAACATAGGCAGCAGCCACAGCTTCTATGTCGCATTCAATTTCCCAGTCAAATAAAGCTGATATCTGGATCCGGTTGGCGATTGTGCGAGCATTTGCGGGTTGAAACTGCGGCTGCTTGCTGTTGATTGCAGACTTCAAATAGTGTCCCTACTTCTGAATTAGTGAAGGGTTCGAGTGAATCCATGACGACGGTTGTGGTTACTTTCTCTGCTGACGACGGGCTGAGGGACGCTCTACTCCAAGTTCTAGGCCAAATGAGCAGAGTAATTTTTCTTTCAGATGTTTCACCGGAAGAACGTTCGCGAGAATTAGCAGCAGCGACCGTGTTGATTTCATGGCATCCTGCACGCGAACTGCATCCTGAAGAGTTTGAAATGATCTCGAGTGTTGGGATGATGCAACTACTGTCCGCTGGAGTAGATCACCTTCCATTCTCTCAGCTACCCTCCACCCTCACGATTGCTGGTAATGCTGGAGCCTACGCCGAATCGATGGCAGAACACATACTGGCAATGACCTTGGCAGTGACCAAGAACCTCCTGGATCGGCACGACAAGCTCAAGAATGGCATATTTGACCAGACCAACGCGAATCGTTTGTTGAAAGGGTCCGCGTGTGCGATCTTGGGATTCGGAGGGGTCGGGAAAGCCACTGCTCACCTCTTACGCTGCTTTGGCGTGAAAATCTACGCGGTCAATACTAGTGGGAAAACAGTTGAATCGGTTGAATTTGCTGGAACTCTCGATAGTCTCGAATACGTATTGCGGCTCGCTGACGTAGTCGTTGTTGCGCTTCCGTTAACGAATTCAACCCGGGGCCTCATAGGTAGGCGGGAGCTGAATTGGATGAAGGATAATGCTATTCTCGTGAACGTAGCTCGCGGAGACATAATTAGCGAAGCCGCACTGTACGAAAAGTTGAAGGCGAATACGAATTTCACAGCAGCGGTAGATGCCTGGTGGAACGAACCTTTACGCGATGGAAAGTTTCGTACTAATTACCCATTCGTGGAACTACCCAACTTCTTAGGGTCCCCACATAACTCCGGCCTAGTTCCACACTCGGTTGAGAAGGCTGCGGTGTATGCTGCTGAGAACGTGAGAAGATTCCTAAATCATGAACCTGTCGTAGGCACTGTAAAGAGAAGCGATTACGTGTAGAATGATACGATCAGATTTGAGAAAATGCAAAGTCAAGGGCGTCCAATCACTAGTAATGATGCACTCTTCTCTGCGATAGATCAATCAATGGGATGAGGACTTGCAGCCGACAAAGAGCTGGACCTCCCTGCACAACCCTTCTCGGAGACTTTTCGGCACTTCAGGCATCAGAGGATCAGCGGACACGGTTCTGACTCCTCAGTTTGTAAATAGACTCGGGCGGACATTTGCAGCATTTCTCGAAAATCAGGGGACCGTGTTTGTTGGCCGGGATGTGAGGCTTCATTCTAAGAGGATCCAAAGTGACTTAATGCTTGGCCTAGTGGGAGGGGGCGTAAATGTCGTTGATTGTGGGCTCGTCCCCACCCCCGCCTTACTATGTGCGTTGAAGGAGTCGAAAGCTTCAGCCGGCGTAATGGTAACTGGCAGCCATACGCCAGCAGAGATTGGTGGGGTCTTGTTCTTCCTCTCGGATACGGGTGAGATGGGTCCTAATGAGGAAGGAACATTCGAAAGATTATACTGGTCAGAAACCACAAGTTCTAGGATAGGTGGCACAAAGGGCTCTGTTACATCGCTGGAGATTCTTGATAGTTATGTGCGATGGGTCGAGAAACAGATAGGAAATGTTGGCGGTTACAAGGTTGTCGTGGATCCGGGTAACGGTGCAACTTGCGCGACTCTTGGCCGTGTATTAGAGGGAATCGGGTGCAAGGTTGTAACGATTAACGGGCGCCCCGACGGTCGATTTCCCGCACGCTCACCAAACCCTCAACCTTCCACTCTCACCCAACTCTCGAGTATGGTAAAGGAAACCAAGGCGGACTTGGGAGTCGGAACTGATAGCGATGGCGATCGTGCTCTCTTCGTGACGGAACGGGGCAACGTCTTATGGGGTGATCTAACCGGCGCCCTTCTCGCGAAGGAAGAGTTACAGAAAAGTCGTGCCGGAATAGTCGTCAGCACTGTGAATACATCGAGCATTTTGAAATCCCTATGTCAGAAATATGGAGGGAGCCTTAAGGTCACTAAAGTTGGACCTCCGGCAATTGCTGAAGCATTACGATCCACTGAGAATGCGATTTTCGCGACCGAGGAGTCTGGGAAACATATTTGGCCCAACCTATTACTGTACGGCGACGCAGCGGTAAGCTCGGGCAAACTCCTTCAGATCATGAAAACTTATGGATTGACATTGGGGCAACTTCGCAACGGCCTCCCGAGGCTTCACCAGATGAAGACGCAAATGCAATGCCCAGATCAGTTGAAAGACAAAGCGATGGAATTTGTTAACCTCTCTTGGAAGAGTAAGGGTATGTCACGAACGTCAACGATTGATGGATTAAAGGTGGAGTACCCCGACTCATCATGGTTCTTGGTTAGAGCTTCTGGCACTGAGCCCTTACTCAGATGCAATGCTGAAGCGAGGAACTATCGAACGGGCGCGCGAACTCCTGGGGAGAGCAACTAAACTAGCACTTCATGCAATTAAGAGTGCAAGGGAATCGCAAGGAACTTGATATCTCGAACGAAACTGGCAGGCATGATAGATCACTCAGTGCTACGTCCTGAATCAACGGAAGAGGACGTTAAGAATGGTTGCAAATTGGCCGTCGACCTCGGATTGGCTGCTGTTGTCGTCAACCCCACACACGTGCCAATAGTAGCAGCTGCCCTCAAAGGTTCACGTGTGAGGACATGTAGCGTTGTTTCATTTCCCTTCGGGCTTTCATCGAAGGAAGTGAAATTCGAAGAAGCAAGAAGCGTTCTAACGCAAGGGGCTGAAGAAATCGACATGGTGATGAACTTCAGCGCCCTCCGCTCACACCGCGAAAACTATGTTTTGGATGAGATAAAGAGCGTCGTAGAGTTGGCACAGGCTCAAGCGAAGAAAGTGGTTGTGAAAGTTATTCTTGAAACCTGCTACCTGAATGAGGCTGAAAAGAAGAAGGGGTGTATATTGGCGGTTGAGGGGGGTGCTGATTTCGTGAAGACCTCCACGGGATTCGGCTCGGCCGGAGCGACTGTTAACGACGTTCGTATGATGAGGGAGATTGTTGGCTTAAGGCTGGGTGTGAAGGCCGCGGGCGGCATAAGAACAATGGAACAGGCGCTGGAGATGGTGGAGGCGGGTGCGAGTCGGATTGGAACTAGCTCAAGCCTTTCCATTCTTGAAAAAATGCCGGGTTAAATGGTGATAGTTCCGATTGTATGTAATACTTGAAAAATGTTAAATCCGCATCGACCCAGACATCTTAGATCATGTCGAAGCCAAAGGTCTTCGTTAGGGAAGCTACGGGTCTTGTCAAGAGCGTAAGCCCGTGGACACTATTCTTTGCCATGCTTGGCGAAATAGGGTTCGGCACGGGTCTGCTGCTAATTAACATTGCGAACTCCTTCTTTCCGGATGGGAACCCCGGTGGGAACGCGGTCGATGCCACGCTGTTGTTAATGTTCTTCGTCATCTTCGAGGCCTTCATCTTCTACCATATCGTTCGTTCAGTAGGGAGAACGGGAGGGGATTACGTGTGGATGAGCAGGACCATTGGACCCATATTGGGCGGTGCACTCGTCCTCGGCTTCGTCTTCACTGGCCTACCCTTCTTAGCCGTGTCAGCAAACTGGTTTGTTACACTTTCACTTGCGCCGAGCCTATCGACAATTGCGGCCGTAACTGGAAACACTGGCTTAACCTCCTTCTCAGCCATGATGACAACGCCAACGGCGCTGATCGCCTTAGGATTGTTCCTGATCGCTGCGGTGACAGCCGTTGACATAGTATCACCTCGATCGGGATTCCACCTGCTTGCAATCCTAACGATAATACCTCTCATAGGGACGCTGATTATGGCGGGCGTCTTTCTAGGCCTCGGCCCAACGGGAATACAGAGTGCTGTCTCAAACTTCCTAACACAAAACGGCAGTTCATATAACCAGATATCATCTCAGTACACGGGCCCCGGTGCGTCGCTCTCTGGCGTGCTACTTCTCCTTCCTTGGCTCTTCTTCACATTGCCTTGGGTTAACAACGCTGCAGCGTTCTCCGGGAGAAATCAAGAATTTAAAAAAGTCAGCGTGGATAGGCACAATTCTCCCCGGTGTCTTCAGTGGGGTATTGTTAGCCGGGTTCGTGGCATTGTTCAATTGGGGTTTGGGTTTCAACTTCGCAATGCAAGCACCAATTTCCTGGCCCGGGGCGCTATATGGCATGGGCGTAGTCCCGAACATGCTGACTATCGCAACGATTGCGATTCGCGATAATGTCGCCTTGATGTGGGTGATGAACCTAACATTTGCCGTCTGGTACCTAGCTTCGCTTCAACAAACCATTCTTTCGATCTCCCGCTATATCCTCGGAATGAGTTTCGATCGGCTAATTCCGGTCCAACTCGCCCACGTCAGCGATCGGTTTCATTCCCCAACAGCGGCTCTGCTGTTGAGCTTCATAGTCGCAGTTCCAATGGTATTCATAGCCGACTTAACGAACTGGACATCACTTTACACAACCACCGCACTTGGCAGCGTGTTCTTCGCCTTCATCGGGATAACGGCCATTATCTATGGATGGAGGAAGAAGAAGGAATTGGGAGGTACCGGTCCCGCCCTCATAGTCTCCGGTTTACTGGTCGCACCATTCTTCCTATACGTAACCTACCAGCTGCTCGCCCTCCCATTCTACGGAGTCAACCCAGTGTCATGGGCAATCATGCTCTTCTTCTGGATCCTTGGCGCACTACTCTACCCGATAGGGAAATGGTACTACGGAAAGAAAGGACTGGATCTGAGCCTAGTCTTCAAAGAACTTCCACCCGAATAACCAAATGAGTTCGAATCTCTCAAGAACATCACATACGCGAAAACGCCCTTTCACCGATCTGCCCCAAGCCTTAATCAGATCTCTCTCCATCTAGCCTTGGTTCCTGCAAGAACAAACAGACATACAGTAACGATAATCAAAATTGCCCAGGCTAAGACGATTGACGTAAACGATAGAGGAAGATACCCACCAGCATTCTGCGCAAGCTCCGCAGCATAAGTTGTCGGAGAAAGATATGCTATGTATCTGTAAGGAAGTGGAATGTACGTAATCGGATAATAGACCGGCGGAATCGTCGAGAAGAGCGTTGAAATTAGCCTCGAGAAGGCGAAGCTTTGCACGATATCGGTGGAGAATGTTGAAAGAGTGAAACCGATTGCGATAGAAGTTAGGAACATAAGAATGAGCACCCCAACAAATGCCAAAAGGCCGAAAACACTCAAACTCATGAAGTAATACGCAAGCACTCCGAGAACTACGAGGGCCGGGAGAGAATAGACTAGTTCCGAGATCGCCATCCCGAACATGTAAACCTGCCAACTGGTCGGCGAGCTAACAACCATATCTTGAAGTTTGAAATCATTCTTCAAGTGGGAGAGGTCTCCCTGAAGTCCGATACCGGCAGAAAACATGCTCATTATGAACCCCCCCTGAATCGCCTCGCCAAGCAACGACCCGTGACTTACGAAAACGATCACTAGTAGAAACGAGAGAGGGGAAAGAACCGTGTTGATGAGAACGACCGGAAAGTTCTGCATTTCATAAATCGAATTAACTAGAATACTGGCGAGAATTTGGCTGGAAATGCTCCTCTTCTGGAGTGATTGGCTGCTTCTGACTGAATCATTCATCTGCTTTTCGCCTTGCAAGATAGAAGAATATGTCATCAAGGGAAATTGGATTAACAGCAAACTTGAGGCCTTGCTTGACAAGGTCTCTTGAAACCCTGTAGGCTTCCTCCTCCGTTGTGAGGATCATGACACTGCCGTCCTGTCCGGTAATTGTCTCACCGCTTTGCGGTGACGGAAACCCTGCCGTCGGAGATAGGATCTTCAGGCTGTAGTTGTAGGGAACACTATTCCGTAGCTCCTTCATTGTTCCCATACGGACTAGTCTACCTTGATCTAAGATTCCAATTCTATCACCAAGCTCTTCAGCCTCCTCAAGGTAGTGAGTGGTGAGGAACGTGAAGCGTTCTCTTCCGATCTCTCTGAGAGTCGCCCAGAACTCTCTTCTCGAAATTGGGTCGAGGCCTGTAGTTGGCTCGTCCAAGAAGATTACGTCGGCTTCCGAGGAAAGAACGGTAGCAACCATCACCTTTCTCCTCATGCCGCCGGATAGTTTTCGGTTCAGGTCATTGCAGGACTTGGATAGACCAAGCTTCTCCAGCGCTAAAAGAGCTCTTCGTTTTGCTTCGGAATAACCGAACCCTCTCCAGAGAAGGTAGGCCCGAACCGTTTGTAGAGGCGTCATCCATGGTATTGGCCTGGCTTCTTGGGGTACGATCGCTATTTTCTCTCTGAGTTTCCGTGCGTCCCTTACGACGTCAATTCCATTTATCGTAGCGTTTCCAGAGGTTGGTTCAAGTTCAGTCGCCAGGATTCGTACGAGGGTCGTTTTGCCAGACCCGTTCCTGCCGATAAGCACGAATATCCCGCGGGAACTCAAGGAGAAGCTCAAGGCGTCGAGCGCTTTAGCATCACTCTTTCCGTAGATCTTAGTCAAATGATCGCATACAACGTTCTGGAGTCCACCTCTCCCTATAGAGGGGGGTTCCCTACTGGCGTCTTCAGCCAATTTCTTCGATTCTCTCCATAGAACGCCACCGTCGAAATGGTCGCTAAATAGTATGTTGACCCGCGACCCACCTATGGTACCCACGCTTAACCACCTATACGCAAAGTTATCTCTGTCCCGAGTCTGGCTACGCTTGATCGCCGATGGATCCGGTTTTGCTGAAGGAGCTTGAATCTATCGTTGGAAGTGATCAGACGGTTTCCAGGAGAGAAAGTATGCTCAACTATCTCTCAGACGAGACTCCCGCTGATGTTGAACCTAAGCCTGCGAGCGACGTTGTCGTCGTGAAACCCAAGAACGCAAACGAGGTAGCAGCCGTAGTTAAACTCGCTAATCAAAATAGAATTCCAGTATTCCCGCGCGGAGGAGGTACGGGCCTAGTAGGCGGGGCGGTGCCCACAAGAAATGGCATAGTCTTGTCCCTCGAACGATTGAACCATATCGAGATTGACAGAGAAAATATGATGGCCGATGTTGGCGCCGGAGTCACGCTTGGCAAGTTAAATGAAGCGTCGAGTAGAGAGGGTCTTTCCTTCCCCCCACACCCGGGGGACGAAAACGCTCAGGTCGGGGGGCTTGTGGCCACAAACGCGGGCGGGTCCAGAGCAGTCAGACATGGGGTTATGCGCAACCACGTTAGAGCCTTAGAGGTAATTCTCCCGTCAGGCGAACTACTACATCTGGGGGGAAAGGTGCACAAAGACAACGTTAGCTACGACCTAATGCAACTCATTATTGGAAGTGAAGGTACTCTTGGAATCGTTACAAATGCGACGATTCAGCTCTACGGAAAAGAGGGTGCCTCAATTACGTTGGTTGTCCCCTTCGCCGACCGCCACGCAGCCATCGGCACAGTCCCACTTATTCTCAGACAAGGTGTAGCACCTTTAGCGATTGAGTATGTTGAAAGAGATCTAATGGAACGAACGGCCAAGCACATTGGGAGAACTTGGCCGGTTACGACGGGCGATTACTACTTACTGATTATCGTCGGCGAGGATACAAGGGATGAAGTGCTCTCCAAGAGCTTGAGGATATCCGAGATATGCAAGGAGAATACGGCTTTTGAAATCTTCGCAGCTGAATCAGCAGCGGATCAAGAAAACATTCTATCGATCAGAAGCAATCTCTACACCGTACTCAAACCTGACGTTCTAGATATCTTAGACATTGTAGTGCCAATCTCTAAGATTGATCAGATCGTACAAACCGTCGAGGACATCTCAAAGGAGACCGGCGTTCCCTTACCGGTCTACGGTCACGCGGGCGACGGGAATCTACACGTTCACATAATGCGAAAACAGGGCGAACAATTACAGAAAATAGACGAATTGAGTGACAGGATCTACAAAGCCACGATGGCTCTCGGAGGAGTAATAACGGGCGAACACGGGATAGGCAAAACTAGAACAAAGAAGGTCGAGCAATTTCTGAACAAAGGAGAGATCGAATTGATGAAGAGTCTAAAGCGGTTCTTCGACCCAAACAACATAATGAACCCTGGAACAAAGGTCACGATCTAAGTATAGACCAAGTCCAGGTTAGATTCCAGAAAGAGGTGATCCGCATCTTCCGCAGAATCGTACAGCGGGTGAATTTCTGAGAGAGCAGAAGGGGCATATTCCCGTCGGTCCTGGGACGGGTTGAGGGAGCGGGGTTCCGCACCGGGAACAGAATCTTTGGCCCATTGGGCTAGTCGTTCCACATACGACGCAATATCCAAACCGAAATGACTGCAGCTTCGAAACCTCAACTACACCGACTATCCCGATGGATTAAAAATGTTTGCCACATTTTACCATACCAAGGCTTTTTGACTCATGGAAAATCATCATGCGGCGAACGGTACGACCTCCGTTAACCGACCGAAAGCTATTCTTTCGTGGTCTTCTGGCAAAGATAGTGCTCTGGCGCTCTACAGGACCTTAGTGGCCAAGCAGCTTGAAGTCGTCTGCTTGCTCACTACGGTTAGTGACGCATGTTCCACCGTGTGTCAATGCATGGGGTTAGGGAGGAGCTTCTTGAGTTGCAGGCGGGGTCGTTGGGCATTCAATTGCAGAAGGTGTTGATTCCGTATCCCTGCCCCAACGTCGTGTATGAGGAGAAGATGCGTGAAGTGCTCTCGTTTTGGAAGGGAAAGGGAGTCACACATGTGATCTTCGGGGATTTGTTTCTAGAAGATATCCGCAAGTATCGCGAGGAAAAAATTGCTCAGATTGATTTGACACCTATTTTCCCAGTTTGGGGAAAAGATACTGCGAATTTGGCTAGAGAGATGTTGGGGATCCGTTTTCGCGCCATTATTTGCTGCGTTGACCCAAGGAAGCTTGATGCCCGGTTTGCCGGACGCGAATTCAACTCCTCGCTGGTTAGAGATTTGCCTGAAAACGTAGATCCGTGTGGTGAGAACGGGGAATTTCACACGTTTGTGTATGATGGCCCGATCTTCAAGAAACCCATCCCAGTTCAGGTAGGCGAACGGGTAATGCGAGATGGCTTCCAGTTTGTCGACCTAACCGCGAGAACCTAGGTATGCTTCACGCTTGTCCGTGCACGGTAAAGATAGATTGGGATGAGAACTAGGAGTGCCACTTGCAGAGCCGAACCAACGATGAACGTGCTGGAAGCAAGGGAAAGTCCTGCTTCGACATATGAGTAATGTTCTGGCTGCGGCAATGAAACTCCGAGCGTGAGGATCGAAAGCACAAAAGCTATCGGATATGCTATCCTGCGCCCAACAGCAACCAAGACCGCTACGGCAAGGTATGCGAGCCATCCTACGAGAACTGAGAGAAACAGCCAAGTCGGAACCAACTGGAAAAGTTGTGGGAGTAGGACGATGCCTAATGCAACGGTCAGGTAGATCAGTAAATTAATCGTCTGTCGAAGGGAGATCAAGAACCGAACCTCGTCAACTTCACTAAATCAGCATTACATTCCCCTAATATGAAGTTAGAATAAAAAAAAGAAGGGAGAAAATCTACAATAGAATCAATGCTTTAGCTCTTCGATTCTCTCGGTAACGCCCTTGAGTTCATTCTCTAAGTTGCTCTTGTATTCTTGAAGCCATTCAACTTTCTCTTCCTTCGTTAGAAACCTACGACCACCATCACACATATCCTCTCAACACCTCCCTTACAATAATCGCCATTTGACAGACATTGTAGTACCGAGGTCGAATTTAGCGACTGGGCATATCTGAACTTCGTCAAGGCTAAGCATTTGATGGATGCTTGTGAGAAGGCGGAATGCTAGTGAATCAGTCCGAGTTCCTTAAGCACATCCCCATGCCCACGGGTGAAATCGTCCGCCCTAATCTCATTGGCTTTGACAAATTTTAGTTCAGAAAACCACTCAGGCCGTTTCACCTCTCCTTTCACTCTTCCCTCGTAAACGAAGCAGATGTCCCAGTGTGCAGTTTCTGGATCACTGGGGTCTTGTGATAGGTGCGATTGAACCCGACTGAATGACAATTTCACGTCGTTGAGCCCTAGCTGTTCGGTCAGGACTCGTTCCGCGGCGTCGTCGGGTTTCTCGCCGTACTTCAGGTGAGAGGCAGGAAGAAGCCATTTCCCAGAGGAAGCGTATTGAGGAGCAAAGTTCTCGCCAACGAAGAACATCTCAACCCATACTTCCGGTCTCGTCATCTTTCCCAAAAGAATACCATCCTCCCCTGAGAGTACCAGGAAGGTGGAAATGCAAGTCCCACCTTTCGGCACGTGACCCTCTCTAAACATAGCTTTCTTAATCATCAATGATCAAGATCTCGTGCTTACGTCTCAGGTCGATATTAAGGAAAAGATTCGCAAGGCTTGACCACCATTGACATCGGTGTACTCGAAATCATTGGAAGCTAAGCCCCACACTGCGGTCTACAGGATGCACAAGTATTTTGCTAGACGACCCTGGAATGTCTTCTCAGATCTTGTGTCCCAATACTCTTCTCAGGGGGACATCGTGCTCGACCCTTTTTGCGGAGGAGGAGTTACAGTCGTAGAAGCCCTGAAGCTGCGCAGGAAGGCCGTCGGTGTCGACGTTAACCCGGTTGCTGCATACGTAACGTCAATGGAATGCGTCCCCGCTGATCTCTCCGAGTTCCGCTCCTTGTTCACACAACTAACCGATCGAGTTGGAAACGAACTTACCTCACTCTATCAGACACGCTGTAACAAATGCCGATCAGTCACGGTCGCGGATTGGCTCGAGTGGGATGAAAGAACCAAGCACATCATACGCATCAAATACGACTGCCCAACCTGCGGCCCATCTGAAAAAGCCCCCACCAAAAGCGACTACAGTCTCGTAACCGGGATTGAGCGACGCTTCAAGCGCTCCGTGAAAGAACGTGATTTATCCTTTCCGTTAACTCGCATTCCTAGAGGAGTTAAAACAGATTATCTTCTGGCACACAAGCTCGTCACCTTCAATCAGCTCTTTTCCAAAAGAAACCTTCTGGCTCTCTCAATCCTTCGCAAAGAAATTTCAAAGTTCTCTAGATCCACCGCGAGGGATCTTCTCTCATTTACGTTCAGTGGTTCCCTAAAGTGGGCCAGCCGCCAGTCACATCTCAGAGGCGCAATCGTTGAGGGGTGGGCGATGCACGCATACTGGATCTACCCCAAGAGTCTCGAACTAAATGTATGGAACATTTTCAGCCGTCGATTTGTCGCAGTTCAGAAAGGGAAAAACTACAGCATGGATCACATTGGAAACTTCGCGAGGCTCGCACACGATTTCCACGAACTCGTGGACCGAGACGCAACGTGCCTCGTCTTAACCCAAAACAGCGCCGATCTCCCGATCCCGGACAACTCGGTAGACGCGTTGATTACAGACCCGCCTTACGGAGGAAACGTCAACTATGCCGAACTAGCGGACTTCTGGTACATTTGGATGAATGATGCTGGCAAGTTAATCGAAAAGAAAGATGAAGCCATAATCAATAGATGGCAAGGGAAATCTCTTGAAGATTATGAAAGACTTCTTAGAGGCGTATTCGATGAATGCTATCGGGTGCTAAAGCCCGACGGTAACTTTGTCTCAACATTCAACAGTAAGGACTTCCGGGTCGTAAGCAGCTTCATTACCGCTGCTGCTAGTGCCGGATTCACTCTCGATCCCAAAGACGTACAGTATCAACCTCCAATCAGACCATACATGACCACTTTTCACGCAATGCAGATCGGAGCATTCGTCGGCGATTTCATTTTCAGGTTCAAAAGAGGGACCACGAAACCCAACGTCTCAATCGACGATACTCAAACCCTAGAGATGTTGAAAGAGGCACTTTCTAGGTTAGTTGATAAGAGCGCAAAGCGTGGTCGGCCTGAACCGGCTCTTAGGGAAAAGGCGTACGATCTCTTGATTCCATTTCTTGCAAAGAACGCCCTAATTCAAGAAGCGAATTGCAGCGAGGCATCCAACTTCTTCGAAAGCAAAATCAAGAGCTACGAAAGCTACTTCAAAAATACACGAAAGAAACTGACCGAAATGAGAAAACAGAAATTCAAAATCCAAGAGCGACGTAAACTTGCTAGGATGTTGAGGTAGCCATTGATTCACCCTTTTCCTGTCGCTCAGAATCATCACGTCCATAATGCCAAGAGAGAATTCGATCGGGCTTAAGCTTGAAAACAACTCTCCCCTCCTGTTTCACCACCTCGTTCAACCAGCTTCTTCCTTCCTTCTCGCCGTACCGGAATGAGATTCGCTCCAACCACTTCTCCCGATCCTTTTGAACCAGCTGAGCTTTTCCGAACGCGCACACCGCTCGATACGGGCGGTCGTCAGTCGCGATGCTCAGCGCGATGTTGGGGTTTTGTTGAATGTGGCTGCTCTTTATTCGGCCTAGTCGTGAAGTGAAGTAGAAGCAGCCTTGATCGTATACAAACCAGATTGGGCTCACCCGAGGCTTTCCCTTTGAAGACGATGTGGCTAGGTGGGCCATTCTGGGTTCGCTTAGAAGAGTAGTCAGCTCGATCTTCGTTAATGGCATGATAATCTCTACAATTGTTCTTTGGTCAAAGGTTTGCCGAATCGGTCAAGGAAAGCTACTTCGCTGAGTGGGCTCCGTTTCTTCCTTCCAGCTATCTTCCTTGCTGGATAACCGAAGCCTACGACAACGCCAGGGTTCAACTCCTTTGGGATACTGAAGTCCTTTTCGAGCGCCTCTCGATTGATGCCTGTGAAGATTCTGGAGGCTACACCGAAATTCCACGCAGCTATCTGCATACTCGTCAAAGCTCGGCCTGCATCGAGCATATGAAACCCATATTTCGGGTTAGTCACAACGATAACTGAGAAGTTAGCGCCTTCGACCCACTTTCCGGTCGTGCTGTCATTAGCGAGGGTTTTGAGGCGATCCTCGCCCTGAACGAGTATGAATCTCCAGTGTTGCACATTCATGCCGCTTCCTGAGAGCCGTGCGGCTTCCAAAACTTTGAGTTTGATATCGGGCGGCACATTCTTCGAAGAGAACTCGGCCACATCGAGTTTTGTTACAACAGCGTCATACGCGTCCAATCAAGCAACCTGTGGGTAAACCAGTTACTCGAATACAATAAGCTCGTGGATATTGGCGTGGTTCTTCTCAGTGTAATTGAGTTAGCCTTGTGTGAGCATGTAGTTCTTGACTCCTTTCTGGTCGAGGTTTATGATTGCGCCTCGAAGGATTCCTTCTCCATACTCGCTTCCGGGGTTAATACACAGTGTCCGTCCGATTTTTACGAAGCCGCGAGATTCGTGAATATGGCCGTGGATGCCTAGCATCGGTTTATACTGTTCTATCAGTTGTCTCACGGTCTTGCTCCCGACGTGAATCATGCTCATCGCGCCGCCCTTTATCACAGGTTTCAGGTTGGGATCGAGCTCCGGGGCCAGGTCTATTGGAGTCTCGTATGGAGGATTATGTAAATTGAAAATTGAACTTTCCATATTTTGAACCTTATCTATCATTGGTTGGAATTTCTTGACCAACTCCTCATCCGATACCTCTCGAGGACTTTTCCAAGGAGTTGTGCTCGCCCATCCGCTCGTGATCATTTCGTGGTGGTCATCGATCGAGACAACTTCGTCTTCAGGGTAGATTATTCCAGTTGAGGCTCGGAGCACGTCGTCGATGTCGAAGCGATCATCATTTCCAGGGCTAATGTAGCATTTGACGTCCGTTCCCTTGAGGCGTTGGTCGGCGATATCGACCCATCTCTTAACCCCATCCGCCATCACTTTCGAAAAGAGCACGTCGACTAGGCTCTTGTCGGCTTGAAGCTTTTCGAATTCACCAGAACTCGTCGAATAGGGATAGTAACCACTGTTCCTGATCCTCTTCTCCAAAGCCTGCCGCTCTTCAGGGGTCTTCACGACTTCACGTATTCCAAGAAAATCGGCAACCGCACTCCCATCTCCTTGTTCCACTAACGGAACAATCATTTTTCCAGTAATGTCGCCGCCCAATATGAGGACGTTTGCCTGGTAGAATTTGGCTGCATTCAAGAACTTCATAAAACAAACGTCTGATCCATGGACGTCCGAAGTGAAGAAAATCCTCGTATTGGCCATGCGCCTTTCACATTGGATTTCATATTAAGCTCTTACGGGCTAGGAGCGCAGTTAACACTAACAAATATGTAAGCCCCGTTCTCCGCCCAAGTCAGAAAAAACTATCAAAATGCACAGCGGACAGCGTGTCGTCTTGATCAACCGCCGTCTTCCCAGAGAAGCGTCCGGCCATGCTCGGAAAACTAATACTCGGGCGTGATGTTGAAAAGAATTCAGAAGCTCATTAATTTCGCGCTAAAACCTAAATGCTGCAATCCCAGGAAAACGTCCACTGGTTCCCAGTTCTTGCTCTATTCGGAGCAGCCGATTGTACTTGGCGGTGCGTTCGCCTCTGCATGACGCTCCTGTCTTGATCTGTCCGCAGTTCAACGCTACGGCTAGGTCAGCTATAGTAGCGTCCTCAGTCTCCCCGGATCTGTGACTGGTTACCACGTGGTAATGGCTTTTCAATGCGAGTTTTGCAGCGTCGATTGCCTCCGTAAGAGTTCCTATTTGGTTCACTTTCATGAGGAGCGCATTAGCAGCTCCAACACTTATTCCTCTCTTTAGTCTAGAGACATTTGTTACGAAGATATCATCCCCCACAATTTCTACTCTGTTCCCTATCCTCTGAGTCAGTTGCGTGGTGTGTTCAAAGTCTTCTTGCTCGAACGGGTCTTCGAGGTACAGGATGGGGAATTCTTGAGTCAATTGAAGATAAAATTGCATTAGCTCTTCGGGTGATTTGGTTTCGCCGTCGAGTTGGTATGCTCCGTTCTCGTAGAATTCGGAGGAAGCTGCATCGACTCCCACGAACGCATCTTTGCCTGCTGCGTACCCTGCTTCAGAGATCGCTTGGAGAATGAGCTCTAGCGCTTCACGGGTTTTGTTGAGTGGAGGGGCGAAGCCTCCTTCGTCCCCTACGTTGACTGCTGACTTTCCATGTCTTACGAGAATCACTTTCTTTAGTGCATGGTAGATTTCGGTTCCAATTCTGAGTGATTCACTGAAGCTCTTCGCTCCGGTGGGAACGACCATGAACTCTTGCATCTTCAAGCCGGTGCCGGCGTGTTTTCCTCCATTTATGACGTTCATTACGGGAACTGGGAGGGTTCGCCCTCTGCCTTTACTTAGATAACTAAAGAGGGGAACCTCTTCTAGTTGAGCTGATAGTTTCGCCACGGCTAGGGATACTGCCAGTATCGCGTTCGCTCCCAGGTGGGATTTGTTAGGTGTACCGTCAAGTTTGATCATGAGTGCGTCTATCTTTGACTGCTGGCGTGGGTCGAGTCCCTTCACCTTTGGTCCAATTGTTTCATCTATGTTCTTGACCGCCGTTAACACCCCTAATCCGTTGTATCGTTTAGAGTTTCGATCCCGTAGTTCCAGGGCTTCATGTGTACCGGTTGATGCCCCGGATGGCACAGCCGCGGTGGCAGTTACGCCGCGGGATGAAGTGATTGCTTCGACGGTAGGGTTTCCACGAGAATCCAGAATCTCTCTTCCGATCACTTTCGTTATCTTGCTTGAAGTGCGCATTGTCTTGTCGAAGGAGTGAAAATGGAAAGTCACTTATCAATCATTGTGATGACATCTGTCGAATCATTTGGCAATGAGTTCAGCGTTTGCACTTAGAGCCTCGTCCAGTGCGTGAGTTGTTTGGGTCGTTTACCTTTATTTGGAAATGCATGAAACAATGAATGAGCGTCAGAGACCTTTGCGTAAGAAACGCGGCTTGCTAATCGCAATTGAGGGAATCGACCAAGCGGGGAAGAGAACACAGGCAAGTCTACTCGCCAAGAGAGTTCGAAATCTTGGTCTACCTGTATCCGTGTGGAGTTTTCCCGATTACACAACTCCGTTAGGCAGGCAGTTGAAGGCTTACCTGGCGGGGAAAATTCAGCTCGACTTGCATTCAGTTCATCTGCTCTACGCGGCGAACAAATGGGAATTGGCGCATAAGCTGGCTAATAGAGTCGGGCGTGGTGGGGTTGTTATCGTAAACCGGTACAGCCCTTCAAACTTGGCGTACGGGGTCGCGCACGGCCTCTCCAGGGCTTGGCTCAGTTCACTCGAGGAAGGTTTGCCGAAACCTGATGTAGTGGTCGTGTTGAATGTATCACCGCGAACATCTTTCAAACGTAAGATGCGGAAACGCGATCTTCACGAGGGCAATCTTACCTACCTTAGGAGCGTGAGAAGAGCCTATCTGCGATTAGCACGGAAGTATCGGTGGAAGATCGTTGACGGGCACTCTGATTCTGAAACCGTGCGAGGATTAGTTTGGGATATCGTCTATCGATTCCTACGGTAGCTTTGAGATGTGAACGATCAGAGCTTCTGAACTACTTCTCTCCCAAAGAGTTCTAGCGCTTCGAGTTCACGCTGCGGCTCGAGGTTCACAATGAGATATTCGATACCCGCGTCCCTGAAGCTCTCCACTTGACGTTTAACTTCCTCGGGAGTCCCTAGGGTCAGCATTTCTCTAACCCTTTCTTCGGGCACATTATTCATCGCCTTCGCGACTCTCGCCTGGAGAGCGGCCTTATCCTTGTCAATCATTACGCGGCCTAGCTTTGTCTTCAAAACGGAGTCGTAATCTCGCCCAGCGGCATTACAATGGTCTCGTAGGACCTTCAGTTTCATTTTCACTGTCTCGGTTGAACCGAAGATATTGCAGGCGTCAGCATACTTGGCTACAATCCTCAATGTTTGTCGTTCACCACTTCCGCCGATCATTATTGGTGGGTGGGGCTTTTGGATTGGTTTCGGGTTGCAGTAGGCGTTCTTGATTTGGTAGAATTTTCCTTCAAAGTTTGCCCGATCTTCGGTCCACATTGCTCGAATGACTTGTACAGCTTCTTCAAGCCGACGCATGCGTTCCCTTAGGCCAGGGAACGGTATTCCGTAGGCTGTAGCTTCATCTTCGTTCCAGCCGGCGCCGATGCCCATGAAGAGCCTACCTTTACTTAGTACGTCCAGTGTTGCGCCGATTTTGGCTAGAACAGATGGGTGCCGGTACACGTTCCCTGTTACCAGTGTTCCGAGTTTGATCTTAGAAGTAAAGCCAGCAACTACGGCTTGAGTAGTCCATCCTTCAAGCATAGGTTCTGGTGGTTCCCCTACGTAGGGGATTTGATGAAAGTGATCCATCACCCAAAACGAATCAAATCCTAAACTCTCTCCCGTTGTCACGAGTCTTTTCAAAGAGTCCACGACAGCGGGGCCTTGGCCGTCGTAGGTAAAATTGGGGTGCTGAAAACCGAACTTCAATTCAATTCCCTGAACCTCGAAATTCCACCGTCCTATTAGCGTTTGTCGATTTGGGGCAGTTGCACGCAGCTTGTATAGGCGTGTCAGCTATGTGTCAGCTAAAATTCAAGGATCAATCGTGAGTTCAGCTTGAATGAACAGGCCTTTTGGGGGTTCATCAAGGATCCCCTATACGGATACATACGGCTTACAGAAATCGAACGGAATGTCATAGACACCCTAGCGGTCCAACGTTTACGAAGGATTCGACAGCTTGCAGGAGCCGAGTTCGTCTACCCCGCGGCAAACCACACTAGGTTCGAACATGTTTTGGGCACTATGTATCTCGCAGGCGTTGTGTCCGAGAATCTGCCAGTACATCTGACGATTGAGGAGAGACAAAAGGTACGATTAGCCGCACTGCTTCATGACGTCGGACACGCGCCTTTCTCTCATCTTTTCGAGCCACTACTGTTGAAGTACATGGGTCGAAACCACGAGGACATGTCGAGATGGATTATCGCAAACTCAACCCTTGGTGATGTGATTAACGATCAAGGTATTGACGAAAGAGCTGAGCGGACTGGCAGTTGGGAAGCCATCAAAGACTGAGAAGCCATTTCTCGGACAGATAATCAGTAGCTCGTTTGATGTCGATAAGATGGATTTCGTCGTGCGCGACTCTTATCATACTGGTGCCGGCTATGGGTCGGTTGACGTTTTCCGCCTCATTTACACTATGGATGTCCTCGATGGCAACTTGGCAGTTGACATAACTGCCCTTCCAACTCTCGAAAGCCTAATCATTGCACGTCTTGAATCCTTCAAAACGATTTACTTTCATAGGGCTTGTAGAGCCGTCCAAATGATGCTCGTCAAAGCATTGGAAGCAGCTAAAGACGATCTGGCGATTTTGCAAGCGAAGACTCCAGATGAATACTTGGAATGGGATGACTATACGGTTTGGTCGAAACTCAGCCAGAACAAACTCTCTCGCGAAATCGTAAAGGATATCTCTTCGAGGAGGCTCCTGAAATGCGCATATGAGAGAACCTTCTACGCCAAAGATGAGCTCGTTTCAAGCGTGTTTACAAACGAAAATGTGCGTCTCAAACTTGAGGAAGAAATCGCCTCAAAAGCCAAAGTTCCAAGAACCAGCGTCGGGATCGACGTACCTTCACTCCCATCCGTGCCCTATCACTACGCCATGGACATTGGCCCAATCGACATACCAATGTTCTCGCGGAACCGCTCTGGCGAGAAGACCCCAGAGAAGATAGCGAAATTATCCAGAGTCGTGGATGATCTTCAAGTTTTCATGAACATAATACGGGTATACACAAATGATCAATATAGAGAGCAAGTCAGCGACGCCGCAGCACAGGTCCTCGGTGAATCGCCTCTCTCAAACGTGTTGTCGTATTGAAGAATTGAGCGGACCAATCTTCTCGTCGGAAGGCTGAGCCAATTGAACCTGATCGAGCAACTTAGTGTAAATTCTTAGAGCCTCAGCTTCATCGAGTTCAGTGGATAAGGAAACTAATGCGATCCGGCCGCTCTTTCCAGCAAGTTTCTCCGCTAAGGCTCTACTCGTCATCAGATACTTGCCGCCAACCAATACGGAAGACCGCCCGACAGCAACTTCACGCAGACCAGGCATAGCGATCGCAACCGTTCCGAGACGAATACGATCCTCGAATAGGAAAGCAACTATAGCATTCTCCAGTTGACTGTAATTTACTCTGAAAGTTCTAGTTCCGACTTTCAGTGTTGTTTCGGTCATTTCCATTGAACATCATCATATATTTCCAAGTACAAGCTACTTAACTAGAGCGACGAAAAACACCTGAAATTGCTATGTCTGGCTCCTTTTCCCTAGAGGCCCCATGGGCTTTTTTGATGCTGCAACGCAATACATCTTATCATCAAAGCTAATCAGAACCTTAGCGTTGCCTTGAGGTCGCATGGTTTGGCGTCGCTCCCCGTACCAGATGACATGAGGCATCTCATCAATTACGATGAGAAAGTCATTTGGGTTGTCAAGGGCAGCGAGACAGTAGTGGTAAGCGACCAGCGAATCATTATCCGCAAATCCGGGGGCTTAGGGCTCAAGAAGAGCTTCGTAGATTACCCATACACGAACATGGTCAACATTAGACTTGACCGTGGGGTGGTTAGAGCGAGCGTCGAAATTCTCATGCGATCTGGCGTTCAAAACATAAGGATCGGGAGTCTCACGAGAGCAGACGCTTACCAGCTTCACAGAGTTCTAAGGGAGAATATAGTCAAGGGTTCCCCATCAGGCGTCATGCAACCGCCTCCTGTGATCATTCAGAGCCCGTTGCAGTCGAAACGGGAGGAAGAGGCGAGTGGGGAACAGACGTGTAAGGAATGTGGACACAAGGTTGCGGACGATTTCGCATTATGTCCATTCTGTCGATATCCACTCAAGGTAGAGTGCCCAGAATGTGGGAAGAGAGTTGATACAAAATTTAAGTCATGCCCCTACTGTGGGGAAGACCTTTCATACGTTCAGCAAATGAGCCAGGATTTCTAATTTTACCATCAAGTCTTTCTCAAGGAAGACAGCCCACATCATAGACCCCTTAATGATAATCGCAGTCATCTCTGACATACATTCCAACTTACCTGCTCTTGAAGCAGTAATCGCTAAACTGCCAAAGCACGATGAGCTATTCTGCCTCGGAGATGTTGTTGGCTATGGGCCTCAGCCAAACGAAGTAATTGCAAGACTCGAAGAACTTCATCCGTCAGTTGTCCTCCTCGGCAACCACGATTACGCCGTTGTTAACGGTGACGTGCAAGGGTTCTCGGCTAACGCCGCGATAGCGGTCGAATGGACAAGACGGAATGTTAACGAGCTAAGTCGCAGCTACCTTGCCACACTAAAGCCATCCGCAAGAATACAGCGTGAGGGGCGCACATTCGCGCTCTATCACGGCAGCCCCCGTGATCCTTTGAATGAGTACGTCTTCCCTGGCGTGCCTGCTACTGTAGGGCATAGTTTGGTAAAGGCTGCCTCCGCAAATATTGTGCTGCTTGGACATACACACATGCCCATGCTTTACAGGTTCGAGGATGACGTTCTGGCAAACCCTGGGAGCGTCGGCCAACCTAGAGATGGCGACCATCGAGCAAGTTTCGCGTTGCTCACTATTTCTAAAGGAGATGTTGAGTTGGAGGTTCGGAGAGTTGAGTACAATGTGGATCTGGTAGCAGATCGAATCCTTAGCAGTGGTCTGCCTAGTTTTCTAGCGGAACGACTGTACATGGGCGTGTAAATGTCTTCTCGACGTAGGGTTATGCTGATTTGTTGAGCTATTCTTTTAAGAGACTGAGGCACCCTTCGCAAAACTAACAACGGGCGAGGCATGAGATAATTGAGAGGTTGTAACTTCGGTGGTCACATTTACGGTGATCACTACTGGCTTCCCCACACTAGACTCTCCCCGAACTAGTTTTTCCTCTAGCGCGACGCTGAAACCCGAAACCAACCCTAGCGCAGTTGTCGCTTTGAAGCATAGTTCGAAGACCCTAGTGGTCAAGTTTGGGGGCTCTAGCCTTCGAGACAAAGACCGAGTGAGCAAGGCCGCCGGCTTGATCGCGAAAGAAAGCGCGAAGGGCACCGCGGCTAGTCGTGGTTGTATCCGCCATGGGAAAGATGACTGATCAGCTCCTAAACTTGATCAGCCAAGATTCAGTATTGAGCCTGGACAAGACTGACTCAGACGACATTCTAGCGATGGGCGAGAGAACAAGCGTCAGGGTCTTCGCAAATGCTCTAAAGGCTCTGGGCATTGAAGCAAAATACTTCGATCCTGGGGAACCTAATTGGCCCATCATAACTGACGATAACTTCTCTGATGCGAACCCGATTCTTGAACTATGTTTGCAGAGGGTTCGCGAGCATGTGCTCCCTCTCCTTGATTGGCGTACAGTCCCAGTGATCGCTGGGTTCGTGGGGCGCTCCACAGCAGGCAAAGTTAGCACAATTGGCCGAGGGGGAAGCGACACGACCGCTTTCATAATGGCGAAGGCGATTGGTGCAGATGAAGTAGTTCTAGTAACCGACGCAGACGGAATCCTATCCGCAGACCCGAAACTCATCCCGGACGCTCGAAGGCTGGAAAAGATTGATGTTAGAACTCTCATTGGATTGGCGGATTCTGGAACGAAGTTCATCCACAGAAAGGCTCTCAGATACAAGGACCCAGATATTCCGGTTAGAGTCATAAACCGTGAGAAGAGTGATCTTGAAGCGGACGGAACGATTATCACTGGCGGTATCTCGACAGAGATTGACGTCACCTTTGAAGAAAATCGCCAAGTTATGGCTGTAACCATCGCCGGTAAGGGAATTTCCGAAAACCCAGAGATACTCAGCGACGTAATCAGGGAAATACATAAACACTCATCCCTAGACGGCCTCTCCGAAAACTTCAACTCGCTAATCTTCTACGTCCCAGAGACCGGATCGAACTCTGTTCTAGCCGCCGTACACAACGTGATCATGAGACATGGAGAAACGATGGCAATGGCTGTTCAGCCCCACTTAGCATTTCTCAAAGTGAAAGGCGTAGGCCTAGAAGATACCCCCGGTATAATTGGTAGAATCTCGTCCCATTTGCTTGAGAATCGAATCAACATCTACGGAATGCTTACCCTTGCTTCCAGTATTCTCGTATTTGTCGCGTGGGATGACAAGGAGTTGGCCTTGCGCTTGATGAAGCAGATTGCCAAAGGGGAATTATCTTGAAAGCTGCAATACTCGGGGCAACTGGTTTGGTAGGGCAACGTTTCGTACAATTGTTGAACGATCACGAGTGGTTCGAAATCGTCGCGTTAACTGGGTCGGAACGAAGTTCGGGGGTCGAATACGGAGAAGCGGTAAACTGGAGAATGGAGACACCACTGAAGAAAGAGATTGCGGAACTTACCGTACAACCTTCGGAACCCAGATCCGTCGACGCGGATATTGTTTTTTCCGCCCTGCCAGCTGAACAGGCGCAAGGAATCGAGGAAGACTTCGCAAGGCAAGGTTTCGCAGTAGTTAGCAACGCCTCCTCCCACAGAATGGACCCAGATGTTCCACTGATGAATCCAGAAACTAACTTCACTCACCTCTCACTAATCGACGAACAGAGACGAAAACGAAAATGGGACGGATCGATCGTAACAAACCCCAACTGCACGACGGCAGTACTAACCCTATCCCTCAAACCCATCTATGACGCGTTTGGGCTGAGAAATGTAGTGATGTCCTCCATGCAGGCGACCTCCGGGGCAGGATACCCAGGGGTAGCTTCGTTGGACATAATCGACAACGTAATCCCATTCATTAACGGAGAGGAAGAGAAAGTTCAGCGAGAAACAACCAAGATTCTAGGTCAAGCGGGACGTTCGGCTGAGTTCATTGTGTCCGCGAGTTGCCATCGTGTGGCAGTACTTGACGGACATACCGAAGCCGTCTTCGTTCAAACAGAGAAACCGGCGACGCCTGAACAAGTGGAGCACTGCATGAAAGTGTTCACCGCGGAACCGCAGAAATTGAAGCTCCCAACAGCCCCAGAACGACCCGTAGTTGTAAGGTCCGATGAATATCGGCCCCAGCCACGTTTCGATAGAAATGAAGGGCATGGCATGTCAGTGGTAGTCGGGAGGGTTCGCAGTGACCCTGTCTTCTCGGGCATCAAGTATGTAGCCCTCGGGAACAATACAATCCGAGGAGCGGCAGGTTGCGCTCTCCTAATAGCTGAGTCGATGAAATCACAAGGATACCTCTGAAAGTGATCGAATAATGGAATCCGGCAAGACCAGAAGGTTACGAAGAATTATGAGAGCTGATTCTAAGAGCTTCATAATTGCCATGGACCATGGCGTCACGCTAGGCCCTGTGAGAGGATTGGAAAACATGCAAGAAACCGTAAAACGTGTAGTGAGCGGCGGAGCCGACGCTGTCTTGGTGCACAAGGGCATAGCGAAACATGTGGACACACAAGGCTCAGGATTGATAGTTCACGTCTCCGCCTCCACTAAACTCGGTGGCAAGCCCAACTTGAAAGTGGGCGTGTGCACTCTCGAAGAAGCAGTTAGACTCGGGGCCGACGCAGTTTCAGCGCACATCAACATAGGTTCGGAAGATGAAGACAAGATGCTTCAGTTTCTCGGCGGCCTCTCAGAACAGTGCGATTCCTTCGGAATGCCCTTGCTCGCCATGATGTACCCACGCGGCCCCAACATAAAGAACGAGAATGAGTACGAAGTTGTGTCACATGCGGCGAGAATCGGGGCAGAACTTGGAGCAGACGTAGTCAAAACCGTTTACACAGGCGACACTAACAGTTTCCGACGAGTGGTGCAAAGTTGCCCAGTCCCAGTTGTCGTAGCTGGCGGGCCAAGAATGAAGACTGACATGGATATTCTTGAGCTAGGTGAGAGTTCGATGAAAGCCGGCGCAGCCGGGCTCTCATTTGGCAGGAACGTCTTCCAACATGATAACCCTGAAGCAATGAGCAGAGCCCTAGCAGCGATTGTTCACGAGCATGCGAACGCAAAGGACGCTTCAAGACTGCTCGAGGGGTCTTAGTGAAAGAACTCTGGCTTCGACTAGACCCCAAGATAACCCAGGCTAAGAAGAAGGAACTGCTCAAAATAGCCGAAGCGAATTTCAACGTAGCCGTGCTTTCTCCAGAAGACCTACCACTCGCAAGTGGCCTGAAACTGAAAACGGCATCGACAGACGAACGATCTGATATCAGAATTCTATCAACGCGGACTGGGACTGGCGACGCAGTTCCTAAGAATGCTGCTATGGAGATAGTCGTAAAGGATCATTCAGACGAAGAGAGAGTTCTAGAGCTAGCAGAATCTGGGGTACGGTATGTGCTCGTGAAGTGTCCGAACTGGAAAATTATCCCGCTTGAGAACCTCATCGCGAGGACTAGGAACAAGGTCAGCTTACTCGCCGACGTAGCGAACAAGAGCGAAGCTCAAGTCGCTTTACAGACACTGGAACTAGGGGTGGATGGCGTCGTCCTTACAGCCGCTTCGCCAACTGACCTCGACGGGGTGAACCAATTTGACATCCCAGGCAATAATGTTCCCCTGATTGAGGGAAAGGTCGTTGACGTCAGGCAAATTGGTCCCGGGGCTAGAGTCTGTATCGATACATGCGAGCTGCTGGAACCAGGGGAAGGTATGCTCGTTGGGTCACAATCATCAGGCTTATTCTTGGTCGAAGCGGAGGTTCATAGAAACCCACATGTTGAACCTAGGCCTTTTCGCGTAAATGCTGGACCTGTCTCCTCTTACGTCCTCGCGCCTGGATTGAAGACTCGTTACCTTGCCGAACTCAAGGCGGGAGAAGAAATACTAATCGTAAGCCGCGCTGGAGCGACAAGAACAGGGCATGTTGGACGCGTGAAAATAGAACGGAGGCCTATGGTGCTCGTTGTAACCGAAGCCAACAATCACAATTTCTCAATAATACTTCAGAATGCGGAGACAGTTCGGCTAGTATCGAACGCTGCTTCGACCCCCGTCTCCGAGCTAAAGACAGGCGATGAGGTTCTGCTGAGGATCGAGGAAGGCGGCCGTCATTTCGGCACCTTGGTAGCGGACGAAATGGTGATCGAGCGCTGAAGTGCAAAGTATGCCTGTCCGTCATGGTAGATGACAAAGCGAATGTTGCTAAACTCATCGAGCAAATCTCATCCAAGAAACCCGACCTCGTTGAATTTCGACTCGACAGAATACGTGAACCTAAAATCCTCGAAGAGATCGCGAAAACAAAGTTCTGCCCTGTTATCGCTACAGACAGATCGAGTCGAGGCTCGAACCCTAGATTAGAACTTCTATCACATGCTGCGGCTGCAGGTTTCGATTTGGTTGACATCGAACTTTCAGCAGCCTCATCCCATCCCATAGTCAAAGAAGTTAAGTCCAGAGGGAGTGAAGTAATCGTATCATTTCACGATTTTTCTCGCACGCCTTCTTCCGAAGAATTGAGGAAGGTTTTGCAAGCGGAGAAGAAAGTTGGAGGTGACGTTTGTAAAGTTGTAACCACTGCGCTCAAACCGAGCGATAACTTGACAATTCTTGGTTTCGTGGAAGATGAATCAGCCAATACGAGATTGGTCTCGTTCGCGATGGGGTTACAAGGTATTCCATCGCGAATTCTATCGCCTTGGTATGGTGCGGAATTCACTTTTGCATCAGTCTCGGAGGAATCGAAAACTGCCGATGGCCAATTGAGCATAGACGCACTTAGGATGGTTTGGCAAACCCTTGGAATCCAATAAGCAAAACGTCTCAGGGAGCAGTATGGTGTACGCTCTCATCGGCGATCCAATTGACCACTCGATGAGCCCCACAATCCAAAACACTGCCTTTCGAGCGACGGGCCTGAACGCGATCTACGTCCCGTTTCGCGTCGAGAGTTCTGGGCTAAGGTTCGCCATTCAAGGTTTGAAATCCCTTGGGGTAAGGGGGTTCAATGTCACGACTCCACACAAGGCTGCGATGCTTCGGTACATCGACCAAGTTGAAACTAAGGCAGCTGAGATTCGATCGATAAACACTGTGAAGGCTGATGCGGGCACCTTGACTGGATTTAACACAGACGGAGCTGGAGCGTTATATGCCCTGAATGAAGCGAAGGTCTCAACTCGCGGTAAATCAATTCTACTCTTCGGCGCTGGCGGTGCCGCACGGGCTATTGCCCACACACTTTCCGGACAACGATGTCGGATCACTTTTGTGAATCGTAGGATTTCAAGGGCTCAAAGGTTAGCGAAACTCTTGCGCAAGGAATTCGGTGTCGAAACCAAGTGTGTGTCTCTTTCGAGCCAATCGTTGCGGACACATGTAGAGAGTGCGGACATAATCTTGAACGCATCCTCGATGGGTATGAGTGGGAATGTGAACGTTCCCATCTCCAAGAAATGGCTGCGGTCGGATCAATGTGTTTTCGACATCGTTTACAGACCCGTGAGAACCATGCTGCTTCGAAATGCGATTTTAGCGGGGGCTCGGACGATTGACGGATTAGATATGCTAGTGGGTCAAGGCGCATGCTCATTCACGATCTGGACCGGAAAGAAACCCCCGGTCTCCGAGATGCGCCGGTCAATTGCTCGAGTCAATGGCGAATGACCATGGCTCGAGGAGCTGAGGCAGTGAGTTACGGAGCTGTAACCATAGTGAACGCCATGGCAACTGGTAAGGGCGCAGCGGTCGGCATAAAACTGTGGACCCGAGCCAAGGTGACGCTAACAAGTCGAGCGGGGTTAATCACAGAAAGGAACCTCAGCGACCCCAAAGAGAAAGGCGGGTTAGCTGAAGCAACAGTGAAGCGAGTATTTCGTCGGTTTGGCTACAGCAAACGATTGGGAGCCATTGTCGAAACGCAATCGAACATACCAATTGCTGCGGGTCTCAAGAGCAGCAGTGCTGCGAGTAATGCTATTGCCCTTGCATGCGTAAAGGCATTGGGAAGAAAAACAGAGGACATCGAAGTAGTCAAACTTGGGGTTGAGGCAAGCCTGAGTGCAGGGGTCACCCTCACGGGAGCCTTTGACGATGCTTGCGCATGCTATTTTGGGGGGGTCGTGATAACTGACAATTTGAAGCGGAGAATTCTCAAGCGGTTTAAGCCAGGGACTAGACTCCGAGTTCTCGTTCACGTCCCAAAGCAGAAGTTATACACACATGATGTCGACCCTGCACCACTGAGAGAAATCAAACCAATAATTCGAGTCGCCTTCAGAGAAGCATTACGAGGTGACTACTGGAACTCGTTAACACTTAACGGACTGGCGTACTCAACCGCATTTGGGTTTAACACGACATCCACCATGACCGCATTGAACGCTGGCGCAGTAGCAGCCGGTTTGACAGGAAAAGGACCCGCAGTTGTTGCAATTGTTCGAGAATCCGACAAAGAGAACGTTCGCGCCGTTTGGCGCAGACTGGGTGGTCGGATCATTGAAACTTCACTCAATTTCCAGAAAGCAAAATCCACGAGGCTCTAAGTTTGAATATCACAATTGCTCCGACCCACGTGCTTTCGGGAGAGGTAAAGGCACCTCCCTCCAAGGCGCTAACACACCGTGCACTCTTCGGAGGGCTGCTTTCAAACGGCTCGACAATAATACACAACCCTCTCTACTGCGACGATACGGAGGCGACAGCTGCTGCCGTTGCATCTCTAGGAGCAAAATTCGAGAGAGGACAAGAGAGCTGGCGCGTTTTGAGTACAGGGCGACCCATTGCACCGCAACGAACGATTGAATGCGGAGAGTCAGGAGTGACTCTCAGGTTTACAATCCCCATCGCGTCGCTCGCGGGAAAGGAAGTTTGGTTGAAAGGCAGCGAAACGCTAATGCGGAGACCCATTCAAGCCCTAATTGAAAGCATGAGGCAGCTGGGCATAGAAATCAGCCTCGAGGGAAACGCGAGTTCAAGTTAAGGCGGGACCAGCTAAAGGAGGCAATGTTGAGTTGCCGGGTAATGTGAGTTCTCAATTCATTTCCGGCCTGCTTCTCGCCGGCCCGCTAATGGAAGCCGGGCTAACAATGAAACTCATTTCACCCTTAGAATCGCGCGGCTACGTATCAATGACAGTTGAGACGATGAAACGTCACGGCGTCAGTGTAGACATCAACGATGATATGTCACGCTATGAAGTCACGCCGGGTCAAACCTACAAGCCGTCGGAACACACGATTCCCGGCGACTATTCATCCGCAGCATTCCTCATGGCTGCTGCAGCCGTGACTCGGTCGAAAATTACGATTCTAGGACTCCCGCACGACCGCTCTGATCCGGATTCAGCTTTCTTGGAAGTGTTAGGTCGCATGGGCGTTACGACTCGTTTCACGTCGGCTGCGTTGCGTGTGGAAGGCCAAGCGCTTAAGGCAGTGGACACGGACATCACTAACTGTCCCGATCTAGGGCCGGTTATAGCAGTACTGGGTTGTCATGCCGAAGGAGAAACAAGAATTACCGGAGCCGGGAGGTTGCGCTATAAAGAGTCTGACAGACTATACGTGATCATGTCCGAGATGAGATTACTTGGGGCAGAGATTGGCGAGAGCGGCAACGGGTTAGTTATCTTAGGGCCGGCTTCTCTTCACGAAGGAACTGTTGATTCCCACGGCGACCATCGAATCGCTATGGCACTTTCCATAGCAGCCCTTAACGCAAGCGGCCCGGTCATGATCAGAAATGCAGAGTGTGTGAATAAATCCTACCCAACATACTTCAACGACATCCGAGCTTTGGGGGTCAATGTGATTGAGTGATAGTTCGTTTGGCAAGCAATTCCGCGTGACAGTATTCGGAGAGAGCCATGGCCCAGGGGTGGCTGCTGTCATTGATGGTTGTCCGGCAGGACTCAAGCTTAGCGCTGAAGAGGTGAACGAGGAACTCGCGAGGAGAATGCCGCCCGACCCGAGCATTACATCCGCACGCCGCGAGCGAGATGAGGTGCAGATTCTATCCGGGTTATTCGATGGGTATACAACGGGTGCTCCGGTAGCGGTGCTTTCGCTAAACAAGGATGTTAGGTCGCAAGATTACGACAAACTAGCCAACGTCGCAAGGCCAGGCCACGCGGATTATCCCGCGAGAATCAAATACGGCGGGTTCAACGACCTACGGGGTGGAGGACGTGCCAGCGGAAGACTAACGGCCCCAATAGTCATGGCGGGGGCGATCGCGAAAAAACTCCTGAACTGCGATTGGCGTGCAGGTTTTTGCACACACGGTGCAGGTCGATTCAATAAGAATGGACAAACAACTGCAGCATGACGTAATAAAACGTGATGCGTACACGAACTCAGTTCGTTGCGCTGATCCAGATGTTGCCCAGAAGATGCAGGAGGCAATTTTGAAGGCTCGAAATGAAGGCGATAGCCTGGGCGGTGTTGTCGAATGCATAGCGGACGGAGTGCCGCCTGGAATTGGCGAACCCTTCTTCGATAGCTTAGATGCGGACCTTGCTAAGATCGCGTTCAGTATTCCAGCGGTCAAGGGCTTTGAAGTGGGATTAGGGTTTCAGGCCTCCGCAGTAACGGGGTCAGTGAATAACGATTCCTACGCGGTCAAGGACGGTAAGGTGGTTACCTTGACAAACAATGCTGGTGGAATTCTTGGGGGGTTGTCAAATGGAATGCCTATCGTTGTACGTGTTGGGTTTAAACCACCTTCGTCGATTCCGAAGGAACAGAAGACTGTAAACTTGAAGGATATGCAGGACACGACGATTCAAGTTACTGGTCGCCACGACCCGTGCATAGTTCCGAAGGCCGTACCGGTCGTAGAGGCTTCAGTCGCGATTGTTTTGGCGGATCATTGCCTTCGATCTGGCGTGATCCCGCGAACCCTAGGTAAGAAGAATCTCTAAGGACTCAAGGGGCGTTCGATGCTTCAACAGCAGCCGTAAACCGATCGTATGCCCTACCGAACAGGGCGTCCTTCCGAACATAGGCTGCCCCCTGCTCTAAGCTACGGGTCAAATTTCTCCGCGGTCTGTTGTGAATTGTGTTTCGAATAGTGTTAGTATGTTTCGCGAATTGCTTGAAGAGTTGTGCTGAGTACTTGTTGTCGGCAAGAATTGAGACTTCGTTCTCGAGTGTTTCGTGGTAGAGTTCTTCCGCTACAAGGAGCTGGAGTTTGAATGTTGTGCCCGCAAAGGCTCGAGCTTGGTTAGGGCTCAGACCGGTATCCTTCAGAGTATTGATGAATGCAAAGTTCATGAAATGTGGCAAGGCCAATGTTGCAGCAACAATTCGGTCGTGGTTCCCCAGGTCGCTTGGAATCATGGCGACTCCTCTTCTCCTAAAGAGTGACAAGAAATTCTTTGCAGATTTACTTCCACGCGGCTGAAGTGCGATGATAATTGCTTTACCCGCTAAGTTTTTGGCCGGTCCGGGGCCAAACATGGGATGAATGCTTAGAATCTGAAAGCCGCGCTTTGCTAGGCTTGTAATTGTTCTCTTGATAGGTTCCTTTACCGAGGAGATTTCTACGATAAGAGTCCGTCGGGATATATGCGGTGCGATAAGTTTGAGGATTGATACGGTCGTGTGTGTAGGCGTGGCTAGAACGACTAGCCGAGAGAGTTGGGAAGCGGTGATTTCGTTCGTCATGAATCTGAATCCTTTGCGTTTGGCCGATCTTCGGGTGAGGCGTTTCTTTGTGTCACATATTATGATCTCGTATCCATTTGCTGAGAGAAAATCCGCGAACCAAGTCCCCATACGCCCCGTGCCGCCAACGATAGTTGCTACTGCCATGTGTCAATCGCCTTACCAATAGACTTGATCGCGCCTGGAATTTGTTGTCTTGGTAATGATACGGCAAGCCGGAAGAATTCCGGGTAGTCTCCGAAAGATGATCCAGGAGTAATGCTTACGTGATAATTCTCTAGGAGGTTTTTCGCAAATTTGATTGAGTCGAAGTTTGGTTTGTTGGCTTTGGGGAAAACGTAGAAAGCTCCTTCTGGCCTGTGGAATGAAACGTCGATTTTGTCAAGCTCTCGGCAAGTGAGATCTACTTTCTTCATGATCGCCTTTACATTGCGTTGAGCCTCGCCCTTCGCATGTTTGATCGCGACGAGGGCGGCGTTTTGAATGAATTCGGGCACGCAAGTTATGGCCGTCTGCAGTATTCGTCGAATTCGCGTGGCATTTGATTTTGTTGTAACTAGGTATGCTATTCTCCAGCCCGTCATTCCAAATTGTTTAGAGAAACTGTTAATGTAAACAAAATTGTCATAGCCGCTGTCTAGCAGGCTCGGTGCCCGCGTGCGAACAAATCGATCGTAAACCTCGTCTGATAGTATCATAGTATTGTATTTCGCAGCCAGATTTACGATTTGTTCGAACTTCTCCTTGCCGACGACGCTTCCAGTGGGGTTGCATGGGCTATTGAGAATCAGCATTTTAGCGCCCTTCTTTAGTTCTGACTCAAGCCCCGAGAGGTCCATGTCCCAATGGTTTTCAAAACTTGAGTTCAGCGGGATCACCCGGCCCTTAACGAAATTCACGCACTCTTCGTAGGCAGGCCAGATTGGTTGAGGAATCACCACGCGTTCCAAGGATGAGATGAAACTGGTGATCGCGGCGAAGATCCCGAACCGGCCGCCAGGAGTAATTAAGATTTGATCAGGGTCAATCTTAGCTTCATGCCGCTGGTTCAGTTCGGCTGCAAGTGCTTCTCTTAATTGAGGTAACCCTGCGGCCGGTCCGTATCCGATAATGTGCTTCTTCTTGAATGTCGAGCTCAACCCGCGTATTACTTGGGGCGGGGCGGAGAAGTTTGGTTCCCCGATTTCGAACCTTGTGACCTTGGTGCCTTGGGATGTGAGCTTCTGGGTGAGTTCGAAAATTTCTTTCGCCAACTGGTCTTTCGAACCTTGCGGTTGAACCCGATCCTCCACTCGAACTGTTTCCTCGATGAGTAGTTCACCCAGGCGCCTTGCGAAGGATCGATCTAGGCCGAGTTCTGCCCCAAATTGTGCAAGGCTCTCCATCGTGGCCTTTTCGGCATCGGGGTCTATTGTCGGTAGACCTTTACCATGCTTGATGTCGGCAACCTGACCCCCAATCGCTAAGCGCTCCTTGATCAGGGACAGGATTTGCTTGTCAGTTTCACGTATCTTCATCCGGTAATCTTCGAGCGTGTTCAACACAGACGCCAACGTAAACGAGTTCACTGCAACTATTCTACGCTCGATTAAAGATAACCGTTATCGGACGATCTACCAGTCCACGAATCCGAGTTCGTTACCGTTGGTCGCCAGTCTCAGATAGCCGAGCTCTATCGTACGGATTCCCTCCGCGGGTTTGCAGTAGACTCTTACTTCCCCAAGTTCGAAGGTGAGTAGGACACCGATCTGTACTAGGTATTGGTTTTCATCGAGAAGGCCAACGATAATGTTCCTAAATTCACTGGGTTTTGATTTGTTCAGGAAAGAGAGGCTCTCGGGAATGGAAAATCGCACCTCTTGTAGAGTGAAAGTTCTCACATTTCCCCCATCTAGGGATCTACGGTAGCCATCGATCCGTATCTTCCGTCTGTCGCTCCTGGAACGTGCTAACACTTCCTTAGCCGGCTCGACGGTCAATGATTGTGCCCCACTTCCAACCAGGATGGGTTGAAGTTCATTTCCTAAACCTAGGCCAATCACCAAGTCGAGTTTGGTTTGATCGATGAGGTCGATTTTATACTGGATCGCTTCGGGATCCGCGATCCAGCCGTCGGTGTTTATGATCGTGAGTGAGTCTTGCGCCCCAGCAGATAGTCTTTGAATGCCCTCAATCAGTTTCCCTTTAACCTGGCCCGGGCTTGTGTTCCCGATGAAAATTCGGGCGGCGGGATCTAATTCCGTTAGGGATGTGATCGAATTCTTGGGCTCTGCTCTAGCTATCGTAGTTGGTGGGCCCATGTCCGTCTGCCCTACGTCCGCATCAATGATGGACAGTTTCTGTCCCAACAGCCTGTTAACCAAATAGACACACAGAGTGCTCTTTCCCACGTCGGTCGGTCCTATCACTGCGACCTTTGCTTGGCTCATTTCTCTCAGCGATTGGGCTGCGACGGCCCATGAAGGCGGAATCGTGCTGCCTTGAATCTCAAATATCCCACCTGATTTTCCAAGAACTATTTCTAAATTTGCACGTTGCGTTGCTTCAATCGGTATCTGTTTTTCGTTCATGATGGTTATTCGTTGATGCGGTTGAATGGTTGCTCCCAAAATTGAGGTTTGTCCATCGAGAAGGACGATGCTTGCTGGTCCACGTACAAGTAAGGTCTTTTTGGGAAATAATTCACGGAGCATTAGGGATCATTGTGCGAACTTGGTGTAATGTTTACGGGTCTAGAATCCAGTGAATATTGCTAAATACAGTATCGGATCTTCTCATTCGCTTGCCGGGCTGGTTCTCTGATGAAGGTTGACGATTATGACGTTCCCGACGGACGTCACTATACCAAGGAACATGAGTGGATGGTGGTAGAGAACGGTTTATGCCGGGTTGGCGTAACAGACTATGCTCAAAAGTCGCTTCACGAGGTCGTTTACGTCGACCTGCCACAGTTGGGTAAGAGTTTGTCGCGAAGTGCGTCATTTGGCACAGTGGAGTCAGTTAAGGCGGTTTCAGAGCTTTACTCTCCCGTAGCGGGTGATATCGCGGAGCGTAACGAGAAATTGGTGCAGTCGCCTGAGTTAGTGAATCAGGATCCGTATGGGGCGGGCTGGCTTGTCATAGTTAAGCCTTCACACTTGCAGGAGGATATGAAAGCGCTCCTAACTGCCGAAAGTTACGCAGCTTTCCTCAAGGAAGTTACCAAGAAGAAGTGAAGACTCCACTTGAATGCGACGACGTTCTTCCATCGATCATGCATTAATTTAAAAATGGGTTCGAAAGCAATAGCTGGACTGAACCCCGCATGGACCTAACCGCAAATTCCGCTCTCGACGAACGGTTGAAACAGTCGCGGGTGTTTAAGCGACTGGCCCTAAGAAAGCTACAGCAAAGGAAGCTGCAGGAAGGGCAAGAGCAGAGGGACGTGTACTCTACCGTCGCATCTGAATTTCTGAGTCTTCCCTCGCTTGATAATGTCGACCGCCTTTCAACGGTGTACGGCTATTCGAGAGTTCGCAGGGCGATCAGTCTCCTCGATAACTTGGTTTTTGAAGAATTTTTTTACGGAAAACTCTACCTATACCCGTTGTGGATCAAGCAATTCACCAGATTGCTCGACGCCGCCAGACCTCGGGCTATCGTAAAGGAATTAATGTCCAGCCAAGAATAGGCCCGCGCGGAATAGGGAAACTTATTCCGGCCCCAGGTTAGAGACGGCAACAAGGCCGGAAGAATCTGCGTCGGGTATGTAAGGGTAGTTTGATAGTTGCCCGTAGCTGGGGAGAAGATTCCTGTAGGTTGTGCAAGCCTCGACAGAATGATTCATGGAGGCTTCACTAGGGGAGAGGTGACGTTGATTTATGGTGAAGCCGCCACAGGAAAAACTACGACTGTAATCCAAGCTGCTGCTTCATCTGCAAAGATGAGTCTGAAAGCTATTTACATTGATTCAGATCGATCGTTCACTCAACAGAGGTTTAGACAAATTGCAGGCGATCAAACCAAGGACATCAGCGAACTGATCTCACTCTTCTTTCCTGAGACCTTCTCAGAACAGAGAGCATTGGTAGAATCACTCGAGAATTACGTCACCCCATCATTGGGAATGGTGATAGTTGATTCTGTTAGCTCACTGTACCGCGCCGCATTCTCGGACGCTGAAAGCATCTTCAGCTTAAACCGAGCCCTGGGGGGACAATTAGCTTACCTGAGTGAACTTGCTTCATCCCACAACATTGCATGCCTAATCACCAGCCAAGTTCACTCTCGCCTCACACCACCGGTGGCTGATATCGAACCTGTCGCACGCCGAACCCTCTTTCATTTTCCGCGAACCATCCTCCGAGCCAGAAACACCCCAAAACCAAGCGTCAGAGAATTTGTTCTAGAGAGAATCGATGGTTCTGATACCCACAGAAGTACGTGTTTGGTGAAATTGCAAGAGAGCGGGTTAGCCGATGCAGGAGCCTAGTTTTTATTTCTACACACCACGACGTTTGCGTCATTCCTTCTGGTGAAAGAGTTGTGGCCGCAGCCGCAAGACTGGTTTTCAGCTCTCTACATTATCCTGCCCACTTACTGTACGAACGGTGCCCCAGTTATCTTCGGCGGCGGACGCCCAATCGATTTGGGCAAGAGGTTGCCTGATGGACAAAGAATTCTTGGAGATCACAAGACATTTCGCGGGTTCATTAGTGGAATTGTGGCGGGTACTTTAGTCGGTCTAATCTGCTCTTACATATTTTCCATGAATCTGATGATCATCGCGCTTCCGGCGTCACTAGGAGCGTTGCTAGGAGATATGGCAGGGGCCTTTCTCAAGAGAAGATTGCATATGGCCCCTGGAGATGCGTTGCCGGTAGTGGACCAACTGGACTTTGTTGTTGGGTCGATGCTTCTTGTTTCGCTGTTTTCGCCCATCAGCCTTGTCGTAGCCGTGATCTTGCTTGTTGTTACTCCGCCTATCCACTTGCTAACGAATGTTGGTGCCTATCTTCTGGGGTTGAAGGAGCACTACTGGTAAACCTAGTCAACCGATCTTCGTGTTGATCAGTGTCGTGGTGTAGAATACGACTACGAGAACGGTGAGTGTTCCAAGTATTAGAAGCAGGTATGCGTTGCGCGGTCTGTATGCGTACCTCGTACTACGAAGCAGCATGTAGAGTCCGGCTACACCCATGAAGTATAGGAACGCAGCAATTAGGCTCTCATTCAAGGTCTGTTGACCTAGAGTTCCCTGGATTACCACCGAATATCCGTATGATGTGGGGAGCAGTGATATTGGATGCTCGAGGATATCATAGATTCCACCGGCCAAAACGAATCCAACGAAGAGCACTACTGCCAACGCCAAAACGGTTGTCGAAGGTTTTATTCTCCGCGAGGTCGGCCCCCTGAAAAACCGGAGCGAGTAGCCTAGGTTACCGAAGAGCCGTTGCATTTTCCATGGCACTTTACGAAATCTTATGCGGAGACCTTCGAGCATGGCGGAATTCACTGCGCAGTGGGAACGACCAAGAGGCTAAAATATGTTGCCTTGCTTGTGGGGAGCTCTTAAGCGTGGTCGAGTAATGCCCCAGAAGATTTTCTGTCAGGAGTGCGGTTCAATCCTTTATCATGGGTTGGAACTCGAAACTCCCACAGAAATCATACAGAGACACAACGGTATATGCCCTCAATGTAAGAGAAAACTCGACTTCGAAACCGAGAAGGTCAAGATAGCTCCAAACGAAGATGTAGCGAAATAGGCCGCTATATTCAATTTCTTACTGTAAGACTACCTCAGTGAAGCGGGTTGCCAAAAAGCGTACAAATTCAGGCTTTTCATGATAGGAATGGGCACTTAACTGAGTTCGCTGGGTTCAATCTCCCTCTTTGGTTCAAGGGAATTATTCCGGAATCACTCGCGGTTAGGAATGCCGTGGGGATCTTTGATGTCAGTCACATGGGTAGAGCCTTGGTTCGAGGGCGGGACTCACGACGGTTCTTAGACCACATTACAACAAACGATGTCTCCTCCCTCACAAATGGTGCCGGTCAATACTCGCTCCTCTGTAACCCAAGTGGCGGAATCAAAGATGACGTTCTGGTCTTCAACCTACAACCAGATCAATACCTGATCGTATACAATGCCGCCAACCGCGCAAGCGACTACGAATGGTTCACATCGACTGGGAAGGGGTTTGAAGTAGAGGTTGAGGACGTTTCTGACGCTGTCGCAATGTTCGCTGTGCAAGGCCCGAAGGCGGTTGCCTTGGTCGCCAAACTAGCCAACGCACCACTTAGCAATTTGCCACGTTTCGGTGCGATTGGGCGACGATTGCGGGATCTAAAGTCCTGGTTTCAAGAACTGGTTACACGGGTGAAGACGGCTTCGAAGTGTTTGTTTGGGATTCGTCTAATGGAAATTTGGTGAACGCACAGACGGTTTGGGATAGGATACTGGAGAAGGGCAGACCCATTGGCCTCGAACCTTGCGGTTTGGGTGCACGAGATCTATTGCGACTTGAGGCGGGGCTTTGTTTGTATGGCACGGACATGGACGATAAAACAAACCCCTTTGAAGCGAGATTAGGCTTTGTCGTTAAACTCAGCAAGGACTTCATTGGAAGAAGCAGTTTGCAAGAGGTCAAAGAGAATGGCCCTCGCAAATTGCGGGTTGGGGTTGTAACAGATAATCGAGTGATACCGTGCGCACGGGTTCAGCATCCAACTCAAGGGAGAAGACATAGGCCAAGTAACCAGCGGCACTCTCTCCCCGCTACTCGACAAGGGGATAGCAATGGGTTACGTAACCCCTCAATACGCCAGCCAGGGTAATTTGATCCAAGTCAAAGTCAGGGACAGGCTTGAAGGAGCCAAATTGGTGAAAACCCCATTCTACGATACGAGCAAGTTTGGTTACTCGCGCAGGACCCAGTAGCGATGACGGCTCTAGTCACGTTCCAACTTTGATCGAAGCCACTTGAGAGGACTTTCATCATCAGTGCTCACGTAAGGGACCGTGCTTGTTCTCTCAATCATCGCAGACGTCGGGGTAAGAACAGTAACGATTGGATTCCAACGAAAACCCATCAAACTCGGCATATGCGCTCCGCACTCCAGACACTGTTCCAACCCATCCGGGTTGGGTGTGCCGCATTGGGAACAATATACTGAATTTAGAATCGAACCGCAATTAATGCAATACCTCCCATCGCTAACGTTCGGCTTTCCACAAGATGGACAAGACACGTAGGCATCCGGCATAGTGTAATTACCAAACCAGACTTATCTCAGCCATTCAACCTGACAAGGCTTTCGGACAGCAATGAGTCGAAAATCAAACTCGTGCACATCACAAGCCAGGCATGTTTGGAGCGAGCAATCACTCGGGCATAGATGATATCAAAGAGTAGGTACTTCGCCGTTCATCAACCTTTTATAACGCGCTCAAAGTCTACCCTCAAAAATCTGCGGGTGCATAAATGTCAGCTACTGGCCGAGCCCTGAGAAAAGCTCGGAGCGCCATCGGCAAATACGTAAACCGCGAAGTCCTCGCGGAACGAGTTGACGGCATCCGCAAAGCCGCGCTCTGGGGTTTCACGTGGGACGGTTCTTGAATACATAGCTCTGGGGTTGATTGTGATAATCGCCCTAGCTGTTCGAATAATGCCGATTCGCTGGGGATACTACCTCAACGAGTTTGACCCATATCTTCAATGGCGAATGGCGCAATTCACAGTCGACCACGGTTTTCTCGCTTGGTTCCAATGGCATGACAGCATGAGCTGGTACCCGTTTGGTGCCGACATGCCGACTTGGAATCTGTACGGGGAGGCGTTCGTTGTTGCGGCCATAGTAATGTTGCTACACTTCTTGGGTGTAGGAGTTGCCGTGTTTGACGTAGCCATGGTCTTCCCCATTATTGCAGGAACCATCACAGTGTTGATCGCATATTTCCTTGGAAAGGACTTTTGGGGAAAGGGCGCCGGAATGTTAACCGCTCTGTTCTTGGCGCTGAACCCTAGCAGCATCGGTCGAACCCAACTTGGTTTCCTACGTCACGAGCCCCTTGGAATCCTTCTAATGCTTGTAATCTTCCTCTCATTCCGTCGAGCAACAGTTTCCAGTTCCACAACACGCAAGACCATCGTATACTCATCAATCGCCGGCTTCTCACTTTTCTATCTCGCCGCAGAATGGGCAGGCTCCCTCTTCCCGCTTGACTTGATCCCTCTCTACGTCGTTGTCCTCGTCTTGATTGGACGCTACTCGAAGAAACTGTTCCTCAGCTATTCCCTATCCATGGGCATCTTCCTTCTCCTCACTCCATTTCTTGTCCCGAAGCTCGGATTCGGTTCACTTACCGACCTTACATGGTTGGCGGTTCTCGCCGGAGAACTAGTACTGGTAGCTCGAGAAGCATCCTCATATATTCAGAATACCAAGACGCGGATTTACACGTTAGCGGCCGTAGTACTGGGAACTGCGGCGCTAGTCGCAGTTCTTTCTTACTTCAACATCGCTCTGATACCGTACGGCAAATTCTACGCAGTCATCAACCCATTCGTCCGCGGCAATGTGCCGATAATCGCGAGTGTCGCAGAACACCAACCTGCAACGTGGGGGAGCTTCTTCTATGAATTCGGAGCCATAACTTTCCTAATTCTATTCGGAATAGTGTTCGTAATCCAGAGGGGTAGAAACGAAGACATATTCACCATCATCTGGGCGGTCACTGCGGTCTACTTCGCCGCCTCTTTCGTACGACTCACATTGTTACTTGCCCCGGTCTTCTGTCTTCTGGGAGCGATTGGTACGGTTGAGTTAGGGAAGCCAGCCGTTGACATCGTGCGAGAAGCTGTGATTTATCCAAAACGCAAAACTCGCGTAATATCCCGAATCGGCAGAGAGTTTGGAGTCGCGATCTTCCTGATACTGCTGATCGCGATTATTCCAACATTCTGGACCGCAGTACGTGGAGCATATCAACCCGCGACGATTGTCACTTCCAGCATCCCAACCGCGCCTTCAGGAGGTAATGAACTGCAATACCAAGATTGGCTGCAAGCATTATCGTGGATGCGACTCAACACGCCCCCAGGCTCCGTCGTCTTCGCATGGTGGGACTACGGCTACTGGATAACTGCCCTTGGTCAGCGTAGTACAATTGCAGACAATGGGACTCAAAACTCGACGCAGATAGCAGTAATCGCCCAAACATTCCTCGACAATATATCTATGGCAATCCCCAACCTTCAACGCTACAATGTCTCATACGTGGCAATATTCATCACTCCCTCGAGTAGCAGCTCTGGTGGCTGGCAAGGATTCGGTGAGGACGGAAATGGTATTGGATGGCGCGCATCGGCAACAATACCATGTGGAACAAATACCAAATCTCATTCGATGAAACAACCACTAACCCTCAAACCGGAGCAAGCGATTACGCACGAATAATCAAAGATCCCGCAACGAACAAGGTCATAGCTAACGACTCGATCACGACCAGCGCACAGCTCAACACGAATTCGATGCTGGGTTACATGATGACTATAACCACATCAAGCACCCAAACGACACCGTCCCCATACCTAACTCAAGTATTTTCGTCCTCAAACAAGTTCGTATACCTATTCAAAGTGAACTTGATCAAATCCGACTTCATCACGATGCGCCCAGTCAAAACACCGATTACGTACGGCACTCCGGTGGTCATGTCCGGAAACATAACCGATACCAAAGGAAACGCAATCTCCTCTCAACCCGTGCAAGTCGTCCTAGAGTCGTCGGTAGATAGCGGACAGTCGTGGCAACAAATTGGGACTACTACCGCGGCACCAAGCGGCGCGTATAATTACACGGCTGTCCCGGACGTGGGCACCTACCTAATCCGTGCCCATTACCTTGGCGCCGCAACATACGGTGAAGTAACTTCAACTCCCGAACCATTACTCGTCACAAAGGCGAACGCCACCCTAACCCTTTCAACCTCACCATCAACATTCAACGTAGGCCAAAACATCACAGTGAATGTATCCCTTTCACCCTTCGTCACAGGCACAAACGTAACAATTGCCTACACTTTCGACAACAAGACATTCACCCCGATCAACACGCTACTCATGACTTCACCCACAATGAGTTTCAATTGGAAGGCTGACGTCCCAGGCACTTTCACGCTAGTTGCTACTTTGCAGGCTGGTGTAAATTACAACCCTGTCACTACATACCTCACCATACGCAGGTCGTAAGCAAGAAACCCGAAAAGCTTCTGTAGCGAAATAGTCGGGTTCTTACGGGTTCTCCGGTTGACGTAGTTTGGCGTACTTGTCGTGCGGGGAGAATTTAGACGGGTGTGCGGTAACGGTTTGTGTTCCGCATTTGGGGCAATTCGGCTTCATTGTATAAGTCTTGCAGTTAGGACATTTTCTTATGAGCCACTTCAACCTAGTTTGCGTCCTTCGCCGCCAAGACCCTTGATCCCGCTTAATGCTTCCTCCATGGCGAGGTTCAGCGTTGCCTGAGCATCCGTTATTTCCTTGCTTCTAACCTCAAACCGGTATTTCGGGGACCCAAGCGTGTACACTTTGATTGTGGTCCCTCGTGATTTCTTGACCTTCTTCGCTCCATGCAACGCCTGTCGAATCGCTTCAACGCCGTCAGTCTTTACGCAGATTAATTCTACGGTGCCTGTAACCTTAGCTTTCTCAAGCCTGATCTTGCTTCTAGCGACCTCGGTTAGTGCCTTGGCCCAATCCTCAGCTATTCCGAGCTTGGTGAACGTTTCTTCTCCTTCATCCGCGGCCTCCTCAAAAGCGTCGAAGGGATTATCGAATTTCTCGTAGATGACGTCTCTAATCTTTGATACGTCTTCGTCTCCAACTTTCAGTCGTTCAACCGCACCTTTGATTATCGAATCGGCCTTCTTCACCTTCTTCCATTCAAGCATCTTCTCGGATTTTTCGCGGCCGGTGACTCTGCGGAGTGAAAGGTCAACTTGGAAGCGTTGGGGGCTTACCCGTAAAACTTTCAGGACGAGTTTTTGGCCTTCCCTCACATGCACTCTAATGTTCTTTACGTATGTGCTTGCGATTTCTGAAATGTGAATTAATCCTTCGACTCCGTCGTACTCGTCGAGTTTGACGTATGCCCCGTAATCCACAACACGTGTGACGCTGGCTACGACAAGGTCGCCAACTTCAGGGTATTCAACGGGGCTGGACATTACTATTCGCCAATTTAACCGAGGACTTGAACTACTTCAGACTTGAGCGTTGCCTTTCCGCCGGTAGGGTCAGCTAGGACTTCGTCGCAGACTGAGCAGTGCGGGGCAAGGGATGGCCTGTCAAATACAACCTGTTCATTCCCACACTTCGGGCACTTGACTCTGATGAAGTTACTCTGCGGTTTCGGGATTAATTCTCCTTTGACCATTTCTCATTCCCAACCTAGCGAAGAAATTGTGAGACAGGAACCATGCAACATAAGTGTTATGCCTCAACGAACGGCGAACCGAGCAGAATCGCTTGAAGAAGAGCATATGCTGGTTAGGTTATCTCTAGTTTTCGAAGCCTAATCCCTAATCTGAAGGTGGCGGAGTCACATGTTCGGCAGGTAAGTTTGATCAACTGTTTTTTTGTCGTCTTAGCAGTCCTCTTAAGTTTCGGAAACTTTTGGCCACCGTACCCTAGCTCGTCACGTGCGTGCCGCCTGTTGCCGACGGCCATCGCTCTGTCCTTGCCCTTCTTGTATATCGACACTTGATGATCAGTATGCGACTTGCATTTTGGACAGTAGGTCCTCATTTCCTTAGGTACTCTCATACTGATCGGCTCGAATTCGTTACTAGCCTTGCGTGTTTTATTTATTGTTGATGGCGGTTCGCATCATCTTTTTTCGCGGTTTTGTGAAAAGTTCTTACTTCGATTTCTTTCGCGGCACCTTGCTTAACCAATGCCTGTGCGTTTTGGTTAGGCAAAGAACCTACGTCTTCCTTCTTGTAGGGTCCGTAAATCTTTAGGTCAGTCCCAACTATTTCGGGGATGTCTTGCAGAAATCTTACGACTGACAATTCAATTCGTTCTTCAGCTGTCGTGGTTGCGGCGCTGACGGGCTCGCTCCCTCCTTGCTCGAAGGCCTGCATGGAGTCGTCAATGCCTTTGACTAGGCTCCTCTCTTCCTCCGTTAAGCCCGATGCATCCACGTTGCCGTGATGTTTTGTGATGCTGACGAGTTTCTGAAGCCTTGTCTCCTTCAATTCATTTAGAAGCCTGGCTACAACCTCCTTTTCTTTCAGAACTAGGCGGCCTTGGAGAGTGTGTGCCTCCAACGAGGCAGAATCTTCCTCTAACCCCTTAAGGTAATTTTGCATCCTTTGATAGAAGTCGGGTGCGAGGGGTTGAGTCTTTTCAGAGGTTTTCTCGGACTTCCATGCCTTGTACAGCTCGTTATACAAGCCTAGTTCACCGGAGATGCAACACCCTTTGCGACGAACAGTACGGCAGCCGCAAGTGGCAATTCAACTTTCTGATCGGTATATGGGCCGAAGGTTTGGTCACGCAGTCGAAGTTCGGGTGCTTCTGTAATCTCGACTTTCTGTGTTCCTTGGAAAACGACGGGTTCGTTGAATGGGTCAAATTCCTCTAGGCGGTCTAGCTTGACCATTGTGGCTTTCAAGCCGGTCTTTCCATTCAGCGTTCCCGGCATTCTGATCAGCCTGTGCACGTCGGTTGTGACGACGGTGTCTATCTTCGCGGGTAACGTGACTAGGCTCATCGCTTTTTCGACGATGTTTCTCCAGATTTTTTCGTTGATTCTCCATTTGTCTTGAAATGAGCTCCACAGCATCTTCCTCGACCACTCACTTCTAATTCGTTGACGGTCATTCAGGATCTGGGCAGCTGCGCCACGAGTGAAGCCTAGCTCAACGAGTGAGTTCTGATCCCACTCTGTGAGAATCTGGTATACACCGCGCGCTGAGTCTTCCGCGCCAACCTAGGTCGGTTAGGTCTGGGCCGACTATGATTGGGTGTTTACTGTCGAATAGGTCTTGGTACAATCCTTGTTCGGCGGGGTCTAGCCCCAGCGCCATAACGTAATCCACTATCTCTCTCCTTTGGACGTCGTCTAGTGTCTTCAAACTGTCCGAGATTATGTGGAGGTGGTATCCCCTGTGGCCGGAAAAGAAGAGATGCATCTCATTTGATTTGATTCCAAAGTCTTCCGCGAGAAATTCCAGGAGTTTTAGCACTTCCTCCTTCGCCGCGATGAGGCATCGATCGCAAAGCCATGCTTTTTCCTCAAGTTTTTCACTCCCGCATTTAGGGCATTTCAACGGCTTCTTTCCTCTCCTTGTTTCTTTGCAACTAGTGCAGACCCACATGTCGTGCTTCTCCTTGCATGGTGTGTCGATGTGGTCTGCGTCAACATCGAAAACCACATCCGAGCCCAGCCACCCTTTTCTTTCCATCTCAAGGTCGGGGTGCTGATAGTAGGCTGTGGAGTAGTAAACGTCGGAGGGCGTCAGTGACAACAGTGAGTTCGTGAACAGACTGAAATCATGGAACGCCTTATGCCTCACCATTACGCGTTTCGCGGAAGAGTAGGAATCCGAATTCGCGTTCTACCATCGACGGGGGGGGCCTAAGCGAGGCAGCACTTTCCTTGTAGTATTGTTGGAATTTGAGTTTAAGGAATTCGAAGCGCTGCGTTTGTTGCGTTTGGGTCTTAGCTTGCAAATTCTTCCCATCGATTCGTCAAATTCTTAGGTCTTCGCGAATATCGTGTGGGAGAGACGAGCATATAGCTTTAGCATGCGCTCAGTTCATAAGCGGGACCTCGGATTCCTTTGAGTGGTTGATTGAGATGAGTGAAGGCTTCGTAAAGGTAGGCCAGGTTACCGATTTTCCTGCCGGATCTCTCAAGAAGGTAACCGTCGGTGTGGATGAAGTGGTTGTTGCCAGCATTGGAGGTAAGCTCTATGCGATTACGGATAAGTGCACTCATAGGGGAGGGCCTCTCAACGAAGGAGAACTGGAAGGCAACACTGTAATCTGCCCCTGGCACGGTGGCAAATTTGACGTTACCACTGGAAAAGTGGTTAGCCCACCACCTATGAAGGACGAAACCTCCTTCACAGTAAAAATCGAAGGCACCGACGTACTACTGAAGAAGACGTAACCGAACGATCAGCTAAGCCTTCTTCTCGAAAATACAACCGCCGAAAGCACAGCAACCGTCGAGACGACAATTACCTCAGAGAATGTTTGTACTGAAACGGTTGGAGTATAGACTGCAGTTACAGATTTCGGGCCATCCATCAAAATGACGTTTGAATGAGTAGCGCCGTCATTTGTTGCCCAGTAGCTCAGAACGTACGCGGAACCTAGATAGCCCAAAAAACCTGGGGCCGGCACAATTTCGGATGCCGTCAAAGTCGCGTTACTGTTTGCGTCATACCATCCGCTCCCACTAGTTGGACCAAAAGGTGAGTTGACTGTGAGCAGATATTGCGGATTGTAATTGATTATGATCACAGGGTTCGGTGTGCCCGTGGATTTTGCGTTTTGATATGAATAGCGAGTGTCGGCGGTTGCTTGGATTTGATGGTCGAAGGAGACATTTAGAGTAGACCCCTTTAGATAGTAAAGATCAGCCCATGTTCCTCCCGGCACCTGCATGATTTCACTTCCGTTCACGCGGATAGAAACCGTGAGCACCGAAGGAATTCCAATGATCACCAAGGTTTGACGGAAGAAACCTGTTGCGGTCCTAGCATCTAGTTTTCCAAAGCCCCAGAGTGCAGAACTATTCGTAATCAGACCAGTGTTCGCATCAAGGCGTGCGGTTTGCCGAAGGATTCCTGGAACCTCGATTGCTTGAAGGTTGGGTGCGTATTGAAGCATAAGAGCAATGGTGCCGGCTACGTGTGGGGTCGCCATGCTAGTGCCCGCCAGAACCCTGTGGTACCGGTCGGGGTCACTCTGAGTCTGGGGTACCGCACTTGACCTTGCCGAGACAATGACTTCGCCGGGAGCAACAATATCAGGTTTGGTCCGGCCATCCCTAGTTGGGCCAAGGGAGCTGAAAGACGAGATGCCGCCCGGGGAAATATCTGTGCCGTATGTGTTTCCGTCCATTCCCACCCACGAGGTCTTTGTGACGTATGAGCCAACGGTTACGACGTTCCTTGCCGTGGCGGGTATACCGATCGTATCCTGAGAATCAACAATGTATCCATCTCCCGGCAAGAAGACTGAGCCCGGAAAAGTGCATGTAGAGGAATCGGTCCACGCGTTCCAGAATCCTTCAGAGTGAACTTGGTCCGCGATCAAACTGACACCCCAACCGTCTAGTGGCAAGGGATTGGTCGAGTTAACCTCGATGTAGAGTTCGTTACCGTTAGGGAAGGAAGCTGTGGTTGTGTTGAGTTCCCCGAAGCTGGTGACTATTCCTCCAGGCACACTTAGCACCGGGTAGGATGTTCCGTCGGGGACGTGTAGTGTCGCGGAGATTTGGTCCTGCGGGGAATACCAGATGTCTATGGCTACGTCGACTGTTGTTTGCTTAAACTGAAGTTGGAATGTGGTGTTTTGACCTTGGGATATTTGTCCGTCAATGTGGTCTTGATCCTCGGCTGCGTTGCCCGCAGCGACAACGATTGGTGTTCCCGCTTTGACGAAAGCGTCGAGGGCACGCTCGAAAGGGTCGGTGCCGTCGTGGGCGCCAATGTTACCGCCTAGGCTGAGGCTGACGACCAAACGCATTCGAAGCGAGGCTGCCTTTCTTACCATGTAGTTTATGCCGTCGAGAATCTGGTTCGTGTTAAAAGTCCAGCTATCTCCATTACATACCTCGTAGCCGCTCTTCACGAAAATTATGCTCGCACCTGGCGCAACGCCAGTATAATTGCCGGTCGCCATACCAGTGCTCGTTGCGATTCCGGCCACATGCGTCCCATGCCCAAACGTATCTTTCTCCGGACATGTTTTCGCTCCTATGTCCACCGATGTGCACTCGTACCCGTAGTTGAAACCCGAAGGTGGGTGGCCTGCGGTGGTCTGGTCCCATACGTAGAGAATCTTGGTGGTGCCATTTGGAAAAGTGAAATCGGGATGCGTTGTATCAATTCCTGTGTCGACGAACCCAACAATCACCCCTGCTCCGGTGACGTTTCTACCGAATGGATCTTTGACCTCATTCCAGACTTGAGGAGCGCCAGTGTCGGGTACGCTCTTATCGAGTTCAACGCTGAGAGGATAGGATTTCTCAATACGGATGATGAATGGGAGCCGGGCCAACTCAGCTAACGCTGATGAACTGATTTGGATAGCTGCAACCGGTCCGGCTACTGTGGTAACCGTACCGTAACTTTCAAGAAGTTGGATATCGGTTGGGCTGAAGTCGTGTTGGCTCTCTACCAGAACAGAGAAGGACCCGGCAAAAGGGATTGAGCCTTGTATGATTACCGGCGCTTGGTGTGAGGGCGTTGCAGGAACCATTGCCCCGAGAACAATTAGCAAGGCCAATGAGACAATTACCGCGCCGGCCTTTTTCACTGATTAATCCCTGGTTCTTCGAGGTTGTTCGCGATTGGGTTTGTTTCGTTCCCGACGCATGAGGAATCTTGACTTCCTTCGGTAGTAGGATAGAGGATGGGTTATGCTCGCGCACAATTCGTCTGGGTTGACGCATAGGCCGTGTGTCCGCATTGTGGCGCAGTTAGGCGCCGTGTACTGTCTTCTGGAGCCACGTTTACCTGCTATGTGTTCCACCTGATAACGTGCGATGCGTTCATCGAAATCGCTGAACGCTTTGAACATTTTGAGGAGATCGTCCTCATTGGTTCCTATGTTGAGTAGGAAGGCGGCCATAGCGAAACGCCCCATGTGCGATATGTGCTTGCTAGTCTGAAGAAGGCTGAGCAGGTTCTTCATACAAGGAGGCATCGCTGAAGCCATAACCGCATGCGGCATTTCATCCGTAGCCAGATATTGAGACCTAGCCTTCAGCATGGAACTGAGCGGTTCGACTCGTCGCGCAAGCTCGTCAGGCAGTGCCACGGTTTTGTCGGCTGTTTTCTCAAGAACCCGTCCCTGAACCTCCTCTTCGAGAAGCCTGGCGAAGTCCTCGCGGGGAAGGAGAACGTACCCTCCCGTCAGCACTCGGTTGACTAGTTTCCACCTCAAATCGTGAATTCTAGCAGAATTCCGCACGTAGAAACTAAAGTGCAGCGCAAACTCGAAATGTGTCTCTCCTACATCCCTTTCAATCAGCTTCGCATCCCAACTGAAGGAACCAGTGGCGATCTGAAGCAATTTTTCAGGATTTTCATACCGGAGCAGCTCGTACGCTCGCTTAGCCTCGGCAAGTGCATACCGCCGTCGAGTCCTATCGTCCCCAACCGAACTAATCAACATCAACGCGGTTGGGTACGCGAGGATGTCGACATCTTCCTGTGTCAAGTCAGCCGATATTTTCCCAGTGAACACACCCTGTCTAATTCGTTCCATCGCACGCTCAAGGATTGGGACCAGTTCCGGTCGAGTCAACTCTATAGGGTCGATGCTTCGAGACCTTATGTAGCTCGACGCCTCTGACGTGAATGGGAACTTTGCAAGATCGAGCTTCGTCAGAAGCGTCTGCGTGCTAACCGCCTCTACGCAATGAAATACAACTGCAAGAGTTCGTACATTTGGGGGTTAAGGCGTCTACTCCGCTTCAATTCTTGGTGCGAGGAAGTAGAGCAGCTTGCCTTGCTGTGGCATTTCATACTCCAGTTTTACCGGCATATTCGTTGAGAACTCAAGCGTCACGAGTTCCGCGGCCGATGATCCGGCTTTCGATATTTCCGCGAGGTAGTTGAGGTTGTATGTTGCCTTGCAAGGTTCCTTTGCCTCAAGTTCCAACAGAACATCGCTACCCTTCTCCAATTCGATCTTCGCTCCACTCAGTTCCGTAACCGCTTCGGCGATAAATTTGTCCGAAGTTGTCTCGAATCTAACGTTGTCGCTGACGGTTTGAATCTGGTCGATTATGTCTTTGAAACTTGAGCTAATCATCTTGATTTTCGTGTTGAAAGCAATCTTAGGTGTCGGGACTTCCTCATCGCCTGGATCGAGGGTTGGGAGTGTGAATGTTGTCTTCCACTTACCCTTGATGACCATGTTCAGTTTGCGGGTTGTTTCGTCGTATGACATTTCGAGTGGTTCTTGTCCTGCGCCCCTAAGTTTCTTGACAATGTCGGTTACGTTAAGCCGTATTTTTGTGGGCTGAAGGCAAGTGTACTCTTCGAACGCGGATTTGTTCCATTCAAAGTCAACCATGGCCACATGGGATGGATCCATCGAGCGGAGTTTGATGCCTTCGGGCGAAGCGTTAACGTCCGCCTCCTCGATCAGCGTTGATATGGCGGCAAGCATATTCCTCCAAAGTCTAGCATCACTAATCGTTGCCTTGAACAATCATTAACCACCGAGTATTCGAATGTGCCCTAGTGAGCCAAGCCTACGCATTTTAATTGAGCGGTGGCAGCCGGAACTGGAGGTCCTAGGAATTTTCTCGCCAGGTTGTTCCGCAGCTCGTGCACCGGAAAAACTGCGTTGACGATTCGTCAGCGCCACGGGTTTGAACCAACCAGTAGAATGCTTCCTTATGCCCGCACTTCGGACAATCAACCTTTGTCTTAGGCAAGGTTCGAATCTTCTGTTCCTCCTTGCCGATCACGACTACGTTCTCCTTCTGTTGCTCAAGTTTCTGCACGGTGCGGTCTGAACGGTGGGTTTCGTAGCCGCATTTTGGACAGCTAAGCACAACCGTCTTCTGTTTCTTGGTGGGCAGAAGCGGAGGCCGCACTTCGGGCAAAACTGCACTTTTGATAACGACCAGCGAGCCAATCAATACGAGTTCCATTTAAGCGTTGCTTGATTTCGGCTCGTCTTGACTCAACAAAGCGCGTGTTTGACTTCACCCAACGGGCTACCGCGCCGTCTTCTTTCGATTCCACACGATATAGACTACTGAAAACCGCATGAGCATCATGAAAATGAGTAATGTGGAGAGGGAATGTTCAGCGAGGGTTATTCATAGTCGCCGAATCATAGGTTCGACTTCTTTGAACACGGCAGCCGCGTCGGCTCTATCTGCTGAGAGAGCTAGATACCCACCTCTGAGCGGTGCTAGGAGTACGGAGTCTTTCTCGAGGTTTACGATGAGGCTTTGAACCTTTCCAGCGCCGCCGGTTGGAGAGAGTCGTTCAGCGATACCTGTCATCAACTGAGGCCCGAACTCCATGAACGCCCTATCGTCCTTTTCGGGAGTATAGCTTGTAAGACCCGGCCGCATTTGAGAGAACGCGATTCTGCCGGACTCGGTCGAGAATGACGCCCACCTAATCTTTGGGTGAAGCTGAAAAACTTCTTCAGGAGATATGAGTGTTGACAAAGCCTCAAAGTCTCCGGAGATATCCATAATCCCTACGAGCTTAAGAGTCTTGGGCGCCGGAATGGTTTTTGGTAATCTTAACCTTTCGCCGTTGGGCGAGAAAACCTACGCGTCGAAGCTTCTTCAACCAGTAAATCTGCAATCCTAACCGCCTCCGGTATGGTGCTGGTGGGAGTACAAGCTACGTTGAGCAATTGTTCCGCATCCTCTCTATGGATCCCGACCGCCCAAACTGAAACATGGTGTCTATTGACGATGATATCATAGCCTTGGATCCCCCGCGCCCTCGTCATGCGTCGTTTGGTGGTCGCGATTACTGGAAGCTTCACGCGGCGAGCTAAATCGGCTAGGTTTACTTTCCAGCCAGCAACGAATGGTTTTTTCAAGATTATTGCATGAAGCTGTGAATATTGTTTCGAACCCTTGATAACTCCAGATAACGTTGAGTTCTGGTTTTTCTGAGTCCATTTCTAGGGTACAGCTGATTACCCCGTCTAGCCATAAGCAGCCCCTGAAGACTACACCGACGACTAGGATTGTGCGACCTTTGCGGGCTGCGCTTAAGCCCAGTATTCTAGCTTCTTTCTTAATCAACCTCTAACCGCTACGCCCGCGGAAGACGTTCCGCAGCTAGTTTCAGGAGGTCGGTTAATCCTGCTTGAGGCCCATCCGGGTTTTGGCTTAGGACCCGAACGCTTTCTTCGATCGTTAGGAGTTGATTGCGGTAAGCTTCCATCAGTAGCGATTCGGAAGCGTTTGCGAGGTCCTTCTTTGATAATCGTGTCCCTAGGTATTGTCTTAGGCCGGCTTGCTTGAAGGCTTCGGATAGGATCTTGTCGCTGACTTTCACGCCTTTGGGGTAGCCGTTAGCCTGGGTTAGGGCTAGGGAGTATACGAAGTTAATGAAAGCGTCTCCCAAGCTTGCCAGCTGTCGATCGCGCATGACGTGTTGAATTGGTTCTGCAGTACTCATCAGCTAGGCTCGACGGCCTTGGCGAATTTCTCATTGAATTCCTTGTTGAGTTCCTGTACGTTTGCGAGTGCGTTTAACAATGTTTTCTCAGGTGACACTTCGCGTTTCGTTCTAACGTAAATGATGCTCGAACGAATGAGGGGATGTGGTTGATCGTAGCCAGCCAGTTCAACGTTTTTGTCTCCGAGCAGAACGTTCTGTAGTAGATTGCAGAACGTGTGGTCCTCGCCGACTATTTCGAGCCTAAGCTCGTTTTTCGACTTTGATAGAACCTTAACTTCCACTTCTCTCCACCTCTACCTCTGGTTTCATTAGATCTTCCGCGAGTCTTCTCCTTTCAATGTTTCCACACGAGGGACATTGCAATTTCCGGTTCGTGAACTCCAGTACGCTTCCGCAATTTGAACAGAACGCCTTGATTACTCCTAACCCTCGTCCCGCTGTTGTTAGTTGTGGGATGCGGTTAGTCATGTCGATTACTCGAGCGCGAATGATGTCTCCAGCCTTACAAACATCCGACATGCTTTGTTCATAACGTGGGCTGGAGGATGAAATGTGAAGTATTGCTGTGAAGGGGGTCTGGATGGCCTTGTCATCAATTTTCCAGATGCTTACGGTAGCCATCTTCTCTTGGGTATGAATTACGGAAGCAATGACTGTCGTTCCTTCCTTCGGAAGTAGTACTGTTCGTGTCGCAGGCACAACCGTTACTCTCTTGTTCTTTAGGTCGATCCGTGCATTACCCGTGTAGTTTGCGAATATTGTGCCCTCAGTTTCATATGTCCCGGCACCGGGCAAGAATTGTTCTATGACGCCTATCTTATCGCCCGGTAGTACCGGTTGAATCATTTCATTTGGTGTCTTACTCAAACCTCATTACCTTACCACGCAATCACGCCTCTGATGATCGCATACCGATTGAAGATCGATGATTGCGGAGATTCGCGAGTGATAGCTGCAACCTACTATATAAGCACCGGTTCAAATTCCCGTTAAGTTCGGAGGATTCGGAACACATCTACCTCAACGAACCGTTTCGGTTTTCTGTGAAAGGAAAATTGATGCGGTATCTCCATCTTTGTGCTCATGATTCGTTCCTCTTTGAGTGCGTGGTTTTGGAACCATTGTCCAAGAAAGTTGCGTGTTGTGGACTTATGAATACTGTAGATGACGGGCGCTAGATTCTGGGCGCATTCTAGGAACTGAATGTCCATGTGAGGTTGCTTGGTGCCGAAAGGAGGGTTCATGAGAACCGTGTCAAAGGAACCTCGAATGATCCCGATGTCTCCGACAACCCAACCCGCCTCTACACCAAGAACGTTCGCGCTTTGTGATGCGACACGAATACTTGAAGCGTCTAAGTCAACACCAACAACGACCCTTGCACCGAGAACCGAGGCGCCCAACGCTAGTCTACCCGTTCCGGTTCCAAGATCGAGGACATTTTTCTCTTGGATGTTATCGTAAGTGTAGCAAGCCGTGAAGAGAATTTCGGCGGCCAGATCGGCTGGGATTGTGTATTGTTCGAGGGCAACTTCGGGTTTCGGGTGAGGGTTCACTCCCTGTAATGCAATCGCCAGATCCTTTTTGCGAATCTTGATCGGTCTGGTGGGCAAGGCAACTTGCCTTAGTGCCATTCTTCCAACGTCATACCCTTCGTGTACTCTTCCCAACTTTTCTTGCCGAGCGCTATCATGACCTCTTCAGGGTTCAGCATTGGTTTGCGATACCTTTCTTGGTCATCGGTGCTGATTCGTGGACACGAGATCTCCACGTATGCTTCAAGGTCTGTGAATGACTCGAGGGTTTCAGGAATCACCTCTGCCGCGCATATGAGAATCGTCGACTGCCCGTTCGCCTCCAGCAGTTCCTTCAGACGCCGTGCTAGGGCGATATTCATTTGACTGCTCTTCATTCCTACAATGATACCTACTCTCTTCGTCTCCTTGAACCTCTCGATGTTGATCCACCTCTTCCTGAGCAGCCTGCGGCAGTCTTCGGTCATGTCCTTGGCCGTTTGCTGAAAGGGATCGACTACGATTGTCCGTTTGCCCGTTGCTAACGGTATCCCGAGGGCGTGAAAGTCTCCTCCGCTCAACACGACGATAGCATCCACCTTCTCCGCGATCGCCCGAACGCTCCCATAATCACAACCCAGCACCTGACCGGGATATCGCAGCCAGCCTGACGCTCTCCCAATTACCACTTCCTTTCCACCACTCTCCAGAATTTCCTTCGCCTTGCCAAGTTGATGGATGTGTTGAATGTTTGATGCAAGGCCGATCCGATGCTCGTTTCCTAACATGTTTACGGCCTGTTTCATCGGTTCATCTACAGGCTCGTCGGCGTGCGCCTCCACGTACAGGACGCTCTCTTCAGGAAACTCACCCGGTATCTCCGCGTGGCCGATATGCACAAGCAGATCGGCGTCAATGTGTGCCTTCGGGGTTAATGCGAGGTCGCAAGCCCCATAGCATGGGTCGCCCGAGACAAAGACCTCAACTTCCCCTTTCTTCTCAAGAAGCCTCGCGAGCTTGAACCCAATCGGTTTTAGGCCCTCGGGCATTTGGAGGAGGACGCGTTTTGAGCCGCGCCTTCTTATCTCCTCGATGACCTTAGCTTCCTCAATCTGATACATGGTTAAACAGATGTTAGCTGACTAATTGCCCAACTTAACCGTTCCCTCGCCTGGAGTCAACTTTCAGGTCATGTCCCTAATGGAAATCCCAACCAAGTTCGTCGAAAAAGTGAAGTTCGTTCAGACCATCTTCACCGATGTCGAAACTGAATATGACCGGCTTCTTCACTTAATGACCTTCACGTTCGACTCTGTTTGGCGAGGTAGGATGTTATCTAAGATAGATTTTCGCAACGAGATCATGGTATTGGATCTCGCGTGTGGAACGGGATTGGTTACATTCGAACTTGGACGTCGTGCAAGAACAGGAAGCCTGATTGTGGGCTTAGATCTAAGCCCCGCAATGCTTCGCGTGGCCAGACGAAAGAACACAACGCCTCAGAGCAACTGTTCGATAGAGTTCGTTAGGGCAGTGGGGGAATCACTGCCGTTCCGTGAAGGTTTCTTCAATTACATTACTATAGGCTTGGCGTTGCGTAACTTTGCAAACAAGCTAGCCGTGTTCAAAGAGAGCCTGCGGGTCCTGACGCGATTGGGATGGTTCTTCTCGGTTGATTTTGTTCACCCAGACAACAATTTCGTGTGGATGGTTTACCGTTTTCACATATTCCACGTCCTCCCAACGTTCGGCCGCATCGTGTCTATCTACTGGAACCGAACGCTGATCTACCTCGCAAACACGATCCTAGTCTCGACTCGGGTGCCTGAGATATGCAAACTTCTCGAGGAAGCAGGCTTTCGGAGTACATTGGTGGAGAAAATGAGTTTGGGGATCGTGGCGTTAGTGGGGGCACGAAAGTAACTCGCATCAGATTAGTTTTGGAATAATCAACCCAATAGCTAACGCGATTATCGCATAACACTCCAATTGCACGACTGTCCATACGGACTTTCGTGCATAACGTGAGAATTCGATGATATCCGAGTTTGGGATAGTGCCAAGTTTCTTGGACAATTGTTGTGGTCGAAATCTATGCGTTAGAAGAACAATGCTGATGCCTAGAAGCGCCGCCGTCAACGACGCTAATAGAGGTTGGAATGTGATAGTCGGGGACTGGATGTAGTAGCCGGAGAATGTTGTCAAGCCACCCCAGCTCACGCCGAACCAGCCCACATTGTGAAATCGCCCACCGAAGAGTTCTAGATTGTACGCTAAGACGAAGAAGGCCGCGGCCGCTGCGAGAAATCCAATTCCAAGATTAATCGTCCAGGTTAGGTAAATGGCCACTATGGCCCCGCCTGATATTCCAATAATAGCCAAGCAGCGAAGCGTTGTGTCCCCGAATTGTGTATGCAACGGCCTTCCGTGGAGTTCATCCAGGCTGTACGCTCCCAGGCAGAGGGCTAGTAGGATTCCGAGGTAAGTTAGGAGCAACCGATCCAAGTAGACTCTTTCAGAGAGAGCAGCGCCAATCGTAGCAAACGCCAGGACGCAGAGTGGGAGCGGGAGATGCATCAACCTAACGAAATCCGAAAATGCTGAACGTTGCACGTTGGACATGGCCCAGTTTTCGACTGGTAGCGCTAAAGAAGTTTTTCCGACTAAACTGAGTTACTTTACCAGTTTCTTCTCTAGTAAGCCTCCGAGGTTTAACATTTGAAAATGGGCTTCAGAAAATCGATATTTGGATCTTCCTAGGTGTGAAGGCGGTTTTTCCGTGTCGAGTGATCCTGCTTTCAGTTTCCAACCATTAGTGTTTACGGGATGAAGATGAACATGATGAATTCTAGCGCGGCCACAATCAACGTAGCTAACATAATCCAGTTTGAGATATTGCTCCCGCGCTCGTATCGCCACATGAAACTAACCAAAAGCCCGGTTACGGATAGGATAACGCCCGTAACCATTACTATGACACCGAGTCCCGACCGATACAATTGAAGGATCCAAACTATGCCGTTGACCATGAAGAGGAAGATTGCGTCTGAATACGTGACTTGATGAAAATGCGGACCTAGGAGCGTCTTCATTTTCTGGAAGTGCGCACGGTCAGCCTCTTGAATCTCATCATAAATGACATTCTGGAACAGATAACCCCAAGCGACCGTAATGAAAAAGAACAGTGTGGGTACTAGAATCAAAATCCGATCTTCCAGATTCAAAACTCAACCCGCCTGTAAGCAGGAACTGGGAAGTATAATTGTCATTCGTCTTCCAATTACTTGCAGGCTAATGTTTGTGTGTGGCGAGGCGGTTCCAGCGAGCAAGAAGCATCCGCCAATAATGGTGAATATCGACCAAGCCTCATCGAGCAACAGTATTCCTCCAACCAAGCTTACGAGTGGAATCAAGTAGAGTTGCACAGAAAGCCTAGAGACTGTGCGGCTACCGATCAGAGTGTAGAGTATCATGTTTGCGATAACCGTGCTGATAATTGCTAGGTACGCGACCGAAAACCATCCAGCGAGAGATAGGGTGGAGATCTGTACAAAGAAATTCCAGGAGATTAATGGAAAAGTGAAAACGGTACCGATCAACGCGGCCCAAATCGCGACCGCAATGGGTCCATATTCGTGAACCAATGGTTTTGACCCAACGGAGTAAACGCTGTACATGAATGCTGCTAGTATGACGGCAAACGGCCCCGTAATCGTTTGGAATGTGAGATCGGTGTTTATGGTTAGTATGGCTGCGCCAACGAGCGCTAACCCCAATGCCAATATCAAGTTCTTTCCGATCTTTTCCTTCAGGAAGATGGAGGATAGTAGGACGATGAATATGGGACCGAAGGAGATCAGGAGGCCGGCAAGGCCGGAGGACACGATCGTTTCAGCGTAGTTTAGTGAAAGATGATAACCGACGACGCTCGCGAAAGAAACGAGGAGCAAGCGTGGGACATGCTTCCTCTGAAGAGGTTTCTTTGGTCTCCCATAAATGGGAGCCAACACCAAGAACCCAGCCGACGCCAAGAGCCACCTGAGCACTGTTAGATTTTGAGGGCTTAATTCGAATTCGGCCCTTCGGATGGCAACAAAAGCGAGCCCCCATATCAGACTCAGAGCGACAACGAGTCCATAACTGGCTAATACAGCCTTGTTGACATTTGGAAATTTATTGGGACTTACCTCACTATGCACTGTGGAGTCGCCACCTACGATTCAAGATTCGTTTCGGTTACCAAACTAAGAGCCGTGAAGACTAAGATTGGTTGGCGCTTTCAAGAGTTAGTAGTTCTTTCTTTCTCTTTTCGCCCCAACGGTAACCTCGCAAATCGCCATTCTTTCCAACAACTCTGTGGCATGGTATGATGAGTGACACGGGGTTCGTTGCACAGGCCTTCGCTACTGCCCTGGCGGCATTGGGCTCGCCCAATTCAGATGCGATCTGGCTGTAGGTGCTAGTGCTACCGTAAGGAATCGATTGAATTTCCTTCCAGACTCTGCGTTGGAAGGTGCTTGCTTCGATGTCCAGAGGTAGGTTGAGGTTAACTTCCCGGCCGTCGAAATAGTTCATGATTGCAGTGATCCATTTCTGAAGACCAGTGTTAGTGCGATAGAGGTCTGCGCGTGGATATTCTTTGGACAGTGCGGATTCGACTATAGTGTCATTGTCTCCCATGAATACAGCGCACAATCCCCTCTCCGTTGCTGCAACCAGCAGGCGTCCCAATGGACAGTTCACGACTGAGTAACTGACCCTCAAACCTTCGCCTCCCCGGCGAAACGCGCCGGCACTCATTCCAAATTGATTAGAACTACCGTAGAATCTACTCCTCGAACTGAACCCGGCCCCGTAGAGTGCTTTCGTTACCGTATGCCCTTTTTTCAACAACAGTTTCATCTTCGCTAGCCGCCGGGTTTGGATGTACTCGCGAGGAGAGAGTCCAACAGCTTGTTTGAACGTTCGTTGTAGGTGATACGGGCTGATCCCTGCGTGGGCGCTGAGATCTGAGAGCGTGAGTTTGTGGTCGAGGTTGGCTTCGATGTACTTGCACACACCATCAACCGCCCCAATTCCCGCGTAATGTTCCGATATCCCTTGGATGGCATCGGCGACACGGGCGGAACCCAGATTCCTCAGCTTCTGCCGGGGCAGAGAAGAATACCACCTTATCCCTTCTGGGGCGTTTGGCTGGGCATGACGGTTTGCAGTAGATCCCCGTTGATCGCACGGCGAAGACGAAACTACCATCGCAGCGGTTGTCTCTGGCTAGGACAGCTGCCCACATCTGTGAGTCCGTGTGCAACCTCTCTTGTCTCGGAGCTTCCAGTTGCAGTTCGACCTCGCTCGGATTGATACTTGACATGGCCGGTTATTGGGCGTGACGAAATAAGTAGTTTGACTCCGAATCTTGCGATCAAACTATCCCTTTTCTAGCTGCGGCGCGAATTAGGCGCTTGTCCCGTGTGATTCCGTTTGTTCACCATAACTGAATTGTATTCATATTCAGCCCGCGTGAGAAGAAATTTCGCTGAGAAGCTCTCTGAACTGCCCGTTGATGTTGTCGTCAAGAACAGGGAAGCAAGCTTCTACACGATGAAGAACATTCTTGTCCATATGATCGATAACGAGGATTGGATAGTCAACTGGGTGATCCATGGAAAGTCGCGAGAATACGTGCGCAAGAAATCAGAAGAATATACGGACATGACACAGGTCCTTCAGCATCTCGACGAGGTCGAAGGGAAAACCCACAGCCTTCCTGAAAACCACTAACGAACAAGAATTCAGTAGACGAGTTGACTTCGTCCTCTCCTCAGGAGTCACGTTCAACCTTTCCATCGAAGAGTGTCTCTTCCAATCATTTACTGAACAACTCTACCACCTCGGCGAGCTTATCGCCCTTCTATGGCAGGAGAACATTGAACCGCCTAAGATGCAATGGTTCTGGAACAACCCTCGAAATTGATCTTATTACGGAGATCGAGATGACGGGACAATTATGATTACTGGAGTTGGTTCCGTTTCTATTCTCGCTCACGATGCAAAGAAGTCAGCAGAATGGTATCGTGACAAATTGGGTTTCGAAATTGTTGCGGTTGAAGGGCATCCCGTCTTTGTGAAGCCTAAGGGTTCTCAAGCCCCTCTTCTACACCTTTGCGGAAAATGCGATGATTGGGAGAAGGATCAGCCTGGAGGACGTACCGGAATTTGGCTCCAGTGCGGAGAGAGCACCACGCGCAAAGACGAAAGAACTGGTCGGCTCGTACCGGCCAGCAATCCTGACAATGTCGAGAAGACGTATTTCGAGCTCAAGAAAAATGGAGTAGAATTCGCGGAAGAACTAACTACCACAAGCTGGGGCAGGTACGCAATCTTAAGGGATCCTGACGGGAACGAGTTCGAAATCTCATAGAGTTGCGCTATCTAGCATTCTCTCGGTTTTCTTCAGAACGCTGAGAGCGGTTAGGGTGATCCATTTGCTCGGTCGCCCTTCTCGCTCTAACGCAAATCGTTTGGGTCGTTTTCTGAACCGATAACCTGCCCCTGCGCCTAGATCAGGGTGTATGGCATCGAGAGCCCATGTCCCGTCAGGCCTGCGTTTGCTTTGCAGGATTTGTAGGGCCGTTTTCAGGCGTGTGTCGTCTCCGTATCCAAGACTGGTTATGACGTCTAGCCCTACGAGAAGGTCGTAATAATAGTGGACGGGGTAGTGGAATCTGAGCCACGGCAAGTAGCGTCGATGTCCCTGCTTGAACAGTTTCCGTTCCAAGTAGAATTCTGCTCCCTTCTCAACGGAACGTTTGATTCGCCGCGTCCACTTTCTCCTAGGCAAAGCCGCGAAGGCGGCAAGGGCCTCCCAGCAGTCCAGAGTTCCTTTGGATGATTCAAAACAGTGCCATCCTCCGTCTACTTTTTGGTCCTCAATTAGCCGGTCAAACAGTTTTCTGACCCGGTGATCATCTTCATATCCAAAACGAGTTAACATCCGAGCCGTATTGCCAACGATGCATACTTCATCGTTGAATATGTTCGTCGCTGATGGTATCGGAAGCCATTGCTTGAAGAAGAGATCGGCAGCCTTTCTTACTTGCTTATTTTCATTTGTTAACCCTAGATCGGAGAGAATGAGTGCCATCCAGTTTGTCGCTCTGTACTTAGGCGTGTAGAGATCCTTCCTCGATTCCCAGAACCCGCCAGGCTTCTGCACCTTGAGGATTTGATGCGCCCAGCCAAGTCTCGGAATATTGGAATAGGTCTTTAGAACTTCATGATTGTCTTTCGAATAGTCTAGTAAGTCTAGGAGTGTATAGTATCGGACGGCTGGTTGATTAGGTTCCAGCAGCCAATTCAAAACTTCTTGGTCTAGTTTCATCAGCCTGTCGAGTACAACTCGTTTTGACCATACTTAAGACGGTCGCTGGCCGCGACGACAGTTCCAGCCCTGGTGAGATTCTAGGCAGGACCATTGTGCGCGTGGCTATGATGGGCACGCGTACCCACTTTTTGCCGACGCACTCACTTACTATAAGTTATTTTCCGGGACAATAAAGACTTCTCTGAGAAGCAATGCCCCGTTGGAATCTTGTGCTCAGTGGATACCCGGGGTCGGGGAAGACGGTATTAGCCCAGCGGCTTATTTCTGAAAACCATGAATTTGTGCGGCTCAACGTGGACGAGTTGAGGAGCATGTACTTCGGAGCCGGCCAACCACCCAGAGACGAAGAATTTGTTTACAACACAATAACAACTCTACGAGACTCAATACTTAGACGCCGACGGAGTGTGATAATCGACTCCACCGCTCCCCTAAATTCAACACGCCATATCCTCCTCAGCACTAAGGTTCCGGGTGTCACAAAATTGTTGGTCGTGATGGTTGTGGAGAAAAACGTGTTAGCGAGTCGAAACCGTGAGCGTGGAATCGCGGGAGCTACCGAGGCTTGGGATAAGGTCTGGGAGACCCCGGTAGGACAAGTACACCTGTTGAAATTCAGAAACAACTCCCCAGCCGAATTCGAAACAAGCTACTACCTTCTAACCGAGCTCCTAGCCAGCAAGGTTCACCCATTCAAACGCGGAATTCTAAAACACATGTATCCAAGAATCCCCAGATTCTGATCCCTAGTGAACGAATATGGTGGGTGGGAAACCACAATATTTCACACACTGGTTGATGCGTGAAGGGTTCTCGTGCGCGCGTTCACGAGTTGAATGGTACGGAATGGTACTCTATGGTACTTTTTCCAAAAGGTCCCGTTAATCTTAATATGGCGAGCCTCAATTGAGAGGTTTGGCGAAAGTTTTGGATCACACCGTAGTTCATTTCGAAATTCCTGCAAACAACCCCGAGAAACTATCGGAGTTCTACAAGAATCTCTTTGGCTGGAAGATGGATAAGATGTCAATGGGAGAAATGGGTGATTACTGGATGATTGAAACCCGACCCGGAACCGCCCAAAACGAGGCAGAAGCAATGAAAAGGCCGGGTACGAATGGCGGCATGATGAAGAGAATGGACCCGAACCAGCGCCCATTGAACTATGTGATGGTCGAGTCCGTGGATGACTTTAGCAAGAAGCTCCAAAGCCTAGGCGGTAAGATCATTGTCCCGAAGACACCGATTCCCGAAATGGGAGCCTTTGCGGTCGGGCTGGACCCGGAAGGCAATCCAGTGGGACTCTTCGAAACAAGCCAATAACCCATAAGGTCCGAACCACCCCTGCATCTATAACCAGAGTGCAGCACTAGCTCTTCTCTTCGTGTATGCGTTGGTTTCGACATGTGCGCTTTACGCTTTACCTGACCACACGCTTGAACAAACTGTATTTCGGAGCAATGCGCTGTAAAGTTTACGGCAACTTGAAAGAAAAAATCATTCGTTTATTCTATTACTTTTGGACTAAGTAATTTATACCCGCAGCCCAACGCGATTGTGATTTTCATGACGACGGACGTTGAATTCGACAGCAGAATCCATCAGTTGGTTGAGCAGGAAAACGAATGTGATGTCCTCTTCAAGGATATCAAGAATGGTAACGGAGACAACTCACTGCGCTATCTGGCGCTAAGAGATGCTTGTAAAGAGTTGAGGAAGGGAATCGTCAGGAGCGCCATGTCGGCGGGATTGACGAGAGAGAGCATTACCATGAAGATCAAGGAAGCAAGGAACGAGACGACCGCTCCTGAAGCGAAGCAGACGAAGAAGAATCAGTAGAATCAGCTGATTCCTTACTACAGGAACCAGTTCAAGTCTTTTCGTAAATGTGTGTGTACCAGCAGTACATACACTCAAGATTACCTATTCTGTAAAGACAAGTGGTAAGCCATCATTGACAATTGTTGGTATTGACACTGTGGCAGTGGTTGTGTCTGACCGAAGGAAGGCCCTGCAATGGTTCAAAGACGTACTAGGTCTACCTGTCGCATACATCGGACCGGCTGTACCTAATTCGAATGCCAGCGTACAGGGATCACTTGATAATCCGGGTCACTGGGTCGAGCTTGGATTAGGAAGGCCGATGACTAGGATTCACCTTTGTGAATTGGAGGAGCATAGAGTCGAACCCGGCCCTACCGGAATCACTTTCCTCACGGACAATATCCTAGTTGAATATGTGACGTTGAGGGCGAAGGGCGTACGTTTCACGAATTCGCCAAAAGAAATGGATTGGGGAGAGTGGCTCTGCGAATTTCTCGACCCAGATGGCAATGAGTTCGACCTTAAACAACCCGTGCAAACTGAGAAATGAAAAGCAGCTAGTTAGTGTTGGGGTTGATGGTGCGCTACAAACGAATAGGTGTGGAGGCGAGTAGGAAGGCTATTTAGCGGAATGGTCGGAGGTTTTGCATGAGGTGAAAGACGATAAGATTCGTGATTCGCGCAAAGATTCCGACAGAAGCGGGAAATAGAATGATTCAGGATCCGAACGGATTCAAGATTTTAGAGAATTACTTCGCTAAAGTGAAGCCTGAAGTCGTTTATTTCTACGAAGAAGGCGGAGAGAGAACAGTGTTATTCGTAGCGGACGTTGCAAGCGCCGACATGATCCCTGTTCTAGCTGAACCGCTCTTCCAAGGTGTCAACGCGAAAGTTGAATTCCATCCTGCGATGACCCTCGATGACGTTAAGAGAGGCCTTCAAAAAGCCAAGTAGGTTAACGCTTCGAGTAACCTCGCAGCCCCCCTTCTTTCTACCTGTGTAGGTTTCGTGGCGCGGACACACAACGCAAAGAGTTGAGGTTGATTAGTTAAGTCCAATCTAATCGTTTCGTGTTCGACGCCTAACTATGCCAAATCACAGTAGCTAAGCGGAATTGAATCAACCGGACAAGCTCTTATATCAGGACCAGAAAAAATGGTTACCATGGCGAGCTATCTAGTACTCTGGAATTGGACTGAGGAGGGCATACGCAATTTCAGGGATTCACCGAAACGAGTTGAAGCGTTCAAGCAACTCGTGGAGAAGAACGGCGGGAAAGTAGTTCAGTTCTGGTATACTCTGGGCAAGTATGATGGAGCCACGCTAGTCGAAGCGCCGAGCGATGAGGCTTTGATGAAGATTGCACTGAGCGTGGGTAGCCTTGGTAACATCCGCACTACAACGCTGAAGGCCTGGACACCTTCAGAGGCAGCTAAAGCGTTCAGTTAGGTTAAAAAGATCAAAGCCCCACGTGCTCGATTCGATTTGCAGAATTTATGAATCACTAGGCGGCCAAGTTCTCTGATTGGTTAAGAACTGCCTGTTTAGACACAAATTGGTCTCGTCCTCGGGTCTAGTGGTCCGCACAGACATAGCTTACTCGTTTGCAAGAGCTTTGATTGGTAGGCAGGTTAGAATTAAATTCCCAAGAACGACTAGAATCCCAGAATACAATGTTTTCTTTATCGTACGGAATCATCGCTTTCGATTTACAGACAGACCTCTTAAATTATGTTGTTCAGGAGGCGCTCGCTCATGCGGCCCTAATATTCGCAACCTTAGCAGCTGCCTTTGCGTTTGCAACCGGTTTCCAAAATAGTATGAAGAACGGAAATAGGAAACTCTCATTATATGTTTACGGAGCAGTGTTATCGCTGCTGTTCTTGGTTGCAATTTACGCTTTTCTTAGATTCGCCTTTTATGCAAATCTCGCCAATTTTCTTCTAACTCAAGCCAGGCCGCCAACACCCAGTGACAATTTGACATCCTATTGGAACGCTGTCAGGTACCCTGCAGAAAATAGCACACGCATCTTTCTAGCGTTCAGTGGCACACACAACATAGGGATTAGCGGATTCGTAGTCTCATGCTTCCTCGCTTACCTTTTGGCCTTTCTTGTCACGATGCTCGCGGGAGACTTTTTGCCGCGAATCCAACCTTCGAATCTGAAATGGGTCATAAGCCTAGTAGCTGGTTACATTGTGTACTTGATGGTCACGGATTATCTTATCGCTGATGCTTCCTCTACCTTACATCGCCTCACTTTGATTTCTGGTTCAGCTCTCTTTGTCATATGGTCTGGAATCTGTAGGTGTAGGTGGAGCAAGAAGATTGTGCCAAAACCCAAGCACTGGGCGGTGTGGTGGACCGTCTTTGTCATCATTACCGTTGGATTAGTAATTGTCGGCGTGATCAATGTGAGTTTGTTGGCAGATGATTCTCTTTTTGGACTTCTAAGCCTCTTGGAGGCTACAGCCATTGCGTACGGTTTCCTGGTCGCATACGGCCTTCACTTGGAGAATTCATTAATCCAATCGCAGCTGGCGAAACTACCCAGAGACCGACGCGCACGTATCAATGGTGCGCGCAGATGAAGTTGACCCGCACTTACGCATAGGCTACCTGGCGCGCGTAGTAGTGGAAGTGCGTGCGTTGAGTGAAATTCTATATGCATGCCTTCATGCCGCACTGACGCGCAGGAACATGGCGTCTCATCGAAAAGAGAGTGGACGCGTAAGATCTCAGTGCGTACGCGCTTTTGGCGGTCGCGCGTGGGAGGAGGGGTTGTCAGGGGATATCTCCCCTAAAGACGGACGGTCGTCGTCGGCACAAGCAGTGCGGGCAGCTGAAATTGAACCGTCGTCGTTCGTCGTTAGAAAGTGTGTGGGGGCTTGGTGGTCATGTATTCAAAATTGAACGATTGCCGTTTGTCTGATATTAGCGGTTAGACTCTCGCACTCTGACCCGGGCGATTCCTGGCGTGCTACGGTCTTGATTCTATGCTGCCGGGACTGGGACGGCGAGTGTTTCTTGTGTGATTACGCATGCGACTGAGAGTTTGGTGGTTGCCACTTTGAGTGCTTGTTTTGCGGTTTCGAGGGCGTTGCTGTTAACGTAGATGTCCAATATCGATTGGCCTGTCGTGACTCTTGCGGCTCGGCCGCTTGGCTTCCCGAACGACCTGCGCATACCCTCCTGCAGCCTATCAGCGCCTGCGGTTGCGATCATGCGGTTCTCCCGCAAGATGACGTGTGGATAAACTCTCAGATGAATCTTGTAACCCGTCTCTCCCAACGCATCGAAGAGCACCTTGTTCGCGGAGACACGTGCAGCCTCAAGTGCATTGTGTCTTATCTGGACCGGCGATTGTGCGATAAGCGAGAATTTGTATTCGAATTTAGCCTTGAGATCGCCACTCATGAACCTTGAGATCTTTGAGGGGGGAGTTCCATGAATGTACTTCAACCTCGTGTACGGTTGCCCTTTTATCTGTCGGTAATTTCTACCCTTCATGGCCCTAATCCTCTCAGAGAGTTTAGCGAGAGTTGCGTTGGCTGTTACTTAAGTTTACGTCAACCGGCACTGTTCGGCAACGACACGTACCTGTGGTTGTTGGGTTAGGGCGCGTTTCTACTTCTCAAACTCTGAATCCAAGAAGAATCAATACGCCCAAGGCAATAACCACACAATTACCAAGAGTGAATGTTGCCGCTTGAGCTTTTGTTGAAAGACGTTTGTGACTTAATCCGCTAATGGAAGCCAGAAGCGTCTGCCAGGAAAGTGAGGCGAGGAACGTTGCACCTACGAAAATCATCACGTCCATCGTTGAGAATATAGCACTGGCTCGTAATCCCAAGATTAACGATGTGAAATACGTGACGGTTAACGGGTTGAGGAGTGTCAGACCAAAGAACATACCATATGTACTTAGACAACTAACCGAAGGATCGATACTGCTTCGTAGATTAGATCCATTCGATCTCGTTCCTTGATAGAGCATCCACAATCCAATCGCAATCAACACCGAACCGCTAACATAGTGAATTATGGAGGAAATGGGTGCGAGAATCGCAACCAGAAACGTACCCGCAAGAACCGCCACCGTAGCGTAGACTAAATCAGCTGACGCAGCTCCCAAGCCCGCACTGAAAGCCGCCCTGAACCCTCGACGAATCCCAAACTCGATGATCAGGATACCTATCGGACCTACAGGGATCGCAATTCCGTAACCAGCAATCATACCTTGTAGAAGAATATCTAGAGTCATCGTACCCAGCACATTTTGATTCGTTATGATGAATGAAAATTACTCTTCGTATTTTTGCTGTATGACATTAACTCTAGAGAACATCGGTTCGGAAAATTGCCACGATCGAACAAGCCTATAAACGCGTGAGTCACCGAACAGAACCCGTCAACTTTGTTGAAGCCCTTCTGAACACGCCGAGAAGAAGCGACGCTTCACGTCCAGTCATGAAAGAACGCGAGATAATGCTACGGAAGGCCCGCTGGGCTAGGGGCTGCTTGTGTTGCTGCACCTCACTTCGATTCACCAACCGGTCAAACTCCAATAGCAATCTCTCTTTCACCGCCTTACCCGCCAATATTGGCCCATGTCGGGTGGTCCGTGTGCGGAAGAGTTCGTAGAATATGATTGATGCTGCTGAAGCAATGTTTAGAACATTGTATTTGCGGCTCGCAGGTATCGTTACGATGAAATCGCAAACCTCAACCTCCTCGTTACTCAATCCAGAACTTTCCCTGCCAAAGAGGATACCCACGTTGCCCTTGAAGGCTCCAACGCGTTGAGCAAGTTCGAAAGGTGTTACGGGGATTCGGGCAAGGTTTGATGTGCTAGTCGCGGCTATCGCGCTTGTTCCGACTACGAGGTCTAAGTTTCTAAGCCCCTGTTTCAAAGTCTTGACTTTTTTCGCTCGGGTGAGCACATCATAGCCGTGCATAGCGAACGCCCTTGCTTCAACTGTTAGGGGTGTCTTCGGGTTCACTATGTACAAGTCGGAGAGATTGAAGTTCTTCATCGAACGCGCGACCGCGCCAATATTCCCCGCACTCTCCGGCTCCACTAAAACAACTCCGCACCTTCATCGAAAGCAACTCCACATTATCACTTGACTGCGTCTGAGATTATGTTGGATAAGGTAATGAATTCGGTTGAGGTAAGCTGGTACACTCTTTTCTCAGTAAACTCCACTTGAGAGAGAACTCTCTCCTTAATCGTAGGGTATTTGGCGGTTAAGTATCTGGAAAGGACCCCCCGTAATTTCCGGCGTCGCTGAGTGAACAAATCCCGAACTAAAACTTCGAACATTTTCTGGTCCATTACAGGTATGGCAGGTGAGACTGGCCGGATTGTAACTAAGGCGGAGTCAACTCTAGGTTTCGGATAGAAAGATGACGCTGGGACTTTCGTGACATATTCGGCGCGTGCCCTGGTTTGTAGCATGACTGTGAGTCTTCCGTATTCCCGAGAACCACTAGGCGCGGCCAACCTCCTGACAAAATCCTCCTGCAGCAGCAGGCTAGCCAATTTGAAACTGCTACTCAAAATATGGAGGGTAAGCTTCGATGAGATATTGTAGGGGGGGCTTGAGACGACTTTGGCACTGGTTGGAATCGGGACCGCGAGTGCATCTTCCTGAACTACTTCCACGTTCGGATTATTCGCGAACTTAACGGTCAGATACTTAGCCAGAGTTCGATCTTTCTCGATGGCGATTAGATGGCCGACCCGGGATGCTAGAGCTGCCGTGAGGAAGCCTAGGCCAGCGCCCACTTCGACCACCGTGTCCGTGTCGGATAACTCCGCATGGTCAATGAGTGTGTCGCGAATCTGTTTGTCTAGAAGAAAGTGTTGACCAAAACGCTTCAGCGGAGGTATTCCTATCTCGTCAAGCTCGCGACGGACCCAACCCAACACCGAACCCTCGAATATCAGAAATTGATTGTGGACTGAGGTATTAGGCGGTTAGGAATTTTGAGATATCTGTTTGACCGGTCGGTTTCATTAAATCCGAGACTCGAACGCCTACCCTTCGGAGTACAGCGTCAGGCATGGACTGAAGGAATTCCTCGATCAACTGCTTTGATACGGCTCCAATTGCTGAGCCGTCGGAGGTCGAAGTTTCTAGTGTCCTGGATTTGCTATGCATGCTCAGGTCGTTGAGTATGGCTATGATCGCGACGGATCTGCAAGTCATTCCGTTTGCTTTCGTCTTCTCCGCTACGCTGTTGGCTAACTCTTCTAGGAGGGGGAGAATTTCATCTGGTTTTCGCGTGTTTTGTTTGAGGGTGGCGATGCGGCTGAATTGAGTTGGCTGCTCTCTCTCCTTAACGGGTTCATCATTTTCTCCACGTGAGGCTTGGTAGAGGTAGCTTCCGAGGCTCTTTCCGAATATTTCGACGAGGACGGTTGGGTCTAGAGCCGAGAGTTCAGCTATAGTCGAAACGTTCAACTGAGTTAGCTTTTCTTCGGCTTTCACTCCAACGCCAGGAATCCTACCTACCGGCAACTGAGAAAGAAAGTCTTTGACCTCTTCCGGTTTCACGACGGTCAGCCCGTCCGGTTTCGTTTGATCTGAGGCTATTTTCGCTACAACCTTATTCGGGGCAACCCCAACCGAACACGTGATGTGTTCTTCGGTTAGCAGTTGATTCTTTATTTCATGAGCTTCGTCGCGGGCAGAATCATAGCTTTGATTCGTCCTTTCTGAAATGTCAAGAAATGCTTCGTCTATGCTCATCTTCTCGTAGGCGTCTGCGTGTGATCGGAGAATTTCCATAACCCTTCCTGAGACTTGTTCATAGTAGGGGCGATTCATTGGGAGGAAAGCTGAGTCTATTGATTCTAACAGTTTTCTTGCGCGTACGATGGGGATGCCGGCTTTCACGCCGTATTTTCTGGCTATGTAGTTTGAGGTGCTGACTGCTCCGCTTTCCTCCGTTCGTCCAGAGTAGACGCATACGACAACGGGTTTCCCGCGAATGCTGGGGTTGGCGTTTTCTTCGCATTGGGCGTAGAAGTAGTCGAGGTCGACGTGCATGACTACCCTGGGCGGCAATGGGGAGGCTCTCTAGAGGGCTCGGGAGAAGATTCGGTATTTTTCTCCCCCGCCCAGCTCATCCAGTATTCGCTTCGCTATTACCTTGATCGGATCCCCTACGCTTGTGCGATCTTTGATGTCTTTGAAGCTGGTGAAGGTTTTCTTTTCTCGAGCGTTGATTATTTGCCACATAGACTTCTTACCAATCCCCGGCAACAGTTCTAAGGCGTGCATGCGGGGGGTGATGGCTTGGGAGTTGTTGAAGAACGCCACGAACCGCTGTTCTTGGTTTGCGATTAACTCTTCGAGTACCGAGAGTACTTCGGCTTTGGCGTTAGCGGTTAGGTCGTTGTAGCCAATTCTTCCGATGATTCGATTGATCTTCTCCCGACGGTCCTTGCCAATGTAAACGCGCTCGTGAAGGTTAACCTGAGTGCCAGCACGAACCTCCGCTTCAAGCAAGGTGAAGTAAGTCTCGCCCACGACTTGGACTGTTGGAAGGGCTAGGTGTCGGGGCTTGTCTGTGGCTGTCCTGCCGTACTGCAAATAGTCTAGAACGTAAGCGTACTCCTCATACAGCCTAGGAGGAAGCCCATATTCAGAGGGACCGCTGGCTGATGACCTAAACCTGGAGGAACTTGAACTCATGTCTCCTCCGTACTCTGAACTTCTTGTACTCTCACTCAACTTTCATGTCTCCAGAAGTAGACGCGTTTTGTGTGCGTTATGGGAGCCAGCAGACGATTGGCCGGTATACCTTCTCAATAGTGGTTAATTTTGAAGGAAGGCCAAGGGCGGGCAAGTTTCAGCATATCCACCTAAAGAAGTGGTTTCGGGGGGAAAAAAGCTTACTGTCGACCCCTAATAGGGCGGGTCGGTAGCCTAGTCTTCCCTGTACCCCTTAACCAGTTTGAGAATGTCCTCTAGCTGAGTAGCGCTGATTATTCTGCCCTTGACAGTAAGTATTGTCCGAAGTTCTTCTACGTACCGCGGCATCGTATTAACGATCTGGATCGCATCCTTTCTATCAAGCTGAAACTTCTCACCAAGCTCCCGAACTAATTTCTCAGCTTTCGGAGCGGGAATCTTAGAAAACTTCGAAGCATAGTCGAGTGTACGCCTCTGAAACTCACCGAGCTCATCTTCCTTCGCCTTTTCCAAGGTCTTCCTCGCTTCAGCCGTGGTAGTGGGTTTTGAATCAATAATTTTTCTTGGCAAGAATGGTCCACTCAGCGTAGGGGTGTTATATGTTCTGGGCGGGCGATGATCTGCTTTGTTTGCTTGCCCATCTCGACGTGAATGACGTATGATTTGCCGCGTTTCTCGTGAATTACGCCAACTCTCCCGTGGTACCGTCTATGGGGCATACCTTTGTGAACGGCAGAATCGAGCATTATCGTCACCTTCTCTCCCGGCTCGTATATTCTCAATATCCTGCTCAACCCGAGCTTTCCTCTTTCTCGAGGGTGCTTATGGAAAAGGGACCTTGTCCTTGACCGGTAACCCTTCGAACGCCTAACCATACGGCATAACCTTGAATTGTGCCAGCAAATTACCCGCGGGCTAATTAACTTACAGGCCGTCAACCCGTGGAATCTAGCCGACCGCCCGGGATTGCTTTATGCGTTAAATTGAAGGTATTCTGGGCGATTTCGTGGTTCTTCATTCCTGTCTCGGTAAGGTAATTGGAATTAATCGCTAGTTTCCTATGTCGTTTAATTATGGCTCAATAAGCGAGGCGTTGGCGTCTTTCGCGTACCCCATATATCGCCGGATTAAAGAAGTCTGAGAGACTGGTTGGGTTCGTCGCGAGTTTAATGTTAATGGGGTCGAAAGCTTGCGAGAGTGAGGCGTAGAACTGACTCCATAAGGTCTTCTGCTTAGTCCTCAGTTTTCGATAAAGCTAGTTTTCGATGAAGTTCTGTAATTCATGGAGTTCTAGGGCTTCGCCGTTACTTCCGCCACGGTTGTGGGCGTAAAACTAGCATTTGTGTTAACTATTTGGGTCGTGCCTCTATAGAATGATTTCTCAAAGAGTTTCGCCCACGTTAGTCGTCGGGGGCATCTTCTTCGAAGATACATACACCTTTCCGTTTCTTGTTGCAGTCGCCCAACGGTAATTGGGGAGGCTTCCGGTGCTGGGCATTGTCATTTTGAGGTTGCTGTTGATTTCAGCGATTTCGAAGCCTTCTTGCTGTGCTAGGAGACCGAAGAATCTCTCGAAGGCGTGTGCCAATGTTCCATCTTTCTGTGCTGGCTCACCCTCAAATTCTTGAATGTCGATCGGCATTCTATTGAGCAGCTGAAGAACCCTAGGCTTAAACCAAAAGATTGAACCCGCTACGAAGTGGAAATTTAGATCACCGATCTCCAGACCTACTTCTCGGCAAAATCGTGCGACATTAGCTCTGTTCGCATTTCCTTCGCTATCCACGCCCCAGTAATATTCTGAAGGGAGTACATGTCCCGGCTGGCGCAACAATTCCAATGTTCGGTCGATGGAGCGCTACTTTCACTTTTGAAATGATCCTCCGGAGCGCCCAAGATCTTCGAACATACATCCTTGCGCCACAAATCCCCGTCAACTTTGTGCAGGGTTCTCTTGGAATGGACTTTGCATACATAGTCATAGTTGAGCGGGTACAAGCGCAGAAAAGATCCTAAGGAAAGGAGCAATGTCGCGCCCTCTATTTTCGCAACGGTAAAGGTAAACGTGAGCGTGACGTCTGTAGATTTCCTCTTCGGAGAAGTTAATATTTTTTGGTATAGAAACGAAAAGGTCGAAATCTCCGTTCAGATTATTGAGATATCCGAAAATCTCTTCGATCAGCTCAGGATAGTAAAGATGCAGTATGACCGCTGTTTTCGAGTGTTTTTCCAGTTGCCAAGCGGGTAAGCTATTGGGTCGATCTATTCCAACGGATTCACCGGAAAATCTCAGCGCAGATGCAGTCGCATTCAGATAGGCACGCCCGTACTGTCGATCAGGCTCCAAGTAGGCTGCCTCAGCCCATTCATTCCAAGCGTTTACGAAGACCAGACGCTTCTCCGCATCCGGTTGTAGCGTAGTTGTTCGTTCGCAAGCATATCGAAGCCATCTTGCATACGCTGTGGGTGTCGAAAAAGCGAAAATGTGCCCTCGGCCAGGTCGCCTCGCCTCATTGTCCCAACCCGTCATAACGGTGAGAAACCTGTCGAAGGGCGTTTCGTCTGTCCTTGAAATTTGCCTTTCCACCATATCCCTGTAATCATACACCTTCCCGGCGAACTTGGAATTGAGTAATTGTACTTTGTGTGTTATTTCGGGAGTAACAGCGTTGTGGGGTGGAAACTCAAGGGCGGCGTCTAATCCTATCGGTTGCGGGTCGACGAACCCAAATGTCTGGGCGGCCACGAGGTACAAGTCGCCTATTCCCTTTCCTATGCAATATTTCCGCCACCTTTCCGCCGCAGACCGAGCCGACGGCAATTTACCGGGTTTATAGACAATTAGAAGTGGCTTGCCGTGGATACGGATGTACCGTTTATCACGAAGTATGTCTTCAATGCTCTGAATGAATTTGAGGTCCCAACCCGAGGAATAATTCTGAGGCACGAGAATTTCACCTGTTAGGCCGTCCCACTGGCGACTCCAGCTTTCGTTGGCCCAACATAGGCAGAAAGGAAAGTCGAGCTCTGTATGCGTGAGGAAATTATCAAGGGGACGCTCAAGTAGCCGTTTACCGTCAAACCAATAATAGTAAAAGCAGAAACCATAAACGCCATACTGACGCGCCAATTCGATCTGAGTCTTTTGAACTTCAATAAATCGTAGGTCGTAGAAGCCAAATTCTCCAGGTAGCCGGGGTTGATGATGGCCCACAAATTGTGGGACCGCCTTCGAAACGTTGGTCCATTCAGTGAAGCCTTTTCCCCACGAGACATCATTTTCTGGAATGGGGTAGAACTGGGGAAGGTAGAATGCAATCGTTTTCACACGATTAGTCGCAGGCGCGTATCCTTTGCCTATCGTTCGATTTTCATGATTTCCACCACTAGTGGCGACTGATAACATGCTCTGATAGACGTCTCGAAAAATGTCAGTTTCCCCACCTGGCCGATTCCTAAACTCGTCATAGCGCCTTTTCCGCTCCGATGTTGGAGGTTCCTCTAGTATTTGCCCCCATTCTTCCCTAGTGATTCCAAATTCCCTTCTACGAATCTTCTCAAGCGCTTTCACAAATAGAGAGTTCATTCCTTCTTCCCGAAGTATCCTAAGAATAACCGCGCCCGAGCTTCCGAGTCTTATCCGACCAACGCACTTTCTGAGGAACTGCTTTGTTGGTGTTCTTGAAATCGCGGGGCTTACGATCTCTTCTAAGGCGTGATACAACTCTCTTGCGCAAACGTCCAGGCCACGTATTGTCTGGAAACAATTGATCGATACGTTTGGTAAAGAATCGAAGTGCATTATAGCTAACGCTTCCCAGTACGGCGTCAAGTTCTTCCTGGGTGTGAGATAGTTCTGCTCTGACTTGGTTCATTTCAGCCAGAACGTTAGATTCGCGCTGTGAAGCCTCCGTCCTCGTTCGATTCAGCTCCTCACCCAGCTTGGACTTCTCACCTTCCAAAGCCTGAACCTTAGATTCACCCTGAGCAAAGTTTGCCTTGACCTCGCTTAACTCCTGCGTCTGCTTCTCGGATAGTGCTAACAAGTCCATTAGCTGAAGCTGCATGTTATGAATTTGAGAATCGGTTTCTTGCCCAGAGTCTGCGCTTTTCAAGTTCTTTTGTTGCTACGCTGTTCAGTTTCGCCTGTCTGTGTTGCCTCAAGATGTTCTTCATGCGTTGCACATGCTGGTGTAACGTATCGTAGTCCTTTGCAAGGATTGGAGAGTAGTTGGGAGCGTTTTGGAGTAGGGTGCCGAATGCTTGCGCGTTCATTCCGTCAAGATCGTGGAAGAGGTATCGCTCAAGTCCTCGGTCTTGCATGAAGAATCTGATCTTCTCGAAGTCCATTGCGATGAAGGGGACTTTCTGCATGTACGAGAAAATTGCGCCATGCATAGAGGAACTTACGAAATAGTCAAACTGCCCTATAGTGGTTAGAACTTCACGGGGCTTCAAGACAGGAAGAAGCTCACATCCCTTTACTCTGGAGGAGAGTCCATGCAGATACGTGAAGTCATGCATGTAGTAAGTCATCGGAATGAGATACACATTGAAACGGCGACGTAGCGATGCAATCCATTCGATCAGGGGCTCGTCGCTCTGGGGGCACAGCATTTCAATGCCGGGCCCCAGATGCAATCCTATACTAGGTTTCTTGATTGAGAGTTTGAATCCCTTAGCCTCATCTAAAAGCATCGAAGTGCATGGTACTACACTCACTTCTTTCCTGAGATAACCAAGTTTTCGCCTGTCCCCTTCGCTCCTTACGCTTAGATACATGTAGTCATCCAGGTATTGGAGATCGCTAGGGCCCCCTACTATCCCGCACGAGTTCAGAATATGATTCCCAAGCACCCGGAACTTATCATAGAAGAAATCGGGTGAGGGCCGAAGCAGATGCCCACCACCGATAATGATCATCTGATAATTCTTCGGATTGAATCTGCCGGGAACAAGTTCCTCAAATGACACCCCAATTGCGGTGAGGATTTTCTTGACACTCAGGCCGATGGCTACATCTCCTGTGTTGCCACTGATATTATCATGGAGTATTCCAATTCTGCTTCTCACCTATTACACCCCATTGAGGATTTGATATCCACTAGACACTGGTTCCTAGTCCCTTCGCTCAGCTCAATTGCTCCAGTCTCGCGGTAAACGAGGTGCAGAGCCTTTCAGTAGAATCATGTTACAGGAAAACAGAATGATTTATCTCCTGTGCTCCCAGAACTCGCTGAAGCCTGTGTAAGCTAAAAGTAGGTAAATGGCTTCCAGTGTAGACAAACGTGCCAGGCCCTGTGAGTAAAGAGAAAACAATGGGTCATCGAGGCATATACGATGCTTTTCAACAACGAGATAAACCACAACTCGAAACAGTTGGCACTTAACAAGGATAACAATTCTCCCAGTGAGGTATCAGGGCAAAATTTCCCGCTGGTTAGCGTGATCATCCCAGTTTACAATGGACAGGAAACTATTTGCCGTGCAGTTGACAATGTTCTGGAACAGAGCTACCGCGAGCGTGAAGTCATCGTCGTAGACGACGGCTCTGCTGACTCAAGCATCGAATTGTTGCGAAGGTATGGATCCAAGATTCGCCTGGTTGAGCAAAGGAATAGTGGAGTCGCGAGTGCGCGTAACCACGGAATCAATCTCGCCCTGCGGAAAATACATAGCCTTCCTCGATCAGGATGATTTCTGGGTTCAAGAGAAACTCGCAATCCAAGTTGAAATCCTCGAGAGGCACCCTTCGGTCGGTTTAACGTTCAGCAACCTTGAAGACTTCAACGAGCAAGTAGAAAGACTAGGATTCACGACCTTGCCGCCGCACTTGCGATATGCCCCTTCATGGGAAGATCTCCTGTTAAAGGGAAGCGTGATCCATCCCTCAACAGCGTTTTGCCGAAGGGAAATAATACTCAAAGTGGGTGGTTTCGACGCTGATCTGTTAATTTCCGAAGATCGTGATTTTTTCCTTCGCCTCCGTGAATTGACAGACTTTCATTACCTAGATGTGTGCCTAGGTTACCGTTGTTACCACAAAGAACATGCGCTGCTCCATTTAGCAGATCGTTTGGTTTTCGCTCGGAAATACTGGAATTATCCGAGACTCATCCGAGACCCAGATCGTCATCTGTGCGACCAATTCGTGGAGAATCGTACGCAGGACATGATGTGGAGAATGAGGCTCCTAATGGAATCTGAAGGGGGTAGTATTTCCATGGAAATGCTGGAGAGTTTAAATGGAGTTCATGAGGCTTTCAAAGATATTTTCGGAGAGTCATATACATGCGAGTTTCACGCTTGGACTCGATAGATTTGAGCAGGTATGAGCTGGACCCGGGGATTTCCTTGCTCCTATATTTGTATCTGTGTAGATCCGATTTGCAAGTCGCATTCCCGGAAGTACGTGCGGGGCGACATCTCAAGACTCACCGCTTGGGGTGTCGCCCTTGCGAAAGATGTGTATAAGGACGGTGACGGACCGATGCTTCTCCAACATGTTAGCGAATTAGAACGTGAGAGAATCCGTCAAACGGAGCGAAGAGAAAAATGCTCGATGAGGAGGTGGGGAATCGGTCAGGTGGGGAAACTGACATTCTTCGAGGCCTCCATGATCAGGATCGGATGTATCAGAAAATGCTCGCAGCGTGGCAGGGTGACTCCGGCACTTGGAAGGTAGCAAGTTGCGGGTTAAGGGACGCGATGGTCCGATTCGCGGTCGAACGATGTCGCTATTACCGTGAGGTGATTGATGTCGGACGCCCGTTTGAGGAAATTCCCATCCTTACGAAACAGATAATCCGAGAGCGTAGTGAGAGTATCCTCGCTGAGGACGTTCCTGTAGATCGAAGGAGGCCGTTAACTACATCCGGGAGCACCGGACAACCTATGGCATTCTATCGGGACACGGTCGCAGGATTCCTTAGACAGGGCCGCATTCCAATTCCTCAAGTGGCTTCATGTTGTCCCGAGCTCGGCCACAATGATCTCGCTGGCGTGGAACATGCCAGATAGACTTGACGAAAATACTCATCCCGTATCAGCACTAGAGCTTACACCCGCCTCGATAGAGAAAGAGCTCAAAGTATGGATGTCGCTCCCCGGCTACTCACTGTACGGAGTCGCAAGTGCACTGGATTGGATTGCGTCCGAGATCGACCGACAGAGTATAGTCATGACCGTCCAACCATCTTGCGTTATCACAACTGCCGACCTCTTGACAATTCAAGCAGAAAGACGAATTTCAAGGGTCTTCAAATGTCCAGTGCATTCATGGTATGGCTCACATGAGTTCAATGGTTTTCTTGCGGGGACTCTTCCTGGAACACGCCAATACGCGTTTAACCCATTCCTTGCATATGTGGAAGTAGTTGATGATAAGGGCAAGTCAGTATCGCCGGGAGAAAGCGGCCGTCTGGTTGTAACGGACTTGAATAACTGCGTTTTTCCCTTCGTTAGATATGATACAGGTGACCTAGCCGCTTTAGACGGCGAGAGGTCAGTTGGGGGTTGGCCGATAATTGAATACATCGAGGGTCGCAGTTCAGAGACGATTGTCCTTCCCAGCAAGAGGATTCTGAGCGGTGGGGCCTTGGGGGCGTTACTCTTCGTCACGAATGATTTCACCGAGCTGATACGTTTCTATCAATTTGCGCAAACAGCCCCAAACATTCTGGAGTTGCGAGTAGTTTGGTCGAAATCACCCTCAGCGGAAGACAGATTAGCGATTGAAAATGTCTTGATGAGCGTTGTCGGCCGCGAAACAAAGGTTATCATCAAAGACGTTGCAAATCTGGAGCGACTTCCTACGGGTAAGACTTGGATTGTACGACGAGAGTTCTGAACACGACGTTAGAGCAGTCAAATTGGCATTTCAGTGGCCAGTGTCGGTTGCAGCAAGAATATGCTCCAGAGGTTTGTTATTCATTGACTGTTCTAATCCAATCGCTCATGCCATCAGATAATCTCCAGAAACAATCCATCGACCGTTCTGTTCGAGGAGTTCCAAGCTAGTCCATCGCTGGAAATGGGTTAACCTTTGAGGAGTAAGTCCAGTACCTGTGAGAAAAGAAGTCGCAACCAACTTATTTCTAAACGGCCAACGTTAGAATCAGATATATCTGCCGCTCAGCGAGTGTAACAAAAAACGGCGTCTCCTTTACAACGGAGGAAATTCGATGAATTTGGAAGATTACCTGAGGGAAAACGGGGTTTGGCACAGATTCCTAGCCAAGCCTGAGACCATTCACACAGCGGATGCATCTCGCAAAACGGGAATCCAATTGAACAGAATCACAAAGAACCTCGTCTGCAAAACTTCTGACGGAGACTACGCATTACTGATTGTTCCAGGGAATCGAAAGGTCAACTTGAGAAAGGCAGCGCAGGCATTGAACACACGCAACGTCGGCCTGCTAGGCTTCGAGGATGCGGAGAGGATTAGCGGTTATGCACCTGGAGCAACCCCCTCCATCTATCATAAAACCCGAATGAATGTCATACTTGACGGTGCCTTGTTAGATCAAGAAACAGTTTTCTGCGGAGGAGGATCAAGGGACAGGCTCCTTGAACTGAACACTAAGGATGTGATAAGACTAGACAATGCAACCGTCGCCGACATATCGGAGTGAATACGAAACGGGAAGGGCCTCAGTTGGGCTCTTCACACTACGGAAAATATGGAGACTCCTTTCACACAATATGCCGATTTGGTATAGACTGGTGTGAGCACACATCGAGTAACTGGTCTTTGTAGTTATCTTGTCGGGAAGGGCAGTTTTCCTCCTCTTCCTAAAGCTCCGCCCCTGCGTTTCATGGTTTTCATCATTTTTTTCATCATATGATATTGATTGATCATTTCCTTGACGTCTCTGTCGGAGGTTCCCGAGCCGCGAGCGATCCTTCTGGCTCTGGAGGAGTCGATGAGTTTGGGGTCCTCAATCTCGTCCCTAGTCATCGACTGTATAATCACCTTCCAGGCGTCTAGTCTTTTCTCGGCGGTCTCCATGGCGTCGTCGGGAATGTTCATCCCGCCAGGCACCATCCCCACCAGCTTCTTGAGCGGCCCCATCTTCCTCACCGCCACCATCTGTTCGTACATGTCCTTCAGAGTGAACTTCCCCTCCAGAAACGCCCTAGCCTTCTTCTGCGGAATCTCAACCTGAGCCTCACGCACCTTCTCAACAAGCGACTTTATGTCGCCCATTCCAAGAAGCCGGCCGACGAAGCTGGCAGGTATGAATTGTTCTATGTCATCGATCTTTTCGCCGGTCCCAATGAATTTGATCTTCGCCTGCGTAGCCGCAACGGCTGACAATGCGCCTCCTCCCTTCGCCGTCCCGTCAAGCTTCGTCACCAAAATGGAGCCAATCTTAGTGCTATCGTTGAAGGCCGTTGCTTGGGACGTGGCCGCCTGTCCGATCGAGGCGTCGATTGCTAGGATAATTTCATCAGGTTGAATTTGCTTTGCCAGATCCTTCATTTCATCCATGAGTTCTTTTTCGTTTTTGTGCCTCCCAGCCGTGTCGACGATAATCAAATCATATTTCTCGCCCGCAAACTGCTCCATCCCCTTCCTAACGATCTTCAATGGTTCCTTCCCGTTCGGTTCCCCGTACACTGGGACGTTAACCCTATCCGCAAGTTGTTTCAGCTGATCGAAGGCCCCCGGCCGGTATGTGTCTGCGCAGATGATCGCTGGGCGTGAGCCACGTTTCTGGTAGAATCGAGCCAGCTTGACTGACGCAGTTGTTTTGCCGGTTCCCTGGATTCCCACAAGCATGATTACCTGGCGCTTGCCGGGCTCGAGGGTGAGTTTGGTTGGTTCCTCGCCGAGAAATCGTGTGAGTTCCTCATACAGCACCTTCACAACATGATCATGACGGGAGATTCCCGGAGGCAGCTTCTCTTCGAGAGACCTCTTCTCTACCGCTTGAGAAATCTGGAGAACTAAGTTTACGTTAACGTCGGATTGAAGCAGTGCCCGTTGAAGGTCACGTACTAGTTCCTTTACGGCTTTCTCGTCCACCACCGCCAGCCTGAGCAGTTTCTTAACCGGTCTCTAAGCGATCTACCCAAGCCTTCAGGCGCACTCATTCAATTTCCGCTCTCGAATCAAGTTCATGGGTTGTCGCCCGTAGCCTAAAAGTTCTGCCGGCACACCGCGGGTTCTTAGTCGATTGATCCTTCATGACTACAGAACCATTCGTTACCCTGAAGCGCTTGCATCAACGCATGGGCTACGGGAGAGCCGGGTAAACTGCGGGATTTGGCTGAAGGAAAACATGGGTACATTGCACTATGCAATGGTAACGTCCAGGTAACGGTTGTTAAGAGGTTCTTCTCGTTTTCTGTGCGGAATTAGGCAGGGTGGATCCACCCCTCGAGGGGTGGTGCCAAACGGTGCCAAACGAAGATACCCCTCGCCCCATTTTACGCCTCAATCCCCTCATACGAAGCGATTTGCCGGAGCAACCAACAAGTTGACGTTACCTTTGCAATGCACCCTGACTTGTCCCTTACGTGTCAGTGGCCGAAAACAGCGCCTTTTTCCCGGAAAGCGGCCACGAAAAAGATGTCTAGCATATGTTATACAGGTCTGGTTTTGAGAAATCACGTACTCCTACGAACCGTTTATTTAGTCGCCAAAGGTTGCTTTTCGAACGTCTCACGTCGGAAGGTTTCATGGATGTCTGCTAACCTGTCTGCGAATGACGGGTTAAGAATCATCGAGACTGGTTCAATTCCTAAAAGTGCAGTTGTGATCAATGGTCTACCCGACGTAGGCCTAGTAGGTCTCCTAGCCGCGTCTCACATTATCAGCGATCTGAAGCTTCGGGAAGTGGGCGCGATTGAATCAGACCTCCTACCGCCCATGATCGTGCTTCATGGAGGTGTACCGAAGGCACCATTCCGGATCTTCTCAGGCAATGGGCTCGTGGTTGTGATATCCGAAACCGTAATCCCAGGCTCACTCGTCCGCCCGCTCGCCAACGGACTCGTAGAATGGGCTCGCGGCAAGAATGCTAAGTTGATGCTATCGTTAGGCGGGATGGCTGTGGCTAATCGTCAGGACATAGACGTGCCTAAAGTGTTCGCGGCCCTCTCTGCGAAGGAGTTGGAGCCTCAATTGCATGGAGCCGCTGAGATCTTGGAGGAAGGGTATATCGTCGGTGTCTACGGGTTGCTACTTCGGAAATGTGTCGAAACCGCCCTACCAGCCATCACGTTGATGACGCAGTCACATTACAATTATCCTGACCCCGAAGCCGCCGGCGCAGCCCTAACCGCAGTTAACAAAATTCTGGATTTGAAGGTCGACGTGTCAGAGCTTCTGAAGAGGGGAGAAGAGATTCGTTTGCGGAGTAAGGATATGATGCATCGAACGCACGAAGAGATGAACAAGATGAACAAGTCACATGAATACGACCTGCCCCCACTCTACGGGTGAACTCAATGAGTACAGAATCAAGAGTCAATACCTCACCGCCTCATGGCTCGGGGTGGAACGTCGCGTCGTCCGCTATCCAACCGTTATACAACCTATTCGTAGCGGCCAAAGAAGTTGTCCTAACGGTCGACCTGCCCTACGTCAACCAAAAATCTTTGAAATTAAAACTCCCAACCAAGGATTCCATTGAAGTGTACGCCGAGACTACTAAGCGGATCACGTTCCATGATCTGGGAGCTAAGCACAGGCACGGAGAATTCACCTCCTACCACGCAATCATTCGGATGCCCGTACCTGTTAATGAGAAGCAAGCGACAAGAAAATTCAAACGAGGCGTACTGGAAGTCCATCTACCTCGAACGAAGTAAGTCGCAACTTACGTCTAGTTCTTAACTCGGTCGAGGGCAGCCGCGGTGAGTAAGGGAAACAAAACAGTAGCATCTCCCACCACTGTTACGAGGTTTTTCGGGGTTTTAATTTTCCCCCAGCTAATAGCTTCCTCAAGAGGTGCACCACTGAACCCTCCTCCATCCGCCCGATCGAGAGTGATCTGGATGGCGGCGTCGACGCCACCTCGGTATGTGTTGGCGATCAGCGCCTGATGTTTCGGCATTCCTCCCCCAAGAATCACTACGCCAACCTTCTTCCTTTCGTACGTCATATCGACGAGTTTTGAAAAATCCCTGAAAGGGTTGACGAATAGTGTGTGGAGTCGGCTGTAGGTCCAGAGGTGGAGGCCGAGCATTGAATCGAAGATGCCGGGGCAAAAGATTGATGCTCCGCGAGCTTGAGCAGTGTGAAGAAGTGACCCTCTATCTCTAACCTGTTTGCCAAATTCCGCCAATAACTCGTAACTTCCTATGTTCCTCCGTTTCGACTCGGGGATACGATTCAGCATCCGGTAGGTAGCCCTCTCGAGAGCCTCAATCCCCTCTTGCGTCACTAGGAGGTCGTAGATTCTGGATAGGCCGCGTTTTCGAAGTTTTGTGTCGTCGGCGGTTTCGGATCCTACGATATGCCTATGTCCCAACGCTTCGAGCAAATCGTGTGTAACGTTTGCTCCAGTCGTAACGACAGCATTGACATACCCACCATCCACCAAATCTCTGATTACGGTCCTAAGGCCGCCTGGGATCAGTGGTCCAGCGAGAGAGAGGATAGTTGTGTAATTCTTGTCTTGGAACATTTCACTGAGGATTCTCGCTGCCTTGCCGAACCTACCCATACCAAGGACTTGCACGGCCTCCATCTGTTCGGCAATGTTGGAGACCGTCATTCTTCTCTTGATTTTGATGTGAGACACTAACGGCATAGTAGGGGCACGTAGGATAGGGGGTTGGTAGAGGGGGATTAACCCTTGGTTCGCATTATCCTGTTTTGGCCAAGCATTTGCCAATACTCAACCTCGACGCCGGGCGCTAACTTTGACTTGAGCTCTTCTTCATCGGGAGCTGGGGTTTCGAAAGTCTCGTAGGATTCCATATCCATTATCTGCACATTATTACCAACTAAAGCCAAGACTTGTCCCGTTTTCTTTTCGATCATTGGGACCTCTGCGCGGGCATCCACTGCGCCGATCAAGTTCTTCTTCGTATTAGTCGTTACACTGATAGCTACAATTCTCGCCTTGGCAGCTCCGTGTTTTCCCGGTTTTGATTTTTCGTATTCTACAATCTTGCAAGGTTCCCCATCGATAATCACGTAATGGCCGATCTTTAGGGAGCCTATGTCTACTGGTTTGCTCAGTGTTCTTCGCCCGTAAGCCTAAACTCGAAACCAGTCTACGTCCACTCTTCGTCTAAAAGGTTAACTCGTCCCGCATTCTCCGGGCAAACTACACACTTGCCTTTGGCGCGCTGGCAATTGGTCTCTTGGGCATCTCGTGCTTGGCTGACACGCTGGCCCAGCGATTCAGGAACCCCTCGCCGTTTTCACGAACGCTGAAACCTTCCAGTATTCGCCACCATTCTTCATTGGTGACCGCCTTGGGGTCTGTTTTCCTGTACAATTTTGTGACGCTGAGGTAGGCTAGTCCTGGGGGTTTCAGAATACGCTTTACCTCCTCGATTGCCCCTGCATGATCTACCATGCAACAAAGAACGCCGTTTGCGAACACAAAGTCGACCGAGCGATCAGGTATCGCTCCCAAACTTGCGGCAGAAGTGGCATGTGCCTCGATCACGCTCTCAAGTCCTCGTGCCTCCGATTTCGCTTTCAGCACCTTGATTGATTTTGGATCCGAATCTGCGGCGTATACTTTCCCTGTCGATCCGACCAACTCGGCCATTGGGATGGTGAAGTAACCTGGTCCGCAGCCGACATCGGCGACCACAATCCCGGCTGATAGGAATTTTGATACTTTCTTCTTCGGGGGAGACAACCAGCGCCGCACAAAATTATCCATGACGAATGTGGGAAGGTGCCTATCCTTCGTTTTGCAGCATGCAGCTTGCATCTCTAAATTCCAGTCCCTGCTCCCGTTATCCTGTCGCTTGGAGTACACCCTGTTCTAAGGACGCACACGATAACATGAATTTAGGTAAAAGGGGAATAAGTCTGTTATCTCTCTCCCTCTGGGTATTTTTCCCTGCAGTGCCCATTAGGGCTCTACTGGTTAGCAAGGCCAAGGCTTAGTCGGCTCCTAAGATAGGTGGATTGCTAATGTCTGTCGGCGATTGCAGGTACTGCAATAACTGTGGCGGCAAATGGATTCGGATTACTGTGCTCCGCAAGCGTACATTCGTTTTCAAACGGTGCCCACACTGCCAGAAGTATGTGGGACGGAAAACTGGGCAACTGACTCTCTACGATCAAGCAATCTTTCGATAGAAACAAGAGTGGTCCTGTTACTTGCTCAAGGCATGGAGAAGGCTGCTGCATCGCCGCGTCATTATTCGGATGAAGAAGCTTCAATCCCAAGAATGCCTATCTATGAGACCATCCATGCTCAGATTGCTGGATCAAGAGTCAGGTATGCTGTTGTTAGCAGGGAGGGGGGTTCCATTCAGAACAAAGCACTAGGTGGGAATGATCCGCACCCTAAACGATATCTTCTGCAAGGGATATTGCCCCTACAGAAATCGCAGATATCGAAGGACATTCTCGCCGGTGTTACACTGGCCACTCTGGCCATTCCCGAAGTTATGGGGTACACAAGAATTGCGGGAACTCCGGTAATTACCGGTCTTTTTACGATCCTCGTCCCGATGGCCTTGTATGCCCTTATCGGTTCGTCGCGTCACCTAGTAGTCGGCGCGGATTCTGCAACGGCTGCTGTTTTAGCGGCTGGATTGGTTGGAATCGCCACAATCGGTTCTCCTGACTACGTGGCATACGCGAGCGTGTTGGCGTTAATGGTTGGGTTATTGCTGATCGGCGCCCGTTTGGTAAGGTTGGGGTTTCTGGCGGATTTTCTCTCGCGAACGGTGTTAGTCGGTTTTCTTGCTGGTGTGGGAGTTCAGGTGGCCATTAAGCAGTTTCCTGATTTGCTCGGAATCCCATCCCATGGAACTAATCCAGTACAAGAACTCGTCACTGATCTTGCGCAACTATCCAAATTGAACGTCTACTCGTTAGCAATCTCCCTTACGGTTTTGGTAGTGATCTTTGGTACCCGGAGAATCTCCAGGAAGATCCCCATCGCGTTGATCGCCGTAATTTGCGCAATCATTGGCAGCTACACCCTCCACCTCGGTTTATACGGCGTTGATATGATCGGAGCGATTCCCAGCGGCTTACCCAACCTAGGTTTCCCGAACGCGCCGCTAAGTTTGAGCATACTTCAACGGCTCTTTCCTACCGCCCTCGTGATGTTCATAGTAGTCCTGACCCAAAGTGCGGCTACTTCTCAAGCTTACGCGACCCGCTACAACGAGCCTTTCGACGAGAACATGGACCTAATCGGACTAGCCATTGCTAACATCGGTGCAGGATTATCCGGGACATTCGTCGTGAATGGTAGTCCAACTAAAACCGAGATGGTTGACAGCGCTGGGGGTCGCAGTCAGCTTGCACAGCTCACAACCGTTGGTATCGTCGTTGCGGTTTTGCTTTTCATAACTGCTCCGCTCTCATACATGCCAATCGCGGTTCTGGCAGCGATCGTCTTCATCATAGCGACTGAGTTGGTGAACGTTAAGGAGATGCGGGAGATTTTCGTGCAACGTCCCAGTGAGTTCTGGATAGCCATCGCAACCGCCGTGACTGTGGTGGTCGTTGGGGTCGAGCAAGGAATACTTCTCACAATCGCGTTATCCCTCATCGACCATACTCGCCGAGGATATCGGCCCAACAACAGTCTACTTTCAATTAACGAAGAAGGGCGCTGGCGGTGGCTTCCTGTGACGGCCCGAGCTCAGTTCCTTCCAGGTATGATCGTCTACCGCTTCAACCACAGTATGTATTACGCAAATTGCCAAGGATTCAAGAACGAAGTCATTCAGTTAGTGAATAGCGCAAACCCACCGATTTCCTGGTTCTGTTTAGATGGGTCAGCTATGGATGATGTTGATTTTTCCGCAGCCGCAGCATTGCGTGAGATCTACGGGCTTTTGAAACAAAGAGGAATTACCCTTGTCTTGGTCGAGATTCAGGATAAAGTCTGGGATGAGTTTGGCCGAGACAAGATCACCGAATTGATTGGAAGAGAGAATGAATTCAAAACAATCTACGATCTAGACGCCGCTTACAAGCAACGGGGAGACACTCTCGGGAAATCGAGTCAAGAGACAGATAACCAAAGTTTGAAGCCGGGCCCACCCTAGGATCGTAGTTTGCACCAATCCTCGTAGTCCTCGACAACCATGTCGGTCATTTTCTTCATGGCTGAGTGTAACCAATCCGGTCTCCTCCTCGAAAGATCTCGACGTACATCATCCACCGCAGACTCACTGCCCAAGTGTACGTTTGCGGTTTCAAATCCCATCGCCTCAAGAAGGCGCCGTTCATCAACTTTCTCAGGCAATTGGGTTAGTTCGATCCTCGAACAATCAGGAGAAAGCCGGCGAAGAAGCCAACGTCCCCTTACTCGAACGAGTGGATCAGCAGCTCGACACGCAGATTCGATGATTTCTTCGTAGAGAATTCTCTCTGAACCTTTTTGGTCAGTGGCCCATATGTACGCTGAGGGAGCCAAGGCTTTAGCTTCACGGGCTATTCGGCCGCCCTTCCACGTGGAAAGAGCCACAAACCGTTCGCCTCCAAGACTTCCCATTCCTGCGACGCGGTGCACGGTCCTGTATCGATCTTCTGGAAGTATGCTTTCAAGTGCCCTCTTAGCGCTCTTGGGAACGTCGGGCACGGTGGCTAATCTATCCAGCTTCGCCCAGAAGTGAGGAGGATTTCGTAGTACTCCTGTTGCTGCCCGGCGAAGCCACTCATGATTCTCTTCGAGGACGAACGGAACTCCGCCCGCTCTCAGGCCTGTGCTATAGCCATCGAGAATCGCCTTGCAGGCGCGGGCATTACTAATTTTGAGATGTCCGGATTTGATGGCGAGGTCTGCGCTGACGGCCAAGCGAACCAAATCGTTAGCATAGGACATGGGATAGGCTTCATCGAAGTCGTTGACTCCCCACACTAAGCGGCCTTCGCTGTCACGCCAGGTTCCGAAGTTATCGACGTGGAGATCACCTACCGCGAGCACTTTCGGTGCCTTCGCCAGCTCAGGACAAACATCAGGCCAAGTTTGAGCCCAACGGTAAAAAGTAGCCCGCAGGAATGAGAAGGAGTGTTCCGTCATCAGCTTATGCTTTAGATTCAACTCGTATTGGACTAAATGTATTCGTTTACCTAGCCAATTCTCAAATTTCCTAGTAGCCTTAGAAACCTTCATCAGCATTCCATCCCCAATACCATTAGTTTCTGTAAACGAGAGTTTTAAGTTGCAACCAAATGACGGCGAATCTTCAGTAGATATCCGCCTGGGGCGAATCGCACCTGCGGATCGCGTTATCTTTTGGAGGCTGGGTGAATCACTTAATTATCCTCGCGAATGAGTACACGTTTTATCGGTAGAAGAAAATTGGCTTTCACAGTCGGTCTTGTCTCACGCTTAGATGATCCACGTGCACTTGAGATCGCGTCGGATCTTGCACGTCAGTTGAGGAAGAGGCGCATTTCAGTGATTGCGGAATTGGAGTTGGCTAAGAGAGGCCGGCTTGGTGGCGGCAGGGATCTAAGCGATCTCAAAGCTGACTTGATGGTTACAGTGGGCGGTGACGGTACCGTTCTAAAGACTGCTATGACGATTCCCGACAAGGAGACGCCCATCCTTGCTGTAAACATGGGACGGCGGGGGTACCTTACTGAGGTTGAACCTAACAAGGCCTTGTGGGCAGTTCAACTGTTCAGCAAGGGTAAGTATCGACTTGAGAAACGTTCCAAACTCGCAATTGACATGAATGGGACCCACGTCGTTGATGCGCTTAACGAGCTAGTTGTGTCCTCGGGAAGCCCATCTAAAATGCTTGAACTCAGGCTTGGTGTCGATTCCGAACCCCTATCACAATTCAGAGGAGACGGAGTAATTGTTTCAACAGCGACTGGCTCAACGGCCTATGCATTGTCAGCGGGTGGACCTATCGTTGACTCATCTGTAGACGCTTTCGTAATCACTTTCATCTGTCCGCTCGACTTCGTAAGGCCCACAGTCGTGTCGATGGAGAGAAAACTCTCAATCCAGATGCTCGATCCGAAGCTGAAAGCTCTGGTCGTTGCTGATGGTCGCTTCCAGAGAGAGCTTACTCGAGACGTCAAATTGAGCATTAAGAAGTCGAAGCATTACACTGCTTTCGTTCGGCTAGGTCAAGGAACCCCTATGGGAAGTCTAACTAGACTTCACGAAATGGAGCGCACAAGTTCCTGAAAGTTCTCGTACTTGATACCTCCGCACTCATCATGGGGCTCGACCCACTAGGGCTCGAATTTGACAGTTACTCAGTGCCGGAGGTTACTGAGGAACTTCGGCAGCAAACCGGGCCCTCTTACCGATTAACGGTTTCAAGTTCTTCAGGTAAAATGAAGATCAAAACCCCCACATCTGCTTCCCTTACCGAAGTCTCCAGCAAAGCAACACTACTCGGTGACAAAGTTGCACTTTCCAAGACAGATACAAGCATCCTAGCCTTAGCCTTAGATCTTAGCTTGGAAGGCTTGACTCCGGTCATTGTGAGCGATGATTACGCCGTACAGAATATCGCGGAATCTCTCAACTTGGCCTATCAGTCGTTGGCTACCTACGGTATTCGCCAAAAATTCAAATGGATCCTCTATTGCCCAGCCTGTTTTAGACGTTACCCCACAGGCGACAATCAGGTCTGCTTGGTATGCGGCACCAAATTGAAACGGAAACCGCTCACCAAAGAGGCAGCCAAGCAGCGACGCCGGTAATGAGCGCGGGCTACTGTTGTCATCCCATTTTCGGATTTATTCTTCGAGCGTAATCAAATAAGTATAACTGCGCGTACCCCGCCCACTCCAGATAACGCTCGCGCAAAAATATTGCAGTCTTCATCCTGCTGACCTTCCTACCGCGGAAGTACAACTTCGAAACAACTCTATGGATCCACACGTCCACCGGCGCTGCCTCAAGACAGCCAGCACCGTAGAGCAAGAAACAGTCAGCAACCTTCGGGCCAACCCCCGGAAGTTCAAGAAGAGAATTCACGGCATTTTCGTAGGTCTGATTCGTCAACTCAGTCAGATCGAGTTTACCACTCACGATCATTCGGGAAACCAACACAACAGGTTTGGCTCTGTATCCCATCGACGTTCTTGATCTGAGCGCCCGAGGGTTCAGCCTCGCTAATGTTTCTACATCTGGGAAGAGAAACGATGAAGAGCCATCCGGAAAAGTGACTCTCCGACCATAATGCTGCATCATGAGTCGGGCTGTCCTGTTCCATAATCTTACAGAGTTATTCTGTGAGAGAATGGAGCAGATCAAGGCTTCGTAGAGGTCGGTGCCCCGCATCAACCGTAAACCTCGTAGTTTCTTGAAAGTCGAGGATAATGGTTCGTCTATATCGGCAAACTTGCCGTAGAGAGCGTTCAGATTATCTTTCAGGCCGAGAACGTGCTCGAGGTGTTTCCTCAAATCTTCGATTATTCTTTCATCCAAACCACATGCTATCGCTTGAACCTTCAGAACGAATGCGTCCACGCCACCGAATTGACCCACCGTATACTTGACCGGGATTCCATGGAAGACTTCAACATCAGTGAGTGCCGTACCTTCCTTGAGCCATTCAGGTTCACAGGTTTGCGCACTAAGTACCGTTTCGAAAAGGTTCATCGGACCATTGACTTGGTCAGATGGAATCTCGAAGGAGTAGGTTGGTAGCGTCATTGCAAAATCCGACCCTCGTGTCATGCATGTTCTTTAGCGCATCGACTCGTTGGAAATCAAGCTACGTCTTATAAGAGCTCGTGAAATGATTAGATTCTCAGGTTGTGAAGTTCACAAATGATTCCGCATGAATTGGTGAGGAAGGCTCAGGAGCTTAAGTCGAAAGGCCTCTCAAACTATGACATAGCCGATGAATTGAAGGTTCAACCCGATACAGTCGTCTGGTTACTGCTCAAGGGAAAGGAACGAGCCGCGATACATCCACCCCACGATGTATTCGTAGATTGGAGTTCCCTCGCCTCAGACTCGAAACGTATGTCTGCGATCGCCGAAGCATTAGCCCATTTAGCGAAAGAATCCGTTCGCGCCTCAGAGTTCAGTGAGCCGGACGTGATTGCTGCGATAGAAGGAAGTGGGATGGTCTTGGGTGCTGCGATCGCCAAGGAACTGGATAAGCCCTTTGCAGCAGTGCGGCCACATCGTGTTGCTCAAAGAAAACTCCCAGGATTGGTTAACCCCTCATTTCATAGCGTCGCAGGCAAGAAGGTGCTGATTGCGGATGCAGTTCTACGTGCAGGTGAAACTCACAAAGCAGCCATTCAGACGTTACGCAAGGCTAAGGCGAAACCTGTCGGTATTCTCGTTTTGGTAAATAAGAGCGGAAAGTCAAAGATCGAGGGAGTTCCTTTGAAGTCACTGCTGCAAATCCTACCCGTCACGATACCGTGAATCTTCGGCGACCGTGTCCAGATAGTTCTTCGCAAAGCTCCCATGGGAGGAGTTAACCGAGGATAGATCCACGCGTGAATACGCCGAGCCTTACGAAATGGATGGTTCTCTTACTGGTAGTGCACTTGCTCGTCCCTAGCATCCATTACTTTGGGTCAAACCCCATCCTAGTATTGTCATGGTTCGGGTTCGATTGGTATGCAGAGCAGGGGTGGATAGTTTTCATCCAGTACGCCTTCGTCGGAGTCCCTGCTTTCGTCTTCATCGGTCTGGCGACCATACTGCCCATGCTTCTACTGGGTGTTCTCATTCTCCGATCAAAGATGAGTCGCCGAGAGCACGCAGTGGTCTGTTTGGTTCTGGGAAGTCTGCTGTTAGCGATTTATCTCAACGGTTGGTTCTTTTACACATGGCCAATCCCATATCAACCGGTGCAGACAATCTCGATAGCCCTTCTAACAATTCTTGCATTCAAGTATTGGCGTCAATCTTTGACGCACGAAATTCCAGAGAGCACATCAGCACTGTGATTGTAAGGAATGGCTGGTTACCGATCTGATTAGGATGTCTCTATCGAGATAGTTTTCTTCCGAGTCTCTTCAGGCTTCTTCCGACTCTCCGGCCGGCACTGCGGGCGCCTTTCTGCAATTTCCGTCCTGTCTTCGAAGTTCTGCCCTTTCTTTTACTTCGTCTGCGTCTGGCCATAGCAAACACCTGTTTAGAATATGTCACGTTCTGCTAATTAACAGGTACTGACCGAGTTTGGCTTGCCAGTAGCACGTGGTTTACTCAAGTTTTCAACCCTCTTAGCCGCAAGAGTTTCCCGGATGTAAATAGGGCTGAGAGCAGTAGGGTTGAGAGAGCTGCCGTTGCGCTCATCACGATCATCAGCGGAGCTGAAGCTGAGAGTTCAGCAATAGCGACTGCAAACAGAGAAAATAGTAGAACTCCGCACAGAATCTTTTGAGCCCTCTTAGCGTTTCTCTTCAGCTTCGGTGTGAACCTAAACAATACTGTCAATGGCAAAGCAAGGTAAGTGACTCCAACTAGTGAACTGATCAGCAAGCCTGAGAGGATGCCTGCCAGCTCCTGGTGAGCGGGGAGTACGTTGAAGGATAGGGCGCCGAACCTAAGAATTTCGATTAGCGGGTAGAGCACGATCCTCATGGTGTATTGAAACGTTGGGTGTTGAATTATGGATTGTGCGACAGTTGGACTGAAGGAGTAGTACCACGTGTTAAAGGCGATCATAAAGTTCCATCCGACGAAGGTCTTCACGATTTGCCTGTCGCGGAAACTTCTGAGGAATTGAACTTCGGGAGCGAGAGTGGACCCGTAGGTGGCGGTAGCGATGAAGCACGTTGGTCCAGGAGCACTAGTCGTAGTTGAGCTTGAGCCTGTGCTTGTGCTTGTTGTTACGCCGGAACCTGAGATTTGCACTGTTATTGGGGTTTTATGAATAAGGGCGCCGCTGCTACCTGTCACGTCGAGTGTGTACGTTCCAATTGAGGATCCGGGTGATGCGGTTACCGTTAATGTTGATGTGGCCACGGTGTTTGGTTGCGGGGTAATGGGGCTGGGAAGATTGAAGGTTACTCCCATTGGGGATGTTCCTTGCCAGGAAGCCGACAACGCTACTGGTGAGCTGAAGCCGCTTTGTGAGAGGACCGCGATTACGGAGTTTCCGGAGGCTCCTTGAGCGATTGAGATCGCGTTAGGTCCCGCAACTACAGTGAAGTCCGGGGTTTCCGCTTCGTTTACTGTTACCGTAATGCTAGTGGTGTGAGATAGCGATCCGCCTGTCCCGATTATCGGAACCGTGTAGGTTCCGGTACCGACAGTTCCCGCAGCCGTAATTGTTACTTGAGTGGTTGTCTTTCCCGTGACCGGCGGGGTTAACGGATTTGTTGCGAAAGTAACGCCTAATCCGCTCGCGGGTGAGGCTGAGAGTGTTACGGGTGAGGCGAATGTTCCTGAGGATTGTATTGTTAGGGTTGAGGTTGCGGCGGAGCCCTGAATCATTGTTACGGTTGATGGTGATAGGGAGAGACTGAAGTCACCCGAGCCGGTTAGGATTTGCACTCCTATATTCGTGCTAGTACTGAGCGAACCGCTCGTACCCACCAAGCTCAGGAGATAGTTGCCGACAGACGCGCTTGCCGAGGCTGTCAGGGTAAGCGTGCCAGACGTTGCCCCGTTCGCGGGTGGCGTCAATGGGCCAGGCCCCGTGACAGTGATGCCTGACGGAGTCGGACCAATCCAAGAAGCATATGTGTTGACGGGCGACGAGAAACCGTTGACCGAGGACACGACTATCTTAACCGACCCTGTCCCACTCTGAGAGAGCGAGAGTGAGCCTGAGGAGGATGATAGAGAGAAGCTTGGCTGGGAGGCTTGCGAGATTGTCATCGTGAACGTTGTGGCGTGACTTAGACTTCCGCTGGTCCCCAATACTTGGAAGTTGAAAGTCCCAGCCTTTGCTGAGGCTGCAACGTTGATGGACATGGTCGAACTTCCCGGAGTGATAGGGTTCGGTGAGAAACCAACCTGAACGCCTGAAGGGACTCCGTTGCTTGTGGAAAGACCTACTGGGGAGGAGAACCCGCCAATCGCACTCACAATAACGGTGGCGGTGGTGGATCCACCTTGCTGGATGTTAATGCTTGTCGGGTTAACGGTTATCGTGAAATCTTGTGGAGAGGACACTTGAAGATTGAGTTGAGTGGAGTGTTGGATTATGTAGCTGCTGCTCCCAGAGCCCGTTATCGTGAGGGGATAAGATCCAGCTTGGACGAAGTTAGCGACAGAAAGGCTCACTGAAGAATCGGCTGAACCGCCAGGAGATGGGGCGGGGGCGCTGGGGGAGAAATTGACGCTCACGCCCGAAGGTTGACCGCTTGACGATAGAGTTACCGGGCCGGAGAAACCGTTAATTGAGGTTATCGTGACGGTCGCTGCTCCTGAGCCGCCTGCTTGAACATTGACGACTTGTGGCGAGACTGAAATTCCGAAATCTCCGGGCACGATCAGAGGTGTGACCTGCAGGCTGAAATCGTAGTTCTTAACGTCAGAACCGCTTGAACCAACCAGCGTCATTTGATACGTGGAAGCGGGCACGCTGGGATCCACACTGAAGTAGGCGGTGCTCGAGTCGCCGCCGCCTGGTGGAGGAGTCACGGGGTTATTATCAAAATTAATTGACACCCCAATCGGCGCATCAGTGAATGACAAAGATACCGGCGCGCTGAAGTTGTTTATCGAAGTAACTGTGATCTGGACTGTGCCGGAATCACCTTGCTGGACGCTTAGAGTGGTAGGGGAATAGTTCATGGTAAATGTGTCCAGAAGCTGTCCATTCACCGCAAGGGGCGGCATGGCTGACAACACGAGAAGTAGCACGATTGCGAAAACGAAACTTTTCATCATGTTGCTCATATGAAATCGCTATTTGTCTTCATTATGGCAAACTTCGGTATATGACGCTTGTCATATAGTGGCCGTGCTACCGTATGAATTTTGCAATGAAATATCCAATCTCGTCCGTGTCTGGGCGAAATCGTTGGCAGAGAAGGGCCGGTTCTCCGGTTCTTCCCAAACCCGTCGAGCCTAGGAAAGGAGTCTGCTGCACTGTATGCAAATCGCACTCCTCTTCAGCGAACTCAACGACTCCTTCACACTCTTGTGCCGTGAAAGTGCAGACACTGTACACAACCACTCCACCAGGTTTTACGACCCGGCTACCCGCCTTAATGAACTGCTTCTGGTATTCGGCAAGATCATCGACTCTTTGCTTCTTTGTATGGTCGTAAATTTTCGGCCTGAGGCCTAGGGCGCTACAAGGTGGATCGATTAGGACTCGATCTGGTTTCAAATTCCGCAAAGTCTGCGTCCACATACCTAGAATCATGTATTGCGAGAGTTACATTGGAACAGCCCAGGTTGGTGATCGTGTGGCGGGTTTGTGCGATCTTGTCGGCGTTTCGGTCTAAACCAACTATCTTTCCGGTGGCTCGCATTAACTGACTCAGATGAGACAACTTGCCGCCCGGCGCGCAATTCATGTCCAAAATGATTTCTCCTTCCTGCGGGTCGAGGACGTGAGATGTGATCATTGCAGCGAGCGATTGCGGGTACAGTAAGCCATCGGAGAATTCCGGTAAGTCTCTTATTTGTGGAGACTTGAATCGTCGATTCTCGATCTTTACAGCCAGTCCTTTCTTGAATGTGAGAATATCAGTCGTGTTCATCGCTGCCGTCCCATTGGCGAGAATATCCCCCAGTTCGGAGACGATGGTCACGCGATCTCCCGTCTGTATGGAATGACAATTCTTGACGCCTGGCGCGTAAACGTTCGCTCCCTGCAAGACAGATTCCGCGGTGAATTTGTCAACCACCATCCGCAGATTGGTCGAGGAAATCTCAAACGGTCCATCCACTTGTATTCCCAGAGCCTCGGACAGAGCGGGATGTGATTCGACTCTGAGACCTCTATCCGCAAGCCTCTTCCGGAGTTCCGTAGGTGATATTTTGAGAGTGTTGCATCTCACATAATAGGTCCCAACGGGTTTCGAAAGAGCCTCAAGTATTGCAGGCGTTTCCGGCCCATATACCTCCGTTGATAGATCCACCATATCAGAGGAGAATCTGTCAAAAAGTGAGGGTGCGGGTGTTTGGCCGGTCAAATTGATCCTAACGATTCTGGAAACCATGCAGTCCAAGCACATGGAATTAGATATTCCTGAAGACGTTACGTGGGATAAGAGTTCGTCAGAGAGGAACAGAGATATACACGGGTTGGCGAATCGTGGAGCTGTTCATGCAGAGGCTTTAGTTGACTTGAATGAACAGCAGAGGTTAGCCTTCATCAACATTGTAGGGCTCACTACCCTCGCTACATTTACCGGTCTTGTTTATGTTCGCACCCAAGAGCCGTTGATCCTGATTGTCGGTGGGTTGATCTCGGTTGTGGGTGTGCTGGGCATGATGACAGGCAAGACCTGATCTCCCACCTCTCACTTCCGCGAGGTCCTCATATGGTTCAGCTTTATCCGGAAGCGACAGTCGGCGCCTTGGTCGTCAACGAGAAGGGTGAGGTTCTACTCGTTCATTCCAAGAAATGGGGCGAGAAATACACGGTCCCCGGCGGGCACATCGAGCTCGGTGAGAGGGCAGAGGTCGCGATTGTCAGGGAAGTGAAAGAGGAAACCGGCTTGGACTCAGAGGTAGTTGAGTTGCTTATCTTGCAGCAAGCAATCTACCCCAAAGACTTCCAAAAACACGAGCATTACATTTTCATGGACTACGTCTGCAAAGCTCTGAGTTCGGACGTGAAATTGGACGGCCGAGAACTCCAAAGCTACGTCTGGGTTAAACCTGAGGACGCACTAAAACTAGACTTGGAAGTGTATACTAGAAACTTCGTTCAGGAGTTCATTTTACACTCGAAACGATTGAAGGAATCAGGAGTTCGTGACGAGCGTGCTGGCCATGTCACGCTACTGTAATCTTCGTTCTTGAAATATCTTGAAAATCCATTAGCTAGGCTCCGCGCTTACTCCGAGGGTTTTCAGAAGTCTAGCGTGGTCTTTCCTAGTTATCCATTCAACGTAAAGATACTCAGCAATCTCAGGCTCGGGCATTCCAATCTTGCGGCCTTCCTCGACGCAACAACGGTATGCCTCAATCTCCGTGGGCCTATCTACGTAACTGTAGGCATCATCGAACAGGTTCTTTCCTTGCAAGAATTGCTTAACGTGAACTAATTCATGAATTACGTCAAGGTACAAGTGTTTAGAATCTCCCGTTTTCAAATACTCCAACGCCACGACCAAGCTGCCGTCTTCATCGTTAACGTACATGTACCCGTCCTCATTGACCACTGTGACCTGAGTTTCCTCTAAGATCCGTTTCAATACGCCAGAGTTGCCAACACAATTCTTGAGGGGTTTCACATCCCCGAGGCCGGAGAAGACTTCCTGAAGTCTGTATCTTCCTTCAGGGAGATCTCTGTTAACTATGAAGCGCAGTCTAAGTCAACCTCGTTTCATTCAAAACTTGAAAGTATCTCGATTGAGTTTACATAATCACGGGCATGAATCTTTCCTCGTTAACCGACTTGCTCAAACGGCCAACGATCGGAATCTCATTCCCACAATATTTGCAACGGTTCCGATCATCAAGATGCCAACCCGATATATCAAAACCCAGCCGTTCGACAACAACATGCCCGCACTCGGGGCAGTACGTATGTTCAAGAGGATGTCCTGGAACATTACCCAAGTAAACATAATTCAATCCAACCTGTTTCGCAATTTCGTGATGCTTCTCCAAAGTTTCTACGGGGGTCGGGGGGAGGTTCATCATCTTATAATCTGGGTGGAATCTGAGAAAGTGTATCGGCGTGTCGGGGCCGAGGTTGTCATAAACCCAAGCAGAGAGTTTCTTTGCAGCCCCCAAGTCGTCTCCAACTTCCGGGACGATAAGGTCTGTGATCTCAATGTGCACCTGTGTCTTATCTCGGATTCCAAGAAGCGTTTCGAAGATTGGATCGGCATTGGCGATACCGATGTACTTGCGGACGAATGATGTTTCTCCGCTGCCTTTGAAATCAACCGTTATACAATCCAGGAAGTCTGGCATCAACGCAACCGTGTCAGGAGTATCATATCCATTCGAAACGAAGATGTTAATCAAGCCCGCCTTCCTGGCTTGCACGCCAATGTCATGCGCGAACTCCATGAAGATGGTAGGCTGATTGTACGTATAGGCTAAGCCTTGGCAGCGGTAACGTTTAGTCATCTCCACTACCTTCTCGGGCGTCACGTCCAACCCCTCGATCTTGCGCCGCTGACTAATGTCGGAGTTCTGGCAATACGAGCAGAGCCAATTACATCCAGTCGTTGCTACTGAGAATATTTTCGTTCCTGGCATGTAGTGGGTTACGGGTTTCTTCTCGATTGGATCTATGTGGCCTGCGATGATTTTCCCGTAAACGTAGAGCCACAACTTACCGTTCAGGTTGCCTCGGATTCCGCAGAGGCCGATCTTTCCTTCTGGAATATTGCAGTATCGGGCACAAGCGGTGCATCTGACTCTACCGCCGGGTAGCGGTTGGTAGAGGGTTGCTTCTTTCCCAGTCAAGGCTGCCACCGCAATGTATTCTGATGCTTGGCCGAATTGAAATCCATCTGAATGTTTTCTCACTGGAGCTAAGGCAATGGCCTTGGAATAAACTGTTCTCTTGAGTTGATGTGTCTAGGTATGCTGGACTCTCAGAAGATCTGTGGTTCCTCCTGGTGATGAGGGATCTCCGCAGACAACCACGATCTTGTCTCCTTCTCTCACGGTTCCACTATTCTTTGCTGCGGCCTTCGCAGCAGTGAATATTTCAGCTGTGGTATTGAGTTTCTGTCACTCTGTAGGGGTAGACGCCCCAGAGAATAGAAAGCCTGTTCATGACGGGGACATTGTATGTAAGTGCAATTATGGGCACGGAGGAACGGTACTTCGAAACCCGATGTGCTGTCAGACCGGTACGAGTATTTGCAACGATGCAACCCGCCTTTAAGGCAAAGGCAACTTCGCAGGCCGAGAAACTAATCGATTCTTGAACGATCGGTTTCACACTGGCTCGCCGTGCGTCCAAAAGCGATGCGTAAGCTAGGTTCTTCTCCGTCTCAACGGCGACTCTCCGCATTACATTAACTGCTTCAACCGGATACTTTCCAACGGCGGTCTCTTCCGAAAGCATCACGGCGTCTGTGCCGTCGATTATGGCATTGGCGATATCGGTTACTTCTGCCCGGGTAGGGGTGGGGTTGTTTACCATTGATTCGAGCATCTGGGTAGCTGTAATGACCGGTATTCCCGCGGCGTTCGACTTCTTGATAATCTCTTTCTGAAGGATTGGGATGTCTTCTACATCCATCTCTACGCCTAGATCGCCTCGAGCAACCATGATCCCATCCGCATGTTTCACGATGTTATCGATATTATCTACTGCCATCCTGGTTTCAATCTTCGCGATTATCCAAGAGTTCGAATGAGCCGTCTTCACGATTCGTTTGGCCCGGAGTAGATCTTTGCTTGTGGTCACGAATGATATTCCAACAAAATCCGCGCCATTCGCCAAGGCGAACTTGAGTAGGTCTACATCCCTCTTCGTCAAGGCTCCAGGCTTCAAGCCTTTGTCCGGCAAATTAACCCCTTTCCCCGACAAGAGGGAACCACCCGTAACGACTCGGCAGACCGCCTCCTCACCTCTCGAGGAAAGAACTTCCAACCTTACGGTCCCATCTTCAAGGAAAACTCGATCGCCTTTCCTCAAATGTTTGAGAATTGAGGGATGGCTTATGGAAACAATTCTTTGGTTTCCTATGACGTGACGGGCCGTAAGAATCAGTTGCGATCCACTTTTCAGATCAACCGGTTCAGGTGAGACCCGGCCAACTCTGATCTTTGGCCCAGGCAGATCAGCTAGAATTCCTATTGCTGTCTTCCTCTCTCGTGCGAGTGTCCGAATCAGTCGGATTTGGGCCGCGTGTTCCTGGATTGTTCCGTGAGAAAAGTTGAGCCTCGCAACATTCATTCCCGAATCAATCAATCGACGCAGTACATCTCTTGATGAAGTCGCCGGACCGATTGTGCAGACGATCTTTGTCTTCGTCTTCTGGGAAGCCATCAGGGTGTTCACAGCAGGCCCTTGCAAGCCTCAACTCTATCAATATATTGAACGCCAAAACTAACGCGGAAAGCGATGGCAAACTTGGCACATCCAATACTATTTGTAGTCCTAGACGGCGTCGGCGACCGACCCACTCCAGAATATGGGAACAAGACCCCTCTAGAGGCCGCGCTGACACCAAACCTAGACAAGTTCACGACGAAAGGCAGAATGGGAATAGTTTACACCGTCAAACGCGGAGTTGCCCCCGAGAGTGACGCGGGTGTTTTCTCGCTCCTTAGCTACGACCCTACACGTCTAGAGTTGTCAAGGGGCGTTGTAGAGGCAATCGGATCTGGTATCCAATTCAACACCGGCGATCTGGCACTGAGGTGTAATTTCGCAACGGCACGGGGCGGCCAGATTGTAGATCGGAGAGCAGGAAGAAATGTCACCTCGGAGGAGGCTGCTCAGCTTGTTGAAGCGGTTAATACCAATGAGAAATTGAGGAGCCTTATCGACTTTGAACTTAAGTCCACCATTGGACACCGCTGCGCACTTGTCTTTCGAGGAAAAGGCCCGCGCCTGTCAGCAGCTATCTCAAACCTCGACCCGGCGTATGAGCGTCAAGGAAAGATAACAATCGCCAAGACAGACGTCAAACTTCCAACTCCCATTCCCAAATGCGTCCCACTAAACAAGACTACGGTAGCTCGCCGTACAGCAGACATGCTGAACCAGTTTGCCGCTCTAGTCAATTCGGTGCTTGAAACCCATAAGGTAAATGTGAGTAGAGCAGCAAGAGGCGATCAACCAGCTAACTTTCTTCTGATGCGAGATGCGGGGACAAAGATACCCAAGGTTAGGACGCTACATCAGAAATTTGGTTTTCGAGGTGTAGCCGTGGCCGACATGCCTGTTGAATTAGGTATAGCCAAAGTCATCGGAATCGACACCCGAATCTTTCCTCCTGACCGATCATTGGAGGGATATTCACAGCGAGGGGTGGAAGCGTTGCGACTAATGGGCGAATACGATTTCGTTTACGTTCACCTGAAAGGCCCAGATGAACCCGGGCATGACGGGGACTTTGAAGGGAAGAAGAAAGCCATTGAAGATATTGACGAAGCATTCTTTTCAAGACTTGGAGATCTAAGCTCAACTTTCCTTTGCGTAACCGCAGACCATTCAACTCCCTGCTTGGCGAAAGGTCACACAGATGATCCAGTACCCTTACTCATCTCCGGCCCGGGGGTTCATAGTAACGGATCAAAGCGATTTACCGAAACCTATGCCAGAAAAGGAAAACTCGGGACGATAAAACACGGATACGAGATCATGAGAATACTCAAGAGATTCTCAACTTCGGCCGCCTAATCGGTCCGGGCTTCTGGTGCAACGAACGACCACTGGCCTATCTCCCTGAGTACCTGCTTGAGGATCTCTGTAGCCCTTCCTTCATCCAACATCAGCATAAATTTTCCTAGGTGTTTGCACATGTTTTTTGAGTCTACGTTGTTGCGCCAGTCTTGGCAGTCATGGAGAATTGTGTGATTGGCAAGATCAATTCGAACTGAATAATCCTTGACCTTGCCTTCAATCATAGTCGAGCTCTCTTGAGATATCGAGACAACTGAATCGTCGATTTCTCTGGCACGGTGAAGCCTTGGATCTCCCAAGAACAATCTTAACAGTTGTTCCAATGAGCGCCCCTCATTCCCTGAGGGGACCTTAGCGGGGGAGGGGCGTTTGCGACGTTCTGCTGTTGTGCCTTGGGCGCCGAGTTTCTGGAGAGCCTGATCGATTCGTGAATCAATGTACTCTTGTTCTTCGGATGAGTACTTGTACCGGTTAGAGGGGTCATCAAAATAACGGCGTGCAGCCCGCGCATGCCAAGATGTATCTAGCGGGTAACGCCAGTTTTCCGGGTCGGCGTACAATGACTGATCTTTGGGATAACCACTCGGGGGTCCGTCACGTCCGAACGTTTTCTTCTCAGGTTTCCTTCCCACCAAGAGACTGAGCTCCTCGTTTGATACTTACCCTAGGTTTCGTCACCTATAGAACACTTATACTACATGCCAAGAATCTTTCTGCGACTTGGCTCACTCTGGCATACGATAAATCAAAGTCGAGGAAAGTTTGACTTTTGAGCCATGAATTTTTCACCGCACCCGAAATGTACCTCAAGACAATCTACAACCTAGAAACCAAGACCGGAGCTGCACGAACTGGGGATATCGCCAAGGTTCTCAAGATAACCCCAGGCAGCGTGACAAACACCCTAGAAGTTCTAGAGGGCAAAGGTCTGGTCGTTAGGGAACCATACAAGGGTGTCAAACTAACTGAAGGCGGTCGGAAGATGGCGTTGTCCGTATTCAGGCGTCATCGACTGGCTGAGAGGTTGCTTACCGATGTACTCCATCTGGGCTGGACTGAGACGCATGATGAAGCGTGCAGGTTAGAGCATTCCATAAGCGAACAGCTCGCCAATTCAATCCAAAAGACACTTGGGGACCCGCAGACCTGTCCTCACGGTAATCCGATCCCAGACGAAAATGGTTCAATGACTCCGCTCAGAAGCGAAGCCCTCTCACATCTCCAAACCGGCCAAACAGCGGTTGTAGCACAGATACCGGACGAAAACAGTGAACTCCTCCGCTACCTAGCCACGCTAGGTATGTTCCCGGGCGTGAAAATAGCTGTAGAAGAGAAGGCCCCATTTGAAGGGCCGATGATGGTGAAAGTAGGAGGCAATTCCTATCCTCTCAGTCTGAACGTTGCCTCTGACATCTTCGTGACGAGAGAATAGACAACAGCTCACACGGAAACTGCAACGTCACTAAGGACTACTGAGGAGAGACTCGCGTAGACCTTATTCCCCGTTAACCCTCCGACCACACTTCCCAGAACCACAGCAAAGACTGGGAGTTGGAACGCAAACGACCAAGGGAACAAGTAAATTGTGAACGGGTAGTAGGTCGCCCAGAAAAACACACCCACGATTAACGATGAAAAGATGATAGTACGCTTGAAACCGACGATCGGAGTCAGAACGTACAAGACCAAATCAAACAAAATGACGGGGAGAAACCCCCAAGGAAAGTAGAAAGGCATGCCTGAATAGACCGCGACAACAATGTACGTTACAGCGTTGAAAGCAAATCCAACGGCGACGACTGATCCGAACCTTGGCATTACCTTCTTCACAGGGACGAACGACGAATGTCGCCATGAAAGCGAGCAAAACCTGCGACTAACCAATTCGCTGGGAATGAACGAAATGTCCGTCCGAGGAAAATGAAAGCGCCGGCAACGGCAAGCCATATCGAAGAGAAACTCAACAAAACGAAAAGAGCAACTACACGTCGCCTTGCAGCGGACGCTAATGACGAGCCCGTGGCTAATGATCCCACCCTCAATTACCAACCCGATCACAATGCCAAGGTTCACAGTTAACATTCCAACCGTGAGCAGCGCGTTTGCAGGACTAATCCCAGGATGGTCCAGAAGGGCGCGGTGAAAGATTTCATTCCAGATACTTGCTATGATCTCGATTAAGCAACCCACTCCGGCAAGCTTCAACCCCGCGATGTTCACAAATCGAATCGGGCTGAGCGAAAGGGGAGTTAGTTTCGGGGAATACCGGAAACCTTGCCAAACTCCGATGACTGTTATCGCAATGGCTGCATAGAATGCCAAGTGTGTTGGGATCCACCAAGAGCCCACGTTTCCAAATAGCACCTGCGAGAGTGCGTCCCACCACCATACGAAGACTTGAATGACTGCGCCGAAGGCCGCGATTAGATAGCTTGATCGTCGGGACGCATAAGCCAACCAGCCCTCCTCCTAGGTTAGAGGAGGCGTAAGTCTTCCTTGACGGTCGTCAGAACCACGTGGGTGTTGCTTCGATAAATAAGCGTTAAGGGCCGCCACCTGAAGCCTGAAATCTGAGGAAGGCTGCCGCACCCACAGAACGGATGCCGCAAGGTCCGCACCCTACAGACATCTCAGAGACAAGTCAGAAGGAACACGTCCGTGCGTCCACTAATCAGGAACGTAGAGAAGCCAAGCAGTACATTTTGAATGGTCAAAAGTTCTTACTAATTCGACAGTTCGTATGCGTCTACTTATGCGTGTAAGAGACTCAATTCTGAGTATGCTGCCGAAACCTATCACGCAGACTATCGTTAATCTAGGGCTTCCCCTTTCTGGGATGTACGGACTATATTGGAATAAAGGGTTCAGCTTTTCGGAGCTTTCCGCTATTTACTCAGATACTGGAATGGAAATCATCGATTGTAAGTGGTTAAAGGAAAGATTTTTGGTCGCTATTACCGCAAGTCCGCTCCCGTAACGTCTAGACCAAAAATGTCATATTTTTAGTTTAAGACTAACCTTGCGCAACCAACGTTTTTCAGAACGGCTAAGTTCGTGGCTGTGTCTATTAGGGGACCTGCAAAAATATTGATGCGCCCAGACCAAGGCTCACTCTCTAGGAGAGTTTATGCGTGCGTCTTTGTGGCATTAGCTTTCGTTACTCTCGTTCCAGTGATCTATTCAAGTGGTATTTCCAAGCATCAAGTCATAACTTACGGAACATCATTCAACCTTTTCAGTCCAGCACAAGCACAGAAATTGGATAAACAAGCAGGGCTCGTTTATCCATCTCAAAACCCATCAATCCAATCACGGAATGTTACTTACGAGGACTACCCCGGTCAGTATGCTTCCACGCAGACTGCAACTCTAGGTAATGCTGCTAAGTACATGGGTATTAGCCATATAATTCGGGTCGAACCTGTTGAGAGGATTACCGAATTTGTCCAAACAAACGTCATCTAAAATGCAGTACCAAGAGAATTTCAAGTAACTCATTGCCTCACCACATTTGGGACACTGCATGGCGAACAACGAGACTAAACAGTAACTTTCCAAACTGAAAAACGTTGAATCAGATACCAGGCCAATTGAGGCAGGGTTCGAGTTCATTTTACAAAAGGACGCGTTAGCCTATTTCCGCAAGGGAAAGTGAAACCCCTAAATTCACTTGAAGAAAGCTTCCCAAACGAGAGTTGCTGTCAGAATTGCCAAGACGCCAGTAAGTGCTACAAGTGCTCCAGTTAATCGTTCGAGACGTTTAGTTGAACGGTACATTGCGATAGCGGCTAGAGCATTTGAGACATCAACAACTCCATCGAGAGAGAGTTGAATGGGCCCTTGGTGGTTAGGAGCGTCTTCTAAGGCTCTCAGCAATGCCTCTCCATGTCTATTAATTACGGCGTTTAGCCGTTTTTCATGAATCATATTCCATCCTTACCTGCATTTTTTGAACTAGTGTTAGCCATTTGTCTTTACCTTAAATGTGGGTAGCTGTGGTTTTAGTTCTGCAATGAATAATGCCTAGTTAGTTAGAATGTAGAAATCAAGCTCGGTAGTACCCGAAGGAACGAGAGCTTCATACTCGTTGTTGTAGGGACCAATATTAGTTTCCGACCAAGCAATGTATTCCTGACCGCCGACGGCAGTCGTGAATGTGCCTGCTTGGTATGGAGTTAAAACTATCGTGTTTATGAAACCTCGATAATGAACTACCATCAGAACACGCACTGACGTATCGTTAGAGTATAGGGCTACGCCGCCTCCTTCGCTACCTGCTGACACGTAGTTAACCGTAATTGAGCCGTACGTTAAGTTATAATTCTCAGAGAAATTAGTAATTGACCCGATGTAGGTGAGTCCGCCGTTTTGCGTCTTAGTTGCGGTTTGTAACTCGCTATAGAATGCTACAGAAGTTCCAGTTAATGCTACGCACGCAACACTTAGAATTACAGTCGCAATCATCCAACGATTCATAAGCTTTCAAGACGTCAACTAATCATCTTGCGATTATTAGCGATTGGGTGTAGGAACACTTTCACGGTACTATGAGGTCACAAAACTCCCTTGCTATGTAAAGTATCTGCACCGCTTAGATTCCTTTGCGATGATAATTGTGACAAAATGCCCTGAATTTAGACAGACTACGGAGCACCCGACTCACATATGCAAATGTGCTCTGGATTTTGGGCACAACCCACCTCACAGATGCGAGGAAGTGGGCTGCATTAACGGTGGTTTCTGGCCTTAGCTAGAAACGAGGTGATTGTGATTGGAACATAACGACTTTTGTAAGGGCCTTGAAAGAGCAAACAAGCCAAATGGAATAACTCACTACGGCGTAGTGGGAACAACAGACTGTAATTGCAGTTGCCATCTCACGAATACAGGCTCTTCAAAGAGGTAGGGGCTAAAGCGTCTTTAGAGGTTGGGGATAATTCGTTATCTCCCCTGAAAAATTCCTAAGCTATGGCAAGCATAGCATAGCATACACCTGTATACATACCGTGTGATGCATACGAACGTAAGCTTTAATTGGGGCGGCAACCCATATATCTTACAGGTGTATGCATGTGTCTCTGGTGAATTGGTTGTACGTCGTCGAATACGATTTACCAACTGAGAACGAAGCTAGGCGGGTCTACTTCTATCAAAAGCTACACCGAAAATTCATTAGTGCTTTCAAGAAGCATTTAGAGTTCAGTAGCCAATCTTGCTATCTCTCAGAGGATGAGGATGCCGCCAAACTGTTCTACTGCATAGCCAAAGAGTTCTGTACCAGGGCTACTATGTATAGGGCGCAAGAACTAGAACGCTACGGCAAACGTGGTAAATGAATAGGTCTTCTTTAGTATAATTCACAACAGACGCAAGTCTTCCTTAACGGTCGTTAGAACCACGTGAGTGTTGCTTCGATCGACAAAGGGCATGCTGAGGAGGCTCTTGGTGAATTTGCTTAATTCCTCACGACTTCGGAACTTTGCGAGAACAACGGCATCAGTTAGACCGGTTACATCGTAGACTGCGCAAGTGTTCGGTAGCTTTCCGATCGCTTCCTCCATTTCGAGCAACTTACCCTTCGAGACTGTAATCTCGGCTAGGACAGTCAATTGGTAGCCAAGCTTGTCATGATCGAGGACGGCCGAGTAACCCTTGATTACACCAGACTTCTCGAGCCTACGAATCCGGGATAGGACGGTTCCTACTGAAACTCCTGCTCTGCGTGCTATGGATCGATAGGATCTCCGGCAATCACGAAGCAGTTCATTCAATATCTTCCTGTCAACTTCATCTATGTCCAATCGTCCAGTTGTTGCCAAGTTTGAGCCTCTTTTCTGAACGTTCATCCACAAATATAAGGTTAGGATATCTGAATGTCTAGTGAATGACCCATAGTAGTTATATTTGTTCAAGTGATATGGTGCGGGTTCATTACAGATGGCGGGGATGGAGCGCTCAGTTTGCTAGACGACCCCAAAACCCGCCCAGACAGCGTCATTGATCCGGCGCTTCGCGATACCTATCAGCGGTACAAGATCGAAACCAAGCTCACCCCCGCACGGAAGAAACTCCCTGCACCATTCAATCCGCGTGTAAGCAAGGTAGGGCTTGCACGAATTATCTTGAAGGAAGCATTCGGGTATGGATTGAAACTACGCGAGAAAGAGTACAGGCATGCGCTTGTGAGTAGGCCATGCATTTATGGAACGTTCAGTGGACCACTCGGTGGGTTCCATCCGATTAAGGAAAAATGTACAGGGTGTATGCGGTGCGTCCAAGAGTACCCTGGCGTTTGCACAGTTGACCGCAACCCCGAATTTTACGAGTTCGCTGACTCTTACTGGGCCTCAGAAGGGGCCGCGACAACAAGCGGTTCACCTGTCGCCACGGTTCTGTACGAGGCTGAGACAGGGAAGATACCGATCAAAGGGATGGGATACAAGGGGCCGTTCGCCGGCCCAGGCTGGGATTCGATCTGGACTGACATGTCCGAAATTGTGAGGCCAACAAGGGATGGCGTTTATGGAAGAGAGTTCATCTCAACTCTAGTGGATGTCGGCAGTAAGAGAAAGTTCCTCGAGTTCAACAAGGAGGACGGCCGGTTTTCCAAAACCATTGAAATCTCTCTACCGATCATTTTCGACTATCTACCACCCGACCTAAACAGTCGTAACATATTGGAATCAGTTGCGGGCGCATCAGTTCGAGCCGATACAATCTTCATAGCAACACCCGCTCAATCAAAACAACTTCGAGAAGCTAACAGCGACCAACTCATCCCACTAATTCGCTCCGGTAACCCCGGAGACGACGCCGGTTGGATTCGTGACGCCCGCTTGATTGAACTGGCAAGTTACGATTCATCAACAGTTCAAGAGATCCGGAAGGTCAACCCCAACGCTCCAATCTCTGTTCGCTTACCGTTGACTATTGACTCGGCCAAAACGGCAGCCGATTTTGTTCGAAACGGGGTCGACGTCATTCATCTCGTAGCCAACTACCACGGGCAATCATGGGCCAGCGACGATCCGTCGCATGTCAAGGACATGATTCGCAAGGTCCACACGACCCTCGTTACAGAATCGCTCAGGGATGATGTGACGCTCATCGCGAGTGGCGGGATCACTAGAGCCGAGCATGTTCCGAAAGCGATTATCTGCGGAGCCGACCTTGTCGCGATAGATACAACAGTTCTCGTAGCATTACAGTCACGATTTCTAGGTGAATGCGCTTCACCTGAATCTGGTCGCATAGCTGCTGAGAAGTTTGATTTGGAGTGGGGTGAGCAGCGGCTTGTTAACCTGCTTTCTTCGTGGCATGATCAACTAATCGAAATACTCAGCGCCATGGGAATACGCGATGTGAGGAGGCTACGCGGGGATGTTGGCAGGGCAATGTTCAACGAAGAGCTTGAGAAGGAGGCATTCGGAGATATCACACGTAGAAACTGAATCCGTCGAGAAACACGTGAAGCTACTCCACCGCGGATTACAGCTTCTACCCAGCCTCAACTATGGCATATCGGGAGGATTCGGTAACAAACGTTGGACGCCGGAACTAATCTTCGCAACATACGAACAGGCAACAACTGGCAAACCGCCTGAATCACTTGAGTATAAAGTAGGGAACTCAGGCGGTGGCTTCGACCGACTCGACTTCAAGAACATTCACCCCGAGGCGGCCTTCCCGGACCACGAGTTTGATCTCTCGATTGACCTGAATCGTCGAGATCACGGCCCTAAGATCTCCATCCCAATCCCGATCTACGGAGCTGGAATGTCCTTCGGCTCCATCAGCCTCAATTTCATGCTCTCTCGAGCCTTGGCTGCGAAAAGATTGGACACGTTCACTTCGACGGGGGAGGGTGGATACCCGCCTCCACTGTTGGAGTACAAAGATAACGTGATCACCCAGGTCGCGACCGGGATGTTTGGTGTACGCGAGGACACGATTCAGGCCGCGAGGATTGTTGAGTTCAAGTATGCTCAAGGCGCGAAACCGGGGTTGGGCGGGCACCTGCTTGCTGACAAAGTGACATCCGAAGTGGCGAATATGAGGGAATCGTTGCCTTTCACCTCCCTCTACTCCCCCTTTCCGTTTCACAGCGTTTACTCGGTTGAGGACCATAGGAAGCATGTGGATTGGATTAGGGCCGTAAATCCACAGTGCTTAGTCTCAGTCAAAGTCTCGACCCCAGTCGACGTGGACATGGTTGCCATCGGAAGCTACTACGCAAACGCGAACATTCTACACGTCGACGGCGGATATGGAGGTACCGGGGCGGCCCCCGAAATTGCGAAGAAGAACATTGCGATGCCGATCGAATATGCGATCCCGAAAGTCCACCGCTATCTCGTCGGGGAAGGGGTTAGAGATGAAATTGTCGTCATGGCCAGCGGAGGAATAAGAACCGCATACGACGTCGCCAAAGCCATTGCGCTTGGGGCAGATGGTTGCGTCATTGGATCAGCGGAGGCTGTCGCTGTGGGGTGCACCCAATGTGGAAACTGCGAACGCGGAAGAGGATGCCAGGTTGGAATCACCACCACCGACCCTGAACTAAGCCAATTCATAACCACCGAGTGGGGCGCACAGAGAATCATCAACATGTACTCCTCCTGGGCTAAGCAATGGCGAACGATCCTTGGAAGCCTCGGACTACGTTCAATCAAAGAACTCAGGGGAAGAACCGACCTACTCGTCTACGGGTGAGACACCATGGACACGGCATTAAGAATCGTAGCCTCCAGAAAGCAATTGATAGAAGGCCTAACCCTTGGCCGCAAGGTTGAGGCAGAAGGAGGCTGCGGCGTTGTCGGAGCCGCATGCTCCGTCCCAATCGCTGGAAAGCACTTCCTCACTGCGCTATTGCAGATGAAGAACCGTGGAAACGGAAAGGGCGGAGGGATAGCGGCACTCGGACTTTCCCCAGAACGACTCGGAGTCTCCAAAAGCATCCTGCAAGAAGATTACCTAATTCAGATTGCTTACCTAGACCCTTCCGCAAGCAAAGCGGTGGAAGACGAGTTCATCTATCCAAACCTGAACGTGGACTCGGTGACATGGCTGGAAACGATTGAGGATTATAGAACGATTCGGGGTTTAGAGGTTAAGCCGCCTGACGTGCGCCGATACTTCTGCAGAGTGAAGGAAGATGTTCTTGGGAAATTCATGCAGAGTTCGGGGTTAACTGACCGAACGGTAGCAGAGGACGAGTTCATCTATCAAAACAGTTACGCGCTCAACAAAAAATACTATGCGTCTCTTGGCGAGAAGAAAGCATTCGTTCTTTCACACGGGAAAGACATGTTGGTGCTGAAGATTGTCGGGTGGGGCGACCAAGTCATTCGCTACTATAAGCTGGAAGATTTCGAGGCACACGTGTGGATAGGGCATCACCGTTATCCCACCAAAGGTAAGGTCTGGCATCCAGGGGGCGCCCATCCCTTCGTCGGGCTTCATGAGGCCTTGGTTCACAATGGCGATTTCTCAAACTACCACTCAATCACCGAGTACTTGGCACAACGAAACATCTACCCCCTCTTCCTAACCGATACGGAAGTCGCCGTCTACCTCTTCGACCTCTGGAGCCGAGTCTACGGGTACCCGATGGAATACTTGATCGAGGCCATGGCACCAACCACCGAACGAGACTTCTACATGCTCCCCGAAGAGAAGAGACGAATTTACCGAGAAATACAAACCACCCATATCCATGGATCCCCGGACGGACCGTGGTTTTTCATAGTCGGCCGAAGCGAAAACGGAGGCGAACAACTTCACTTACTGGGCATAACTGACACGTCGATGCTGCGGCCTCAAGTATTCGCTCTCCAAGACGGAGAGGTGAAGATTGGGTTGATAGCGTCTGAGCGCCAAGCAATCGACGCCTGCCTAAGAAGCTTGGCTGCAGCAGATTCTCGATTTGCAGGTAAGGCAGATCTATACTGGAACGCCCGCGGCGGCAGCTATACGGACGGTGGCGCCTTCCGTTTCACCGTAGACCGTAGTACAGGGAGCCCGAACGTCAAGTGTCTCGACAAGTTTGGCCGAGAAGTCTCAATCACAAAAGATTCCCACGGGAATTTTCTGGATCGCATCAAAACCTTGACGCCGCAGACTCTCTCAGAAAAATTGAGGTCAAATGAGCTGAACACGGGGACGCTAGAGAGCCTGTTGGACAATTTAGAGGAGAAAGCAAACAGAAGCGAGGATGACAGAGTTGACTCATTTCACTATTTGACTTGGCTGCTGGACAATCTACACGGAATCCCAAGTGGTCAGCAGGGCTGGATCCGGGCGAAGATTGAGTCAAGTTTGTTCTCTGTTCTTCGCGGTTTCCCCAACATTTCCGCGGCGGATAGTTCAGGCTGGGTATTGGCGAATTACGCGGTGAAGTCAGAGTTTAGGGCGCCACGGCCTGGGGAGGAGGTTTTGCTGTTGGATGTGTCGGATTTCGCTGCTGAGGGTGATGACTCGGCATCATCTGCTGTTGTTGCAGCCTACAAGCTTGGGTGGAAGCACGTAGTTTCTTTTGATTGGCGTGGGCAGAGGTTTTGCGGTGCCGGGTTGGGTGCGCAAAGCGAAGGTTTCAGGTTGGATGTGTTCGGAAACCCTGGGGACTACTTGGGGTCTGGGCTTGATGGCGCGGAAATCTATGTTCACTCTGCCGCCCAAGATCAAGTGGCTCAGATAATGAAGAGTGGCAAGCTCGTGATCTACGGAGATGTTGGGCAGACGTTCATGTACGCTGCGAAAGGCGGTGAGGTGTATGTGCTCGGTAACGCTGCGGGTCGTCCGCTCATCAACGCGGTCGGTCGGCCTAGAGTCGTCATCAACGGCACATGCTTAGACTACCTAGCCGAATCTTTCATGGCCGGTGACCCGTTGAACGGGGGCGGGTTCGTTGTGGTTAACGGAATTAGGGTTTAGTGGGGGTGGGATTCATGAGCTTGAGGCTCCGTATCCAGGCGGCAACCTCTTCTCGCTAGCCTCAGGAGGCGCGGTCTACATCCGAGATCCCGCCGGTAAGGTGGGCGTTGATCAGCTCAACGGAGGACAACTGGGCAAAATGAATCAAGAAGATTGGCAACTGATCCTTCCCTACCTATTGGAGAATCAAGAACTGTTCGGAGTCAAGGTGGAGGATCTACTGAGAACTGGCACACAGCCCGACGAGCCCGAGAGGGTCTACAGAAAAATCGAAGCCATTCCGTTGAAAACCCTGACAACCACACACGGCTGAGGAAACTGCCTCAATACGAGGGTGGTAGCCGCGGGAAGAATCTAAACAAAAAGAGGAAAAAAAGATGATGTGGCGATGTGGTGTTACTTTGCTGCTACGGGTACGGGTGCTATGTCTTTGCCACATTTATCACAGAAGGTCGCGTATCCGGGGACTTTTGTTTGGCAGTTTGGACATGGTTTGAGTCGTAGTCCTTTGGACCGGATGTATTGGTGCATACTCTTGGTTAGTTCGGTGTAGCTCAGTAGAGCTCCTTTTGGTTGACCGGTGAGCAACGAGAGCGTGTCGTCTGCCATAATCGACTTCTGTGTAAGCATACTCTCTCTAGCCATCAAATCACCTCCACGCAATCAAGCGACCTAGATTCGGAGCCAACACGGTCTTCGTGTAACGGCTTCGTTACCCTCACCCGCCCTGGAGCCAATTTTTCGATTGGACACTTGCACATGCCCACCCTGAGGGCGGCGTGGGCTTGAATTTCACATGTTTGAGCAGCTCATTAGCGGCTTAGAGAAGCGTATTTTCGCTTAAATTCCGCTGAATACGGGGTGGAACCCTCGGACCATATAAGACGTAGAACGCCTGAGAGAGAGCTTCAGCGGTGTTTTCAGAGAGGCTGGCTTATACTTGAGAAGCCTCAAAATGAGGCGATACGGCTAACGGATCGGTACTCAAGATTCCAGTCTGATGGAAAGCAGACGATGAGCCCAGAGCATTGCTCAGGCTCTTGATGTTAGCGTTCAGTCGGATGTTATGGTTAGGCTTCGTGTTCTCCTTTGCGTCTGACTACCCCGTATCCGATTATCATGAGGAGTGCTAGGATTGGTAGCCCGAGTGGGTACTCTGGGATAGGTGGAGCAGTTGTAGTGGTTGTTGTCGCGGTTGGTGATGAGCGGGACGGCAATCAACGACCAATGAGCTGGACCCAGGCTCTGGCTGATGAGGCTACCAAGACATGGTTACCGATGAGCCGGAAGCGGGCTGATCACTTCCACCACCCGCACCGATATCGCCGGACTGGCATCAGCGAACCTGGTTCCAGTGCGCGTTTGCCCCGATCCGCTCACCGTAACGTAGCGGTATGAAGCGGAACCAGTACAATCACAAAAAACTATTGTGTCCACAACCATATCATTCGCGCTGTGGCCACAGAGTTCGAAGCCGATAGTCCCGATGCAAAACCGTTTGACATGTTTCCGACCGGGTTCCCGTGCTAGCCACGTTGAAGTAGGATGACAGAGCCCCCCACCCCAAAAGAAGGACGTTCGGATAGCCAGGGCTAGCGAATGTGACCGTGACCGTCGCCGTTCCGGTTGCAGGGTTTTGAAGCGCCCACAACTCCACATGGTCACCACGTGGGTTCTACGTGCGCTGCCCCTGGGATAAGGGTCAAGGAGGCAATGACGACAAGCGCCATATGTTACGCTGGTCACGAGTGGGGGTTACCGGGTTCTTCGTAGTAATCGTACGAGATGCCGACGATGAGAATCCCGTTGCTCCCGGACCCAACCGAGTGTGACCACGTAAGTTTCGTGGGGGTGGTTAGCTGAACATGACGGGTAAGCGCAGTTTGTGCTGGCTGAATGATCAAGGATGATTGGCGAAGTCGCCTTGACGGGTTCGGGCGGAAGCAGATAGAGTAAAGCTATGCTCATAATGAAGTAGAGCGAGAACAACGCTTCGGACGGCCCGCAGTTCGCAAAACACCCTCAACCAAATTACAGCGGTGCCCATCGCTATATAAAACAGCAGCTAAACAGCGCATAATGAACGGCAACCATTCCTACAACTAACCTAACCCACTCGCGTCCTCGCAAATCGAGCATCGTCCCGTTTCGTTCGTTAGGCAACTTGACTCGGTGAATTCTTGAGGCGCTTAGATGAAATGTTTCTACTTGCGAAAATGCTAAGAGTATATGTTCGAGTGGCGGAGTAGGGTGCCGGGTTTGAAGATGCGACCCACTCCACCACTACTCTTAGTGCTCAGCCTTCTCCTAGCCATGCTTCTTTTCAGCTCCGCGAATGCGCTTGCGCCGTCTGCGTCGACGACGGATAATCTGAACGGGGTTGCGTTGGTTAGTGGGAGTGAGGGTTGGGCGGTTGGGGCGGCGGGTACAATTCAACATTTTCCACGGTTCCTCTTGGACTTTGATCGCGTCGGGAACAACCTCAGACCTTTTCTCGGTCTCCTTCGGTCCACCCTCAAATCCTAACCCGGGGGCGGGGTTTGCGGTTGGTGGAAGCGGCGGGACGGCGGTGGCGCTTTATTGGGGTGGCGTGTCCTGGTTTCAAATTACTAGCGGGCTTTCTGGTGCTCAGAGGCTTTCCTCAGTCTTCGAGTTGAGTTCGACGGATGCCTGGGCTGTGGATGGGGTTACTGGTGGGTTCTGGCATTGGTCGGGTCAGGCGGGCTTGGGTGGGGGTTGGAATATGGTTGGGTCGGCGGCAGTTGGGCTTAATTCTGTTTTCATGACGGGGCCGACGGATGGTTGGGCGGTAGGTTCGGGTGGAGTAATTTACCGTTACACTGGCGGCGGCTGGACTTTGTACACGAGCGTCGCTCAGACTCTCAATTCAGTATTCTTTGTTAGCCAAAACGAGGGTTGGGCTGTGGGGTCGGGTGGGGTTATCTACCATTACGTGTCGGGCACGTGGACCGGCCCAATATCCCCCGCCCCAACCAACCAGAACCTCAACTCTGTCTTCATGACTGACGCCGACAGATGGATGGGCGGTTGGCGCAGGTGGCACAATTCTCCAATACTCCGGCGGCGCGTGGACGCTGTTACCGAGCCTTTCAGGAACAACCCAAGATCTGAATTCCTTATCGTTCGCGGGTTCGAGCGGTTGGGCGGTTGGAAACGCTGGAACCCTCATCTCATTAACCAGCCAAACCCCGCAGGGCATACCCTCAGCAACCTTCGAGTCAGTATACCTCTCCAATTCGGGGGACGGGTGGATTGTTGGTTGTTCTACGGGAGGCTGTGGATCAGGGGCGGGTGAACCCGTACTCCTACATTGGAATGGAAATTCCTTCACACGCGGAACCTCCTCCGCCATCACCTCCGACCTGTTCTCAGTCTACATGCTCAACCCGTCCGAGGGTTGGGCGGTGGGCGGAATCGGAACCACACCAGTAATCCTACACTACACAGGCGGAAGTTGGACCCAAGTCCCCGCCCCACCAACCGGCGGTGTTCTCAGGTCCGTGTTCATGATCGATTCCGGGAACGGATGGGCGGTTGGAGATCATGGAGCGATCTTACATTATTCTGGGAGTTCATGGGGTGTAGTAACCTCGCCTACTACAAACAATCTGCGAAGTGTCTTCATGGTTGGGGGGTCGGATGGTTGGGCGGTGGGTGATGCCGGAACTATCCTGCGCTATCAGGGCGTGAGTGGGCAATGGATAACTTATCCCAGCCCGACCACTAACCAACTCAACTCAATCTTTCTCCTCGACTCGTCGCACGGTTGGGCTGTGGGCGCGAGTGGAACCATTCTTCATTTCGATGGCTCGATATGGTTGAGTGTTGCCGGCCCCGTTTCTACAAACCTGAACGGGGTCGTTCAAGTAACTGGTCAGCAGGCTTGGGCGGTCGGCGACTCCGCCACAATTCTCCAATGGACCGGGTTCAGCTGGAACCAGTACACACCCAGCCCGCCCCTTTCCGGTAACCCGAACCTAAACTCAATCTACCTCCTCAACAACGGGTTTGGTTTCGTCGTCGGCGCACCCGCTGCGCCCGGAAGCCAAGGAACCGTTCTCCAAGCCCCGAACATGACTCCCATCCCAGAAACTCCTCAACCCCAACTCCTGATTGTGGACTTCAATCATAACCGCCTTAGCTTTAGTCACAGGTCTGCGCCGAAAAGTTCGACGATTGAAAAGGTCGCACGTTTTCATTTGATTACCGTTTAATCAAACTGTTTTTCTCGGTCCCCGGATTCCATTTCGCTCGGTCCGAGGTTTACTAGATGAAACGCTGGGTTCGGAACCTGCTGGTCGAGTTGGTGTTGATTTTTCCAGTCGTTTTCATCGCCCTGAACTACCTCGAGGACCTCACAGAAACTGGAGGGCCGCATGGTTTGGAGGGTCTCATACCTCTGATCACCAACCTCCCAACCCACGTAATCCAGGTAGTCTCGGGGGCAGGTTATTTGGGAATTTTTTCTTTGATGTTGCTTGAAGCTGCGGCGTTTCCAGTTCCAAGCGAAATCATCCTACCCCTCGCAGGGTACCTCGTCTCGCGGGGCGTGTTACAGTTTTGGCCCGTAGTCCTATACAGCACCATCGCCGCGCTCATAGGCTCGTTCATCGATTACTTCTTGGGCTGGAAACTTGGAAGCCCCCTCATCACCGGCCAAATCCAAATCCCACTCCTCAACACCAAGCATCTTCGGAGATTCCAGGCGTGGTTTGATTCCTATGGGGCGATTGCGGTGGCGGGCCTCCGCGGTTGTTCCAGGAGCGCGGGTGTTGATCTCGTTTCCAGCTGGAGCCTGCCGAATGGCTAAGTGGAAATTTGCCCTCTGCACGCTGATTGGATGTTTGCCCTGGAACATTACCCTAGTCTACTTGGGCTTGTGGCTAGGGTCGTCTTGGGGAAAAATCGTTGCAACTTTCACATACATCAACATCGCCGTCTACGCTACCATAATCTTGGTCATTGCATGGCTTGCGTGGCGGGCAAGCTTCAAGAAACGCCGGGGAAAGGAAGCAGTAAGTTAGCTATTCCTTAACGCTCTATGGAGCTCTTCCACTCGTCGGCGGGTTACGTAGTCTTTGTGGTGCCTGAAGCCGCCGCCAAAACTCTTCGGTATGTGTAGGAGTTCATGGATCAAGGTTTTCTCCTTCTCGTCATGGGGAAGTGAATCGTACTGTTCCGACAAAACCTCAACCGCATAATAAGCCGGTTCGCTCAGAGCCTGCTGCCAAATCTTAGGTAAGGAGTGAACGCGGGCTATGGTGTTGGTCGCCTTCGACCCATAACTCCGGTAACAGTAAACCCGATTTCTCGGCACATGCGTGAACTCTAACTTGTCAACAATCCTCAGCAAGAGTTCTGTAACGTCCGGCGCACGCTCGTAATGAAATCCCATAGAGTTGACAGTAAGCCTCAGGGGTCTAAAATAGGATTCTCTAATCCCAGATGAATTCTATGCCAGCACTCAGTCGTGTTACAACTATTCTGAAGAATACTAGCGTTGAAGAGAGTCGCTTCGTCTATTACGGGTCTGTTTGTTGAAGCCTTGCACGGATTTCCCTCACCAATGCTTTGACGGTGGTCAGTTGGATTTGGTCGAGTTTTTGAAGAATGTCCTCGACTATCAGTGCCTTGCGGACTTGCACGTTTCCCATCAGGTATTCCTCGTATGCCCAGAGGAGTGCTTCGATTTTATCTGACGCTTTCAGAATTGTTGCCTCCATCGAAGCCGTCTCCCTAACTGCTTTTCGTAGCCCCACATATTCACCAACCAAGCCCTCGGGTAAACCGCCAAGCAACTTGCCGAACCATTCTAAGCCTCGCGAATCCAAAGTTTCAGCAAAAATGGGATCCTGATGTTTGAAGGGGTGGTGAATATCCCCTGTCCTCGCTTCCTCCGCATCGTGCAACAACGCCATCCTCAACAACCGCTCACAATCAACCCTCACACCCTGCCCTCGTTCTAGGTCCGCGAGGACCATGGCGTACAGGGCCGTGTAGTAGGAATGCTGCGCAACATCTTCGCGGAAATGACATTTGTAGACACTAAACCGACCAATAGCCATAAGCGACCTAATCGCCAACAGAAAATCCAAAACGCTAGACTTTTCCAAGGATCTTCACGCTCCTTGGTGTGCTGATTAGATAATCTAGTTTTCTGAAGAAACGGCCGCAGAAGCCCAACGAACTAGTCTAGGGGCTCAGCGGAAACTAAATCATCTTTCATATTCCAAATACGCGATTCAGAGAATCGCGACCTTTTGCGGCTACTTCCACGGGGTTCTGCTGCCAGTAGACTGGTCGAAGTAATTCTAGACTCAGGTAGTGGTCATAACCAATCCCACTCAAAGCCAAGGCAAACGCCTTCAAATCGATCTCTCCCTCACCTGGATAAAGGCGGTTGGCATCCGTGAGTGTCCTCTTGTCGCCCTGTTCAGAGTCGTTAACGTGGACCAGAAAGACCTGTTTAGCCTCCAATTGACTGATATCGGAGAATCTGGAGTCGCTAAGATACATATGGAAGGAATCCAGTACAAGGCCAACATTTGGCCTATCCACGCGCTTTATCGTTTCCATAGCTGCTTGAAGATTATTTATGCTACAGTCCCTCATGCCGAGAAACTCCAGCCCTAACCTGATCCGAGATCCGTAACGTGCAGTCATCGTTGAGAGGGCCGCGGCAGTTTGAGCTATCGAAGTTTCCTGAGTCATTCCTTCCTTCGTAGGTGAGGGAACCGGGATGAGCAGTTGGCAATCAAGTTCTCCAGCCGCTTCCACAATCTTATCTGTACGCTCGAGAAGTTCCGTGAACTCCCGATCGTCGAGCAGGTTGAAATTCTCCGGACCGTTGATGCTCGCGACTGAGAGCCCCTTTCGGCGGACTGAGGCATTAGTTTCTTGTAGACTTTTTTTCTGTAGAATTGCCTCAATTTTATCCATTGTAAATTCTACCGCATCGAATCCCGAGTGGCTTGAGATTTCGAGGAATTCCTCGGTAGGGGTTGTCCTGAGTGTGTCTTGGTTGATGCAGGGTTCCAAGGTTTCTCAATCCTTAGAGTGGGAGTGAGATGGGTTTTCGGGATTCGGCTGAGCGGTAACAGGCCTCGATTATTTCAACAATCTTGTATCCATCATCAACCGTCACCGGGGGTTTTTGTTTCCCAACGATGGCGTCGATGAAGAGTTTGTCTTCTTCTTCAACGCCCCAGCTCAGCGTTTGGGGTAAGTAATGGAACTCTTCTACTTCTGTCGGTGTATCCAAGCTGAGAGTGTAGCTGACTCTGTTCATCTCCTCGGTGATGATAGTTGCGTGGTCACCGATTACTTCGACTCTTTCGAAGGGGACTATCCATGATGCGTGTCCCGACGTGAATATTGGTACTTGAAGTCCTGAGTTATGGGTTAGGTTGATCCAGAAATCGTTGAGGATGTTGGGGTACACATTTGCTTCGGCCCGACAATTGACCTCTTTCACTTCTCCGAAAAGCCATCGTGCCATGTCGAGCATGTGTAGTGTCGTGTCGTAAAGGTGGCCGCCTGAAATTTTCGAGTCTGCACCCCAGGCTGGGCGCTGTAATTCCCCTGTAACCATCTTCATGATGACCATGTACGGCTTGATCTTTCCAGAGGTGAGGAGGTGTTTCGTTTTCTTGTATACCAATGCGAATCGGCGGTTGTGTCCTACCTGAAAGGTTACGCCGGTGGACTTTACTAGATTGACTAGTTCGGCGGCGTGGTTCAGCTTGATGACCATGGGTTTCTCGCAGAAAATGTTTAGCCCTTTCGACAGGGCATATTTCAAGGCTTCAAAGTGGAAGACGTTGGGTGTTACAACGTAAACGGCGTCCAGTTTCTCTGAGTCGATCAGTTCCTGATATGTTCTGTAGCTTTTACATCCGTATTTCTTGGCTGTTGATTCCGCGACCGGACTCAGGAGGTCGGCGACACCGGCCAGCCGAACTCTGCTGTCGTGTGAAAGCACGAGTAAGTGGTTCTGCGCTTGTGCGCCTAAACCAACTATACCAACATTGACCTGAGACATGATTAATTCATCCAGAATACTGCTCGAAAATATTGTCGCCTCTATAACGACTTTTCTCTGAATTGCTTCGAAGAAGAATTTTGTGCCGTTATGCTATGCCGTTTTATTGACAAAGTGGCAGGCGACGAAGTGGTCTGGCGCTATCTCTTGAAGCGGCGGGTTTGACGAAGTGCAAATGGCTTCGGCGAATGGGCAGCGCGGGTTAAACTTGCATCCTGAGGGTGGGTCTATTGCGCTAGGTACTTCTCCCTTGATTTCGGTTTTGAGGAGGTTGCGAGTGGTCGGGTCTGGAACCGGGGCTGATGAGATTAGAGCGATGGTGTAAGGGTGTCGTGGCTTAGAAATCACCGTCTTGCAAGGCCCGTACTCTACAACATTGCCGGCGTACATTACCGTGACGAAGTCAGCCATGTACTTTGCAACCGCGATGTTATGGGTTATCAGAATGTACGTGAGGTTGAATTCCTTCTGAATGTCGAGCAATAGCTTGAGAATTTGCGCTTGAACGGAGGCATCCAGTGCGCTCGTAGGTTCGTCCAAGATTACTAGTGAGGGTTGAATCGCGATCGCTCTGGCTATTGCAACTCGCTGCTTTTGCCCTCCGCTGAGCTGTCGGGGTAAACGTTCCGCGAAATCTGCTGAAAGGCCAACACGCTCGAGGCTTCTCGTCACGGCATCGTTGACGACTTTCTTTTCCCATTTCATTAAACCATGAAGTGGTTCGCCTATCGATTGTCCGATTTTCATTCGGGGGTCGAGAGAGGACTCGGGGTCCTGGTAGACCATTTGCATGTCGTGGTAGATCTCGTTCCGGTCAACTTTACCTGTAATCTCCTTTTCTTCAAAATAGAGCCTCCCCTCTGTCGGCTGCATCATTAACCCAATTGTTCTTGCGAGGGTGGTTTTTCCACAGCCAGACTCGCCAACTATTGCCACTGTCTTCCCTTTCTGGACACTGATCGAGACGCCATCCACAGCCCTAACGAAGCGTTGTTCCCGGCGAAGGAATGGGTTGAATCCCTTGCGGATAGGGAAATATTTCTTAAGATTCTCAGTTCGGAGTATGATTTCTGTTGTGCTAGTCATATAGGAAACATGACACCTTCTGGGTGTTCCCATGTTGGATCAGCTGGGGGGGCTTCTTAGTGCAAACCGCCATGGCGTGCGGGCATCTCGGTGCGAACCTGCAACCGATTGGTACGCTTCTCAGATCTGGAAGGGAGCCTGAAATCGGCTTAAGCTGGCTTTCGTCTTTGTAGCCTGATGGGATGCAGGAAAGGAGCCCTTGAGTGTAGGGGTGCATTGGGTGTGAGAATAAGCTGATTACATCGGCGTCTTCAGCTATCTGACCCGCATACATTACGACGACTCTGTCGGCAACCTGGCTTGCAACCGCCAGGTCGTGAGTCACGAGTAGAATACTTGTTCTGACCTTCCGGATGAGTTCCTTCATCAGTTTGAGTACCTGCGCCTGAGTGGTTACATCCAAGGCTGTCGTTGGTTCATCGGCAAGGAGCAATGCAGGTTCTTGGGATAGCGCCATCGCAATCATAACTCGTTGCGTCATTCCGCCCGACAATTCGAACGGGTAGCGTTCCAGAACCTGTTCGGGGTCGCCGATCCTGACCAACGTCAAGTAACGAATTACTTCTTCTTGAAGGTCGTCGGGAATTCTGTGCTTAAACTTCACAGTGCGTTTCAGTAGGCGTGCGGTTCTTTTGTAGGTTCTTTGCATGATCTGGCTGTCAATAGTTGCCTTTCCATCCTTCCGTGACTCGCGAATCATGATCGCTTCGGCTATCTGATCGCCTATTCTGTAGACTGGGCTCAGACTCGTTAATGGTTCCTGGAAAATCATTGCAATTTCGGTGCCGCGATATTCTCTGATTTTGTTCCCGGGCAGATGCACGAGGTCCGTATCCTTGTACTGAATAGATCCTTCAACGATTTTCGCGGGGGGTTTTGGAAGCAGGCCGATTATGGAAAGGCCCAGCGTCGATTTTCCGCATCCTGATTCTCCTACTATGGCTAGGAATTCATCTTGTTGGAGCTGTAAGTTGACATGGTCAACGGCTGTTATTGGCCCCGTTCTTGAATCGTAGGCTACGGTGAGGCCTTGAATATTCAGGAGTGGCCCCATCATCCCGCCTCAAGAGCATCTCTAAGCCCATCCCCCAGAAGGCTAAAACCAACGACGGCAAGCGCGATCACAAGACCCGGTATGATTGGCAGCCATGGGGCTGTTATCAAGTAGTCCTGAGATGTGCTAATCATCTCACCCAAGTCAGGTTGGGGTGGCCTCACTGATAATCCAAGATAACTCAAACCCGCATAAGTCAAGACCACGGTTGCGATGTCAAGCGTCGCATAAATCAGCAATGTCAGCGAGATGTTTGGCAGTACGTGTTTGAATATTATTCCAATGGTTCGCTGGCCGGCGAATCGGGCAGCTTCAATGTAGTTCTGGTGTGAAACTCGTAACGCCTCTCCCCTTGCGACTCGCGCGTAGGGTGGCCACCATATTATCATCAACGCAAACATCATGTGGCTTAGCCCCGGACCAAGAGCCACCGCGATAACCATTGCTATCACCAACGCTGGAAGCGAGAATATAACGTCAGTGAACCGCATCAGTAGTTCGTCGAGCAAACCGCCCTTGAATGCTGCGACGGCACCAATAATGGCCCCAGCAAAGAGAGCGATTCCTACCACAGCGAAGCTAACAAACAAATCGTTGGGTAGGCTCCAAATGACTCTACTGAACACGTCACGACCAAGAAAGTCTGTGCCAAACAGGTGCGCGGGGGAAGGCGCTCCAAGGGAAGGGCCCACGCTCTGTAAGAGAGGGTCATAGGGTGTCACCGTAATATTGAACAGTTCTGCGAACAAAACGACGACTGCAGTTGCCAGATACACCGCTACAATTCCAAATCCAATCGCGCCTTCCTTTGTTCTAAAGATTAAGGAGAAAAAATTGCGAGTAGCGGCAGAAAAGCGATGGCTAGCCATCTTGGATTCCAAAGGGTGACTCAACCAAGTCTGACTTGAGGATCGACGACTGCATACAGGATGTCTGCGATTAAGTTGGCCGTGACAATAACAAGTGCATACACTATGGCCGATCCAAGTATTCCTGGGTAGTCCTGTCCGTTGAGTGCTTGAACCAGATAGCGGCCCAGTCCAGGATATGAGAACACGTTCTCCACGAAAATTGTTCCCGTGATCAGCCAGGTTACGATCAGAGAGGAGAGCGACACTATCGGAATGAGTGCGTGCCGTAGACCGTGCTTGTAGAACACCGTGTTCTCATCAAGTCCCTTCGCCCGAGCCGTTCGGATGTAATTGGTGTGCATGATCTCCAGAAGTGAGCTGCGGAGCACTCTGGTTACGATTCCGAAAGTCACAAGCGCGAGCGCAGCACTGGGAAGAATCAAATGAATAAAGGCGCTGGCACTATACGAAAAATTTCCTTCGAGCACGCCGTCAATGATCGGTATTCCAGTGATCCAGAATGGTCTCGCAAAGCTAGGGTCAAAGGCTTCGCCACTCGGTAAAATGCCAAGCAGATACGTGAATATTATTAGCAATATCAAGGCTACAAAGAACGGCGGGGAAGCATATCCAGTCAAGTAGAATGCTCGAATCGCCCCGTCAATTGGCGTATGATGATACCGAGCCGATACAACTCCTAAGAATACGCCCACAACAAGTGTTATGATAATTGCGAATAACGCAATTTGGATCGTGTAAGGAAGGCTTTCCGCAATTGCCTGGGTGACAGGAATGAAATCGCGTGAGGGCGAGTAACCCATATTTCCTTGCGCCAGGTTTACCAGATAGTAGTAGTACTGAACGTAAACCGGGTCGTGGAGATGATACTTCTGGATGTAAGCCTGAGCGAGGTCGGGATGCATGCCAGCGGCCTTTCCCAACCAGGCGTAAATTGGGTCCCCGCCAAGGCTATGCGATAGAGCGAACGTTATGGTCATGACGCTGAGTATTACGAGGATGCCGAAGCCCACCCTGCGTAATATGTACGCTGCTAGGTTCATTTCACCTTAGACCGAACCGTTATCGCGAAATATGTTTGTATCACCTCACCCCGATTCGAAAAATAGCGGGGTAGGGTGCTAGTTTGAGCTGCTTTAGCTGCCCACGAATGTTACAGTGTTGAAGATGACTGTTGAGCTTATGCCTGTAAATATCGGGTCCAAGAGTGCGCTCTTAACAACGCTCTTCTGCCAAGCAACGGATCCTCCGCCGAAGACTAGTTTGATTGCGCCGAGCCAGATGTAGGGTGCATCATCGTAGAATTGCTTTTGAGCAGCGGTGCAGACGGTCGTGAGGACATTCGGGTCACTCACCGTTGTCCAATCGTCCACACACTTCTGGACTATGGGATTAGAGTATATGGCAAAATTGTTGGCAGGTGCTTTATCGCTACCGAACATCAACCATGCGTCTGCCGGAGTTGGGGCAGTAGGGGCAAAAGTTCCCGTTCCGAACCAAGTGAGCTGTGCCACCTGTTGCGAAGCGTTCACACCCCCCGCAAATGACCCGGCACCCGCCACGTAGGGCAACGCATACTGGTTACCCGGTGTAACCTCAATGTTCAACGTGATCCCAATTTGAGCCAAATCCGCTTGAACTATTTGCGCGGTAGAGTAACAGTACCCACATCCAGAAACCACTCGGAACTCGAGTGGCGTTAGCTTCGTGACGTCAACCCCAGACTGAGCCAAGTACTGCTTCGCCAACGTCAAGTCGTACGAATAGGGTGGCAGGTTTCCCAAGTCATAATATTGCTTCTGGGCCGGATACTCAGGGCCAACCATTGGAGCTAGCCCGCCAAAGAAGACTCGTTGCGAAATGTCAGTCACATTCACGGCGTGGACGATGGCGTTCCGAAACGCTGTAATGTTTGTAGGATATCGAAGAGTATTCATTGAGATGCCTACGAAAGCCATCGAGGAATCCGGCATTACAAAATATCCATACTTGTCAGGGTTGCTCAAAACCTGCGGCCAGTCTTGGGTTTGGATTGCAGCTATCTGGGCAGCTCCCGTCGACAAATCTGTGTATCTCGCTACGTCATCAGACTTCGAGTATATGATTACGTTCTGTACATGTCCTGGGTCAATGTATGCATTAGCTTGGATATCTGCAGCGCTCAAATTGGCTCCCCAGTAGGTTGGATTCTTGGCAAATTTCACGTAGGAATTCTCCGAAACATCCGTCACAACGTAAGGCCCTGTCCCTGGAATGGGATGCTGATTGAACTGGGTGTTGAAGGCTGTCGGCGTGCCGAATCCACCATTTTGAAGAACATACTGAGTATCAAAAATCAATCCCACATAGGTAGGTAAAACGGTGGGGAAATACCCGAATGGAGCCTTAAGGTGGAAGACTATCTGATATTGACTAGTTACGTAGATCGGTTGGCTTGTATCAGTCATTATCTTCATCAAATCAGGTGTCGGGTTGATCAGACCGCTTTGCGCCATCAACGCAAGCGTAGCTGGCCCGAATTTTATTGTTGATGTATCGAAAACGGGGTAAGCGTTGAACCAAGCACTACTGTTGCCCGATAAGTAATACAAGCCGTAAAATTGTCCCCACACCTGGTATGCATTGAAGGGGTCGCCGTTCGAGAATGCTACGTTTTGCCTCAGGTTGAACGTGTAGGTCGTACCATCAGAGGATACGTTCCAATCGGTTGCCAGCATCGGGAGGACCTTAACATCTCCTGAAGAGTAAAGTGCATTCCCATCGAGCGTAACGAGCGACTGATAGACAGTATACGTCAACCAGTCAGGATAGGGTATTGCGTAAATGGAGTTGAATTGGTTCAAGTCTCCGCTAGGCCAGAATGGATCGTCAATCACAAGGGTCGAAGGGGCACCGCCTTGCCCACTGGTCGAAACGGTGTTGAAAAGAGAGGATGTAGTTGAGGTAGCAGCAGTGCGGTTTGTGTCGAAGTGTAGTACCATACCCCTGCAACAAGGACAATTACAATGACTAGTACAGCGATAATCGGTTTCTTAGCACGAGACGTAGTGCTCATAGAATCCAGCACCGCCTACTGAAAAGAAGTTTGCATATAACATTTTGGGATGGAAAATACGACGTAATTTCAGAGCACCGTTTACAAGATCTCGATTCAGCTTGAGCCATGATTAACGGTAAGTATTATTGGAGATTGACACCAGACCAGTCTGTTTGACTCTACAAAGCCTCTTCGCAAATGGAAGAACGCCAGCTGATGGGAAACCCCTAGGCTTTTAAGCAAATACAATCCTCGGGCGCAGACGACAGAAGTTGGGCAATGTCTCATCGAGTACCCTGAATACGTTAAGGGTCTTAACACGAAAATCATGGGAACTCTTCGTTAGAGCGAGTAAGCTTATCCCTGGTGGTGGGAGTTCAAATGCGCAATGCTCTCCAACCTACGATCCCTACCCATTGACGTTGCGCAAAGGCGCAGGTTCGAAAGTCTGGGACGTTGATGGAAACGTCTATGTCGACTACCTTCTTGGCTTCGGTCCGCTGATTCTCGGCCATTGCCACCCAAGCATACTCAAGCGGTAAAGGCCCAACTTGAAAATGGGCTACAATACGCTTTGCTTGATGAGCTACAGGTGAAACTCGCGGAAAAAATCCACGAGATGGTTCCGAACGCCGAGATGATGCGGTTCTCCATGACAGGAGCTGAAGCAACTATGAGCGCAATAAGAATCGCCAGAGGGTACACTGGTCGAAACAAGATCATCAAATTTGAAGGCCACTACCATGGCGCACACGATTATGTCCTACTGAACATTGTAGGGAGCACCTCTGGCCGCATTAGGATCAGAGATTGCTCCTTACAAGGTGCCCGCGAGCCCTGGGATCCCAGATGATACAACAAAGAACACGGTAGTTATCCCTTGGAACGATTCGGATATTCTCGAAAAAACGGTCAAGAGGCATGCGAACGAACTTGCTGCAGTAATAATGGAACCTGTGATGATGGACATAGGAATTGCGCCACCCGAAGAAGGGTATCTCAAAACTGTGAAGGAAATTACTGAGAAGTATGACGTGATGCTGATCTTTGACGAAGTCATCACAGGATTTCGGCTGGCCGCAGGAGGTGCCCAAGAATATTTCGGTGTCACTCCCGACCTGGCCTGTTTCGCGAAAGCACTGGGGGGTGGCTTTCCGATAGCAGCGATCACCGGAAGAAGAGAAATCTTCGAGCAGGTCGGACCAGGCAAGATCATGCATGCAGGGACATTCAACGGGAACCCAATTTCATGTGCCGCAGCATACGCAACTCTAACTGAGCTAACAAGAAACAACGGTGAAAACTACCGCCACATGAACAAAATCGGAAAGAAGCTTCAAGAAGGGTTGGAGCAACTTGTCTCCTCAACAAAAACAGAGGCGATTGTTCAAGGTATGGCGCAATTAGGTGTTCAAATTCTGTTCACACCTCTGAAGAAGATTCGAAACTATAGAGAATTCCTCACATGCAATGGGGCCAAGTACAACGCCTATCATAGACAGATGTTGAAGAGAGGAGTGTTATCTCATCCGCTTCAGTATCAACATCTCTTCGTATCCACAGCCCATTCCGAAGATGACATCGACTTGACGCTGAAGGCAGCCGAGGAATCGTTGAAAGCGGTCGCTTAGTTCGCGAGCTGTGACAATTATGACCGCCTCTCGACCATCCTCGAATATTCGAACCGATAATCTTGGGATCGAAGGAAACCGTCCTTCAGGTGAAGTAAACTAATCAAACCATCGAGGAAACAGCGGCCGAGAATAATTATTACAGTCAAGGAACAACAGAGTTTCATCGTGGATTACAATGGATCAAACTGCAGAAGTCGCGGTTATCGGCGGGGGCTGTGTTGGAGCAAGCACAACATTACAACTGGCCCGTATGGGATGCAAAGATGTGTTATTGCTCGAACGCGGCCACCTAGCCTGGGGCGCCACCGGAAAGTCAAGCGCAATAGTGAACCTTGGCGTGTGGAACGCCAGCGAACCCCTTGTAAAAATGCTTCTAGAAAGTATTGATGTCTTCAGAAATTTCGCAGACAGAATCGGAGGCAACTCAGGGTTCCGCCCCACGGGTTGGATGGGACTGACCGGTAAGACGTTCGAGGAACGAATCAAAAAGACATTAGCCGCTCAGAAAAACCTTGGAGCAAAATCACAACTAATCTCCCCACAAGAAATAGCCAAACTCCAGCCAGGCGTCCTCACCGATGATTTGACCGTAGGAATTCACGAACCATTTGCTGGTTATGCAGATCCGGTCGAAACCACAAACGCCTACGGGAAAGCAGCAGAGAAATTAGGCGCACGAATCGAAACCAACGCACTTGTCAAGAGAATCAAAGTTGAAGGTGGCATGAAACTAATTGAATCCAACAAAGGAACATTCCGCGCGAACAAGGTCGTTGTCGCTGCGAACGTTTGGGCACCGAAACTACTAGGCGACCTCGGCGTACAATTGCCCATTAAGGCTACTCGCAAACAGGTATGTTTGTTCAAGCTAGCGGATGAGACGAAAAGCCCTCGAATCATAATGGACGATTTCGAGAATGACCTGTACATCAAACCTGAAGGAGACCACACCTTGGTCGGGGAAATAGAAACTCCCGGGTTTGGCCTGTGATCCCGACAATTTTCCGGATGGATTGGATTCCGAGACGGTTCCGAACCTGGCACACAAGCTCGTTCAGAGACTTCCAGCCATGGCAGCGGCGGTGAGCAAAGGAGGCTATTCGGGGCCGTACGATGTGTCACCTGATGGTCATCCTATCTTGGATGAGCTTCCAGGCTTCGATGGCCTCTACTGTGCAGTGGGGTTCAGTGGGCACGGCTTCAGGTTCTCACCATGCACAGGACGGCTGATGGCGGAGTTCGTGTTAGACGGCAAAACTAAGGGAGTCGACGTTAGAGATTTTCGCCTCAGCCGCTTCGCGGAAGGTAAATCCATAATTCCCTTCGCTTAGCCGAAATGAGTTGAGAGGATTGAATGGGTGCTTTTGACAAAAATGCTGGGGAGCTCGTTTCGAACGAATCGAGGGAAAACGGTGTGAAAGTCTTTTAGGCAAAGAGCCGAGAGCTCCCCCTTGCTGATGCCCTTTTTCGAAAAGTATGAGAGCGCTTCTTGGCTTACGGTGGGTAGGCGAGAGTGTAGATGTGCCTTCCACCGTTCAAAGGTCCTTTGATGACGGCTTCGATGTCGGCTTTGTTTCGATTCGTCACCTGCTCGATTGGTGGGAGGACGCCTGCAGGGAATTTCTTCATTATATCATCATGCAGCTCAACCATGTAATCGAGAATTGCCTCAACACCCGGGAAAGCCTTCTCCGCCTTGGCGAGGGTTGCTTTGCCTACCACTCCTTTCGGATATGCGTAGATCTCCATTGGTGAAGCGCCCATTTGGCCGTACCAGGCGATTGGGCGTTGGTATGCGTTAGCCGCTTTGTCCACATGCCGGCCCTGGTTCGGAAGGAAACCATAGGTTTCTGCATCAACCGCGTCTTCCATCTTCATCAACTCAGGGAATAGTGCCAGGCTGTAGGACGTTTCAACCTCATCTGCGTGAATGAACGGAGTTTCGAATGGCCCGCCATGTTCCTTGTCTTTGATGAATTGAGGAGAAATCGCCCACCAGTTCAGGTTGATGAAGATGCCAGGAACCTGGTATCTTTTTGCAAATTGGTGAATTGCTGAAGGGATGACGTACTCCTGTCCGTGTCCATTGAATAGAATCTGTTTTCGGAACCCCGCGTTCCAGAAGCCAGCCATAATCCCACGTAACGTCGCTTTGAATGCGTCGTCGTCTATAATTACCGTACCAGGCATGCCCATATGGTGGTAAGGGTGTGAGCCGTACCAGAAGGGTTGTGCTACCGTGCACCCCGTTTTCTCAGCCACCATCTCAGCCATCCGGCAAACGAGATAGATGTCTTCGCCAACGGCTGCGTGAGGGCCGTGATTTTCCGTTGCCCCGAGAGGGATTATGATCAGGTCATTCTTCTTGAGTCTCTCGTGCACTTGATTCATCGTCATGTTTTGGAAGTAGATTCCGTCTTGTTTCTCCATATGTCCGCCGGTCGGAGGAAGTTTCCATTTACCCAATTATGGTAGCACGTTCCGTTTAGGGAGAGGAGCTTGCGTATTTAAGAATCAGGATTTAGTCCGTGACATGAACCCAACGCTCCGTCGATGCCGACTCAGCGATCGCATCCATCAACAAACAATTCCTATACCCATCAAGAAACGTTGCCCCGATTGGCTCGACTTGTTTATCGTTAACGATGGAGTCGGAGAAATGGTGTACCTCATTCACGAAGGCGTGATCCCAGCCGAACCCTCCCCCCTGTTCAAACCAGAAACGGTCCATGAACGGATGGGTTTTGGAGGTTGTCCAAACATCCCTGAATCCCCTAAGCTCGTTAGGATCTTTGAGCGAAAATATCTCAAGTTCGTTGAGTCGTTCGAGATTGAATCTTAGCGAGCCTTCGCTTCCGAGTATTTCGAACCGAAGAAAGTCCTTTCTCCCTGGCGCCATCCAGCTAGCTTCGATCGTCCCCAAAGCACCATTTGCGAATTTGACGGCGGCGACCGTTGAATCGTCCACCTCAACCATTCCCTTCTTGCCTGGTGACTCTGGCAAGGGACGTTCCTTTACGTAAGTTGCTGATGCCCCCGCCACGGCGGAGATTTCCCCGACTAGAAATCGGGCCAGGTCAAGGATGTGTGACCCCAAATCGCTTAACGCTCCGTAACCAGCAGTTTCATTCTTGAAGTGCCAATCGAGCGGAAATTCGGGGTTGATGTACCCTAGATCGCCGACTTCGATGTTCAAGTACGCACCGCGAAAACTGAGCACACGCCCGATAAATCCATCCACGATTAACTTCTTCGCAAAACTAACGGCAGGAATGAATCTGTAATTGAACGCAGTCATATGTTTAACACCAGCCTTCTCGGCTGCTTGAAGCATTGCTTGGGCTTCCTTTCCGGTTCGGGCGAGCGGTTTCTCACAAATCACGTGCTTTCCCGCCTCGAAAGCCTGAATTGCTATTTCCGAATGTGCGAACGGTGGAGTGCACAAGTCGACAACATCAACTTCCGGATCCTTCACGAGGTCGCGAGCATGGTCGTACGTTTTCTTGTAACCGAATTTCTTCGCAAACTCGCTTACGCGTTCACGGTTCCGTCCGCCAACCGCCACAAGCAAGGGTTGCGCAGGAGGGGGGTAATAGTAAAGGGGCATGGTTAGCCAAGCATGAGTGTGGACTCTACCGATGCTGTAGCCTACCAACCCGACGCCAAGCGTAGGCTGATGGAACCCTCGATACTGCATAGCCCTCGGTCCAGAATAATCTCGGATTCCAAATAGAACGCGTTAAGGTTTGATGGTAACTTTGGCGTCTTCGCGGTCTTTTAGTTTCTCGAGGGCTTTAGGTACATCTGGCACGCCGTAGCGGCTTGTGATTATTTTGGTAGTGTCGAGCCTTCCCGAGGCCATGAGTTTGATGACATTCGGCCATACACCACCTCCGGCATGTCCTTGGCTCCCGTAAGCCTGCAAGGCCCTCACTTGGTATAATTCGAAGAAAACTGGTGAGGCTTTATCCGCTCTTCCTATATCGACTATCTTTCCGCCGAAGTTCATACAGCGTTCGGCTTGAGGCATAACGAAAGTTGGATCGCCTGCAGACTCGACATGCATGTCAACACCATCGCCGCCAGTTAATTCGAGAATCTTTTCCCAAGGCTGGGTTCCAGACTTGAGCAGCTGGAATTGGTCGAACACGAAGTCCGCGCCAACTTGTCTCGCAATCTCCGCACGCTTATTGCGGGGTTCAAACGCGACAATTTTTCCGGCTCCTGCCGCCCTCGCGAGAGCTATCGCACCTAAACCAATTGGGCCGGCGCCCCAGACAACAACGGCAGAGCCGGGCTTGAAGCCTTCAGCGCGAACAAACATAGCATTGTATGCAACGCATGCGGGTTCGACAAGTGATCCTGCTTCGTAAATTTTGTCTTCAGTCTTGAAGACTTTCTTGAAATCGTTAATTTTCCAACAGAATTTTTGGTGGATGTTCATGTATTGCTCGCATCCACCGTCGTCTGTGAACCCCATTTC
>CAWHWX010000003.1:0-20308 GCA_963833125.1 Candidatus Bathyarchaeota archaeon | reverse complement strand
CCCCCCTGCTTGTCTCCCTCCCCGTAGGGCTCCTAGTAACGGCCATCCTACACGCTAACAACCTGCGAGACATTGTACAAGACAAGGAGCGAAATCGGATCACTTGGGCAGTACTGTCAAGTAGGTCGTGGGGCATCGAGCGAGGTAGGGTTTTCTCCCGTTTGGTCTTTTGCGCGATGATCGCTGGAGCGTATATCATCTTAGCAGGGCTTGTTGCGACTAACTCTGCGCCTCTGTCGACCCTCTTAGCGTTCCTAACGATTCCACAAGCGTATCGGCTCACTCGGTTTGTCGCTTCCGGAGTGGAAGGCAAGCCGCTCCGCCAGCGCTGTTCGAGGCACGGCCTTTCTTCCAGATGACCTTTGGAGCGACGCTGACCTTCGGAGTCGTTTCTGGCATTTTTGATGCGCTAACCAAATGTCAGAGAAGGCACAGATAACGTTTTATGGTGAAAGTTTTAGTTTTAAAACGTCCCCCAATTCAAAATACTAATAATCACGGAGCGTTAGGATAACCCGTTTATCACTAGCCGTGAGCTCAGAATCAGACGAGTTGCAATGGCTAGTATCGAGAAAATGCTGAACCCCAAAGTCGTTGCTGTAATCGGGGCTTCTTAGAAGCGAGGGTTCGATCGGTCAATCTCTGATGAGAAACCTACTATTGGGGAAAGATCGCCGGAAAAAAATTTACCCAGTGAACATAAACAAGGATACCGTCTTGGGATTGAAGTGTTACCCATCGATATCCAAGATACCAGAACACGTCGATCTGGCTGTAATCGCTACGCCGGCAAGGACCGTACCGTCCATAGTAGCGGAGTGCGCGAAAGCTGGCGTCGACGGCACCGTCATCATTTCGGCCGGCTTCCGAGAGATCGGAGCTGAGGGCGCCAACTAGAGAGCGAGATTAAGCAAATTCAATCGATGCACGACATTGGATTCTAGGACCAAACTGTGTGGGGGTGGCGAGGCCACAGGTAGCCCTGAATGCCACATTCCTCCGAGCAACCCGCAACCTGGCCAAATTGCATTCATCTCACAGAGCGGAGCATTGGGATCTGCGATAGTCAACTGGGCTGTAAGCACGGGCATAGGCTTCAGCATTTTTGCTTCGCTAGGATCGACCCTAGACATCGATTATGGGGATATGATCGATTACCTTGGCGAGGACCCAAACACTAGGAGCATCATCATCTACATGGAAGGCGTCGGAAATGCTAAGAAGTTCATGAGTTCGGCTAGGGGCTTTGCACGCACAAAACCCATTATCGTGATCAAGGCGGAAGAAACTCTGCAGGCGCAAAGGCGGCATCATCACACACAGGGGCACTGGCGGGTGACTTCGCAGTCTACGAGGCTGCCTTCAAGAGAGCCGGAGTCGTGATGGTCGACGAGATTGGAGACCTCTTCAATTGCGCCACTGTTTTAGATTCAAGGTTTCTGCCAGCGGGCCCGAATCTAGCCATTGTCACCAACGCCGGAGGGCCCGCCGTCTTAGCGGCTGATTCAATTGTTGCTCATGGTGGACAATTAGCGCGATTGTCTGACGAATCCATGAAAATACTGAATGAAGCCCTTCCTTCATACTGGAGCCGAGGAAACCCACTCGACATACTAGGGGACGCTGATGTCTCTCGGTATGAACTCGCAGTGAAGACATGCATTGCGGACCCGAATGTTGATGGGCTCCTTGTAATCTACACTCCTCAGGGAACGACTCAACCCACGCAGCTTGCCGAAGCCGTTACGAAAATCGCCGCGGACAGACGGAAGCCAATGCTTACTGTCTGGATGGGCGAGAGCAGCGTTAGGGAAAGCCGTGAAATATTCCACCGAAACGACATACCCACTTACTCAACGCCTGAAGAAGCGATAAAGACCTACACGTACATGTACCAATACCGACGAAACCTCGATCAGCTCTACCAAACTCCACAAGAATTACGCGTGGATTTTTCTCCACCCAAGAGCCATCTCAAGGTATTGATTCGCAAGGCCGCGAAGACGCGAAGAGCCCTCACTCAATCTGAAGTTGACCGATTCCTCGATGCTTATGCGATCCCGAGAGCGAAGGGCGCGTTAAGTAAGAGTGCAGACCAAGCGGCAATGATCGCGTTAGACATTGGTTACCCAGTAGCGTTGAAAATCTCGTCTGAAGATATTCTTCACAAAACGGACATTGGTGGAGTCGTTATCGGCCTGGAGTCAGCTCAAGCAGTCAAGGATGCGTACAAGGCCATTATCGATAGAGCACACAAAGCGTATCCCGAAGCCAAGATCGACGGGATCTATGTTCAAAAGATGGCATCTGAGATCGACTACGAACTCATCTTGGGCGCGAAAAAAGACAGGGATTTTGGATCGGTGATTCTGTTTGGAATGGGCGGGACAGGAGTGGAGCTCATTAACGATGTATCGATCGGACTCGCGCCGTTGAATCAGATTCTGGCACACCGTATCATGGAAGAAACAAATATATTCAAAGCACTTACGAAAGGTCTGCGGAACAAGAAACCTGTCGACATACGACCCCTCGAAGAGATCATGGTACGCTTCTCCAATCTAATCGTTGACTTCCCTGAAATCGCTGAGATGGACATCAACCCTCTCATCGCCTCCAAGGGTGAATTTTCCGTTCTCGACGCAAGGATGATTATTGACCCCCGCGCTCTCGACCATACCGATCCCTACCCGCATCTCGTAATCACTCCTTACCCGTCGAAATATGTCATGCCCTGGAGGATGAAAGATGGGACCGAAGTTACTCTACGGCCAATAAAACCGGAAGATGAACCCATAGAGTTAGAATTCATAAGAGGCTTGTCTACGGAAACGAGCCGATTCAGATTTTTCCAAATAATCAAGGACCTCCCACATGAGGCCCTCGTCCGTTTCTGCAACATCGACTACGACAGGGAGATGGCAATCATCGCCGAAACCCGAGAAGGAAACCGAACTTTTGAGATCGGAGTGAGCCGATTAATTCTCGAACCCAATAAGAAACGGGGAGAATTCGCTGTCGTGGTTGCCGACAAATATCAGGGAAAGGGTCTCGGTGTCAAGTTAGTCGATATGCTAATTGAATTCGCAAAGGAGAAGGGAATTGAATCGATCTACGGTACAGTAATGGCTGAGAATCTCAGGATGATCCGACTCTGCGAAAAACTTGGGTGCTCCATCCGGAGAGAACAGGAGAACGTTTTTGCAGAGCTTAAGCTAAGCTGAACTGCAAGGAACCCATAGCAGACGGTTACTTCTTCTTAGCCTTCGACACGACGAAGAGGATAACCCAGACTACAACCGTCCAGACGACGATATCAAGGATCAATCGCAAGGGACGGAGGACCCACGGGAAATACTGAGGAGCCACCACAAGCATCTCCAACCACGAATGGATACCCGAAATAAACAGCCCCCATCAACGGTTGACCCCCGATTTCAGGGGTGTTACCAATTAGGCCAGTTAACAGAGTGATTACAACGCCCGCCACAACGGCGTAAACTAGCATTTTCATGTTAGACTTCAACAGCTTTACCCCTTGATCGGTTACTCGTGCTTCATAACCTGCTCATATTTAGAGACTACCCGAACGGTCGAGCACAATACGAAGTGTGCGGGCTTGTTGAAATGTTGGAGTGGTGGGCCCGCCCGGATTTGAACCGGGGATCTTCGCCGGTCTCACCTTGGAGATGTGAGGGCGACGTCTTAACCAGGCTGGACCACGAGCCCGAGGCAACGAGTTCGGCAACCTGTTCCTCTAACCCTTGAATCTTGTGGAACTAGGACTGCCACTCAATACCGGTAATCGTTAATCGACTCTCTGAAATATGTCCCTACTTCATAAGACTCGGTCCTAGAATCTTGAACTTGTTTGGTAGGGTTAAACGGTGCAAGCCACAATCATCCAAAACAATGGAACGGTTCAAATGCAGAACCTCCCCACGCCTGAGATTAATTCCGACGAGATTCTCGTTGCAATGCGAGCGTGCGGGATCTGCGGGACTGATGTGGAGAAGGTTCGTGGCGAACACATTACTCCACCCATCCTTGGACATGAAGTGTCTGGAGTAATTCACAAGGCCGGAACACAGATCAAAGACTTTGCTGTCGGCGACCGAGTCGTCGTACATCATCATGTTTCGTGCGGCCATTGCCATTTTTGTAAGAATGGCCTCGAAACGCTTTGCGAAGAATACCCGAAAAGCAACCTTGACCCATGCGGATTCTCGGAATATTTCAGGGTTCCAAAGACGCTAGTGAACGGGGGAGCGGTGTACAAGCTGCCTGAGTCTGTGAGTTTCGAGGAAGGCTCACAGGCAGAGCCCACTGCGTGTTGCATCCGAGCACTCCGTAAGGTCGGCGTTTCCGTGGGTAACAGTGTCGCGATTTATGGTGTGGGTCCAGTTGGTCTGACACACGTACAGCTCCTGAGATGTCTCGGAGTCGAGCCGATATATGCCGTGGATGTAATCAAGCTGCGTAGAAATCTCGCCACTAAGTTGGGCGCGGATTTATCATTTGATCCAACAACCGACGACGTCCCTAAGGCAATTTCTCTGTTGACCGGAGGTCTCGGGGTTGATTACGCGATTGTTGCGACCGCCAATTTGAAAGCGCTCGAATCCGCTTTTGCCACGGTTCGAAAAGGAGGGACGGTTCTTCTGTTCGGCGCACCAACACGAGGCGCGACCATGTCACTGGATATGGGTAAAATGTTTCTCCGAGAGGTACGCTTTCAATCGAGCTACTCCACGTCCGAAACTGAAATGGGAGTGGCAATGCAACTGATCGAGAGTAAACGAGTTAGACCCTCAGCGATCATTACCGACAGATTCCCGCTCTCTCGAACAATAGATGCGCTTTGGCTCGCTGGGAGTGCTGGAGATGCGGGTAAGATAATGGTTGAAAACGAATGAGAAGTGCGAAGCTCGGTCGGGTGCAGCGGAGCTAAATATCGTCTGACCAGTGGAGGTTAGGAGTCCATTCATGGCAAATACAATGCTTGCAGTTAGGTTCTACGAACCTGGCAATCTCAGAGCGGAGCAGGTCGCTATCCCTGAACCTGAACCAGGAGAATTGATTGTGAAGAGCGCCGTCGCCTTGACATGCGGCACAGATGTTAAGATGTACAAGCGGGGGCACCAACTCGCAAAACCGCCCCAAATAATGGGACACGAATTCGCCGGAACCGTGTCAGCCATCGGAAAAGATGTCACAAAATTTAGCGTCGGGATGAAGGTGGTTGCTGCGAACTCAGCTCCTTGCAATCGATGCTTCTACTGCCTCTTGCACCAACCGAATCTGTGCGAACGTTTGAATGAGAGCATAATTGGGTTCACTTGGCCAGGTACATACGCTGAATATGTTCGGGTTCCGGAAAGAATAGTTCGGCAAAATACATTTCAGGTGCCGGAAGGCGTGCCACTCGAGACTGTAGCCAGTCTAGAACCTTTGGCATGTGTTGTTCACGGATGGGATTTGGCTAAGGATCTACCTGCCGGAGGAACAACCGTGATCATCGGTGGCGGCCCAATCGGCCTGTTACATGCCCAACTCGCGCGCCTTAACGGTGCACGTCAGGTGGTTTTGTGTGATGTAGTGGAAGATCGGTTGAAGGAGGCTGAGGGAGTTGGAGTGGATGTAACGATAAACTCCTCAAATGAGAATCTTCTAGCGAGGGTTCGTGAGCTAACTGATGGCAGGGGGGCTGATATGGTCGTGGAAGCGGTCGGTAGGCGTGAAACTTGGGACGCGGCTCCGGGTTTAGCTAGGAAGGGTGGGACGGTCCTTCTCTTCGGCGGATGCCCGTCCGGGACTCTGGCTTCGTTCGAGGCGGAGAAGATACACTATGGGGAATTGCACGTTCAAGGATCGTTCCACCATACACCTTCATCAGTTGAACGCGCCTTCCGGTTGATCGTGTCAGGGCGGGTATCCATAAAACCCCTAATCTCCCACGAGATGCCACTTGAACGGGCTGAGGAAGCTCTTCAGCTGATGGGAAGCGGAAAAGCGTTAAAGATAGCCCTGCGTCCGCCAACAAAGTAGGCTACTAGATACTCGATATTCCGTCGATCGAAGGTTGGCGTTAGAGCAGGCCTTCCGGTTCCTCAAGATTACGTTTTACGTCTCTGAGGAACTTAGCTGCCGGGACTCCGTCGATAATTCGATGATCGAAAACTAGTGTTAGGAGGGTCGATGGTCGCGCGGATACCTGACTACCGTTGGCGAATGGTTTGTAAGCGATTCGGCCGAGTCCAAGAATTGCGCACTGGGGAGGGTTTATGACGGGTGCAAATGATTCGACGTCGAATGCGCCGAGGTTTGTTACCGTGAATGTGCCGCCAGTCAAGTTCTCAATCGTTAACCGATTTTCAGCCGCCTTCTTGGCAAGTTCTTCAATCGTTGAGCTAATCTCCTTCAGTGATAGTTTGTTTGCATTCCTGATTACAGGTGCAACTAGGCCTTGTTCGGTGTGTATGGCTACGGCGACGTTGACGTCAGAGTAATTTGTAACTTCGTCGCCTTCTATTGTTGAGTTAACATCATTGTGGTCACCTAATGCTTTTGCAGCTGCTTTTACTCCGAAAGCTGAGAACCCAACGTGGCTCTGTTCTTTCATCGCCAATAATTTCGTGGCGTCTGCTTCGATGGTGATTGTAACCGGGACAACTGTTCGTGCACTAAACGAGAGCCTTTCCGCTACAACCTTTCTGATCCCGGCGAGTTTCGTTCTCTTTAGAACGGCGGGTTGAGGCATCTTTGAGAGGATTAATGTAGACTGCGATGCTGGTGTGTTTTGTTTTGCGGTGAGGATATCTTCTCGAGTTATTCGGCCACCTGGGCCAGTTCCCTTTAGGGAGGTTAGGTTGAGGCCGTATTCTTGGGCTAAACGCCGTGCTGCGGGAGATGCAATTACCCGATCCGACAGAGTTCCGGAGGCAGGGATAGTCGAAGGTTGCTGTGGTCGCTCTTGCTCAGTTTTCTCGTTTGGCACTGATTGGGGTGTTGCCGATCCGGCTTCTCCGATGATTGCAATTGGTTCGGCAACTTGGACATCTGTCCCGATGCTCGCTAGAATCTTGGTTAAAGGGCCACTATCTGGAGCTTCAACTTCGAATGTAGTCTTCTCTCCTTCTACGACGAGTATAGGCTCCCCCTTTCTAACCAACTCGCCCTCCTTCTTCAGCCATTCAACTATCTTGCCCGATTGCATCCCAGGATCGAGACGGGGCATCATAACTTGCGTCAAGACGAATCACTTGCCCAGTATTGTTTGGACGGCTTGAACAACGCTCGCCGCGTTCGGCATATACTGCTGCTCGAGGGATGGGGAGAATGGAATTGGCATGTCCGGGCATGCGACTCTTGCAATTGGTGCGTCTAAGTAATCGAAGGCTGTCTCTGTGATTGAAGCTGAGATCTCGGCTCCCACGCCACCTCTCTTTACATCATCGGATGCGATAACCAGCCTGGAAGTTCGCTTAACTGACTCGATGATTGTATCAAGGTCGAGCGGTTGGATTGTTCTCACATCTATGACTTCAGCTGAGACGCCATTGTCTTCAAGTTTTCTCGCGGCTGCGAGAGATTCATTAACCATTCTTGAAACTCCCACAATTGTGACATCGTCCCCCTTCTTCTTCACGGCTGCTTGTCCGAGAGGAGTTAGGTATTCTTCTTCAGGTACTGGTCCTTTGGTTCGGTAGAGTAAGCCGCTCTCTACGAAGAGGACTGGGTTGGGATCTCGGATTGCTGACTTCAGTAGACCTTTAGCGTCGCTTGGATCAGCGGGCAAAGCTACCTTCAATCCGGGTGCCTGCAGAAACCAAGCGGGAGTGAATTGTGAGTGCTGTGATCCATGTTGTCGGCCGAGACTGTATTGGGTTCTCAAGACCATGGGTACCTGGAGTTGGCCTCCACTCATGAAGCGCATTTTTGCAGCTTGGGTAGACAACTGATCCATGCATATAGGGAGGAAATCCATGTACATGATTTCGGCTACGGGCCTCATGCCAGCCAAGGCCAAACCCACTGCCGCCCCAGTGATGGCTGCTTCCGATATTGGAGTATCCCTAACACGTTCAGGCCCGAATTCGTCGAGCAAACCTCTAGTAACCTTGTAGACCCCGTTGAAGACGCCGATTTCTTCCCCGAGAAGTATCACGTTCGGATCACGGATCATTTCTTCGCGCAGCGCTTCACGGAGTGCGTCAGCATAAGTGAGTTCTTTCATCGGTATCACTTTGCGTAAACGTAGTTTCCGATCTCGTCGAAAGGTAAAGGTGAACCTTGCATGGCGAATTTAACCGAGTCCTCGATTTCTTGTTGTGTTGCCGCGTCGAGTTGTTCAAGTTCTGCCTTTGTCATGATCTTCTGGTCTAGGAGCCGTTTCTTGAATGTAAGAATAGGATCGTGTTCGAGCCATTTCGCGACTTCTTCCTTGGGACGATATTCTCCCTTGTCATAGACTCCGTGACCCTTCATCTTGTAAGTTAAGCATTCAAGAAAAGTTGGGGTGGAGTCTCTGCGAGCCTTTTCAGCAGCGGATTTGGTCGCTGCGTATACCGCTACAACATCATTTCCATTGACAACCGTCGTTTCCATTCCGTAGGAGCGGGCTCTCTCAGCGATGCTTGGGCTTGAAACAGACATCTTGACATTGGTGGACATTCCGTACTGATTGTTCTCACAGAATAGTAGAACCGGTAGCTTCCAAAGGGCGATAAGGTTTACACCCTCATGGAACGCGCCAGTATTGCAGGCACCGTCGCCGAAGAATGTGGCCGCAATCTGCTTCGTTTTCCTTTGCTTGAGGCCCAGCCCAACCCCTGCAGTTATGGGTATTCCACTACCAACGATAGCCGTAGCGTAAATGGAGCCCGTCTTAGGATAGATAGCGACGTGCATCGAGCCGCCCAGTCCCCTGCAGTTACCCGTTGATTTTCCAAAAAGTTCTGCCATGCAGAGGTTGGATGGAACATCTTTGGCAAGTGCGTGTCCGTGGCCGCGATATGTGGTTACCGTTAAATCGTTGGGCTGAAGTGCCATCATTGCGCCTGTCGCTACCGCTTCTTGGCCTAGGTACAGGTGCGATGGGCCTATCAATAGCCCCTTGACTATGAATAGTTCCTCGACTTTCTCCTCGAATTTTCTAATGATGAGCATCTTCCTGAGCATTTCACGTAAGAGATCTTTCGTTAGGCCGTACTTTGCGTAGTCGTTTTGCGGTATTTCTTGTACTTCGGTTATGGTCGCCATCTCTTTCTCAGCAGGTCAATAGTTGCAGGCTAGTTCTTTAGCCATTCTCCGCTTCGTATTCCCAAGTCAATTTCAATTTCGCGTATGAGTTTCATTCTAGGATCTTCGATCTATGTTCCGGCGGCCCTGAACATCGGTTGCACCAGACCTTCTTCAACCATCCCTAACGACTTCTTGTACACTTTGCACCATCGGCCGTAAAATTTCGCGTATTCTCTATGGGTGGTCTGATTGGGCTCGAAGGTCCGGTCCCATTTGACCATGCTCTTCGCAGTCTCTTTCAGGTTCCGAAATATCCCGACGCCCACCCCCGCGCAAATTGCCGCGCCTAGGGCCGTAGATTCCTTGATTACGGGAACCTTGACCGTGATACCAAATACGTCTGATAATATTTGGGGCCACAGGAAGCCTTTCGATGCCCCCCCGCAGAATACAACTTGTTTCATTTTTCTATGGGTGAGAGCTTGCAATATTTGCAGATGGCCTAACGCCACATAAGCCGCGCTCTCTTCAATCGCCCTGACGCATTCTTTCTTGCCAGATGCCTCGGGTCGGTTGATGTCGAATTGCACGAAGGAAGGGGAGGCATGAATCCACCTTCTAGCATTCATTATGTCTGAGAAAATTGGGATGACACCATTCGAACCGGCATCCGCTTTTTCGGCCTCTTTTTCAAGCAAAGAGTATGCGTCAACTCCTTCCCGAGCCGCAATTTCCTTTTCTCGTTCGCAAAATGCGTCCCTAAACCATCTCATTGTCAATCCACAAAGGAACCCTATCCCCTCTGTCATCCACATTCCTTGAACTGCGTGGCAAAGAGTGCGCAATCGAATCTTCGGGTCTATGATCGGTTTGTCTGTGACAACCGTTTGTTGCCAGAACGTTCCGCCAATTGTGGCGGAATCATAGGGTTGAACGGCAGATATACCGATAAGACCGAGCTGAGTGTCGCCCCCACCTACGACTACAGGGGTTGCCGGTTTGAAACCTGTCTCAGCGGCGGCCTCAGCCGTGACATCTCCTAGCACTGTTCCCGGTTCCTTTACGTCCGGAAATATACTTCTAGGTAGGGAACACCAGTCGATGATTTCGTCCGACCAAGTTCTTTTTGCAAGTTGAAACAGATTTGAGCTTGAGCCAATCGAAGGATCGGTAGCAAATTTCCCTGTCAGCCTATAAAGGATCCAGTCGCTTATCATCGTCATATGGGCTGTTTTCTTGAAGATGTCTGGTTCGTGTTTCTTGATCCAAAGGAATCTTGGAGGCGAGGTAATCGCAAGCCAGTCGCCAGCCTTGAAGTATATCTTCTTGGCGAGACCTTTCTTAATCATCTGGGCAACTTCGTTCTTGGCGGTGAATCAACGTTCGGGCATGCCCAGAGTTCTCCACCAGCCTTATCATAGAGCACCATACCCTCACGCATGCTGGTCGCGCTTATGCCACGAATTTCATCGGGCCGAATCTTAGCCCGATCAATCGCCTCGTGAATTGATTCGCAGATGAGCCCCCAATTTCGAGCGGTTTCAAAGACAAAAGCTCCGGGATATCCTGGGATTGTAGGATGTGCCCACTCCCTTGAAGCAATGGCGACTTGGATACCCTCCGAATCAAAGATTACGCACCTGCCGCTTCCGGTTCCCGCGCTCTATTGCGGCCAGATAGTCCTTGCTCAAACTGACTCATGCCCTAGGGGAAGGGTCATTTTGCGGAAGGATGCTGTCCGTACCTCGTCCGTTTGAAGATTTTCAAGTAGGATAGTTCCTTCCTGGTGAACTCCTTGGGTTTCGCAAGAACCATTGAATGGACGGCCATGTTAGCAACGTCCTCGAGCACTATCTGCGGTCTCCAACCCTTCTTCGGGAGTTCTTCCCACAACAACCACTCCATGCTTCCTCAGGAGAGCGGCATCACATCTCTCGAGCGCCTTCAAGACCGCCGCCAACTCGGCAGGTTCCGTCGTACCTGGAAGTGAATATTTCCTTACCAGCGGCACCCTGCCTCCAAGGTAGAACGCCTGTTCCGCCGTGACACATGGAATCTCTATATTAGCGGCTGCAAAAGCGCAGGCCATCGGTGAGTGCGTATGAATCACCGTACTAATTTCGGGTCGGTTCCTGTGTATGTAAGTATGCATAGCCGTTTCTACAGACGGCCTGAAGTTTCCTTGAACAAGTTTCGCATCTAGGTCTACGACGATCAGATGGCGGGTATTGAGCATGAGTTTGCTGAACCCGCTCGGAGTGATTAGTGCATAGTCGGTGTTCGGGATTCGGTTACTCACGACACCAAATGTTGACGTTACCAGGTGGTTCTCAAACAGGCCACGAGCCACTTCAACGGTTTTACTCGCCAAGTCATCAATAATTCGTTGTTCAACGCCTGGTAAGCTGAAATCCGGCATCTGAATCCACCTTAGGGCTGTCTGTCACGAGGCTTCTATTTTTGATGGATGAATGTCAAGGATAGGTGTAGATAGGCTTCATAGAAATCGCGTGGCCACTAACTGTTTCTGCCACCATCTTCAACACAGGCTCAGTGTTCATGTAATAGAATCTGATGTTTTCACCCAGTCTTCCGCTCATCATTACATCAACGCCATTTTTCTTGAATTCTGCGAGCGCTTTTTCAACATCCTCAGCTGGGCTGACAACGGAAACGTGGTGCAGTCCTTCGCCCTTCTCCTCTAAGAACTCCTTGTAGATACTTGGCCCTTCCAAGGGTTGCAGTATCTCGAAGTCGATCGGGTCACAGTGGACTTCCGCGCCAAGCATTGAATAGTTAGCTGATTTGCCGTGGAGCTCTTGGTGGTGCAGGATTGGAGGTTTATGTTCGTAGACACTCCAAGGCGCCCAACCGAGAATCTTGTGATATGCTTCCATGGTTTTTCGTAAATCCTTCACAACTACCGCGACCTGGGTAATCCTCATTCCAGATGGAACGGGTGTGGGCATAGGTTGTCATCTCGTAGAACAGGCGATTCGCTTTGTATATTAGCGTTGGTTTACATCGACCTACTTCAACGAGGTAGTTGGATTGAAATGTGGAGTCGCTGTCACGGGACGGGCAAACCCTAAGCTCATCGAAAGACTAGCGGTAGAAGCCGAAAAAGTGGGTTATGATTATTTTCTTGTAACCGACCATTTCATGCTACCAAACGCGAACAATCATATCGATGTTTGGTCCTTCCTCCCTTACCTTGCGGCGAAAACCGTCAAGATCAAATTGGGAACCGCCGTTACTCCTCTCACATTTCGACCGCCTGGCATGCTCGCAAAGATGGTCGCTACCACAGACTATCTCTCCGGCGGTCGTCTCATAGTTGGAGTAGGTTTTGGGTGGTACCGACCCGAATTTGAAGGGTATGCGGAATGGCATGAGAATAGGGAGAGAATCGCATTTAGCCTGCAAGCGATCCGATTGATGAAACGCCTATGGACCGAGCCGGGGCCCGTGAATTTCCATGGCAAATATGTCAACGCAAAGAGTGCCGCTCTCGAGCCTAAACCCATTCAGAAACCCTATCCACCAATATGGTGGGGCGGACATCTACCAGTGTCGCTTCACGCAGCGGGAAAGTATGCGGATGGATGGATGCCTATAGGCCCCAGGTGGTTTGACGAAAGTTACCCTAAACCCAATGAGTACTCGAAAATGAGAAAAGTAATCCTCGATGAGTTGAACAAGCGAAAATATCCTCATGACAAATTTACATTTACAAGCCTAATCAACCGAACAGATATCCAAACTCTCCGGAGAGACGTTGAACAGTATGTGGACGCTGGTATGACGCATTTTACTTTAGGCGAGAAAGCAGAAGATGAAAAATGCTTGACAGAAATAGGCCGCGTCGCGAAGGAAATAGGAGGCTCATTCTAGAAAGTTGACAAGAACGTCAGGCTGGAAGTTATCATTCATCCCTTACTACATGACTTCCCCGGCCGTTTGGGCTTCGCCGTCGACTGACGAAGCGATCCGCGTCATCTCGAAAGCAGGGTACGCGGGTGTAGAATGGATGCTAGGCCAGCATTTCCGGAATACCAGGGAACTCAGAGAGCTGGTCAATAAAACGAGAAGACGTGGCCTTGCCGTATCGAACATAATGTGTTGGCAGGACCTCGTAACAAAGAATAGCAAAGTTAGGAATAGACGCCTGAAACTCTTGAACACTATGTTGATGGAAGCGAGCGAATTGTCTATCCCCTTGATGAACGTCTTCACCGGTCCGATGACATGGAATCCTGAGTTTCAGAGGATCGGTCGGGAAATCTCGGAAGGCGAAGCTTGGAAGGTTGTCGTCGATTCATTTTCTAATCTGGTTAACTCGGCGGAGAAGAATCATGTCGTGATCACGGTTGAACCTGTATTCGGAATGTTGGTGCACGACTACTATACGGTTAAGGAGTTTCTCAGCTACTTTGATTCCAAGTATCTAGGCGTGAACCTGGACCCGTCTCACTTCGTTGTGTATGGAAACGACCCCGTGTGGGCAGCGAAAATGCTCGGCGAGAAGGTCCGGCATGTACATGTGAAAGATGCTTTTGGAAAACCCGGCGGCCTTGGAGAAACATTCATTTTTCCATTTCTTGGCGAGGGTGTAGTGGATTGGAAGAGGTTTTTTGTGGCCCTACGAAACTCTGGGTACCGCGGGTATCTTTCGCTCGAATTTGAGAATGACAGTTACCTAAACAATGTGTGCGACGGAAAATGGTCAAAAGCCGCAATAGAACTCAGGAAACGCGTAGAGAAATTCCTACCAACCAGCGCATCGAGGAATCGCCGATAACCATCCTGCCATAAATCCGCGACACCAAAGTTCAAAGAATCAGTCGTATCAGAGCCACAACAGCAATAGCGCCCCAAACTATGTTTAGAACACCATTTTGATACGCCTTCTTGACGAAGGCCACTAGGCCAAGTCCTACCGCTCCGCTTAGGTTCAAGAATTGGTACGCGTAACTATTCGGTAAGGCTAAGCTCAAGCTCACGGTCGCATAGGCAACTACGATAGCGATCAATCCATACCAACCCAGAATTTCTACAACCATCCGCCCCCACTTATGACCCACATTATCTGAATCTGCCGGAAGCATTCTCTATCCACCATCTTGGGCTAGTGCGACATCCTCCGATAAAAGCAGCCCCAGAAATGCGATAGTCCGTCCAACTGAATAATTCTCCGATAGGCTAAACAAAGTAGGCTAGGGGGAGTTTGCCATCCCGAAATTGTCCTGCGGGAAGCCGCAGGATTTCAGTGGTTCGATTCGGCGGTTTCAGTCGTCTTGGTTTGCTTATTCGGGCGGTATCTCCATTTGGCCACGGATCAAGTCAAGGCCTTTGCCCTTGAAGTAGAAGTATCGTGCCATATAGATGACTACAGCGGACCCGAATATCACGACTAGCAGGATGGTTGATCCTAAAGTCGAGGGCCCAATGGCAGGATTTGTTACAGACCAGTAGAATGTGGTGCCCATGCCTATGATAGTTAGAACGCCAAAGATCGGGAGTAACCAGCGACCACCGATGAGACCCTTGGCGAATTCTTTCTTCCAAAATGGAAGGACCACTGCTGATATTCCTACTAGAATCCACACTACGGCCCAGATCGTGACCACATTGAGCAGTTGGCCAATGTATGTCGTGTATATCGCGATGTAGGTTAGGATGACGGATATTACGAAAGTCAACCCGATTGCTTTGAGTGGGACATGCAGCCTGTCGTTCACATCTGCAAAAACCGTTGGGAGTACTCGGTCAAAGGAGAACGCGAACACATACCTTGAAATGCAGATGGCGAGGCCCGCGGCCCACCAGAAGTTGAACAATAGGAAGCCGATCTCGACGAAACTCGACAGGTATGGATTACTTAGGACTGCTGGGATGAAAACGGGCGACCATGGAGAAACCCCCAGGGAGAGTTTACCGGCGCCGAATAACCCAAACACTGCTTGCATGAACGGGTAGCTTTCCGCGCTCGTCACGAAGTAAAGTCCCGTTATATCGAGAATTCCGCAGATCAAGAGTGCAACTAGCACACCCCACAACATGCCATTCTTCACATTCCTCACTTCACCAGAGATGTAGACAGAATAATTGAATCCGTTGAATAGCAAGACGCCGAATGGAATGGCTAGGAAAGTGGCGGTTTGATTCACCGGAACGAATGCCATACCCGCCGAGGCAGCTTGAGATACTACCCCATTAACTGTCATACTTCCATTCGTTAAGTTACTCAACCCTGTCGCAAATGAGGAGCTTGTGGCGGTCGCGAATGCGCCTATGAAGATGAAAGAGGCGACGAAGATTATCGCAGCCAAAACAAGCATGATGCGACTGTAAACTCTTGGCGTGCAACTGGCAATAGCAATTCCAACAACTATCGTGAGAATTGTCCCAGCGAATAGATTTGTGGTACTACTCGCGAAGTTCTGTCCCCACGAAATCAGTCCTGGATTATTCCATATGTACCCCAGGGCCACGCCTACGTCGGGCATAACGACCGCGGGTTCCGTTACAGATGCACTTGCCAGAAGCGCTATGAATGAAATGAACATAGCCCAACCCCCAACAAATCCCAAAATTGGATTCAGCGTCCGCCCAAGCCACACATAGTCCCCTCCAGATCTTGGCATCTGAACCGAAAAGATGTAGTATACTACCGCGAGGGGGATCATGAACAGGAATCCAATGATTGCGGAAAGTGTGAAGTCGGCTCCAGGTCCGTTAGGGGCTACGTAGCCGATTTGGGAGGAGATTCCGAAGAGGGTCGGCCCGGTTACGGCCAAGCTCAATATCGTCGCATCATACCACGTGAAGGACCTGACTAATCCAGTTGCTTCCCGTAGGAATACCTTCTGTGTAGTAGCCAAGCAGATCTGAAAACTGGTTCTTCGAAGTATATTTAACACTTGGCATGAAGCCGGCGAATTTCAAGGGTAAAAATTGAACGTTCGAGGGCTCGCTACTTGATTAATATGCGCTTTCCCATGTGAGGTTGGGGCGAAAACAATCCTCCAGTCAGGGAGATTACGATATTGGATTCTCCAAGAAGATATTAGAACAAAGACCACATCTCCTTTTCGTGATCTCAGATGAAATTGAAGGACAAGGTGACGATCGTTACTGGGGGTTCGGCGGAATTGGCAGCGCCATTGCCCGAAAATTCGCTGCTGAAGGTTCCAAGGTCGTCATTAACTACCATAAGTCCGAAGAGAAGGCTTCTCAGTTAGTGGACGAGATAAGAAAGAACGGCGGACAGGCTATTGCTGTGAGAGCCGACGTATCTAAGCCAGATGAAGTGAAACAACTCGTAAAGAAAACGGTCGACGCTTACGGAAGTGTAGATATTCTAGTGAACAATGCAGGAGTGATGTTCCAGAATACGTTCCTTGACGCCACTGAAGAAATCTGGGACCAAACAATCGACATCAACCTCAAAGGTGCTTACTTATGCTCAAGAGAAGTGGCCCCAATCATGTTGAAACAGAAGAAGGGAAAAATAATCAACATCTCCTCCAACTCTGGGATGTACCATCCCTCAGCTCTACGATTCGTCGAATACGTTGTCTCAAAGGCAGGAATGAACGGATTGACAAGAGCACTTGCACTGAAACTTGGACCCTACATCAACGTTAACGCAATCTGTCCAGGTTGGATCAAAACCGAAATGGTCGGGGATATCGATCCCGAAGTTCAAAGGATGGTCCTTGAGGAAACACCCCTAAAGCGGTTCGGAACCGCTGATGAGGTGGCTAATGCTGCACTGTATCTAGCTTCTGATGATTCCAACTTTGTAACCGGAGAGCTCCACATGATAACGGGCGGCCGAGGAATGCACTAGATGAATGTCTAACCCTGAACCTGAGCCATGCTTCTTATTACCAGAGATTTCTCATGAACGTTGAGAGCCGTTTATCTTGGGTCAACTAAGTGCGAGAACTTATCCGCAGCTTGATGAAATTCAGAAGCGCGTACGTAACTCGTACCGCTCCGCGGTAGGCAGACATCGCCGTGAGCTCATTACGCCGGCACTGATCTTGGATCTTGATGTGGTTCGTCGCAACATCAACTTCATGACACAACGCTTGAAGTCAATGCACGCTAAGCTAAGACCTCACATAAAGGTCCAGAAGAGCATTGAACTGGCCAAAATGCAGGTCGAAGCTGGGGCGATCGGAGTCTGTACAGCCACAGTCTGGGAAGCCCTTGTTATGAGCCGCGGCGGAATCGAAGACGTGTTGATAGCGAATGAGGTGGTGGGCAAGGAAAAAATTCAAACGCTTGCCGAAGTCGCCAAAGATGGACGCCTCACAGTTACTGTAGATGATGCCAATAATGCCGATGACATCTCCAAGGCTGTCTCTAAGGCAGGAAGCAAACTTGACGTCATCATCGAGATCGACGTCGGAATGGGGCGAGGCGGAGTTCGTTCTACAGATGAAGCCGTAGATCTGGCTAAACACTTGGCAACTCTTTCTGGCCTCAGGTTCAGAGGCGTGCAGGGCTACGAAGGACATTGTATGCTTGAACCCGATCGTGAACTAAGAGTAAAGAAAGCTAGGCAAGCCATGGATTACGTAGGTAGCGTCGTCGATCGCCTAGCTGAGTCAGGGTTCAAGTGTGAGATAGTTTCCGCTGGCGGAACTGGCACTTACGATATTACGGCCGCGGATCCACGCGTCACTGAGATTCAAGCTGGGTCTTACGTTTTCATGGATAATTTCCATGGAAACCTAGTACCAGGCTTCTCGAAATCGTTGACTGTCCTGGGAACAGTTGTGATACATCACGGCGATACCATCGTATTTGACTGCGGTAGTAAGTCAGTCAGCAGCGACCACGCGCAACCCACGATGATAGATTACCCATTCTACGCGGCACGCTACCTTGCGGAGGAACATGCAATCTTCGACGTCGACAAGCGATGTAGCCTCAAACTTGGAGACACTATGGAGTTCGTTCCCGGATATAGTCCAACTACAGTAAACATCTACGATGCATACCATGTTGTCGAGGGCGGAATAGTCGTCGACATCTGGCCGATCATCCCTCGAGGGCCTGGACACGGAAGCTTACTAGCCACCACGTAGGTTCCGGACACATGCATACCCCAACCAAAACACCCAGCCACATGACAACCGGCGAGTTTGACAAATTATTCGAGAAAGTATGCAACTGGGGACGATGGGGCCCAGACGACCAGTTGGGTACTCTGAACTACATCACACCGGACCACATTCGTGCTGCCGCGGCTCTCGTCCGTACCGGCCGTTCAATTTCGATGGCTATTCCAATCAGCACAGTTGCGGGGCCTGATAATCCACGACCTGCATTCCACTACATGGTGCAAGCCTACGACACACCGAACACCGACGAGCCACGGTTTGCGATGGACTACTTGGCCTGCGAATTTCATGGAGATTGTCACACTCACATCGACGCACTATGCCACATTGCCTACAAAGGAAAACTCTACAACGACAAACCAATGACCACGGTAACCTCCAGAGGACCGTCATCGATGGACATCACAGCCTACGCTAACGGCATAGTTGGCCGTGGAGTTCTCCTCGACATTCCGCGCCTACGAGGAGTAAAATGGCTGGAGCCGGGCGAAGCTGTGACAGGAGAGGAATTGGAACAGGCGGAGAAAGCACAAGATGTACGACTTCGGGAAGGAGACCTGTTACTATTTCGAACAGGCCATCACCGACGCCGCCTGGAACTTGGGCCCTGGAATAATGGATACGACGGCGAAGGCAAGGCAGGCCTACATTCTAACGCGATGGCATTACTTCATGAGCGTAAGGTTGCTGCTTTCCTTCCGGACGGTGATGGGGAGACGGTGCCTAGCAATGTTGAAAGCGTCGCATATCCTATCCACGCGCTTCAGATTTGTGCGATGGGAATGGCTGCATGTGACAGTCTCCAATTCGAAGAGTTGGTTAAGGTATGCGAGGATGAGAAACGGTGGGAGTTCATGGTGGTCGCGGCCCCGTTGCGGATGCCTGGCGGTACGGGTTCACTCTTTAATCCAATCGCCATCTTCTAAAGCGAATTGCCTCGGGCGATTTGATGTAATAGGATGGGATCGCCTAGAATACGCTTAGAACATTATCGGCGATTGCTCGAATCTGTTTCTTCGCGCAGCCGGTGTACAGGGTAATTTCAGTCACGCCAACACGATGATATGATTCGATGGCCTTGACCAGGTCCTTCCAGTTCTTGCATATGGCAATGTTCTCTCGCACCTGATCCTCAGTAACGTTCTTGCCTGCTTCTTCGACGGCGAGCGGATCGGTGATACTCCACGAATCCTTATTCATTATCCCTATCTGCCAAGCAGTGCGAATAATTTGGCGGGGAGTTTGGAAACTGGAAACTAATTCTACCGCAACTTTTCCTAGACCCCTCTTTCCTACTTCGGCTCTTCCTTGACGATAGGCTGGAAGAATCTCATTCTCCAGCTTCTGGGCGTTGTTCCTTGGAGCGATGGTAATCAGTCCGTCCGCATTCATTCCCGCACCATGCGCAGCTCTTTTTCCTATCGCTGAGGCATAGATTGGAATCTTCGTCCTGGGTTTGGTGTATAGATAGTAGAAATCGGAGGTGAAGAATTTGCCTTCGAACTTGAAGGGTTTGTTCGAAGTCCAGAGCATACGAATTAACCTAATTCCTTCAGTGAGCCTCTCCATCCGCTCTTCCCACTTAGGCCACTTACCATTCCAAAACGGCCGTTCATTCAATGCCTCGCCTGTTCCGATGCCGAGAAGGAATCTGCCGGGGTACATGTTGTCAATGGTGGCGGCGGCTTGGGCGATTATTGCAGGGTGGTATCTTGCACCGGTTGGGACGGTAACCCAGGGCCCGACCTTAATTCGCGTTGTTTTAGCTAACGCTATTGGCATTACTGACCAAACAAAACTGGACCTCTTGCCTGAGTGATACCAAGGGAATATATGATCTCCAAACCAGGCAGTCCCGAATCCCAATTTTTCGGCATAAACCGTTGCGTCGACAAAAGCTCGCGGGTCGTAGTCGTTTTCGCCAA
>CAWHWX010000002.1:0-18653 GCA_963833125.1 Candidatus Bathyarchaeota archaeon | reverse complement strand
TATGGACCCCACTGCTCGTCTCCCTCCCCGTAGGGCTGCTAGTAATGGCCATACTTCACGCTAACAACCTGCGAGACATTGCACAAGATAACGAGCGAAATCGGATCACTTGGGCAGTACTGGCATGTAGGGCATGGGGCGTGGAGCGAGGTAGGGTTTTTTCACGTTTGCTCTTTTGTGCGATGATCGCTGGAGCATATATCATCTTAGCAGGGCTCGTTGCGACTAACGCCGCGCCTCTGCCGACCATCTTAGTGTTTCTAACGGTTCCGCAAGCGTATCGGCTCACTCGGTTTGTAGCTTCTGGAGTGGGAGCCTAGCCCGCTTAGCCTGGCTGTCGAGGCGCTGATTTCAGCAGATGACCTTTGGAGCACTGTTGACGTTTGGGTACTAACTGCCATTTTGATTCGCTAGCCAAACAATAGAATAGGTACGAATTCACTTCTTGTGAAAGTTTCGGTTCCAAATCGTCCTCAATTCAAATTGCCATAGTCAGGAACCACCGATAACCCGTTTATCACTAGCCCTAACCTCAGAACCAGACCAGTTCAAAATGGCCAGTATCGAGAAAATGCTGAACCCCAAAGTCGTTGCTATAATCGGGGCTTCTGAGAGCGAGGGATCGATCGGTCAATCTCTGACAAGAAACCTACTATTGGGCAAGGATCGCAGGAAAATCTACCCAGTGAACATAAACAAGGATACCGTCATGGGATTGAAGTGTTACCCATCGATATCCAAGATACCAGAACACATCGATCTGGCTGTAATCGCTACACCAGCAAGGACTGTACCGTCCATAGTAGCGGAGTGCGGCGAAGGCTGGCGTGGAAGGCACCGTCATCATTTCGGCCGGGTTCCGAGAGATCGGAGCTGAAGGCGTCGAACTAGAGAGCGAGATTAAGCAAATTCAATCGCTGCAGGACATTCGAATTCTAGGACCAAACTGTGTGGGCGTGGCGAGGCCACAGGTAGCTCTCAATGCCACGTTCCTGAGAGACAACCCTCAACCTGGCCAAATTGCATTCATCTCACAGAGCGGAGCATTGGGATCTGCGATAGTCAACTGGGCGGTAAGCACGGGCATAGGCTTCAGCATTTTCGCTTCGCTAGGATCGACCCTAGACATCGACTATGGGGATATGATCGATTACCTTGGCGAGGACCCAAACACTAGGAGCATCATCATCTACATGGAAGGCGTCGGAAACGCCAAGAAGTTCATGAGTTCGGCCAGAGGCTTTGCACGCACAAAACCTATTATTGTAATCAAGGCGGGAAGAAACTCTGCTGGCGCAAAAGCAGCATCCTCACACACAGGCGCACTAGCGGGTGACTTCGCAGTCTACGAGGCCGCCTTCAAGAGAGCGGGCGTTGTGATGGTCGACGAAATTGGAGACCTCTTCAATTGCGCCACCGTCCTAGACTCAAGGTTTCTGCCAGCGGGACCGAACTTAGCCATAGTCACCAACGCTGGAGGACCAGCGGTCTTAGCAGCTGACTCAATTGTCACTCATGGTGGCCAACTAGCACAGTTGTCTGACGAGTCCATGAAAATACTGAATGGAGCCCTTCCTCCATACTGGAGCCGAGGAAATCCACTCGACATACTAGGGGACGCTGACGTCTCTCGGTATGAACTCGCTGTGAAGACCTGCATTGCGGATCCGAATGTTGATGGACTCCTTGTAATCTACACTCCCCAAGGAACGAGTCAACCCGCCCCGCTCGCCGAAGCCGTTACGAAAATCGCCGCGGACAGACGCAAACCAATGCTTACGGTCTGGATGGGCGAGAGCAGCGTCAGGGAAAGTCGCGAAATATTCCACCGTAACGACATCCCGACTTACCCAACGCCTGAAGAAGCGATAAAGACCTACACGTACATGTACCAATACAGAAGAAACCTCGACCAGCTCTACCAAACCCCACAAGAATTACAAGTGGACTTCTCTCCGCCAAAGAGCCATCTCAAAGTACTGATTCGCAAGGCAGCGAAGACGGGAAAGCCCTCAATCAATCTGAAGTTGACCGATTCCTCGACGCCTACGCAATCCCAAGAGCGAAGGGTGCGTTGAGCAAAAGCGCAGACCAAGCGGCCATGATCGCGTTAGACATCGGTTACCCAGTAGCGTTGAAAATCTCCTCCGAAGACATTCTTCACAAAACAGACATTGGGGGAGTCGTTACCCGCATTGACTCAGCTCAAGCGGTCAAGGATGCATACAAGGCCATTATCGATAGAGCCCACAAAGCCAAACCTGAAGCTAAAATCGATGGTATCTATGTGCAAAAAATGGCATCTGAGATCGACTACGAACTCATCCTAGGCGCGAAAAAGGACAAGGATTTTGGATTTGTGATTCTATTTGGAATGGGCGGGACAGGAGTTGAACTCATTAACGATGTCTCGCTCGGACTCGCGCCGCTAAATCAGATTCTCGCACATCGCATCATGGAAGAAACAAAGATATTCAAAGCGCTTACGAAAGGTCTACGGAACAAGAAACCCGTCGACATACGACCCCTCGAAGAGATCATGGTACGGTTCTCCAATCTCATCGTTGACTTCCCCGAAATCGCTGAGATGGACATCAACCCACTCATCGCCTCCAAGGGTGAATTCTCCGTTCTCGACGCAAGGATGATTATTGATCCTCGCGCTCTCGACCATACCGAACCCTACCCCCATTTGGTAATCACACCCTACCCGTCAAAATATGTCATGCCCTGGAGAATGAAAGATGGGACCGAAGTCACTCTAAGGCCCATAAAACCGGAAGACGAACCCATAGAGTTAGAATTCATAAGAGGCTTGTCGACGGAAACAAGCCGATTCAGATTCTTCCAAATAATCAAGGACCTCCCACATGAGGCCCTCGTCCGTTTCTGCAATATCGACTACGACAGGGAGATGGCAATCATCGCGGAAACCCGAGAAGGAAACCGAACGTTGGAGATCGGAGTAAGCCGTTTAATTCTCGAACCCAACAAGAAACGGGGCGAATTCGCAGTCGTGGTTGCCGACAAATATCAGGGAAAGGGTCTGGGTGTCAAGTTAGTCGATATGTTAATTGAATTCGCTAAGGAGAAAGGAATTGAATCGATTTATGGTACAGTGATGGGTGAGAATCTCAGGATGATCCGACTCTGCGAAAAACTTGGCTGCTCCATCCGGAGAGAACAGGAGAATGTTTTTGCAGAGCTGAAGCTAAGCTGAACTGCAAGGAATCCATTCTTGGCGGTTACTTCTTCTTAGCCTTCGACACGACGAAGAGGATAATCCAGACTACAACCGTCCAGACGACGATGTCAAGGATTAATCGCAAGGGACGGACGACCCATGGGAAATATTGAGGAGCCACGACGAGCATCTCCAACCAGGCGAATGGATATCCGAAGTAAACCGCCCCCATCAACGGCTGACCCCCGATCTCGGGGGTGTTACCAATTAGGCCGGTTAACAGAGTGAGTACGACACCAGCCACAACGGCGTAAACAAGCATTTTCATGTTAGACTTCAATGGTTTTACCTCTTGACCGGTTACTCATGTTTCATAGCCTGCTCATATTTAGAGGCTACCCGATCCGGCGCACACAATGCGACGTGACTGGCTAGGATAGATGAAATGTTTGAGTGGTGGGGTGGTGGGCCCGCCCGGATTTGAACCGGGGATCTTCGCCGGTCTCACCTAGGAGATGTGAGGGCGACGTCTTAACCAGACTGGACCACGAGCCCGACGCAACGAGTTCGGCAACCTGTCCCTCTAACCCTTGAATCTTGTGGAACTACTTGGGCTGCTCGATACCAGTAATCGCTAATCGAGTCTCTGAAATATGTCCCTACTTCATAAGAGTCAACCCTAGAGCCTTGAACATGTTTGGTAGGGTTGAGCGGTGCAAGCCGTAATCATCCAAGAGAATGGAACGGTTCAGATTCAGAACCTCCCTACGCCTGAGATTAATCCCGACGAGATACTCGTGGCTATGCGAGCGTGTGGGATCTGCGGGACTGATGTGGAGAAGGTTCATGGAGAACACATTACTCCTCCCATCCTTGGACATGAGGTATCTGGAGTAATACACAAAGCCGGAACACAAATCAAAGACTTTGCTGTCGGCGATCGAGTCGTCGTACACCATCATGTGTCATGCCGCCACTGCTACTTTTGCAAGAACGGCCTCGAAACGCTTTGCGAAGAATATCCGAAAAGCAATCTCGATCCTTGCGGGTTCGGGAATATTTCAGGGTTCCAAAGGCGCTAGTGAACGGGGGAACGGTGTACAAGTTGCCTGATTCCATGAGTTTCGAGGAAGGCTCACAGGCAGAGCCCACAGCATGTTGCATCCGAGCACTTCGTAAGGTTGGCGTTTCTGTGGGTAACAGTGTCGCGATATATGGTCTGGGTCCAGTTGGTCTGACTCATGTACAACTCCTGAAATGCTTCGGGGCCGGACCCGTATACGCTATTGATGTGATTAAGCAACGTAGACATTTCGCGACCAAGTTAGGCGCCGATTTATCATTCGATCCAACAACCGACGACGCCCCTAAGACAATTTCCCTATTAACCGGAGGCCTCGGGGTTGATTATGCGATTGTCGCAACCGCCAACTTGAAAGCGCTAGAATCAGCGTTTGCCACGGTTCGTAAAGGAGGAACAGTCCTTCTGTTCGGCGCACCAACACGAGGCGCGACGATGTCACTGGATATGAGTAAGATGTTTCTCCGAGAAGTACGGTTTCAGTCGAGCTACTCCACATCCGAAACTGAAATGCGAATGGCAATGCAACTGATCGAGAGTAAACGAGTTAGACCATCAGAGGTCATTACGGACAGGTTCCCGCTCGCTCGAACAATAGACGCGCTTCGCCTCGCGGAGAATGCGGGGGAAGCGGTTAAGATAATGGTTGAGAACGAATGAGAGACTGCGAAGCCCAGTCAGTTGCAGCGGAGCTAAATATCAACTAACCAGAGGAGGTTAAGAATCAATTCATGGCAAACACAATGCTCGCAGTTAGGTTCTACGAACCCGGTAATCTCAAAGTGGAACAAGTTTCTGTGCCTGAACCTGAACCGGGAGAATTGATTGTGAAAAGCGCCGTCGCTTTGACATGCGGCACAGATGTTAAGATGTACAAACACGGGCACCTACTCGCAAAACCGCCCCAGATAATGGGACATGAATTCGCCGGAACCGTTTCCGCCCTCGGCAAAGAGGTCACAAACTTTAGCGTTGGGATGAAAGTGGTTGCTGCGAACACAGCCCCTTGCAATCGATGCTTCTACTGCCTCTTGCACCAACCGAATCTGTGCGAGCATTTGAATGACAGCATAATTGGGTTCACTTGGCCAGGGACGTACGCTGAATATATTCGAGTTCCAGAAAAAATAGTTCGGCAGAATACATTTCAGGTGCCGGAGGGCGTGCCACTCGAGACTGTGGCCAGTCTAGAACCTTTGGCTTGCGTCGTTCACGGGTGGGACCTTACTAAGGACCTACCTGCCGGAGCAACTGTCGTAATCATCGGTGGTGGCCCGATAGGTCTGTTACATGCCCAACTCGCCGGCTCAACGGTGCACGTCAGGTGGCATTGTGTGATCTCGTGGAAGACCGGTTGAAGGAGGCTAAGGGAGTTGGAGTGGATGTAACGATAAACTCGTCAACTGAGGATCTCGTAGCAAGGGTCCGTGAGCTAACTGACGGGAGAGGAGCTGATATGGTCGTGGAAGCGGTTGGCCGACGTGAAACTTGGGACGCGGCTCCGGGTCTAGCACGAAAGGGCGGGACAATCCTCCTCTTTGGCGGATGCCCGTCAGGGACGATGGCTTCATTCGAAGCGGAGAGGATACACTATGGCGAATTGCACGTTCAAGGAGCGTTCCACCATACACCTTCCTCAGTTGAACGGGCCTTCCGATTGATCGTGTCGGGGCGGGTATCCATAAAACCGCTAATCTCCCACGAGATGCCTCTTGATCGGGCTGAGGAAGCTCTTCAGTTGATGGGAAGCGGAAAGGCATTGAAGATAGCCTTGCGTCCGCCAACAAAGTAGGCTTCTAGATACTCGATAATCCGTCGATCGAAGGTTGGAGTTAGAGCAGGCCTTCCGGTTCCTCAAGATTACGTTTCAGGTCCCTTAGGAACTTAGCCGCCGGGACACCATCGATAATTCGATGATCGAAAACTAGTGTTAGTAGGGTTGATGGTCTAGCCGGATACCTGACTTCCGTTGGCGAATGGTTTGTAGGCGATTCGGCCCAGACCAAGAATTGCGCATTGAGGAGGGTTGATGACGGGTGCGAACGATTCGACGTCGAATGCGCCGAGGTTGGTTACCGTGAATGTTCCGCCAGTCAAGTTCTCAATTGTTAGGCGATTCTCGGCAGCTTTCTTGGCGAGCTCTTCAATCGTTGAGCTAATCTCCTTCAGAGATAGTTTGTTTGCATTCCTGATTACAGGTGCAACTAGGCCTTGTTCGGTGTGTATGGCTACGGCGACGTTTACGTCAGAGTAATTTGTAATTTCGTCGCCTTCTATTGTTGAGTTAACATCGGTATGGTCACCCAATGCTTTTGCAGCTGCTTTTACTCCGAGAGCTGAGAACCCAACGTGGCTCTGCTCTTTCATCGCCAATAGTTTCGTGGCGTCTGCTTCGATGGTAATCGTGACTGGGACGACTGTTCGCACACTGAACGAAAGTCTTTCGGCTACAGCCTTTCTGATCCCTGCGAGTTTCGTTCTCTTTAGAACGGCGGGTTGAGGCATCTTTGAGAGGATTTGGGTAGACTGCGATGCGGGTGTGCTTTGTTTTGCTGCGAGGATATCTTCCCGCGTTTTTCGGCCACCTGGGCCAGTTCCCTTTAGGGAGGTTAGGTCGAGTCCGTATTCTTGGGCTAAACGCCGTGCTGCGGGAGATGCAATTACCCGATCCGACGGAGTTCCGGAGGCAGGGACAGAGAAGGTTGCTGTGGTCGCTCTTGCTCAGTTTTCTCGTTTGGTACTGATTGGGGTGTTGCCGATCCGGCTTCTCCGATGATTGCGATTGGTTCGGCAACTTGGACATCTGTCCCGATGCTGGCTAGAATTTTGGTTAAGGGGCCGCTGTCTGGAGCTTCAACTTCGAATGTGGTTTTCTCTCCTTCTACGACGAGTATGGGTTCGCCTTTTCTAACCAACTCGCCCTCCTTCTTCAGCCATTCAACTATCTTGCCTGATTGCATTCCAGGATCAAGCCGGCATCACAACTTGCGTCAAGATGAATCACTTGCCCAATATGGTTTGGACGGCTTGGACTACGCTCGCTGCGTTGGGCATATACTGCTGCTCGAGGGGAGGGTGAGAATGGTATTGGCATGTCCGGGCATGCGACCCGTGTAATTGGTGCATCTAAGTAGTCGAAGGCCGCCTCTGTGACTGAGGCTGAGATCTCGGCTCCCACGCCACCTCTCTTTACATCATCGGATGCGATCACCAGCCTGGAAGTTCGTTTAACTGACTCGACGATTGTATCAAGGTCGAGCAGTTGTATTGTTATCACTCTATGACTTCAGCTGAGACGCCATTATCTTCAAGTTTTTTCGCGGCTGCGAGAGATTCATTAACCATTCTTGAAACTCCTACAATTGTGACATCATTCCCCTTCTTCTTCACGGCTGCTTGTCCGAGAGGGGTTAGGTATTCTTCTTCGGGTACTGGTCCTTTAGTTCGGTAGAGTAGGCCACTCTCTACGAAGAGGACTGGGTTGGGATCTCGTATTGCTGACTTCAGTAGGCCTTTAGCGTCGCTTGGATCAGCGGGCAATGCTTCCTTCAATCCTGGTGCCTGCAGAAACCAAGCGGGCGTGAATTGTGAGTGCTGTGATCCATGTTTGCAGGCCGAGGCTGTATTGGGTTCTCAAGACCATGGGTACCTGGAGTTGACCTCCACTCATGAAGCGCATTTTTGCAGCTTGGGTAGACAACTGATCCATGCATATGGGGAGGAAATCCATGTACATGATTTCGGCTACGGGCCTCATGCCAGCCAACGCCAAACCCACTGCCGCCCCAGTGATGGCTGCTTCTGAGATTGGAGTATCCCTAACACGTTCAGGCCCGAATTCGTCGAGCAAACCTCTAGTAACCTTGTAGACCCCGTTGAAGACGCCGATTTCTTCCCCGAGAAGTATCACGTTCGGATCACGGATCATTTCTTCGCGCAGCGCTTCACGGAGTGCGTCAGCATAAGTGAGTTCTTTCATTGGTATCACTTTGCGTAAACGTAGTTTCCGATCTCGTCGAAAGGTAAAGGTGAACCTTGCATGGCGAATTTAACCGAGTCCTCGATTTCTTGTTGTGTTGTCGCGTCGAGTTGTTCAAGTTCTGCCTTTGTCATGATCTTCTGGTCTAGGAGCCGTTTCTTGAATGTAAGAATAGGATCGCGTTCGAGCCATTTCGCGACTTCTTCCTTGGGACGATATTCTCCCTTGTCATAGACTCCGTGACCTTTCATCTTGTAAGTTAGGCATTCAAGGAACGTTGGGGTGGAGTCTCTGCGGGCCTTTTCAGCAGCGGATTTGGTTGCGGCGTATACCGCTACAACATCATTTCCATTGACAACCGTCGTTTCCATTCCGTAGGAGCGGGCTCTCTCAGCGATGCTTGGGCTTGAAACTGACATCTTGACATTGGTGGACATTCCGTACTGATTGTTCTCGCAGAATAGTAGAACCGGTAGCTTCCAAAGGGCGATGAGGTTTACACCCTCATGGAACGCGCCAGTATTGCAAGCACCGTCGCCGAAGAATGTGGCGGCAATCTGCTTTGTCTTCTTTTGTTTGAGGCCTAGCCCAACCCCGGCGGTGATGGGTATTCCGCTACCAACTATAGCCGTGGCGTAAATGGAACCCGTTTTGGGGTAGATTGCAACGTGCATGGAGCCGCCTAGCCCTTTGCAGTTACCCGTTGATTTTCCGAAAAGTTCCGCCATGCAGAGGTTGGACGGAACATCTTTGGCAAGAGCGTGTCCGTGGCCGCGATATGTGGTTACCGTTAAATCGTTGGGCTGAAGCGCCATCATTGCGCCTGTCGCTATCGCCTCTTGGCCTAGGTACAGGTGAGATGGGCCTATCAATAACCCTTTGACAATGAATAGTTCCTCGACTTTCTCCTCGAACTTTCTGATAATGAGCATCTTCCTGAGCATTTCACGTAAGAGATCCTTCGTTAGGCCGTACTTTGCGTAGTCGTTTTGCGGTACTTCTTGTACTTCGGTTATGGTCGCCATTTCTTTCTCAGCTGGTCAATAGTTGCAGGCTAGTTCTTTAGCCATTCTCCGCTTCGTATTCCAAGTCAATTTCAAGTTCGCGTATGAGTTTCATTCTAGGATCTTCGATCTATGTTCCGGCGGCCCTGAACATCGGCTGCACCAGACCTTCTTCAACCATCCCTAACGACTTCTTGTACACTTTGCACCATCGGCCGTAAAATTTCACGTATTCTCTATGGGTGGTCTGATTGGGCTCGAAGGTCCGGTCCCATTTGACCATGCTCTTCGCAGTCTCTTTCAGGTTCCGAAATATCCCGACGCCCACTCCCGCGCAAATTGCCGCGCCTAGGGCCGTAGATTCCTTGATTATCGGAACCTTGACCGTGATACCAAATACGTCTGATAATATTTGGGGCCACAGGAAGCCTTTCGATGCCCCCCGCAGAATACAACTTGTTTCATTTTTCTATGGGTGAGAGCTTGCAATATTTGCAGATGGCCCAACGCCACATAAGCCGCGCTCTCTTCAATCGCCCTGACGCACTCTTTCTTGCCAGATGCCTCGGGTCGGTTGATGTCGAATTGCACAAAGGAAGGGGAGGCATGAATCCACCTTCTAGCATTCATTATGTCTGAGAAAATTGGGATGACACCGTTCGAACCAGGCACCCGCTTTTTCGGCCTCTTTTTCCAGCAAAGAGTATGCATCAACTCCTTCCCGAGCCGCAATTTCCTTTTCTCGTTCGCAAAACGCGTCCCTAAACCATCTCATTGTCAATCCACATAGGAACCCTATTCCCTCTGTCATCCACATTCCTTGAACTGCGTGGCAAAGAGTGCGCAATCGAATCTTCGGGTCTATGATCGGTTTGTCTGTGACAACCGTTTGTTGCCAGAACGTTCCGCCAATTGTGGCGGAATCATAGGGTTGAACGGCGGATATACCGATAAGACCGAGCTGAGTGTCGCCCCCACCTACGACTACAGGGGTTCCCAGTTTGAAACCTGTCTCGGCGGCGGCCTCAGCCGTGACATCTCCTAGCACTGTTCCCGGTTCCTTTACGTCCGGAAATATACTTCTAGGTAGGGAACACCAGTCGATGATTTCGTCCGACCAAGTCCTTTTTTCGAGTTGAAACAGATTTGAGCTTGAGCCAATCGAAGGATCGGTAGCAAATTTCTCTGTCAGCCTGTAAAGAATCCAGTCGCTAATCATAGTCATCTTTGCAGTTTTCTTGAAGATCTCTGGCTCGTGTTTCTTTATCCAAAGGAATCTTGGAGGCGAGGTAATCGCGAGCCAGTCCCCAGCCTTGAAGTAGATCTTCTTAGCGAGACCCTTCTTAATCATCTGGACAACTTCGTTCTTCGCGCGCGAATCGACGTTCGGGCAGGCCCAGATTTCTACTGCCAACCTCATCATAGAGCACCATGCCCTCACGCATGCTGGTCGCGCTTATGCCACGAATTTCATCGGGCCGAATCTTAGCCCTATCAATCGCCTCGTGAATTGATTCGCAAATAAGCTTCCAATTGCGCACGGTGTCAAACACAAAAGCTCCAGGATACGCCGGGATCGTAGGATGCGACCACTCCCTCGAAGCAATCGCAACTTGTGTGCCCTCCGAGTCAAAGATTACACACCTACCGCTGCCCGTTCCCGCGTCTATTGCGGCCAGATAGTCATTGCTCAAACTGACTCATGCCCTAGGGTAAGGGTCATTTTGCAGAAGGATGCTGTCCATACCTCGTTCGTTTGAAGACCTTCAAGTAGGATAGTTCCTTTCTGGTGAACTCCCTAGGTTTCGCAAGAATCATTGAGTGGACGGCCATGTTGGCAATGTCCTCGAGCACTATCGCGGTCTCCAACCCTTCTTCGGGGGTCCTTCCGACAACAACGACTCCATGCTTCCTCAGGAGAGCGGCATCACATTTCTCGAGCGCCTTGAGGACCGCCGCTAACTCCGCACGTTCCGTTGTGCCGGGAAGTGAATATTTCCTTACCAGAGGTACTCTGCCTCCAAGGTAGAATGCTTGTTCCGCTGACACACATGGAATCTCCATGTTAGCGGCTGCAAACGCGCAGGCCATCGGTGAGTGCGTATGAATCACCGTACTGATTTCGGGCCGATTCTTGTGTATGTAAGTATGCATGGCGGTTTCTACGGATGGCCTGAAATTTCCTTGAACAAGTTTGGCGTCTAGGTCTACGATGATCAGATGGCGGGTATTGAGTGTGAGTTTGCTGAACCCGCTCGGAGTAATCAGTGAATAGTCGGTGTTGGGGATTCGATTGCTCACGACACCGAATGTGGAGGTTACTAGGTGGTTCTCAAACAATCCACGAGCTACTTCAACCGTTTTACTCGCCAAGTCATCAATGATTCGTTGTTCAACGCCTGGTAGGCTGAAATCAGACATCTCGATCTCCTCGGGCTTGTCTGTTACGGCGCTTGCTTCTATTTTCGATGGATGAATGTCAAGGGTAGGTGTAGATGGGCTTCATAGAAATCGCGTGACCACTGACGGTCTCAGCCACCATCTTCAAAACTGGCTCAGTATCCATGTAGTAGAACCTGATGTTCTCACCTAGCCTTCCGCTCATCATTACGTCAACGCCGTTTTTCTTGAAATCGGCGAGTGCTTTTTCAACATCCTCAGCAGGGCTAACAACCGAAACGTGATGCAGTCCTTCACCTTTCTCTTCTAAGAACTCCTTGTAGATACTCGGTCCTTCCAAAGGTTGCAGTATCTCGAAGTCGATCGGGTCACAGTGGACTTCCGCGCCAAGCATGGAATAGTTAGCCGATTTTCCATGGAGTTCTTGGTGGTGCAGGATTGGGGGTTTATGTTCGTAGACACTCCAGGGCCCCCAACCGAGAATCTTGTGATATGCTTCCATCGTTTTCCGTAAATCCTTCACAACTACCGCGACCTGAGTAATCCTCATTCCAGATGGGACTGGTGTGGGCATAGGTTGTCATCTCGTAGAAGACAGGCGATTCGCTTTGTATATTAGCCTTAGTCTACATCGACCTCCTTCAGCGAGGTATGTGGATTGAAGTGTGGAATAGCTGTCACTGGACGGGCAAAACCGAAGCTCATCGAAAGACTCGCAGTGGAAGCCGAAAAAGTGGGTTATGATTATTTTCTTGTAACAGATCATTTCATGCTCCCAAACTCAAACAATCATATCGATGTTTGGACCTTCCTCCCTTACTTCGGCCGCGAAAACCGTCAAACTCAGATTAGGAACGGCCGTTACACCTCTCACATTTCGACCGCCGGGTATTCTAGCAAAGATGGCCTCAACTATAGATTACCTGTCTGATGGACGCCTGATAGTTGGAGTGGGGTTTGGGTGGTACCGGCCTGAGTTCGAAGGGTATTCCGAATGGCATGAGAATAAGGAGAGAATCGCCGTTTAGCCTTGAAGCAATCCGATTGATGAAACGCTTATGGACCGAGCCGGGGTCGGTGGATTTCCATGGGAAATATGTAAACGCAAAGGGTGCCGCTCTCGAGCCTAAACCAATTCAGAAACCCTATCCACCAATCTGGTGGGGGGGACATCTACCAGTGTCGCTTCACGTGGGCGGGAAAGTATGCGGATGGATGGATGCCGATAGGCCCGAGATGGTTCGACGATAGCTACCCCAAACCTAACGAATATGCGGAAATGGGAAAAGTAATCCTCGACGAGTTGAGCAAGCGAAAATATCCTCATGACCAATTTGCATTTACGAACTTAATCAACCGAACAGACATCCAGACTCTTCGGAGAGACGTTGAACAGTATGTGGACGCTGGGATGACGCATTTTACTTTAGGCGAGAAAGCGGAAGATGAAAAATGTCTGACAGAAATAGGCCTCGTCGCGAAGGAAATAGGAGGCTCTTACTAGAAAATTGACAAGAGCCTCCGACTGGAAGTTATCATTCATCCCTTACTACATGACTTCCCCGGCGGTTTGGGCTTCGCCGTCAACTGACGAAGCCATCCTGCGTCATCTCGAAAGCAGGGTACCGCCGGGTGTAGAATGGATGCTAGGTCAGCATTTCCGGACTACCAGGGAACTCAGAAAGCTGGTCATCAAAACGAGAAGACGTGGCCTCGCCGTATCGAACATAATGTGTTGGCAGGATCTCGTAACAAAGAATCGTAGCGTTAGGAATAGGAGTCTGAAAGTCTTGACCGCTATGTTGGGGGAAGCGAGCGAATTATCCATCCCCTTGATGAACGTCTTCACGGGACCGATGACTTGGAATCCTGAGTTTCAGAGGATTGGTCGGGAAATCTCGGAAGGCGAAGCTTGGAAGGTTGTTGTCGATTCATTTTCTAATCTAGTCGACTCGGCGGAGAAGAATCATGTCGTGGTTACGGTTGAACCTGTATTCGGAATGTTGGTGCACGACTACTATACTGTTAAGGAGTTTCTGAGTTACTTTGATTCCAAGTATCTTGGAGTGAACCTGGGATCCATCTCACTTTGTGGTGTATGGAAATGACCCCGTTTGGGCGGCGAAAATGCTCGGTGATAAAGTGCGACATGTACATGTGAAGGATGCCTTCGGGAAACCGGGTGGCCTTGGAGAAACCTTCATTTTCCCATTTCTTGGCGAGGGAGTAGTCGATTGGAAGAAGTTCTTCATGGCCCTACGAAATTCTCGGTACCGTGGGTATCTCTCGCTCGAATTTGAGAATGACAGTTACCTAAACAATGTGTGCGACGGGAAATGGTCAAAAGCCGCTATAGAGCTCAGGAAACGAGTAGAGAAGTTCTTACCGACCAGCGCATACTGAAAATTCCCTTAACCATACAGCTGTTTTCGCCGGCAGAGGTCAGAGAATTAGATGTATCAAAGCCACGACAGCTATTGCACCCCAAACCACATTTAGAACGCCATTTTGATACGCCCTCTTAGCGAACGCTACTAGGCCAAGCCCTACGGCTCCGCTTAGATTCAAGAACTGATATGCCAAATTATTCGGCGAAACCAAGCTCAGACTCACGGTCCCATAGGCAATTACGATAGCGATCAATCCATACCATCCTAGAACCTCAACAACGATCTGCCGTTTATGACCCACCCTAGCTGAATCCACAGGGAGCATCTCTTTCAACACCAACTCGGCCAAGAGAGACGCCCTAACATAAAAGACGCCTCGTAACCCGCTATAATCCAAATTTCCGGTCTAGGTTACACGATTTCCTGGATTTGCTTCCGTAAGACGTTTCTCGGACGGACGACCTTTTTTTTGCAGCTCGCAAAAAAGAGCCCTAGTAGTCGTAGACTTAGGTTTTCCCAAGAAGCCTTTAATCCCGATGAAAGCGCCAGTGTGTTGATGACGGGTTTGCCTGACGTGGTTGATTCAGACTCAGTGGAAGCTCTTATGGCAGTTAGGGTTGAGACCGTTGAACCAAAGCGATCGCTGAAGTACGCATTGCAGAAAATGGTGAAGCGGAATATTGGCAGCATCGTAGTCGTTGAAGAAGGGACACCAGTGGGGATCGTCACAGAACGTGATATCTCACGGTACGTGGCGAAACGAACAAATGCTCTCAAAACTCCAGTTAGGAACGTAATGTCAGGTCCACTGATTACGGTAGCACGTTCCGTCGACCAACCAGGAAGCAATGGCTGCAATGCTCAAACACGGCGTCAGGCGACTACCTGTGGTTGAGAAAGGAAAACTGGTCGGCATCATATCCCAGCGCGACCTGCTCCGATGGGTGTTTAGAATTACATACGAGAAAGACGTTCAGATTACGTCCGAGATCAGAGAAATCCTAGAACGCCCACCCTTCTCCAAGACTTAGCTGACCGAAAAATAACGTACGGTGCATCGACGGCATTGACCGATGACGCACCTTAAGGCGGGAGAGTTTAGATTTGTTCGCTCTGTTGGTCTTCTTATTCTGTGGTATCTCCATTTGGCCCTCTATAAGGTCAAGACCTTTGCCCTTGAAGTAGAAGTATCGCGCTAGGTAGATGACGACAGCGGATCGGAATATCACGACCAGCAGGAGGGTCGAGGCCGGAGTCGAGGGCCCAATTGCAGGGTTTGTCACAGACCAGTAGAGGGTAGTTCCCATGCCTATGATTGTTAGAACGCCAAAGATTGGAAGTAACCAAAGATCGCCAATGAGACCCTTGGAGAATCCTTTCTTCCAAAATGGAAGGACAATGGCCGATATTCCTACCAGAATCCAGACGACGGCCCAAATCGTAACCACATTGAGCAGCTGTCCGATGTATGTCGTGTATATGGCGATGTAGGTTAGGATGACTGAAATTACGAAAGTGAACCCGACCGCTTTCAACGGGACGTGGAGTCTATCGTTCACATCTGCGAAAACGGTTGGAAGTACCCGGTCGAATGAGAATGCGAACACGTACCTCGAGATGCAGATGGCGAGGCCTGCGGCCCACCAGAAGTTGAATAATAGAAATCCGATCTCCACGAACTCCATAGGTATGGGTTGCTTAGGACTGCTGGGATGAAAACGGGCTACGATGGGTTAACTCCTAGGGAGAAGTGACCCTGGTTGAATAACCCAAACACTGCTTGCATGAATGGGTAGCTTTCCGGCGGTTTGTTATGAAGTAGAGTCCCGTTATATCGACAATTCCGCAGATCAATAGTGCAACCATCACACCCCATAGCATTCCATTCTTCACATTCCTTACTTCGCCAGAGATGTAGACGGAATAATTGAATCCGTTGAATAGCAAGACCCCAAATGGGACTGCTAGGAAAGTGGCGGTCTGATTCACCGGAACGAAAGGCATACCCGCCCACCTGCGGCTTGAGATACAACTCCATTAACCGTCATGGTTCCATTCGTTAAGTTACTTAGCCCTGTCGCAAATGAGGCACTTGTCTGCGTCTGAAGGCGCCGATGAAGATGAAAGAGGCAATGAAGATTATTCCAGCTAAAACGAGCATAATACGACTGTAAACCCTTGGCGTGCAAGCGGCGATAATAATCCCAATAATTATCGTGAGGATCGTCCCAAGCGAATAGATTTGTCGTACTACTCTGTGAAATTCTGTCCCCAGGAAATTAGTCCTGGGTTGTTCCAGATGTATCCTAAGGCTACGCCTACGTCTGGTATAACGACTGCGGTTTCAGTTACAGATGCGCTTGCTAGAAGCGCAATGAATGAAAATCCGAACATAGCCCATCCCCCAAACAAATCCCAAAATTGGGTTCAGTGTTCGCCCAAGCCACACATAGTCCCCTCCGGATCTTGGCATCTGAACCGAAAAGATGTAGTATACTACTGCGAGGGGGATCATGAACAGGAATCCAATGATTGTGGAAATTGTGAAGTCGGCTCCAGGTCCGTTAGGGGCTACGTAGCCGATTTGGGAGGACATTCCGAACAGGGTAGGTCCTGTTACGGCCAGGCTCAATATAGTCGCATCATACCATGTGAATGACCTAACTAATCCAGTTGCTTCCCGTAGGAATACCTTCTGTGTAGACAAGCGGATATGAAACTGGTTCTTCGAACTATATTTAACACTTGGCATGATGCTGTTTATTTCAAGCCTCAAATTGAACGTTGCGAGGACTCGCTACTTGATTAATAATCGGTTTCTGCTTTCTTATTGAAGCAAAAACAATCTGTCAATCAGGAATGTTAATGGGATCAGATCTTCCAAGAAGATTTTAGAATAAAGACCTCATCTCCTTCTGGTGATTTCTAACTCATGAAATTGAAAGATAGAGTCACGATCGTTACTGGTGGTTTGCGCCGGAATCGGCAGCGCCATTACCCGAAGATTCGCCGTTGAAGGATCCAAGGTGATTGTTAACTACCGTAAGTCGGAATGCATTAGATGAATGTCTGAACCCGAAAACCTGAGCCATGGTTCTTATTACCAGAGATTTCCCATGGACGTTGAGAGCCGTTTAGCTTGAGTCGAACGAAGTGCGAGAACCTATCCAGAGATTGATGAAATTCAGAAGCGGTTAATGCAACTCATACCGTTCAGCGTTAGGCAGACATCGCCGTGGGCTCATAACGCCGGCATTGATCTTGGACTTGGATGTGGTTCGTCGCAACATCAATTTCATGACACAACGTTTGAAATCACTGCACGCTAAACTGAGACCTCACATAAAGGTCCAGAAAAGCATTGAATTAGCCAAAATGCAAATGAAGCGGGAGCGATCGGAGTTTGCACAGCCACAGTCTGGGAAGCCCTCGTAATTAGCTGCGGCGCTCTCCAAGATGTGTTAATTGCTAAGTTGCAGTGGTCGGTAAGGAGAGAATCGAAACGCTTGCCGAAGTTGCGAAAGATGGACACCTGACGGTCACAGTTGATGATGCGAATAATGCCGATGACATCTCCAAGACTGTTTCTAAGGTAGGGAAACAAACTTGACGTCATCATCGAGATAGATGTCGGAATGGCGGCGGGGAGGTGTTCGTTCTCCAGATGAAGCCGTAGACCTGGCTAAACATTTGGCTACGCTTTCTGGCCTCAGGTTCAGAGGCGTGCAGGCGGGTACTCAGGACATTGTATGCTTGAACCGGATCATGAATTGAGAGTAAAGAAAGCTCGGGAAGCCATGGATCATATCGGTACGGTAGTCAGTCGCCTAGCTGAGGCTGGGTTCAAATGTGAGATAGTTTCGGCTGGCGGAACTGGTACTTATGATATTACGGGCGCAGATCCACGTGTTACTGAGATTCAAGGGAGGACCCTACGTTTGAAGGATAATTTCCATGGAAACCTAGTCCCGGGTTCTTTCCGAAATCGCTGACTGTTCTGGGAAACGGTGGTTATACAGCACGGAGACACAATCGTATTTGACTGCGGTCGTAAGTCAAGTCGGCATCGACTTTGTACAACCCACGATGTTGGATTACCCATCTGAAATGCGGGCACGCTACTTTGCGGAGGAGCATGCCCTCTTCGATGTCGACAAGCGATGTAGCCTCAAACTTGGAAGTACCATGGAGTTCGTTCCAGGGTATGGTCCAACTACAGTAAACCTCTACGATGCGTACCATGTGGTCGAGGGGGGGGTAGTTGTCGACATCTGGCCAATTATCCCCCGAGGACCTGGACACGGAGACTTACTAACCGCTAGGTAGGTTCCCGACACCTGCGCACACCGACGAAAACAACAACCATGACATGACAACCGGTAAGTTCGACCAGTTATTCGAGAAATTTCCTTCCTGGGGCGGATGGCGCCCAGACTACCAGTTGAGTACTCTGAACTGCATCACACCAGACCACATCGGTGCCGCCGCGAACGCTGGTCCGTACTGGCCGACCAGTTTGACCATTGCAACACAGTTGATGGACCGGATAATCCGCGACCTGCATTCCACTACATGGTGCAAGCCCACGATACTCCGAACATCACAGACGATCCAA
>CAWHWX010000001.1:0-409701 GCA_963833125.1 Candidatus Bathyarchaeota archaeon | reverse complement strand
GCCCAGCTGGCTTTGGATGGAGCAATGGCGCACGTATTCAACCACATACTCTACAAAGCGTTGCTCTTCATGACCGTCGGTGTAATCATCTGGAAGACCGGCGAGAACACGCTGGACAAACTTGGCGGACTCATGCGGAAAATGCCCGTTACCGCAATCGCGTTCTGGATCGCCGCCTTCTCAATTTCTGGTGTGCCGCTATTCAACGGCTTCGTGTCAAAGGGTATGGTAGTATCGGCTGCTCAGCAAAGCAACACGCTAATCTTCGTACTGCTCGAAATCGCATCATTTGGCACATTCCTTTCATTTCTGAAACTCGGATACTTCGCATTCCTCCGCCCCGGAAAAATCGAAGCAAGCGATCCGCCTCTGTTAATGAAGGCGGCGATGCTCGGCGCGGCTGGACTTTGCGTCGCTATCGGCGTATATCCACCGCTGCTCTACGCAATACTTCCATTCGGTGGCTCGGGATACCAACCATTCGCACTCAACGAATTACTACAAACTTCGCTGGTCTTAGCCGCGGCCGCTTTGACTTTCTTCACGCTCGGACGAAAATACCTGGCGCCCCATGAGACGCACTTGAAAGATTTCGATGTCGCATATGTTGCGATCGGACATGGGTTCATTGCTTTCGCCACAGCTCTGCAGCGAGCCTTCGGAACAGTATATTCCAGTATCACTCAGAGAATCGTGCCGCGGGCCGGGAGGGCTGCAGGCGATGTTCAGACAGGTGTGTTGGGCATTAACGGAATTTTGATGCTAGTGACACTAGTACTCCTGTTAATTCTGATTGCAATGTGGGGTGTATGAGTTTGTGGTTAACCGACATCATGGAGATCCTCTTCGCGGGCGCCATGGCATGCCTCCTAATCGACCTAGCTAAACAGTACACCGACAGGTGGAGGGTGTACGCGGGAGGAATAATTTGCACCACAGCCTTAGCCATTTCACTAGTTGATGTATTAGTTAACTGGTCCACGGGCATTGCGGGACAGATATCCCTCCGCCCTGTTGAATCGAACCTCGCGAGCTTGTACATCGTAGATAAGTTCGGGGTCTTCGTAATTTTCACGGTTCTCGCTGTTGGGACGGCCGTCTCTTTCTATGCCTGGACAACAATAAACCCTAATGAAAATGTCGGCCCATTCTTCTCCCTACTCCTGATTCTCCTACTGTCACTTGTTGGAATAATCGTGGCGGGGGACCTTCTGACCCTGTTTCTTTTCTGGGAGGGCATGAGCATTGCTGCGTACGGCTTGGTCGCCTGGAGAAAGAAGATCGCTGTCTCACTTGAAGCAGCTTTGAAGTACCTCTTCCTCGCTGGTGCCGGGAGTTTAATTGCGCTCTTCGGTATTTCGATAATCTACTCCCTCACAGGTAGCATCCAACTCAAGGATCTGCCCACAATATTTCAGAGCGACCCGAGATTAGGCACGTTCGGGTTAGCGTTACTTTTTGCGGGACTGGGCGTAGAGGCTGCCATATTTCCGCTACACACATGGCTACCTGACGCATATTCTGCCGCTCCAACGGCTGTAAGCGCGACGTTAGCCGGCGTTGTAACTGAGACGGCGGTTTACGCGCTCATCAAAATCATTAACCCAACATTCGTTATCCCACACATACAAGTTTCGCAGAGCCTAACAGTTACGTTTCAGCTTGGGCTCATTCTCGTAGCGGTAATGACCATGCTCATCGGAAACTTGGGCGCGTTGGGGCAAAGTAACGTTAAGCGTCTTTTATCCTACAGTTCCATAGCCCACGTTGGATACATGTTAGCTGCGCTCGCAACTTTCTCCGTTCTTGGAGTAGTGGCGATTGTGTTTCATATCTGGAACCACGGTCTGGTCAAGTCGTCCTTCTTCATGCTCACCGGCGAGAAGGGTGAGAGGTACGAAGCGTCTGAGCTGAGCGAGATTAAGGGACTGTTCGGCCAGAACAGGCTTCTGGGAGGAACTTTCGCGTTATCCTCGCTCGGTATGATAGGTGTCCCACCTTTCGGAACCTTCTGGAGTGAATTACTCATCATTCAATCACTCTTTGCAACCAACGAACTCTCGTTCTATGCACTCGCCGTATTCGTAGTCCTGAACATTGCGTTGTCAGTAGGATACTACTCCAAGATTATTACTGCAGTCTCCCAGCACTCAGACCAAAGCGAGAAAATGAAAACATCTTGGCGACTCACAATCTCGCCGCTGCTACTGCTGCTTCTCAGCCTGTTGACAGGGTTCATTCCGTGGCTACTGTTGGGAAGGATCTCCTGAATGAGCGAAGACATCATGCCAGAGCCGGAATTTGCTCAACACCCTAATCTGAATGTTCTGAAAGTTACCTTAAGCAGATCATGAGGGATTACTGGTGAGTGAGAAAGGAAGAGAACGAATAATCAAAGACATCGAAACCCTAGATCAAGCCGTCAAAGCTGAGAAAGATGTTGAGTCAGGTTATCATGGAGTGATAGACGAGAATGTCAGTTACTGGCTTGCGGTCGAACAAGACATCATAGACAGTTATACAAAACTGGCAAACCAGAGTGCAGACAAGAAGGTTAAGTCAACTCTCACGGGTATCGTTGAAGATTCGAAAAACCACATTCGAATGCTGACTTCAATTCGTAAGACTTTCGACAAGATTATGGAAGACGAGGACCGCCACGCTAAACTACTTCAAGAGCTAGCGGACAAACAACGCAAGTAATCGAGAAGAGAACTCGGGTACCTACACATTAATAGCCCCCGCGAGTAGATACATCTCCGATCGCGGTTGACAGTAGATATTCGAGTCAAACGTGCTCCTGCATACAAAGTAGCTTCTATGCTCCGAGTTGGATCATACGAGAGCAATATGCTCCGGTCTGAATTCAGCCAACTTGTAAAATGGGCAAACAAGAAAAAACTCCGAACCGGGAAATGGATGCTCTTTTTCATAGATGAGCCGGGTGGACGTAGGCCGATGAACAAGCTTCGGTCCGAAGCCTGCCTCCAAATCAAGGGAAAGGCGACGAGTGAAGGAAGAATCAAAGTGAAGACTCTTCCCGCACAGAAAGTCGCCAGCGTCACATTCAACCCTGACAAAGTCTCGCCCCGCCTAGTCTACTCGGGGATCTATGGATGGTTGAGATACGCAGGGTTCAAAGACACGACCCAAGGCCGAGAGGTATACAACGGAAACCCATGGCGCAACCCACATGCTGGGCTAACGCGGAAGTTCAGGTCCCAGTGAAAAGAAAGTAAACGCAGCATACTAAGGTCATAAGACAACGTCGCACGGACGACGTGAATTTTGCCGTGTTCTCGACTAGTTGCTAGTTGCCTGCAAACGGCGTTCTTTCAACTCTACTGACGCGGAGCACGCGTGACGCACTGTAATTCACACTGTTCTGCTTCTTCTAAGTCGCTGTAAACAAACCCACAGAAACCACATTTGAATTGTGTAACCTCCGTCGTGTATTGCTCACTTAACACCCGCGGTCACCGGTAAACCAAGTATTTCCTGTGCGAAATGTGATAAGCCTAGGTGGAATAGGTGGTTCGACCGGCTGATGGTTCCACTTGGTAGAATAGGTGGATTGGATTTTTCAGAGAGGGCGACTCACCCTAATTCGTGTCATTGCCGTTCTAGATCCTACTGACCTGTAGAGAGATTGCGCGTGAAGACTTTACTCTCTACCCGGTAGAAATGAGGAATATTCTCCCTTTCTTACTTTTTCTCCAGGCCCCGTTAAATACGTTGAACACAGATAGCCTGCTTCTAGAAGATTTGTGGAGGTGTTTGGGGTTGGCTAAGAAACGCAAAGTTAAGATGAAGTTGGGTACTGAGCACGATAAGAACATTCGACAAGAGGAAATGGTAGCTTAAGGCTGCCACGGGGGCGGCATATTCCGCCTCTTCTTTTCTTATTTTAGTTATCAATTCGCTTGACTAGAACGCTTTCACAAGTCGGTTTGGGTTTCTCTGTCTAAGAGCAAGTTGATTATTCTGAAGGTCAATCCCCATATCACGTGACCGTCATAGACATAGGAATCAGCTGACAAGGTACCTTCGTCAACTCTAACTTCTCGACTCTCAACCTCAAGCCTCTTCAGATCGCTCAACGGTATCCAGAACACCTCAGCGACCTCTTCGTTTACACGAATACTAACGGTTGATTTGAGTTGAAAGACGAAAGGCAACACTCGCAGCCGTCGAGACCTCGTGGTCACGATTGGTAAGTGGCCAAGTAATTCGTGGCCACTGAGCTGTATTCCAACCTCCTCCCATGTCTCTCGGACGGCTGTTTCAGCAAAATCCTTGTCTCTAGGCGATTTGCGTCCTCCCGGGAACGCAATTTGTCCTGACCACGGATCTCCCCTCCGCTCAGTCCTCTTAATGAAAAGCACTGAGCCGCCACGATCATCTGGGTTGATGATAATCGCTACGGCGGCGACTGGAGGCCCTTCTCCTGATTCCCGAACTGAACTCTGAGGTAATAGTCGATTCCTGAGAGAATCCAAGGTAAACTGGCCAGTCACAATCACCGCCTGCAGTAGTCAAGCTTTATCTTTTGGTCGAAAGCCAACCTCGATTCAATTGGGCTGAAACTCGATGGCGAACTCAATTGATGCTATAAAATGGATTGACCAGTCCCGCGATAACATGACGAAATTCATGGTCGACATGCTAAAGATCAAGGCTGTAAACCCAGATTTCGGAGGAAAAGGGGAATACGACCGTGCTCTCTTCGTGAAAAAATGGCTTGAAGAGAATGGATTGAAGGTAATGAGGTACGATATTCCTGATAATCGCGTGGCAGAAGGCGTCCGAGTAAACCTCACGACTATCATAGAGGGTGAGGATGCGGGTCGAACCCTGTGGTTGGCCGCGCACTTAGACACTGTTCCTGAGGGTTCACGTGAACTCTGGGCAACCGATCCCTACGTCCCGGTCGTAAAGGATGGCAAGATCTTCGCGAGGGGCTCAGAGGACAATGGGCAATCGGTTTGCTCAGCTCTATTCACCATGAAAGCGATCAAAACGCTGGGAATTAAACCGAAAATGACTCTTGGCCTTGTTCTCTTCTCCGACGAAGAATCCGGAAGCAAGTACGGAGTTATTCCGCTTCTTGAGAAAAACGTATTCAAGCCAACATCCATGGCTCTGGTACCCGACAGCGGGAAGCCGGATGGCTCAGAAATCGAAACCGCAGAAAAAAGCATACTCTGGCTGCGAATCACGACAAAAGGCATGCAGGTCCATGGTAGCACTCCTGAGAGAGGATTGAACGCCCGCCGCGCAGGCATGAAGTTTGCAATTCAACTCGACGAGATGCTGCACTCCAAATATCCCGCTAAAGACCCCTTATTTGATCCACAACCCTCAACCTTCGAACCGACGAAATGCGATGCGAATGTTGACAATGTCAACACGGTTCCTGGAATTGACGTACAATATTTCGACTGTCGAATTCTTCCACGCTACCCTCTCGTTGACGTACTGAAAGAAATTGACTCTACTCCGGTTGAGGGTAGAAAAGGAAACTGGTGCAGCGATCGAAGTTAAACCCATTCAACAGGAACAAAATACGAGCCCGACCCCAATCGACAGCCCAATTGTGGTCAGATTGAAGGCCGCTTTGAAACAGTTGCGTGGGTTAGACGCGAAAGCAATCGGAATCGGCGGCGGCACTGTGGGAGCGTACTTTAGGCGCAAGGGAATCCAAACTGCCGTTTGGTCAACGCTCGACGACATGGCTCATCAGCCCAATGAATACTGTAAAATTGAGAACATGATCAACGACGGAAAGTATTCCTTCACGTCGCCACGGCGTAACCCAATCCGGTGCGTTTCAGACGAGGCAACCTCAATTCAAACGCACAATAGCGAAGCAATCGGACCTACGCTCGATAACTAGGCTTTGTCGCCGAGCGGTCGGCCCATATGACTACGTATTCAAGATACTTTCCAACGTCATCGCCCATGGCTAACTCTTCTTGGCTTGGGAAGGATCCGAGCTCGTAGGTATGACTAACTTCGAAAAGTGCGTCGACCGCAGCGGATGGCTAAGCATGGCGCGCACAGATCCCGCTTGGCGTCGACGTGGAGTAGCCATCTTCCTGCAAAAGCAAATCGTTGACTACGCGAAGGGGAAGGGCTAGGCCCTCTAAGGCTATGGGCGTTATCGAAGAATAAGGCGTCAATCAAGGCCTGCGAAAAGGGTGGATTCAAGCTAGTATGTGAGGCTGCCCACGTCTCCTGCCGTCTAAGAGTAAAGAAGAAGGCACAGTCCGTATTCCCAACTTTTGCTTCCAACACTCAACTGCGATTATTCCTGAGATCAAGCTACTCAAGCAAGATGAATGGCTACATAGCGCGTGGACCGCATTTCATGAGAAGCTCAGAGCGTCTGCTTAGGCAATTGGAAAGGCAAGGTGAGCTCTACGTTGCGGGGGATTCCGCTTTTCTCGTAACAAGGCCGGAGATAAGATTCAAGGAACCTCAGAGTAGTCTAACAATTCTGACCGGACCCGTGCCAAAGTCAATGAATAGCGCGAAGAATATAGCAGGGGCACTTGGCGCGAAGATCCTGAGCTCATACATACCTTATGAACCCTACCAACTTTCAATTGCAGGGAAATGCGGTTTCAGGCGGAGCCCATGGGGAAAACATTGCCTTGTTTTCGAAAAGAAGATTTGAACTGTTCGTGAAGCTGGAATAGCTAGAATTTAAGAACCTGGCTCGCCGGACCTAGATTGGTTAGGCGTCGTCAATGATCACTGCCTTTGTCATGATGAATGCGGAAAGGGACCGTATTGCTGCCATCCCCGAGGAACTACTCAAAATCACCGACGTAACAGAGGTTTACTCGATCGCAGGCGACTTCGACCTCGTAGCAATAGTCCGAGTGAAAGAAGCTGAAGATCTGACCGGGGTTGTTACAGAACGGTTTGCAAGGGTGAAGGGCATAACGCGAACGATGACATTGATCGCATTCAAGTCGTACAGCAACTACGACCTAGAAAATATGTTTCAGATAGGGTTCAAAGGTTAGCTATATTTCGACAGAATCCTGGATAATATTTTAAGCGAGATATTTCCCCCGCTTACAACCACCACGATCTCAGCATCTTTTCTGAGATCAGTTTTCGCAACGAGAGCCGCGACGGCTGCAGCGGCTGATGGCTCAACGATCAAATGACATTCTCGCATTACTGTGAAAACGGCTTTCTCGATCTCCTCTTCACTCACCAGGAGAATTTCATCCACATAGCGCTTTACGCATTCGAACGTAAGCACTCCTGGTTCGCGGGTTGCCAGGCCGTCCGCGATGGAGGTTGTGTCTGTTAGTCGAGTAATCTTCCCGCTCTTAACTGAAAGATACATCGACGAGGCCTTCTCAGGTTCGACTCCGAATATCTTCATTTCCGGCTTCAAGCTCTTCAATGCTGTAGCTATTCCAGAAATGAGGCCACCTCCACCAATCGGGACAATGACCGCGCTTACGGTTGGTAAGTCCTGATGGATTTCCAGTCCAATGGTTCCCTGTCCCGCAATTATGTCCGGATCGTCGAAGGGTGGGATAAGAACGGCACCAGACATCTTCTGAATCTCAAGTGCCTTAGCGTAACGCTCGTCATGGAATAGGCCATGTTTGATAACTGTTCCCCCGTACTCTTCGATCGCTCTCACTTTCTCCTCGACGACGGTAATTGGCACTACTATCGTTGCTTTAGTTCCCGTCAATTTTGCAAGATACGAAACCGCCAGTCCATGATTCCCGGATGAAGCAGCGAGTAGTCCCCGTTTTAGTTCCTCTTGTGAAAGTTTCAGGATCTTATTTGCCGCACCTCGGACTTTGAAGACGCGGATTGGTTGATAGGACTCAAGCTTCAAGTACACCTTGGCGCCTGTGAGATTGCTGAGGCCCGGAGAATAGTACAAAGGCGTCTTGTAGGCTACGTTTGCGATTCTCCGGCTGGCGTCTTCAATCGCTTGTAGATCGACTTTCAGTCCACTCATGAAGACACTTCCTCATGCAGATAACCGAGCATCATGTTTTCCTAAGCCGGGGCTTGGGGCAGTGAAAGTTTTCCGGAATAGCGCTGCACTCCGGGTTGCATTAGCAAGTACAGAATTACCAGGTCTATGATCAAGGCAACAAATTCGCCCGTGCGCGGCCTTGCATACAGTGTGAATATGAGAAGCGCTATGCCGAGAATTGAGAATATGAGGGAAACGACCCAAGCCCACCTTCTCCTACTCCAAAGTCCATACGCCAATATGAAACAGATCAAAGCGAAGATTACTGACCCCAGATCACTGGCGATGCCAAATCTTGGCGACGGCCGAATTTCTGGAATCAACAAGGGCAGAAGCGAGAGTATGCCTAGCACCAGGTCTAATGCGACAAGTAGTTTAATTGCAAACGGACGGGCAGAAGTTGACAATCGAGTGTGGCCCTACTGGCTTGCACTCGTACTTTTCTCGGACAAACGTTGTCGTATCTTTTCGGCCAGATTTTTTCGTTCAGTGTCGTTTTTCGCAGAAATCCATTGAAGTTTCAAATAGAAAATATCTTTGTCATTTGAGGGCATGAATCTCGCCCGAGTACGATTGTCTTCTTCGGCAGAGTTTGGAAATGCGCAATATAACTTTAGGCTGCCGCGAGGTTATGCAGCAGGTACCGCAGAGTAACGTCTACCGTAAAACTCGCTCCCTTCCTTTTGGACAGATGAGCTACTTCTTTACTTATTGATCCGGCCTTTTCGTCACGGATAGAGGCTCACGTGACTGTAATCGAGGTTTGGATGTTTCGTTTTTCGAGTTCGGAAAACATTTCCTCAGGCGGAACGCAGGTTTCCGGAGCAACCACTCCTTTCTTTGTTATGGCTCCAGTCATGATCATCTGAGCGACAATAGACGCGCCGACACCGGTTAGAAGAGCCGTGCCGTTCTTTACCCCGAATATTGGATCCGGTCTCCCCACAACGTCAGAGATTACAATCGTTCTTCTCCCATCCTTTACCCCTTCAACTTCCGTCTTCAGGGCAACGCACCTTTCTGGTTCCTCATTGCTGGAACGGGACTGGAGGTAGCCTATCGCGAAATCGCGAGGTGAAACACTCATCCCTTTCACTTCGATGGAGTTGGAGTCATCTAACCCAGCCTCAATTATGGGCCTAATCGCTTTGAAGATTCTCGGAGAAACGCCGAGCTTGAAGTCGACGTCTGTAGCCTGCTTGAAATTCAGCGGCAGTGTCGCAATTTCGGAATGGATGGAGTAATGACAGGTGTTCTTGCCAACTGGCTCCTTGAATTCTACTATCTCATCTCCGGAGAGCGGGACAACTTCCTGGAATTTTGAGTCCAAGTACATAACAGGGGTCTTAGAGTACTCGTCGAATACGGTTGAAACCGCAAATGGGAAAACCAATCGGTCCTCTGCAGGTCTATTTCCTATCTCCGTCCCTCCAACTGCGGATTTTGATTTTCTGAACACTATCGAGTTTCTTCGAACAGAGAGCAACCATTACGTTTGTGATTCCCGGGCTTTCTCCTCCTCCCAGAATTGCCGTGATTCCTGCATTCTCGGCAGCGTTATTGAGTTCCATCTGTTTGCGTGTCATGTGAAAGAGGCCCCCAAGGTCATTATAGTGAACTTTCGCTTGAATCGCCGCCTTCATCACGTCCAAATTGTGTTCGTACCACACGGCGTTGATCAAGACTCGGGATGCGCTGATTTTCTCAACTATCTTAGCTTGATCAGTCGCGTCAACCTTCACGGCTTTGATTTTGTTAGACGCAATAGTGCTCTTAGCATGCTCTGCTCTGGTAATATCAATGTCACCAATGATTACTTCGTCGACAACGTTGATCTACAGAGGTCGCGAGCGGCGACCTCTCCCATTCGCCCTCCCCCAAGTACGAATACGGAGTTTGACATACGACCCACGGCTTCCTCAAACGATTGGTTTGGCGGTGGTCGCTAGGTCAGATTATTCCGGCGGTATCTGTTGAAACGCCTTCTCGAAGGGTATGCCTTCACGGTTTCGAATGATCTTCACCACGTAGAACCATGCTAGGCAAATTACGAATAGGGCTATCACTCCCCCTACGAATGGGAAGTAGAGATTCGCAGCTAACGTGCCCGCTCCGAAGTAGAAAACATAGTTGTATGAGTAGTATCCAATCGTAAGGAGTGAGTAGGCCAGCGCTATTATCCCCAGCCAAGTGATTATTGGGATTTTGGCGATCTTTTTCCGGATCGGACAGGCTGTGTCGTAGAGTTCCTTGCGTCTGTAGGGAAACATTATCGCGGAGATTGAGATGAATACAAACGTAACGCCCACAGCTGCTAGTCCAGCGTATGAGTAGAGTAGGAATGCGTAGTTTGAAGTTGAGGGCCCTACGACGCCACTCAAGAATGCGAGGAAAATTTCGCCTCCAACGGCAGCGACCAGGATCGTATTGGTGGGGGTATGGAATCGCTCGCTAATGTTTGTGAAAAGGCTAGGGGCGAGTCGATCGAAGGAGTAGGAAAACACGATTCGAGACATCAAAAGCATACATTGGGGCGTAACGAGGATGAATCCAGCGATCACCCCGATTCCGATGAACCAGACGAGAAGTGGGTTATTTGCTAGTAATGAAGCGAAGAGAGTGAGGTTGGGTATCACTGGAAGGGGATTCGTAACGTAACCGAAGGCGTAGTATCCTGCACCAGTTAGAAATTGTGGTCCCAAATTGTTGTAGGCTAATCCTAGGACAGCCGCGGTAGTGATGAATATGATTGCGAAACTTCCAAACAACGCAGTCTTCGCGCTAGCTCTAGCGTTCTTGAGTTCGCCAGCTAGGTAATTTGAAACATAAACCCAAAACAGAACAGTGAACCAGAGAGGCACTAGGGTGAAGGTCGACATCAGATCAGTTGGAAGCGAACCCCCCCAGTACGAATTGCCAGTTGCGGTAAAGTTCCCGTAAGCACCCTGACTCAGTGACACCCCTTGTGAAGTGGCGTAGTTGTTGAATACGGTAGCAAAGGAGGTTGGATTAGTACTAGCCAATAAACCAACGATGATTACAATGGCCGCGATGGCGATTATCATGCAGATGTTCTGAATTCGGAAGTATAACTTGGTACTGAACATCACGATTAGTGTGAAGATGATAATTGCAACGGTACCTACCAGGAAAGTAGTCAAAGGTGTGAATGTTGCCGCGGCATTAGTGGCCCACTGCTGCCCAGTCAAGGACCCATACACGCTTAGAGTCTGGGCAAGTCCTTGGCTCGAAAAAACGTCCGCAGCATCACCAATCCAGAACCAGAGGAAGAAAGTGTAGCCGGCAAAGTTTGCTGCAAGACCAACTGCCGGGTGGATAATCCGGCTAATGAAAACATAATCTCCCCCAGATCTCGGCATACTCACTTGGAAAATGTAATAGACGCCCAACAAAGCGAGGATTCCAGGCGCTGTAAGCACCAGACTTGCGAGTACATTGCCACCATAGAGAGGGGCGTATTCTAGCGCGTAGATTATCGACCAAGCTCCTCCGAAAGAGACTATGTTAAGAAACAGCATATCCCACGCGGACATGGATCGAACTAGTCCGGTTGCTTCCCTGACAAAAACGGCTGGCTTAGACATCGAGCTTCACGCTTTTGGTCTTTGCAAACATCGCTTTTCATCAGTTAAAAGACTTGCCAACTCACGCCCCTGCCAATAACGCAGATGTTTGCGCATTCTCAATCCGGCTAAGGAATCATGTTCCCTCAGCAGTTGAAAGTCCTAGTATAGGTCGAGGCAATTGCGGCAAGTTTGAAGCCATGCGCAGCCCAGGAGACGCGGCTGAAGAAGAATTCGTTGCTGTTGTAAAGTTGCTTGAAGCTTTCTCCGTCCCATAGGCTGAGTTGGCCATTTCCGGTCCCTACTTGGGTTGTTGCTGTGGCGATGGCTGCCACCTTACCCGTCGGATCCCACCTTACTGCAACTGGGTAGACGCGCTTATTTTCGAATTTGATCGGCACCAATGTGTTTTCGTCGAATTTCGCGATTAATCCGTTATGCCAGACAACATCATACCCAACCACTAACGCATATGCATCGTCTGGCCTCCAGTCGACGCCAATTAGGTCGGAGCGCCCTTCATTGACTGACCTTACAGTATCCGATTTTGTTTCGTACACGAAGAGGTTGGGGGAAGGGATGAATTCTTCAGCGAAGCAGTTGGAGCTAACTAGCGCTTGATCGGAAGCGTGTCGCCAAGAAATATCACGTAGATTCGCTCTGCCATTGTCAACCGCTTCTATGTGGCTCTCGTAGTATTTCATTAAAGCGCCATTGTTTCCAGCAATCAATGCTAGATTTCCCTTCGGATTCCAAGCTGCAGCACGAAGATTTTCACCGGTCGACGTGCTTAGCTTTATGAAATTCCCATCATCATGAAGCAGTAGGACCGTGCCAGCATTTCCCACGATCAAGGCCGAGTTATCGACCGGGTTAACTGACACAGCACGTAGGTTGTACTTGGTATCTGTATTGAGTCGTTGAATTTCGCGGTCTCGGATTCTTATCACCTGCCCTCCGTTGCCCACGATTATTGGATCGGGGCCGTGGCTATCCCATGCCAAAGCGCGAAGATGAGTTCGGAATGTTCTCGTTTCCACCTTGTCGCCATCGTATTGGACTAAAACTGACGGCAATCAACGCGCTTCCTTGATTTCTTGGCTCACGAGTCCACTTATAGACCACTCAATAAGTAGATTTGAATGATCTATTACCATTAGAAACTTCCGGGGGGGCGTTGATGCAACACAGTAGAAAGCGGACGTCACAAGTAACGTACTCTGAGCGCACTATCAGAAATGAAAAAGACCTGTTAGACTTCATCGAAGCCCTAGACGAGGACGAAGGAGTGCGTGCAGACGGAAATCTGGAGAACCACGTAAACGGTGGATTCATCTTCGTGGGCATCTATCGGGGCAGTTATTGCGTGAATATCTGCGATAAATTATGGAACCCGAAATTGCGGAAGCATATAGCGGGAGGAAAGGATGAATGGTATTATTTCGACACCGGGAAAGAGGCATTTCGCTTCGTCCTTAAGGAAGCAAGGCATCCGCTTCGCGCTTGGCTCTACTAGGCTGGAATTAGGAAAGTAAGCCAAGCAAACCTGCCAGGCTTCGAAATGTTGCTTCGAATCCTGTTTTCGTTTGTTGATTGAGCGTCGGGCCCACTCTTGCGAGCTCATCAGCGAATTCTTCTAGGACATTTAGTGCTCCAGGTGTGTCGAAGTCGTTGTTCATATGGCGTGTGAATGTTGATTCGTATCTCGCCATTTTGGCAGGTGGGTTTTTCGTCTTTAGGTCTGCCGCTGGCGTTGCGTCTAAGAATGCGTTGAAATTCTTGAGGAGATGATCCAACCGACGTTTGGCCTTGATCATTCCACTCTTTGAAAATACCATCGGTTGCCTGTAATGCACCGATTCAAAATAGAATCTGATTTCCGGTGCGGTGTATTCTCGGAGGGCGTCGCGAATACGGATTACGTTACCCAATGATTTGCTCATCTTACGACCCTCTACATTCAACAAACCCGTGTGAAGCCAGTAACGCACGAACGGGATCTTCCCAGTCAGGGCTTCTGCCTGCGCAATCTCGGCTTCATGGTGTGGAAAAATGAGTTCTCGGGCACCACCATGGATGTCATACGTGTCTCCGAACTGCGCCATCGAGATGGCTGTGTCCTCAATGTGCCATCCCGGCCTGCCTCGTCCCCAAGGTGAATCCCAAGCGAGACCTTTCTCATACTTTCTCCACAATGAGAAATCCTCGGGTTGTCGTTTCGAAGAGCATAGCTCAAGCCTTCGCAAGCCGAGTTCTTCGTGGGTTAAGCCGGAAAGTTGACCGAACTTGGGGAACTTGTCGACCTCGAAATAGACTCCGGTTTCTGTTTCGTATGCTATTCCCCTGTCGATTAGACCAGTTACCTGGGCGATCATTTTCGGAATGGCTTCGGAAGCTCTTTCGAACCGGTCAACCTGTGTTATTCCAAGAGCCTGCATGTCTTCCAAGAAGTCGACTTCGTACTCTCGGGCAAGGTCAAGAGGGTCTCGTTTTAACTGCTCGGCTCGTTGAACGACTCGCTCAGCTACATCTGTGATATTCATGAGGTATTGGATTTTATAGCCCAAGAACTTCAGATAACGAGTGATCGTATCAAAGGCAAGATATGTTCTAGCGTGTCCCAAATGAACGAAATCGTATACTGTGGGTCCACATACGAACATCCTAACCTGCCCGTTCGTGGATATCGTGAACAGTTCATTCCTGCGGGTAAGTGAATTGTACACTTTGAGTTGCATTCTCTATGACCTCCAGCAAAGACAGTCGGTTTACGCTGTTCCTTGGGTGCCAGACCGCTGTGTTAGATGCCGTATAAACTTCTTAGCGGCATAATTCCTACCATGAATAAGCCATTGCCGAACCTTGTCTACATATATCGCCGAAAATGGGACACAATTATTGGAGAGGCGTGGATTTGGAACGTTTGCGACTATGCTGACTGTTTTTTCGCCTTGCTCTGAACAATGTAGTAGTTTTCGTCTACGTCGATCTCTAGGTCTGGCACGAAAGATAAGATGAATTCGATTAACTCATCCATACTTCGCTTACGTCTCTCTTTCAACTGCAAAAACCCCTGTAGGCTCACAAGTCGCTCGTACATATCGGAGCTGATCTTGATACTTCGGCTAAGCCGCCTCTTTTTGCCCGGTTCGAATGTTCTCGACACTAAGTATCTCCGGTGGAAATGTAGAACATTCGGGCTTTTTACCTTTTTCTCCAAGCCCAGTTATATACAAGATTCATCCCAGCTCTTAGCAGCCTGGTTATGTAAGACCAGAAAACAGGGAGGTGAATTGAGATGGCGAAGAAACGTAAGGTTAAGATGAAATTAGGTACTGAGCACGACAAGAACGTTAGACAAGAGGAAATGGTAGCTTAAACCCGCATGTCGGGTTCCGTTTCCTGGTCAACCCTATTTTCAGTCTTTTTCTGTTTATCTGTTCGTTTTCTCGTTGCAGACGCTAATTGCGTTTGTTTCCCTTGGATTCGGGTACAGATAGAGTCTTAAGCAAATCGCCGCATACAGCCGCGAACGCTCGTAGTGTTCGTCTTATGTTGGAATTAATACCCGGCCGTATAGCACAAGCCATACTACTCGTTATTGTGTTGGTTGCTATTTACGCGGTTGCAAAGTTCGCGTCGAAAAGGAAACTGAAGACGCGGGGCATCCCTGGCCTGGAGAGGATTGATGAATGGATTAAGGAAGCAGCAAAACTCAATCGAAGCGTCTTCTTCACACCCGGAACAGGCGGGATAACCACACCAGACACACTTGCCGCACTAGCCCTCCTCGGATACGTAGCGAAACATTGTGTTGAACATAACGCTCGACTTCTCGTTGCAAACTCCGACCCGCAAGTGCAACAGATTACTGAGGATATGGTGAAAAGTGCATATGCTAAGGCCGGGAGAGAGAAAGAGTACAGCACCGACATGGTGCGGTATGTATCTACCCGACAGTTCGCATATGCAGCTGGTGTCATGGGGATTCTGCGTCGCGAAAAACCCGCCGTTAACTTTTTCGTCGGCGACTTTCAGGCCGAAGCATTGCAAATTGCCGAGACTGGCAGAGGCGAAGCCATCTACCAGTTCGGAGGCACAACCAATACAGATCAATTGGCATTTTTCATGACGACTTGCGATCAAACTCTAATCGGAGAGGAACTATACACAGCACAAGGATACCTCTCCTCGGACCCTGAGGCCATTTCCCAGCTCATCGGACCCGACGCAGGAAAGATCCTCGCGATCCTCCTCATTTTGGCTGGCGCTCTCCTCATAACTTTCGGTAACTCGATCCTGATCGCCTTGATGGGGTTATGAGTCGCCGATGAGCTCAGACAAGAAGAAGATGACTCGCGGGGACCTTGGCCTTCAGGTAATTATCTTCAGCTTGGGTTTCTTCTATGCAATCGTCTACTATGTTGCAGTGCCAGGAATAGTTGATTTACAAGCTGTTTCTGACCAGTTATTAGCCTACTTGACTGCAATGCTCACGGCCGCATTCGCAATTGGAGTCATCAACCTCACTCGCGTTCATGTGAACAACATCAAAAGAAAGCGGGCGACTTGGAGGTACAGCATAATTCTGCTTGTGTCCCTTTATGCTATGGCGATATTCAGCATGATCGCTTCACCTTACGCGCTGGACCCCCAGGCGGCCGTAATACCTGCAAGTGTCATCGCATTCTCAACCCCGATCTGGGAATTTCTATACTACAAAATTCTTGTTAACATAAACTCAAGCATCTTTTCTCTTCTCGCCTTTTTCATTGCCTCAGCAGCTTACCGGGCTTTCAAAGCGCGATCCTTAGAATCAACGATTCTCCTTGCCGCAGGCTTACTGGTCGTGTTAGGACAGGCGCCAATAGCAGATTTGGTGTGGCCAGGATTTGGTGTGATTCGCGACTGGATATTGGCGTTTCCCAATACAGCTGGTCAAAGAGGCATCCTCATCGGCGCTGCTCTCGGGATTCTTGTGTTCAGCGTTCGCAGATTATTCCGGTACCCTTGGGGAGATTAACTTAATGGCTTCCTCAAGTCTCAGATCGGATCCAAGGCTAGTGTACCTAATCCTCTTGCTGGTCATTACTGTACCTATTCTTACGAATGCAGTAATCGCGGTTCCAATCACCCCAACGACGCGAGCATTATTTGATTTCATCCAGAATTTACCCCCCAATAGTCTCGTGGTAGAGAGCTTCGATTACGCTACAAGCGTCGTCCCTGAATTGCACCCGCAAGCCATAGTCGTCACGCAACACATCTTCATGAGGCCGCTCAAGGTTCTGTTCGTCGCGCTGGATAATAACGGCCCACCGTTAGCGGACGCAGTCCTCGACACAATCAACAAAGGCAATAAGACCTATGGAGTCGACTACGCGAACCTTGGATACATTCCCAACACTGCGACGCTAATTGGAATGCCATCAAACATAGCCCAATTCCTGCCCATTGACACACACGGCAATCCCACGGCTAGCCTTCCGATCATCAAAGAATTTCCAGCCGCAAAAGACGCTGCATTCGTAATCACATTCGACGATGACAGCAGCGCCCTCTACTCTTATCTTCAATATTGGCAAGGGAGTTTCAATATCGCAGTTGCAGTCGGAGCTACAGCCACAATAGCTCCAGGCTTCATGCCATTCTACAATTCAGGCCAGCTTGTGGGCGTCCTGATTAGCATACGCGGGGCCGCAGAGTACGAGTCGCTGCTTAACCAGCAGTATAATTGCTGCCTGGGGATTAGCGGCGCAACCTCCTCCATGGTTGCATTATCCGCGTCTCATGTTCTGATAGTCGCGATGGTCGTATTTGGCAATGCGGCCTATTTCATTAGTCGGCGAACTTCGAAGAAGGAGAAATGAACGATGAATCCAATTGATCTGATTGGGGTTTGGGTTGGTGTATTCATTACGCTTATGGTGCTTAGTTTCCTGTACAAGGAAAACCCATTCTTCCGACTAGCCGAATACTCCTTTATCGGCCTCGCCGCCGGTTACGCTCTTGCCGCTTCCCTACGCCTGTTCCTAAACCAAGCTTTGAACCCGATTTTCGTTGACGGAAACCTAACGTTCATAGTACCAGTCATCCTGGGTTCGCTGTTTTATGCGCAGTTCACGAAGAAATACTCGGATCTATACCGCGTGCCCTTGAGTCTAGCGATTGGTTACGGTTTAGGGGTCACTATCTGGAGCGTATTTGCGACGTTTTTTGTAAAACAAGTGATCGCAACCATGGTCCCTCTCTTTACGGGAAATGTGCTTACTACTTTCGACAATGTAGTCTTAGTTGCAGGCACCATCCTATCTCTCTCCTACTTCATCCTGCACCGGGAACAGAAAGGGGTCTGGGGAGGAGTTACAAAAATCGGCAAGTACTTCATCCTCGCAACCCTTGGGGCTGTCTTCGGAAGCACGGTTTTGGGACGAATGGCGATAATAATTCAAAGAGTGCAATTTCTTGTAGGCAACTGCGTCATTCCCTTGGCGCGCTCTAGGAATGGGAACCGCTACCGAAGGTGCTTATGCTCCAATCGGGGTAGTCGCATTCTTGGTAATTTTCGGTTACTACATGTACAGGGAGAAAAACAAGCGACCCATTACCGAAACGAAGTCGAAAATAACTAAGCCTAAGACTTAGACAGCTCCTCTATTCGATCGATGATTCTGCTTACATTCTGCTTCTTCATGAATAGCCCAGTATACTTAGGGCCTTCAAGGTCAAAGAGCCATTGCAGAGGCCCGAGGACGACGATTGCTAACTGCGAAGCAATGAAGGCTAGAGGTTTTGTAACCTCAAGGAACATAATTGCGGGTGCTTCAAGCCCTTTACCTACAACAAGCTTAGCAATGTTGCCGATGAGCCTCTCTTCTTCTTCATCGGTTAGGTCGAATTCAGACAAAACTTTGCAGTCATCTTAACCTACTACACTGAGCGGAAGACAGTTTCTTCAGGGTAGACCTCAATCCCCTCGGCCGTAATTCTATAAGGGCACAGTCGATCTGTATGCTTCGCTCCGCGCATTTTTCGAACTTCGAGAGCTTTGACATTAGACTCCTCGACTCGATACATGTGAAGTACAATTACGCCCTGTGCGAGAAATGCTTCGGCACCGAACCGAGTCATATCCTGCCTGTCCTCGGGGTTTTCAGCCAACATGATTGTAGTGAGGTTCATCTCCGTTAGATCTTTGATGAGTTTCAGCGTCTGCTGTCTAATTTCAAAATCGTCCTTGTACTGCAGCGTGAGAGCCGAAACTGAATCGATAACACAACGTTTCGCATTGATCTTCTGTTTTACCTCTCTAATCGCGGAAACTACACTTTCGAGGTTAAATTTGGCTCCCCCCAAGAAACTCTGCCCTAGCGAAGGTGGGACGAACGTCCCGGCTCTTGCTTCGCGCTTTATCGGTGAGGCGTCTACGAAAGATATCTTACCGACCTTCTCTTGCTCACCAAGGTCCCAACCGTACCTTAGGCTATTGCCCGATATCGAGTATGGCGGTTCATCGAATGTGACGTACATCCCTCCCTCGCCGTATTCGGTGGCGCCCTTGTACAAATATTGAACTCCGAACGTAGTCTTCCCAGTGCCTGGTCCACCAAGCAAAAGAAAACTGAAACCTCTAGGCAAACCACCCTCGATTAATTCATCGAGACCTTTGATTCCTGTCTTGACCCTTTCACTTTCACTCAATGAGGCGAACACTATCCAACATGGAAGCCGGATACTCGGTTGCGCGAGCTTCCATTTTCACGTGCGTTAATGTTCTCTACCCAATAAAAGGTACTATAGGCAGGTTCCACTCATCTTACGCTGATTCCATCCGGAAAGGTCCTGCCTGTGGAGCATCTACGACGATTCGTTCAAGAACTTGCGTTAGCAGGATACCAACTCGACCGCTCGGCATACGATTACCTCAAAACCATGAATGAGGCCCAGGCATCAACATTCGCAAAGAACGTTCTCCTTTCAGTTGGTGACAAGACCAACACATCTCACATATTATCGAGACAGGAATTACTTGAGATCTCAGCACCTCCACTCTTGGAGACCCCGCAGGTTCAAGTTTCAGTGTCACGCACGATTCCTGCGAAGCAAATCTCTCCGCGATTAGAAATTCTGAGAGACCCATCGAAGGAGATAGGGACGGGAGGCGGCATAGACGACTTCTCTCACTATTTCAGAGACAGATTTCAGAAACTCACTCGAACGTTTCGCGAACGGCCAGATTCAAGGGATGCGACTACCCTAGGCGTTGCCCTCGGCCAGGAGCAAAATAAGAAGGTAAAGTTCATCGCGATGATTATGGAGAAGCGCGAAAGGCAGCGAAAACTGTTTTTGCAGCTCGACGATTTCGAAGATACAGCGACTGTACTAGTTTCGCCAGAAGAAAGAGCAGCGTACGAAACAGCCCAGAGACTTCCTCTGGATCAAGTGATATGCGTAAGCGGAGTAAGGGCGAAAGGAGACTTGTTTGTAGCGAAAGAAATTCTACTTCCTGACATTCCAGATCACAAGCCACACTTGGCTGAAGAAGACGTATGGGCAATCCTACTGTCGGACCTTCATGCCGGAAGCAAGAAATTCTTGAGTACAGAGCTGAGCAGAGTTTTCGACTGGTTAAACCTGAAAATCGGAGATCCTAACCAACGATCAATCGCCGAACGCGCGAAGTATCTGGTAATCTGCGGAGACATTGTTGACGGCATCGGAATTTACCCGCGGCAAGAACATGAACTAGCGATCGTTGATTTATATCAGCAGTACCAGGAGGCGGCCAAATATGTTGGCAGGATACCTGACTACATTGAAACCGTCGTGATCCCTGGCAATCACGACCCCGTCAGGCAAGCGCTTCCCCAACCCCCGATACCGCACGATTTTGGAGAACCACTGTATGAATCTCGTGAACTAGTCTCTCTCGGAAACCCAGCTGAGGTGTCATTTCACGGCGTCAAGTTCCTTCTTCATCATGGCCGAAGCCTCGATGATATTATCTCAAGCTCCCCAAACGTAGACTTCACTCAACCCGAAAAGGCGATGAGGCTTCAACTCCAGTGTAGGCATTTGGCTTCGGAATATGGGAATCGGACGTCAATATCCCCTGAGAAGGTTGATCATTTGGTTATTGAACGGGTTCCCGACGTTTTTCAATCAGGTCACATACACGTGGTCAAATACGAGAACTACCGCGGAACTCAGATAATTAACTCGGGCGCTTGGCAAGCGCAGACTGATTACCAACGACGAGTCGGCTTGGTCCCTACTCCAGGTATACTAACGGCCCTGAACCTTCACACTATGCAGATTCGTCTAATCAATTTCAACGAAGCTTAACCAAGCGGTGTCAGGCCTCTAGCCAATAGTCCGGCCACCCGGATTGGTTCCGGGAGCCGAGAGATCATAGATGATGAGGCGATAAGTTTCCGAGCAAAACGCGGAGAAGCCCCCTTAACTTCGAAGTAAACCTTCGACCCCTTGAGCAATGGCCTGCACGAGTACAAGGGTCCCGCGTTCCGAACTATCCGCCACCGCCGTTTCCAGTCTTCAAAGTGATCTCGCAATGCAAGTCGCACAGCCATGTTGTTCGGTCTCTCACTAACGACGGCTATGACTGGCTTTCCTATATTCCTCTGAAAGGGACTTGAGGTCGACGAGATTGAAGCCGCCGAAAGAAATTCCACTGAGCATTACGACGTCGTAACTCATAGTCTTCAATAATGCAATGAGGACGGCGTTAGCGTCAGTCCCATCGATCTCTATTCTCCCCAGCCTCGCGGCAGATATTCGGGATCCGTGAAACAGTACTGCTACAACAACGGCTGATCCAACAGTTCCTCTTCTAAGTTGAAACGCGCCATCGTCCACCCCTACGATTCTAGGTTGACTGATGCTTCTGGAGGGATCTGGGGATGTATCCGAAGAGTCTTCCCGCAAGGTTGTCCTCGGCATAGGTATCCGCAATAACGCGAGGAGATACTCCGAGCCTTATTTTCTTCGTTCTGCCGTATCTCCCGAAACTCACTACCCGCGCGTTCAATATTCCCATAACGTCAAGTTCGTTGATAAGGCCACTGACCCTACGCTGCGTCAGCGCCTCCAAATCGCTAGCTCCACACAGTTCGTGGTACACTTCATACACGTCACCAGTAATTGCACCACTAGCGAGATGGTTGCTCAACAAGTACGCTCCGACAAGTAGGATCTTGGAGTGTGCAGGAAGTGATTTCAAAACCTCAGATACGCGGTCGTGTTCGATCTTCTGCTGCGCTTGGCGTACGTGCTGTTCTATCACTCGACCTGAGTCTTCGCGCTCCGCCAGTTCGCCTGCGACGCGGAGAAGATCGAGTGCTCGCCTCGCGTCACCATGTTCTCCGGCGGCCAGGGCGGCGCAGAGTCTCAGGGCGTTTTCGTCGAGGGCTCCTTTGAGGAAAGCCAATCTTGTCCTGTCGAGGAGAATGTCAAACAACTCATCTGCGAGATAGGGTCGAAACACGACTTCCTCTTCGCTAAGAGAGCTTAGGACGCGTGGGTCTAGGAACTCCTTGAAATGGAGATCGTTTGAGATTCCTACAATGCTAATCCATGAAGAGTTAAGCGTTTCATTGATTCTCGTGAGTTCATACAGTAGGGAATCGTCCGCGTTATGCTTTATCAGAGCATCAATTTCGTCCAGAGTTACTAGTAGGGCGGTTCTGTCGGCATTAATCCCATTTGAGAATCGATCTAAGAGCTCCCCGACGGCGATTCCTGTGAAAGGTACTTCCACTCCCACTGCTCTGCATATCTCGGCCAGGACTCGGTAGTTTGTTCCTGCAAGACGGCAGTTGATGTAAGCCATCTTGACTGGGGCCCCGATCTCGACGGCTTTCTTTTCCAACTTTTCAAGTACAAATTTCGTAACTATGGTCTTGCCTGTGCCTGTTTTTCCGTAAACGAATACGTTTGATATCTTCGACTGATGGAGGGCGGGTGCAAGAATTCCTGCCAGACGCTGAATATGTTCATCTCTGTGTGGTAAGTGAGGTGGCATGTAGTCGTGCCGCAGAACGTCGCACTCTGCGAATATTTTGGCAGTCGACAGGTACTTGTCGAATAGAGTCTCCATTGCGTCTACAGCTGGTAAGAGAACATGCCTCCACTGGTCACACCGGTCCTACATCTTGAAAAGTAGCTAATGGTTGTTGTACAAGAAAATCAACTACAGCCACTGGAACTCCTATGCTGAGTTACCACGTAGTACTCTGTAAAATTGTTGTAAAACCTGTTAGAAAATGGATTTCGGACCCCCTCACCCCTATGGTTCCACTCCAAGTATAGTGAAGTCGGTTAGGTGTTTTTCATGCTGTTAAGAAGAAGTCATTGTACTATTACTCTTTCAAAATAAATGTACTCTCATTCAGTGAATTGTACTCGTTCCTCTAACTTTCACTAGCTGGCAGAAATTTTGGATCTCTATTCAGTATTTGAACAAATGCGTTTGTCCAGTCGAAATCAAGGGGTTAGGGACTCTCATCTTAAGTAGCTTCGTTACAATTCACATGTTGTCAACTGTAGACTGTCGCAATAACCCCTTAGTTTCCACTGCAAGCATGATTTTTCCGGTGAAACTATATCAGTAGCATGTTCAACATCTGCCATCAGCTTATAATTTGTTGACCTGTGATTAGTGGCTGTTATGAAGAAACGCATCAAGCTCGAATTCTTCGACCGTTCCGGTGCAAAACACAGCCTGGCCATTGAAGGTGACTTTACAGTGGAGAAGGTTAATCGGCTATTGGAATACCGGAAATCGTTGCCGGTCCTAACCAACACACCCCTTCGGTTGAGGATCGAGAGAGCAAGATGGATCGGTTAACGGACGTTATCAACACACGGCTAGCCGATCGCAGTTTCGATTCTCGCGAGATCTACCAATCTTACCGAGAAGTCTGGGGGGAGAGTTTCACCCTTGGTGCAATTTCGACGTATTTATCGCGGCTTGTGGATCGTGGTATGTTGGAGAGGACAGGGTCGGCTGCTCACTGGTTTTATAGACTTAAGGCGTCTCCGACGGTTTCGCCCTGATGGGGTTACTGGAGCTTTCGAGTGTTGACCGCAACGCCTCGTTCAGTTTGTACCTAAACGGAGCATGGTTCGATTCACGGTCGACATACCCTTCCATATACAACTTCTTCATCAGTCGCGATGTGTGTTCTCTAGACTTCGTCAGGCGCTTTCCAATTTCCGGAGCCGCTTTCGCGCCTTCATCCCTCAAAATCTCTAATGTTAGACGTTCAGTTGGTGTGAGGGAGGCCAAGAAGTCTCCATCAGAGACTTGAGCAGTCAAATTCTCACGTTTCGGTAGGGCATCGTTAACTCGGGCTTCTTGGTTGAATTGCGTTGAGTTTGGATTTTAGCTGCTCGAATTCCAAGATGAGCTTCTTGTCGCTGGCTAAGATCTCTTGCAAATGATGCAAAGTATCCTGATGTGATGCACGTAAGTTCACCTGTTCTCCCGCGATGGCGTCGTTGCGCTGCGTCGTTGTCTCCATGTCTGACCGTAGTTGAATCATTACCGATTCAGAGCGTTGAATGCGTGAAGAAAGAGCATCTACGATCACGCTGATCAATGACGAGGATTCGATTACCGCTTGCTTGCTTTGCTGAAAAGCGCGGATCGCCCTGCTCCCTACGATGCCTATCAATACCAAACAGAGAACGGAAATCAAATCCACTGATAGCGCAAAGGCGTCCAAGGTTATGGAAAAGGGGAGATTCAGGACGCTTTAACCTCTTTTACCTTGTGATGTCACAGTCGCCCTATGATGTCACAATGATTTGAACGTGACGATGATGTGACATCCACCTAGCTCACAGTGACATCACGCAATCGGCATATATTATGACCGTATAGACTGATTTGGCCTATTTATTCCCGTTTTCATTTCGCCAAATGTGCAGTGTGGTTGAATAGCTCGCGGCTTATTCTTGACATATCACGTGACATCACATGATTGGTCATAGGATATCCTTGAAGCTTTGACGGTAGGCCAATGCGGAGATAGCCTCTGAGAGTCTTCGCTTCAAGTCTCGAATCGCTTCTGAGTCGCCGGGTGAGGAGGACTGGTTTTCTTGGATGTAGCCCTGGAGTGTGTCCGAGAGTTCGATGAATGGCTGCAACGCTGAGGTATCGAACAACCCCACGTATCCCAGTAGCAAGATCGTGTAAATCGATCGAATAATGTTATTTTGCGCTTGGATTAGGCTTCGATTATATGATCCGCGACTAATTCTCTTCGTTGATGGCCTGAAAAGGCGTCTGTAACCTTTTTTCATTGTTTTCTCTTGTGAAACGGAGTCAGCGAGTAGTGTTTCCAGTTGCGGCAAGGTTAGGTGGCTGCTTTCTAGGAGAAGTTTCGTGATTGGATCGTTCACGATGTCGTGGATTGAATGGCGCGCTTCTGACGGGTCAGGTTGTTCTCCCAAGGGACTCCCGTGTGGATACGGTTTCGTATTCACTTAAAATCTTTGAGACCCATCCAAGTAACGGGTATGAGGGTAACAAATCCTAGCTCCCAAATTCTGTTTGACACCCTCACACATCTTTTCCGGATTCGGGTTACGAACCACATTTCCCATTTCGGTCCGTGACCCATCATGATTCTGATTGGTACATGAGGGTGAATTGCACTTCAAAGGATTCAGGACGGTAACGTCAACTTGTTGGTTCGCTGCTGCAAATCGCTTCGTATGGGTGAATCGAGGCGTGAAATGGGGCAAGGGTGTCCTTCGTTTGGCACCGTTTGGCACCACCCCTCGAGGGGTGGCTCCACCCCATTTAATTCCGCACAGAAAACAGAAGGAACCTCCTAACAACCGTTAACTTGACGTTACCTTCAGGACTGAGTCTGATGTTAGACCAGGTGGAACGTTGAAATAACTCGGGCTAATCTCTGCTCATGAATTAGAGAGGAGTCGGGTTTGGGTAGACGTAGAAGACGGGTAGTCAAAGTTGTAAAGAAGAAATTACCCTCAGTCTTTACCTGTCCCGTCTGTGGCGAGGAGGCCATACGCGTAAAACTTCCGCAGGGGGCCGGTCCCGCGATTGTCCAATGTGGTTCGTGTGGACTCAAACGCGAATTCGAAGCGACCCCGTCAAGTCAGATCGTCGACATATACTGCGTGTTCATGGACAGCTTCTACGTCAAAGATAAGGCCCAAGCTCAAACTCAGCAGAGTCAGCAGCCCGCTGAATCTGCCCCGGTTTGAACTGCGTGCGGGCACTAGCGTCTCCTAGTCTTAAAGAAGAGGAAGGCCAGTCTGTAGTTTAGGCCTGCCCCGTTGGATGCCACAGCTCTAAGCCGACATGACCTGTATTTTCAGGGCCTGAAGGATCAGGTTGACAAGATCTATGATCTTGCCAGACAGGCACGTGTAAAGGGGTTTGATCCCTCACGCGACCCAGAGTCTGTGGTTACCCAGGATGTTGCGGAGCGCGTCGAGAAAGCCGTCGGTCCCCCCACGGTGGCTGCAAGAATCCGCGAACTCTCGCTTCTAATGCCGCGTGAGCTAGTAGCGCTCAAGATAGCTGAAGAGATCTCGCTTTCCAAATATGGAGTTGATGGTGAACGTGCAGCAGAGCAAGCGGTCCGAACAGCTTCGGCCATTCTAGATGAAGGCGTTACCGCCGCGCCGATTGAGGGAATCTCAAGCGTCAGGATAAGAACAAATCAAGATGGTTCAAAGTATCTAGCCGTCTATTTTGCAGGCCCCATTAGGTCTGCTGGGGGCACCGATATGGCATTGATTCTTGTCATAGCTGATTATGTGAGACACCAGGTGGGATTGGGTCGATACAAGGCTACTGAACTTGAAGCGAAAAGGTTCGTGGAAGAACTACGCTTGTACGAGAGAGAGGTGGCCCGATTTCAGTTTAAGGTCTCAGATGAGGAGCTGTTCAACGCCGTCATGCGACTACCTGTTGAAGTCAACGGTGTTGAAACTGATCCCGTCGAAGTTTCAGCGTACCGGAACGTGCCACGGGTAGACACGAACCGGGTCAGAGGCGGAGCGCTAAGGGTTGTTCACGATGGATTGATCGGGAGAAGCCACAAGGTCCTGAAGATAATCGACAGCCTGGGAATAGAGGGATGGAGCTGGCTGAAGGAAATCAAGCCCCCCGTGGCTGAGGCTGAAGAAGCACGTGAGTTCATGTTCATGGAGGATGTTCTGGCAGGACGGCCAATCTTCTCTTTCCCTCAGTTCACGGGAGGCTTCAGGCTGAGATATGGTAGATCTAGAAACACCGGCCTAGCTGCAATCGGACTTCATCCTTCTACAATGATCGTGCTCGGCAAGTTCATCGCAGTAGGGACACAGCTGAGGTTAGAGAAGCCTGGCAAGGCAGGCATAGCGGCCACCGTTGATTCAATCGAACCACCCATTGTCCGATTGAAGGATGGTTCCGTTGTCAGACTGTCAGATGCAAAGCGAACGGAATCGCTCCTCGATTCGGTGGATAAGATCCTGTTCCTAGGAGACATACTGATAGGATTCGGAGAATTTCTCGAGAACAATCGCCCCCTACTCCCATCAGGTTTTGTTGAGGAATGGTGGACGCAGCTAATGGAACTTGAAGCTACAAAGCACTCCAGCTTGCATGAATTTGCGGGTCACATAGGTGTTGACGAATCTCGCATTGTTGCCTATCTGAATGACTCAGGTGGACAATGTCCAACGGCTGAGGAGGCAATTCGCATCGCCAAACAATCCAATGTTCCTCTGCATCCGAAGTATACTTGGTTCTGGGAGAACATCGCCCCACAAGACTATGATCATTTACGCTCGAGGCTGCTGGATCCCAACCAAACAACCTCATCCCCTAATCGTATATCGACTAGGAATGATGTAATGACGAAGGCGATTCTGGAGAACCTATGCGTCCCGCACAGAGTTGATCGAGAGTTCCTAGTGGTAGACGAGGATGCGCCGATCTTGTATGAATGCCTTGGGTTGGCTTCTAAGAGCGGTGCAGTGGAGGGGAAGGACGTGTTCGAGAAGCTCTTTCACGCCTCGGGGATGCGGGTGATGAGAAAGGCACCGGTTTACGTTGGTGCTCGGATGGGTCGGCCGGAAAAGGCGGCGCGGCGTGAAATGCGGCCTGTCGTCCATTGCCTCTTTCCTATTGGGTTAGCAGGGGGTTCTCGACGGAATATTGTTGAAACTATAGCAGAACACAGCATAATCTCAGTTGATTTGGCATATCGAAAATGCGGGAGCTGCGGTAACACGACCCATTTGGGCAAATGTGAGAAATGTGGCGCCGATACGGTCGGCGCGTTCACCTGCCAAAGGTGCGGTATCGATACCCCCGGTAAAATCTGCCCCTCATGCAAAGGCAACGCCGAGGCGTTTACTCGAAGAAACGTACCCATACGTGACTTATTCAATTCGGCGCAAAAAAGACTCTCCCTTACCGTCACTCCCGAGAGCGTAAAAGGCGTGCGCGGGTTGACCAATAAGACGAGGACGCCAGAACCGCTTGAGAAGGGACTTCTAAGGGCGAAGTATGACGTATCCGTCTTCAAAGATGGAACCGTACGATTCGATGCGACGAATGCGCCGCTTACACACTTCAAACCTGCTGAGATCGGCGTAGAGGTCGACAAGCTAATTGAGTTGGGGTACGATGTCGACGTAGCAGGCAACCCGCTTACATCGAATCAATGTTGTAGCCTCAGAGTACACGACATCATCATCCCTGAAGAGTGCGGAGACTATTTCGTCCGAGTTGCAAAATTCATCGACGATCTCCTACAACTCCTATACGGCTTGCCCCCATTCTACAATGCGAAGACCAAACAGGATCTCGTCGGTCAATTGGTTATCGGCCTCTCACCACACACCTCAGTGGGTGTCATTGGACGTATCATCGGCTTTACGAAAGCCAGCGTCACCCTAGCACACCCATTCTGGCACGCCGCAAAGCGCAGGGATTGTGATGGAGATGAGGACTCCGTCAGCCTTGCTTTGGATATACTTCTGAATTTTTCGAAACAGTTTCTTCCCTCAAGGATTGGGGGAATAATGGATGCGCCAATACTGTTAACCATCGGAATTAAGCCGCGGGAGGTGGCCCGCCAAGCCTTCAACATCGAGACAGTCAGCCGTCTTCCATTACAGTTCTACGAAGCAACGCAAAAACACTCTGACCCCAAATCTCAAGCGAGCATCATCGAGACCGTTCAGGACCGGCTTGGTTCGCAGGCAGTATTGGAGTCTCTAGGTTTCACTCATAATACTGAAGATGTGGACGCGGGAAACTTGGAGAGCGTTTACAAGCAACTTGGGTCGATGGTTGAAAAGGTGACCCTGCAACTGAAATTGGCGGAGTCGATTAAAGCGGTGGAAGCAGGGGAAGTCGCGAAAAGGGTGTTGTCAACTCATTTCATGCGGGACCTTACTGGAAACCTGAAGGCTTTTGCCGGGCAGAGATTTCGGTGCACGAAATGCAATTCGAAATTCCGGCGTTTACCGTTGAAAGGAGCTTGTCCCAGGTGCGGCGGGAAACTCTCTTTAACTGTGTACAAGGGGGGTGTGGAAAAGTACTTGACGGTAGCGGAGGATTTGGTTAAGCGATACGACCTAGGTCAGTACCACGTACAGCGATTGTTGCTTCTCCGCGAAGAGATCAAATCCCTCTTTAATGAACATGAAGAGAAAAAGAAACAGCCAACCCTAGCGCAATTCGTTTGAGATGATAACATGTCAAAGCGCGGCGCGCTCTCATCCCAAAGCCTATCTCACTTCGAAGCGTAACGTCAAGGCAGGATTAGTCGCACGAACTAGGATCCTCATAGTTCTTGAGAAAGACCGAAAGAGTGCACCACAAATAGTGAAAGAGGCCGGGCTGTCTTACGCATGCGTCACTTATCACCTCAAAGCACTCAGAAAGGACCGATTGGTGGACCGATTGAGCAAGACGAGACCATTCGCATGGGGGCTCACTCCATTTGGCCAACAGAAACTGCCTTCTCAATAGCCGCCAACACTCGCTAATCCGGTCTTATTCACAAGCATGCTAATTACCGGCTACTCACATAGATTCCATACCAATACTCATGATCCATCGTGAATCACAATGCAAACAGAAGTGCTTTACTCGCAACAACCCGAACTCCGAGACCCCGTAATGGTATGTGGTCTTCCAGGCATCGGCTCAGTCGCATGGTTAGCAGTCAACCACCTCCAGAAAGAGCTGAAAGCTCAACTGTTCGCGGAAGTCTTCTCTCCAATGTTCTCCCCGAAAGTTTGGTTGAGTGAGGATGGAGTCGTGGGTATGATGAAAGGCGAATTCCACTACTGGAAGAACAAGGACGGAGGATCCGATCTACTTCTCTTCACAGCTAACGAGCAGCCCTATTCACCCGAAGGGCAATACGAGCTCGCGGAAGTGGTCTTAGACTTAGCAGCGAAATTCGCTACGAAAAAAGTGATCACTATGGGTGGAATGGCTACGGACAGGTTTGCAGAGCAGCCGAAGGTATATGCTGGTGCAACAGATGTCGAATCGGTGAAGGAGCTCGAATCTTTGGGCGCAGTGAAACTAGCCGGAGGCGCAATAACGGGAACGAACGGCCTCATATTCGGGCTCGCCAAACAAAAGAAAATTCCAGCCATCTGCCTCCTAGCCGAAACCCCGGGTTACTTATCACTAGATGCTAACGCAGCGAAAGCAGCCCTACAGCTCGCCTCGCGAATGTTGAACATCTCCATAGATCTCACGGCGCTTGAGAAACAAGCCAAAGAGAACGCGGAGGTTGTGCAAAAGGCCAAGGATCTCTCGCATTCCTTTCCCCGCGAAGGCCGTAAGGGCGGCGAAAGGGAACTACCCTACGTTAGCTAGAGGATCCTAGGTCAAGAGAATGAAAGTCATGTGCAATGTCTGTGGGAAGGTATCCGACCTCATGGCCTCACTGTCCTTCGCGATCGATGAAGAAGGGCACATGAAAATGTACCATTTCTGCTCTAACGAGCACATGGCTGAGTTTGCCGCAGGAAAGGAATGGCGCTGGACAAGGTTAACTCTCAGTAACCGTGATAACTGTCTGCCATAGGAAGGGCTTGATCATCAATGTCCGCTGCCGAAGAACTCCAATTAGCTTCGGCAATGTTCTCGGCGTTAGGGAATAGTGTTAGGCTCCGTATTCTGTTAATGCTCATGGACAGCAAGAAGCCATTACACATTACTGCTGTAGCTAGTAATTTGAAAATGGATTACGGAGGAGTGTATAGGCACGTCGAAATACTCAGAAGGGCAGGCCTCCTCCAAGTTTACGAGGTCGGTAGATCCAGGGTTCTCTCTCCCCTAAACGTTGAACAGTTACGCGACTTCATAACAAAAGCTAAAGGATTCAACAAACGAAGATAATACAATGACTACTTAAACATAATATCATGTTGTTTTCATGAGATTGTCATAAAATAAAAGTTAAGTAGTTGTGACTTTCTGTGCACAGCGTTGGTGCTTTAGATGACGGAAAGTCTGTTTGCGAGGCGAAGCGTGAGCTTAACGGGCGCTGCAGTGATGGGTGCGCTTGCAGCCCTGACTACCGTTATACTTCCTGCTCGCATTCAACCATCATTTCCAATACTGCCATTCCTCAAGTTTGATCCGGCCGAGCTATTCTCGGTCTTAGCTTTCTTTATCTTCGGTCCGATCCCCGCGCTTGTAACCGCTACTGTTCATTGGATGTTTCTCACTGCCACAGGAACCGATACGCCGTTAGGGCCTGCCGTAAAGTTCGCTTCGGTACTTTCAACACTCTTGGGTTTGTGGTTAGGAAGCATAACCTATCGACGGTTAGCGGTGAATCATAATCGAATATCCTTAGCTCTTGGCACAATGCTTGCGTTTGCAATCATGACTCGAGTCTTGATTCTGCTAGTAATCAACTACTTTGTCTTCACGTATATTGGCCCAGTAATTTTCGGTATAGACTATCTGGGTTTTAGCCAACAAACCCTTCAAGGTACGCTCCACATGCAATTCGCAGGACCATGGCAGATTCTTTCGGCCATGTTGCTCTTTACGAGCATCTTCAATGCTCTGCACGCAGTCTTCTCGGTCGCGGTACCCTACGCAGTTTTCACGTCGATCTACTCGAAGGTTCCCCAAATCGCTTCAGGTCATCCCTGGATAAGCAGGCTTAGCAAGGCTTAGCAGATAGCTGTTCCCGACTGGTTCAGCCCTTGATCGTCGCTTTAGCCGGCGGGGTTGGAGCTGCGAGATTCCTTGAGGGTCTCATTCGAGTCGAGCCGCAAAGACGTATCACGATAATTGGCAATGTTGGAGACGACATAGAGTTCTACGGCCTTCATGTGTCTCCCGACTTAGACATTGTCACTTACACCCTCGCCGGTTTGGTCGATCCGGTAAGAGGTTGGGGATTCAAAGGAGACACCTTCTATTGCCAAAAACTGCTTCAGAGGTATGGTTACAGACCATGGTTCAATATCGGGGATCGCGATCTGGCAACGCACCTCTACCGCACTGAACAAATGCGTGAAGGTAAGAAGTTGTCAGCCGCTACGGCGAGTATAGTTTCGCGTTTGGGACTCGATGTGACGCTTCTTCCTTCAACTGACGATCTGCTTCAGACCTACGTTTTGTCCGGCCGGAGTCGCATGCACTTCCAAGAATACATGGTTAGGCATCAGACGAGGCCAAAGGTCAAGAGCGTTCTCTTCAAAGGGTCGGATTCCGCAAGGGCTGGACCGCATGTAATTGAATCAATAAACGAAGCAAGCGGGATCATAATTTGTCCGAGCAATCCTATCGTGAGCATAGGAGCAATTTTAGCCGTAAAGAGTATCCGTGCAGCGCTTAAGAAAACAAAGGCGCAGGTCTTAGGCATCAGTCCAATCGTGGGCGGTAAGACTGTAAAGGGTCCAGCTGACAAATTGATGAAAGCCTCAGGCATAGAAGCAAGCGCGGTGGGCGTAGCAACATGCTACAAAGATTTCCTAGATGTACTAATCATCGACAAAGTTGACGTCGAACTTGCGCCTCAGATAAGAGCACTCGGCATCAAACCGATCGTGACTCAGACCCTCATGAAAACCATGACAGACAAAATTCACTTAGCACGAACAGCGACAAGTGAATTCAAGCGTTGAGAAAAAAGCGGCGAAGACCGGCCAAAGTCCACGCTGTAGTTCCCGTAAATATCCTGAAGCTGTCAAAGACTAGACTAGCAACCGTACTGAACCCTGCCCAAAGAGCCCACCTTTCCGTTGCAATGTTAGTAGATGTTCTCGAAGTCCTGAGAAAGGTCAAGAGGCTTGATGGCGTAACGGTTGTGAGCGCCGATTACGCAGTCGGGAAAATCGCACGGTCCCATGGTGCCAGTTGGCTTTGGGAGGGCAAGAGGCGTGGCTTGAATAAGGGAGTCCGGTTGGCCATCAATGAATCGCAACACCGAGGCGCCTCAGCCGCACTAATAATGCCCGCCGACATTCCATTGATCACTCCCCGTGAGATCGCCAACTTTCTCGATCAGGCCGCCGGTTATTCCGTGGCGCTTACACCCTCGAAAGATGGAACCGGGACAAATGCTCTGCTGATGCATCCGCCTGGAGTAATTCGCAATGTCTTCGGAATAGATAGTTTCCAAAGGCATCTGGCTCTTGCGGATAGGCAAGGCGTCTCCCGCCGAGTGATAAGATCAATCGGAATCAGTTTTGATGTGGACGAACCGAAAGACTTCAGGTGGCTCATGCATCATCACATGCGTAACAAGACGGGCCGTTTTCTAAGAGAGATGAGGCGCTCTCAATAATTGGTAGAAAGGCAGATAGCGGCACTCACACAGGGGCCTAACTCGCTATCTGCGATGGTGCATGTGCTTTGATGGAAATTACTCTCGGTTTTCTGGCGATCTGTTTCTTGACAGCAATATTTGCTGGTTTCTTCGGCGGTCTTTTCGGGATAGGGGGCGGAGCCATCATTGTTCCATTTCTAACCGTGTTTATGGGTGTGCCAATCCATCAGGCAATAGCGATCAGTCTCGTTTCAGTGATCGCTACCTCGAATGCCGGTGGATCTTCATATCTAGAGCAGAAAATCACAAACATCAAGCTCGCCATGTATCTTGAAGTAGCCACCACCGCCGGAGCTCTCGTAGGTAGCGTTGTCGCGCTGCTTCTTCAAAGTTGGGTACTATTCATGATCTTCGGCGTATTGCTGTCTTACGTTGCGGTCTCCAATCTTAAATCAAGATCGATGGAAGAAAAGCGAATCGCCAAGAATGAGTTTACCAGCGCAAAGCAAGATCGCATATCGAAATACTTGGGACTCACAGGTTCCTACTTTGACGGTTCGGAGAAGAAGGAGGTAGACTACGTTGTCAATGGCACCGTCAAGGGAGCGGTAATCTCAAGCTTCGCCGGAATCACCGCAGGGCTGCTGGGCGTCGGAGGCGGAATCATCAAAGTGGCAGCGATGAACTTGACCATGAATGTCCCGTTGAAAGCCGCGATCGCTACAAGCAAATTCATGATAGGTGTAACAGCCGCAGTTGGGGCGCTCCTCTTCTTCGTTACCGGATTGGTGAACGTGTACGTCCTTGCACCGATCGCGCTTGGAACTACGCTAGGCGCGACGCTTGGCACTGCAATTATGAACAGGCTTCGCAGTTACGCTGTTGAAAGTCGCGTTCGGCCTCTTAGTTGCATACCTCGCGTATACCATGTTCGCGCAGGCGCTCGTGTCGTTTGGAATCAAGATTCCAATCTTGGGGTGAGCCACAATGGTTGACTTGAATAGGGCAATGTACGTCGTTTTGGTTGTAGGAATGATTTCAAGCTCCGTCGTTTACATATTCGGATTAATCCTATTCCTCTTACAGAACCCCAATCCAATGCAGGCGACGTTGGTAAGATACACTAGCCTGAATGATTTTGTTCAGCAACTGATTGCCATGCGTGCTTCAGCAATTCTGATGGTTGGAACAATACTTTTGATCGCGACCCCAATTACCCGCGTTTTCCTTTCCATTCTAGTTTTTGCCGCGAATCATGACCGCAAGTTCGTTTTCGTTACAGGTTCTGTGATGCTGATTCTAATTGTCAGCCTCATTCTAGGTTACTTCTGGAACCTAAGCATAGGTTAATGGGACCTAGCAACTCCAAGAGACTTCGTTACAGAGGACTCTCAGGGCAAAAGGCATTTAGAGACCTAGGGAACCACCTTGGGTGGGGTGTTTGAGTTACCACAGCCAAAGGAGTCCCGCAACAAGGTGCTCCAACTACTGGAGCAGCACCATAAGTGGTTCTCCGAATCGATACCATTGATCGCATCCGAAAACGTTCCCAGCCCGGCGGTGCGCGAAGCAATCGTTTCCGACTTCGGCAACCGTTACGCGGAATAGACCTAGACATCCTGTCGAGTCTACGCAAGGATGGGTCGGGGAACGAGTATACGCCGGATGCGTATACATAGATCAAGTTGAACGAATCTGCATCGACCTAGCAAAGGATCTGTTCAAAGCCGAATTCGTTGACGTTCGACCCGTCTCTGGAGTTTGTGCCAACCTAGTCGTCTACACTACTTTCACAAATCCAGGTGACCGCATGTTAGCCATGGCCATCCCGAACGGTGGGCACATTTCTACGGGAAGAAAGGAGTTCAACGGAACCGCCGGTTCCGTACACGGCCTTGACGTGGAGTACTTCGCGTTCGACAAAGAGGAGATGAATATTGACGTTGACAAGACGAAGGAGAAAATACGGAAGATGGCTGAGGAAGAGCATAAGCCGCCGAAACTCGCGATGTTTGGTTGCAGCCTATTCCTATTCCCACAACCAATCCGCGAACTTGCGGACGCTTTGCATTCGGTTGGCGCCAAAATAGCATACGACGCCGCTCACGTCGGTGGTCTCATTGCGGGTGGGCGTTTTCAGGATCCGCTGAGAGAAGGAGTTGACGCCGTATGTTTGAGTACTCATAAGACGCTCTTCGGGCCTCAGGGGGGCGCTGTGTTGTCGTTCGATAAATATGGTGATCAAATTAAGAAAGCGACATTCCCATCGAATACGAGTAACCACCACCTGCATAATTTGGCTGGGAAGGCCGTTGCTTTTGCGGAGATGTTGGAGTTCGGGAAGCAGTACGTTGTGCAAGTTATTGATAACGCCGAAAGCTCTGGGGCAGGCATTACATGAGACGGGGTTCTCTCTTCTTGGGGAGAGTAAGGGCTTCACGGAGTCACATCAAATCGCCGTAGACGTTACCAAGTACACCCTTGGAGGAGATGCGGAGAGGGCACTCGAAGCGGCTAACATCATCGTGAATCGTCAGCTACTTCCTGGTGACATTAAAGCCGGGCGGCATTATCAGAATCCAGGCGGGATACGCATAGGAACCTCGGAAATAACCCGAATAGGGATGGGGAAGAATGAAATGAGTGAGATCGCAAGGCTCATCAAGAGTGTAGTAATCAACAAGGAAGACCCGAAGAAAGTCAAACAGGACGTTGCAGAATTGCGAAAGAATTTCCAGGACGTCCACTATTGCTTCGAAAGCGCAAGGAAAGCATACGAATACATCAAAATCCGATAACAATCCGTCTCCTAATGCACTAAATGAAAGTTTAATTGAGCGTCGTCCAAAACCAACCAGCAGGGACCTAGTAAATAATGTCAACCGCACGTGAGAAAAGACGCAAACGAGAATCGCCAATGCCCGCTGCCAGTGCCGGCTTACTTCGGTTCTTTGAAGAGGAGACTCCGGGAGTAAAGGTAAGGCCCGAGGTTGTAATTATGGGAGCAATCGGCCTTGTTGCCGTAAGTCTCTTCATGTATGTGACTTTCAAGTAGCCTTTCGCGTAAAGTCGGCTAACTTCGTCTGCGCGAGTACAGGCAGTGGCCCAGCTTTGATGCCTAGCTTCCTTTCTATCTGGGCCGACAACAGATCTATGTATCCTGTGAAGATGAACACCGCTTTCGGGTTGACGGCCGCGATAAATTGCATGAGCTGATTGATAGTCAGCGTGGCTACTCAGGGGAAAGGCTGTAAAACTGCGAAAAGCCTCTCGTAGAGCCCAACCTGTAGCAACTGCTCTTGAAGCATTATGGGGCACCTGATTTCCTCGAGTAGTCGTAACGTAGATGCATCCCCTCGATTTCAGCGCGTGCTTTCCGTCAGGGGTCGAAGAATCTAGGTATTCGAGTTGGACGCCGTTTTCATTGTGGACAAGGTTTGCTGCCGCTATACCGGGTGCGCATACGACTGGGATTTTGGTGTAGACGTTGAAGAGGCGGACGATGTCTTGCGGTTTACCTGATGAGTAAACTTGGAAAGTTGGTAACTTGTCGTCATTTATCTCCGTCATTGTCCATCGAATGATGTCGGCGTATATGGTGTCTCTTTTTGGGAACACATATGACGGATGACCATACGTAGCTTCTATAATCAGAAAATCGCATGGCTCAGCATCTGCCGCCTTGGTAGTCAGTGTATCGACGCAGTTGATGTCGCCTGTATAGAGCGCAGTAAATTCGGGAGCGATGAGCTGGAACTGGCAGGAACCAAGCATGTGACCAGCATCGAGGACCTTGACTTCAGTATCATCAAATCGCATTCTCTCGCCGATCTTTATGGTCTGATCGTTCTTGACTGTACGTTTTGAAAGTGATTCGTAGATGCGCAAGGTCTCCGGCGTGGAATGTTTTCTCGCGGAAGTTCCAAAACCATAGGTATGGTCTGAATGTGCGTGAGTGATGAAAACATTCCAATCCTCACCTAAACGCCTACCTAAAGTTGGATCGAAGAGAAGGCGCGACGAGCCAGTATTCACTATTATCCCATTGCTCCATCCGATCGGCTGTTCCTGCAAGATGGTTGCGCCTCAGTTTTGTACCCGAAGTTTCAGTTTTGAGTTACATTTTCCAAAATTGCATATTGGCCAAACTTAACGTTTCGTAGTTCTCGATTTGTCAACTTGCGTTTTCTAACTTTCCGCGGGTTTGTAGATACGATCGCGCTATTTCCGAGGGGGTCCTTGATGATAAGGGTGAATCGGGGTTTCGAATCTCGTGCCATTCGCATTTTCTTCAACATTGTCTCTCCTTTTTTCAAGCGTTTTCCCTTCGCCGTACTGAGCATGAATGTTAGGGCATCTTCTATTTTCCCGAGGAGGCCTTCTACGTTTGAGATGTAACCTTCGCTGTATGGACCGGGGGTGATTGTCGCTCCGAATTCCGGGATGCTGATCGTTGCAGTTCCGGACTTGATTACCCGCATATTCAGATCGTCGAGAGAATTTATCTTGGCAGTTAGGGCAGTGGCTTCGCGGTTAGTGAGCGTGATGACGTCTGAATGTTTGTAGCCACACCTTTGGCATACGGCTACGCTTAGCAATACTGCCCCAAAGTGGTCTACTTCATATTGAGTTTGGCTGGTGAGCATTGAGGTGTTGTCGCAGCTGGGGCATTGCTGTGCATAGTTCGCGTTCATTGATGAGGCCAATTGAGGTACATATCCGCTCCATATGAAGCTTGAAGGAAGTAGAAGCCATCTGAGTAGATTCGTGGGAGTCAAATGCCAAATGTTAAAATCGCGTGCTTCGACGTATCTTCTACTCGCAACTAGTCGATTACTCATTGGGTGAATCGATTGCAGAAATCGGGCATTAGCAAGATACAGGGTATCGCAATAATTGTGGTCCTTATCGTCGCCGTCGTGGGCGTAGTTTACTTTTACTCCGTAATCAAGACGCCAAGCACAACAACCGGTGTTTCAACTAGTCAACTGCCCACGTCGCTGGTAGTGGAAGAGGAAAGTCAGCCTGATTCGTTGGATCCGGCGGTTGGCTATACGACTCCTGGGTGGGAAATCATTGAGCAAGTCTATCAGGGATTATTGGCGCCGGACGGCACGAGCTACACCACATACATCGGTGTCCTCGCTCAGAATTGGACGGTTTCATCCGACGGGATGACCTACACGTTCTCGCTCAGGCCGGGAGTAACTTTCAGCAATGGAGATCCATTCAATGCGTACGTAATGTGGTTCTCAATATACAGAACGCTCGTCATGAATCAAGCACCTGCTTGGATTCTTGGCCAGAATCTGGGTACAACAAATGGCGCTGGATTCAACATAACCGACAGCATACTAAATTCCATCAACTACACTAACCCTTCACCGAAGGATCTCAATTACTTGACTTTTGCAAACCAATCGATTCAAGCTGTGTCACCCAATCAATTGGTTATCCACCTAGGATATGGTTACAACGGCAATTCACCGTATTCCGCAGTTTCCGGCGACCCTCATTACGCCAATGGCCATGGCTGTAGACCCGAAAGTTGTGGAAGCGAACGGCGGCGTAGTTGCGGGGCAACCGAATAATTACATGGAAACCAACGCCTTAGGAACCAGTTTCTACGAATTGCAGTCCTGGGTTCAGGGACAGAGCGTAACGCTAACCAAGAATCCGAATTACTGGGGAACAAGTCTTCCAGCATCTGAAAGCAATTATGCAATTCAGCCTGCGGTCCTTGACACAATTAGTTTCTATTACAAAGCCGCATCCGCAATGATCGCTGATTTACAATCCAACACAGCTCAAATGATCGAAGCGCCTCCCACTCAGTACAGCGTTCTTCAGCAAGCCGCAGGTATCACCACGACGATCCTGCCTACTGCTTTCGGATCCTCGGCAAGCATTATCTTCGTTTACATGGATCCATATGCATTCCCAGCATTTCAAGACCGCCGAGTCAGAGAAGCCATCTCCTACGCGATCGATTACAAATCTATAATCCATTCAGTGTACAATGATCTGGCGACTCAATGGATTGGTCCTGTTCCGCCAGGGTTCCCCTACTACAATGAATCGACACAGGGCTTGCAGCCTTACCAGTTCGACCCAACTCAGGCCGCATCCTTACTTGCTCAGGCAGGTTACAAGTCCACCCTACCTAACGGGACAACTCTGAACCCTACGGGGAAAGCGTTCCCTTCAGTGAACTTTCTTTACGACGCTGACAGTTCACCTGAAGCCCAAACTGCACAAATCATATCATCAGAACTCCAAACGATAGGAGTTACGATAACCCTCAGTCCCCTTACGTTCAAGCAATACGCGAATGTGGTAACCTCAACTGGAAATGTAAACAGTACCGCATATCCGTTCGGCATAAGCTACTATAGTGAAGACTACACCGCGAGCATAGACTACGTGTCCGCTCTAACTACAACTGGCCAAGTCGGATTCTCCGGATTCTCCAACTCGACCGTAGCCGGTTGGACGACGTCAGCAGCAACCGCACTAGATCAAAACACGATAATCCAGAACTTTCAACAAATTACCCGAGCCATGTATTACGACTACACGAACATTTGGCTATACGTACCATACTTCATGGCGACGAACAGAAGCAACGTCGCCGGAATGATTCCTAACCCTGCCGGATCAGGCATGGGATACTTCATGTTCTACAATACGGTACATTACACTTCATAGATGACCCGTTCTGGTCTACTTCAAAGATTTTCTTCCAGTTCTTGGAAGAAGAATAGTAGGCTCGATACTCGTATCCATAGGAACCGTTACCATCATTTTCTTCATCTCGCACATACTCAACCCCGACCCGGCACGACTGTGGGCGGGCCCGAGAGCCCGTGAGTCCACGATTCTTGCAGTGACAGCAAGATACCACTTGAATGAGCCGCTGTACTCTCAATATTATTACTTCATGCGAGACCTTTTCACCGGAAACTTCGGCATCGACCCGCTAACTGGTCAAACGATTCTCTCCGAAATTCGATTCTACCTTCCGAACACCCTTGAGCTAGTGCTCTTCTCATTCGTCATCCTCGTCATAGTAGGAGTAGCCGTAGGGTACTTTGCAGGGAATGCACTTCAGTACACTTGGAGACTCAATTGCAAGAATAGCCTACTTGGTTTCTTGGTCAACGCCAATGTACCTGGCAGCAATCGTGGCCATCCTTGTATTCGCAAACTACATCCCAATATTCCCGTCAGGCGGTATGTACTCATTATCTATCACGCCACCCCAACCCGTGACAGGCATTTTCCTAATCGACGCACTTCTAGCACTCAACATGTCCGCGTTTTTGTCGGGACTTCAACATTTGATTCTTCCAGCCGCGGCTCTTGCCTTCGTGAATTTTGGGCTAATTTCCAGAGCGGTTCGATCTTCCATTCTAAATGTTCGATGGTCAACGCACGTGAAGACTGCACGGGCAAAGGGGTTGAGTGAAAATGAAGTTAGGCGTAAGCATATTCTACGGAATGCTTTGATTGACGCGACTAGCCTTAGTGCTGTAATTTTCGGTTGGGTCTTAACTAGCACTTTAGTAGTTGAGGAGTTGTTCGCGTGGCCTGGTTTAGGTCAATTCGCTTACCAGGCAATTTTCAGCAGCGATTATCCTGTCCTGATTCCAATCGTAGTAGTATTCACTCTTGGGGTAATTGTGGCTAATTTCGTCGCGGATGTAGCCTACTCGCTTCTTGATCCTAGAATCGGAATTGGTGGTCACAACGGCGCAGTCATTTAAGTTCAGGCAACTGGTCCTATCCAACCGGCTCTCAACCTTTGGATTGACCATCGTAATCATATCCGTGAGTCTAGCTGTAGCTTTCACGATTTTTGGCGGGCGGATCACTCCTTACAGCCCATACGCACTGAACCTTCAGGAATCCAATCTGCCGCCGAGCTTGGCCCATTTCTTTGGCACGGACTTTCAGGGTAGAGACATATTCTCTCGAGTCATAGCCGCCTTGCCCATTGACTTGGGTTTGCCAATCGCGATAGTTCTACTCTCGTCTGTGCTGGGAATATTTCTCGGTATGGCGGCGGGCTACTTGGGAGGCCTCGTGGATGAGGTCATCATGCGAATTACCGACCTCTTCTTGGCCTTTCCGACGATCATTATGGTGTTAGCGGTGGCCGCGACGTTAGGAGCAGGTTTGGTCAACGCAATGCTGGCGTTCGTGTTCGTTTGGTGGCCACCCTATGTGAGGCTAGTGAGGGGGGGCGTTTTGGAGGTTGTTGCGGAAGATTTCATTTCAATCTCGAAAGCATTGAACTCATCGTTCACTCACATAATCCTGAAAGGTATTCTCCCAAACATATTGCCGGCCGTTCTAACATACGCAACTCTCGATATCGGAACGGCTCTGCTTGAAGTATCCATACTGGGTTTCTTGGGGATTGGGATTCCACCAAATACTCCAGAGCTTGGGATAATGGTAGGTTCGATCAGTTATGGTCTTTACAGTTACCCGTGGCAGGCTCTTTTCCCGGCTTTCATCACAATGCTTCTCGTCGTTGGCTTCAGTTTCCTAGGCGAAGGTGCCAGAGAAGCATCCGACGTGAAAGTCAGACCCTACATCCTCTTCGAAGGAAGAGTATTCGGAAAAGCGCCCGAAATTCTCAAACAGGAACTAGCAAAGCAACGAACATCCCCACAGCAAGCCTCAAACTAATTCCCTAACCGTAACGCGTTAACTACTCTTGTCGAGAAGGAAGCAAGAGGCAAAATGTCCGGAACCTGACTCGAACATTGGTGGAGAATTACTGCATCTTTCAAAGACGTGCGGGCATACCTTACTGTACACACATCCGGTCGGTGATGATCCACGCTCCCCTCCATCTTCCTCCTGCCGAAGTTCACCGCGCCTGACTCCGGGGACGTTTGACATCAGCCTCACCGTGAACGGATGCTGAGGATTTGTCACAACATCATAGGTCGGTCCTACTTCCAGGAGCTTTCCATAATAGAGGATACCGAGCGAGTCGCTCATGTACTTCATGACGTTGATGTCATGAGTTATGAAGAAGTAGGAGAGATGCAACTTTGACTTCAATTCTTTCAATGTGTTCAAAACTTGGGCCTGGACCGATACGTCCAATGAACTAGTGGGTTCGTCGAGCACCAACATTTTTCTCGGCACCGCAATAGCTCTAGCAAGGCTGACTCTCTGTTTCTCGCCACCGCTGAGCTCCCTCGGATATGCCTCGAGGCAGCTCTTTCTCAATCCAACTAAATCAATCGTCTCTTCGATTCTGCTATCATAATCTCGTCGGTTGAAGGTTCTAGCGGCCACTAGGGCCTCCTCTATGATGTCCTTAACACGTAAACGCGGGTTTAGCGAACCGACTGGATCTTGAAAGACGATTCCGACATTTCGCCTAAGGTAGGTCACGTCCGCTTTCTTTCGGAAGTTTATCTCCTTACCGAGTAACTTGACGGACCCAGACCTCGGCTTGAATAGGCCAACGAGAACCCAAGCTATTATTGATTTTCCAGATCCGGTCTCACCGGCTAAGCCAAAAGTTTCACCTTCCCTTACATTGAAAGTGACGTCGTTAACTACGTTCATCATTCCGGATCCTCTCTCGAACAGCAATAGGTTTCCTCCCCTAACGATGAAGGAAACCGTGAGGTTGTTTACTTCGACGATGTTGCTCATTTCTTCTCTAGCAACCAGCATAAGACGCTTCGATTATCATCGGTCTCAAAAAACGGCGGCTCACTCTCTTTGCATTTCTCCATCACGAATGGGCATCTAGGATGGAATTTGCAGCCAGCGGGCAGGCTCTTTAGATCTGGCGCTTCACCTATGGGAGCGGGAAGAGGGGGAGAATCTACAAACCCCTGCGGTATCGCGGCGAAAAGTTTCTGAGTGTAAGGGTGCGCAGGCGCATTCAATATACGCTCCGTGCTGCCCTCCTCCATTACCCTCCCCGCATACATCACGTACAATCTATCACAAATCTGTGAAGCGACCATCAGGTCGTGGGTTATGAACATCATAGCGGTTCCTGTTCGCCGATTCAAATCCTTCAGAATGTTCAGTATTCTATTCTGAACATACACGTCAAGTCCAGTAGTGACTTCATCCAATATCAGAAGCTTCGGCTTCTCCACGATGGCCATTGCAATTGAGACCCGTTGCCTCATCCCACCGGAAAGCTCGTGGGGATATTTCTTCAGGACCCATTCAGGTTTGTCGAGGCGCAAATCTTTCAGGATCTCTACCATCATTTTGTTTTCGTCTTTTGCTGAAAGAGTTAGGTTCTGAGCTCTTCGGAGAACTTGAATCGATTCTTTGAGCTGTGAATCAGTTCTGTAAACTGGATTTAGTGCTGCTAGGGATTCTTGGAACACCATTCCTATTCCTGGGCCTCTGAATTGTGAGAGTTCGGTAGGATTCAGTTTGAGGAGGTCTTTCTCTTCGAATGTTATGGAACCACCGATGATATCCGCGGGCGGCGAGTCTAGGAGACGAATAATCGATAACCCGAGCGTTGTTTTCCCTGATCCGCTTTCGCCCACAACGCCCAGTATCTCTCCTTTCTTCACATGCAATGAGACGTTTTGGAGTACTCGTACTCTTTGGTCGACAGTCGCGTAGTCTAGGGTGAGATCGTTAACCTTCAGAAGATCTCGATCGGCGGCCTCACCCGATTGCGTCAACCCCACAAAGGTTTGAGTGCTGATAATAATATTCCATCCGGTGCAGCGAAAAATCAGTAACTTCGTTAGATTCGCAAATTCAACGTCGAATGCAGGATGGTTCTTGTCGCTTCAGGCTTGTGAGGCGAACTTGGTGCTTCCATAGTCCCGGGGGGGTGGTGTAATTTGTGGGGAGAACATGTTACTTTGCTGCGTTTGGGTCGTGTGTGTCTCCGACAAGGATGACTCGTTTCGGGTTTGCTGTTGTGTGTGCGTACGTTCGAATGTGGGATTGAATATGTGGTGTAGTTTTCTGGGTACAACATGTTACCGGGGGGGTGGAGCAGGTGTGTTCATGATTTGGGCAGATGGTTCGATGGGTTGTAGTTGCCTTTAGGTTAAATAATTATTTGAATAATTCAAGAAATGGTTGAATTTGGGTTCTTAGTTGTTTAGGGCCCGGTTTTGGCTCGAAAATCGCAGTTTTTAGTCAAGAAAACCCAGAAAACGAACAAGAATACCGTAGGATTAACCTATATGGTGGAATACGGTAAAGAATGGTAGAGGAAGTATCTGGAGGTAGATTCGCGATGAAGGTGCTAGTAGTTGGATCAGGCGCGATAGGCTCCGTCATCGGCCGAATCTTGCAATCCCGTCCAGAGTTCGAAGAAATCATTCTCGCCGACCTAAAACAGGAAACAGCGCAACTAGTAGCGGCGAATGCAGTCTGGCCCCTGCAAAATGACCCCAATCGCCATGAACGCCAACAACATTGCCGATATGAAGAAAGCAATGAAGGGCGTTGATCTCGTGATAAACGCCACACTCCCACGCTTCTTCCTCAAAATCATGAAAGCAAGCCTCGAGAGCGGCGCGAACTACATCGACATGGCCACCGACATCGACGTAGCGAACTCAAGGGCTGGAGACAGAATCAACAAAGTACCCTACGACTACCAATTCGAACAAGCTGATGCATGGAAGAGCGCAGGCCTCGCTGCCATGGTCTGCTGGGGTGCCGACCCAGGCGCCGCAAATGTATTTGCACGATATGCTTCAAACCACCTAGATTCCGTAGATCGGATCCTGATTAGAGACGGGGACAACGCCAGAACCGGCGGCTTCGACGGACTAGTATCCCTATGGTCACCCGACACGTTCATAGAAGAAGTTGCCTACGCCGACGCCCTTGTCTGGACCAACGGCCACTACGAAAGATTACCCTCGCTCACGAGAAGTGAGGAATGGGACTTCCCGGCGCCAATAGGTAAGTTGCGCGTTTGGGCAGTGGACCACGAAGAACCACAAACACTAGCCCGCTTCATAAAATGCAACGAATGCAACTTCATGATATCTCTCAGCAACGAGACAGTGGAGACGATGCGAGTTCTCAAGAAACTAGGCCTAGCAAGCCCCTCCCCAATCAACGTAAAAGGAATGGAAGTGGCACCCCGCGACGTTGTAACCGCCTGCATGCCCTCCCCAGTAGACCATCGACTTCAAAGTGGAACCGACGGGTACACCTGTGTTGGCACCATGGTAATCGGCGAAAAAGCTGGAAAGAGATACAGCCACTACATCTACAACATCATGAGCCACACAGAAGCCTACGCGTACTACGGCGTTACTGCGACTGCGTTGCAGACAGCGCTTCCAACAGCCACCGCAGCCACTCTACTGGCTCGCGGACAGATTAAAGAAAAAGGAGTGTTTCCACCCGAAGCATTAGCCCCCGACCCAATCATGAAAGCCTTCACTGAACTCGGGTTTCAATGGAATGAAGTGACAAAAGAAGAAACCCCACTCCTCATGCTACCAGCATAAGATACAAACCCGCGAAAAGCTGCAACGGCTGCGACTACGCCCTAACTCCTCAAACAAGCATAGGTTCCTAGTCCCATACTGTTTGAGTTTTCACCCCTCCGAAGGGGAAGGAAAGTCGCCTTTTAGGCTGATTATTGTTATTTTCAGTCATCTCTCAAGCCTATATGGTCGTGTATGTGTAAACTTCTTGGTTAGTGATGGATAAGGTCGAAGGCGATGTGTGCCCAAGGTGCGGGCAAAAGACGTTAGACGTTTACTACGATGAGGGGTCCGACCTTCAGCTGGGAGCCCGATGCGAGGAATGCGGGCTCAAAGGTTTCTTCACGAACGGTAAACTTGTACAACTCGCCACAGCATAAACCATCCAATCCCTCACAGGAATCCTCTCGTTCAGTGAGAGGAGATTTTCGATGTACGATTAGTGCACAACGCTGAAAAGTACGCCAACTCTGGTAAAGACCAGTAGGGTCTGAAGTCCTAATGGTTGGTCTTTCCTGGTTCTTTGGTTTCGGCTCCATGATGGAGTTCATAGCGTTCGTCATCGCGATCGCTGTCGCCTATCAAGCCCTGAAAGCCTACAAATTATCGAAAGAGAAAACCCTTCTCTACCTCAACCTGAGCTTCGTCCTAATCGGCGCCGGCTTACTGATCGACGGACTCTCCGGCCTAATCGTTCTCCTCGCTCGTCTTCATAGAGAATTTTTCTATCTTTTTGGTATCGGCTACACGATCAATTTCATCGCGCAACTCATTGCCTACGGGCTCCTAGTGTACGCGTATGTTCATCAGGCTAGGAATGTAACCGCTGCGACAGAGGTGTTGGCAGCTGTTCCAGTATTGTTCTTCGAACGCAACGCGGTAACGGAACTTATCCTAATCTTTCTCTTAGTCTACATCGCTACTCAAACCGGGATTAATTATAGCATCAACAAGAACACGAATTCAATGCTGGTCTTCGGTGCCTTTGCCTCGCTCTCAGTAGCCCATGTATTCTTTCTACTTTTCACCGTAGCCCCCCTCTTCTTCCCGATCGCGCAGATCGCACAATTGTTCGGTTTCCTTCTACTCTTGGCCATGCTGCTTAGGGTGAATCATCCCGCATGACCCTGGACACGCAGGGGCAACCTGCTAAGCCTACTGCAAAATATCGTTCACAACTGCGCATCTATGTGGACGTAATGTACGTCATTCAGCGCGAAAGCAACCAAGCGAAACCCACGAGGATCCTCTACGGAGCAAACCTTTCCCACGATCGACTCGTCAAATACCTCGAAGAACTAGAAGCCTTAGGAGTAATACAAGAAACTGGAACGGACGATAAGATCTACAGCTTAACCCAGAAAGGCACTGAGTTTCTTAATAATTTCCGAAGAGTCGAATCCTTCGCATCAGCTTTCGGATTCAAAATCTAAGCCCCCCTCCTAATCACAGAGACATAAACGAAAGCAGCCGCGACAACAATCAGGCTTGCAAAAATCAATGGCCCAATGAAAGGCAAAATTATGAGTGAGATTACAAGAGAAACCAAAGGAAAAATCACCTTTCTCCGACTACCTCTATAATCTCGAGCAAGTATCTTCGCCGCCCGCCGCCGAGCCGATCACGTAAACTAAAATGGCTGCGCCGCTCGGAATTAGGAGGGCCGTTTCTAAATCAACCTTAGAAAAATAATATGTTATCAGCACGAGGGCATAGCTGCTCAGGAGTGCTAACAGAACCCGATCCGGAACCCTAGTCTTGCTATTCAAGTGATCCAGGACTCGGGGGATTCCACCGTCTCTTGCCGCGGCAAACACCAACCTCGACACGCCTGTTGTATAGGCGTTAGCGGTTCCGAATATTATGAACACCGCGAGAAGTCCTGTTCCTTCAGCTCCATACCTTCCCAGCACATTCGAGAGAATCGCAGCGAATGGCGCGACGCTCCCTCCCGCTTCGTACGCTCGAGTCCCGATCGTTACAAAGGCGACGGCCAAATAGAGAACGCTGATAACGACCACGCTTAGAATGATGCTACGATGAAAGTCCTTCTCTGGATTTTCGAACTCTTCAGCCACATTCGAAGTGTTCTCGTATCCCAGGTAGGACCAGAAGATTAACGCAGCAGCCGTGCCCACCGCGAGGATGCCGTTCGGAAGGAACGGGGTAAAGTTCTGCATTCGTACAAAGAATGTTGAGGCGACTATAGTCGCTAGAAGAAGTGCCACAATGGCTGCAATAACACCAAACTGAACCTTGTTGCTAACAACTATCCCTCTATAGTTAATCGCAAACGCTGCAAGAATAATCCCGAAAGCGATAAGGTACGTCTCCGCTCGGCTCAATGGAAAAGCGTAGCCTAGATAGGAAGCCGCAATTAGAGTGACCGCGGGCGCCCCCGTAACAACCCAGAAAATGAAAAGCCAAGCAACAACTGCACCGGCTCGAAACCCAAAACCCTCCTTTGCGAACGAATAGACGCCTCCAGATTCCGGTCGCCTAGCAGACAAGGAAGCAAATGTGTACGCAAAGGGGTAACTTGCAACGGAAAGCAAAGCCCACGCGAGAATGGATCCTGGCCCCGCGATCTGGGCCGCCAACCCGGGAAGCACCAGTACACCAGACCCTAGAACTGAACTCGCGTACAGGGCAACAGCATTTCTCAATCGGATAGCTTTTCGAAGGCCTGGAACCTGATTCGGTTTCTCCACTTCATGCTCCACTTCTCTGGGATTCATAGTTCTACTTCGCTAACAGGTTCGTTCAAGCACAGGTTGTCGTTCTTTTTCACATAACGGAGAGAGATGAGTGAATTAACCCTGTAATACGCTCTCGATTGAGCACTATTCTATATCCACATTTTGGTAAACACGTTAGTGAGTTATTCAGCAAAGCAAAAGCCAAATGCGCGGAACATTACTGGTTTGACTAAACCTGGGTCTTCAATGCCAAGATACTCACACGTCCTACAGGTCCAAGAAGCCTCTCCAGTATCGAAGCCTGGTTGGTTACGTGTGAGATATCCAACGGGAGACAATTACGAGAAAATCAAGGGCGTGCTTCGGAGCCACAACCTCCACACAGTCTGTGAGGAGGCGCACTGTCCTAACGTAGCCGAATGTTGGGGAGGAGGAACAGCCACATTCATGCTCATGGGTGATACTTGTACACGTGGCTGTCGTTTCTGCATGGTTAAGACAGGAAACCCACGTGCGATGTTGGATGTCTTTGAACCCGTGAAGGTCGCGGAAGCCATAGCGGACTTGGGATTGAGGTATGTCGTGATAACCTCGGTTGATAGAGACGATATTCCGGACGGCGGTGTCAGAACACTTTGCATCCACCATCAAAGCCATCAAACTACGAGATCCTGATGTAATAACGGAGGTCCTCATACCTGACTTCCAGGGCAACTTTGCAGACATAGACAAAGTCATCGAAGCGGGACCGGAAGTCATCGCACATAATATAGAAACTACTGAAACGCTAACACCGAATGTGCGAGATCCAAGAGCAACCTACGACCAGTCACTTCGAGTTCTCAAGCACATCAAGGAAGTCGGGTCTTCAGTATACTCGAAATCATCTATCATGCTTGGCTTGGGTGAGATTGAGAGTGATATCGTCAAGACGATGGAGGACTTGAGGCGAGCAGAGGTAGATATCCTAACCCTTGGACAGTACCTTCGACCGTCGAAGGGCCATATTCCAGTAAGCGAATACGTCAGCCCGGAAACGTTCGAACATTACAAACGCCTCGCTGACAACCTAGGATTTTTGTACGTGGCCTCCGGCCCGTTCGTTAGAAGCTCATACAGGGCTGGGGAGTTCTTCGTCGAAGCGCTGATTCGTAAGAAGAAAATGGGAATCATAAGCTGATCTTTGACAGTCTTGAAGCAAGCTGGTACTGGAAGAATCTGGCTCAAAGGGCAAGCTTTACAAGCCCTAGTTCGGCTCTGCCTTCGTTTCACGCAACCTCCATGAGGGTTAAGGTTTGACTCTCGAGTTACTGCAGGTCATCAAGCCTAGCGGTGAGTCAATTGCGAACATGGAGCCAGAAATCCCCAAAGACGAACTGCGGCGGCTCTACCGTGTCATGGTTCTAACGAGAAATCTGGACACTCGTGGGTTACAGTTGCAGCGGCAGGGACGAATAGGCTTCTACATCGGCTGTTTGGGGCAGGAAGCAGCGCATATTGGAAGCGCCTATGCTCTGAAGCCGGAAGATTGGGTTTTCCCTGCATACAGAGAAGTAGGTTCAATGCTTCTACGTGGCATCACACTTACTCAGCTCCTCGACCAATACTTCGCTAACGCTGAAGACCTTCAGAAAGGTCGACAACTGACGAATCTCCTCGGTGTCAAGACCCTTAACTATGTTACAGGATCCGCGCCGATAGCCACACAAATTCCGCACGCAGTTGGCGCCGCCCTCGCAGCCAAGCTACGAGGAGATCAGATTGTGACGCTAACTTATTTCGGAGATGGAGCGACATCCGAAAATGATTTTCACGCAGGCATGAATTTCGCGGGTGTATACAAGACTCCTACGATACTCTTCTGTTTGAACAATCATTGGGCCATTTCCCTACCGGTTGAACGACAGACCGCTTCCGAGACCATAGCGATTAAGGCGCAGGCTTACGGGTTCGAAGGTGTTCGCGTCGATGGGAACGATATTCTCGCTGTCTATCGAACCACAAAGGAGGCGGTTGAAAAAGCTCGGAAGGGAGGAGGCCCAACTCTCATAGAAGCCGTTACTTACCGCATGGGCGCACATTCATCTTCGGATGATCCAAAACGCTACAGGACAGATCAAGAATTAGAAGAATGGCAGAAACGGGACCCGCTAGTACGGTTCCGAAAGTATCTAGAAAGAAAGGGAATTTGGAGCGAGGCAGACGAAAAGAAGACACAGGATGAGACAAACCGCGAGATAGAACAGGCGGTTCAACACGCTGAGAAATTACCGAAACCAGCCCTCGAAACCCTATTCACCGATGTGTACGCCGAAATGCCGTGGCATCTCGAAGAACAGTTGAGACAGCTGCGAGAAGAAAAGCAACAAGGGGGCAACAATTGACTGTTCTGAATGTGGTTCAAGCGGTCAATCACGCGTTACGAGAAGAGATGACGCGAAATGACAAGGTCATAGTACTCGGTGAAGATGTGGGGATCGACGGTGGTGTCTTTCGAGCAACTGAAGGATTAATCCAGGAATTTGGCCCAAACCGAGTCATCGACACACCACTCTCTGAGACAGGAATCATCGGGGTTTCCATCGGGATGGCTCTGTATGGGTTAAGGCCTGTATCAGAGATTCAGTTTATGGATTTCATTTATCCCGGCTTCGACCAAATCCAAAGCGAACTTTCCAAGTTCAGATACAGATCCGGAGGCCAATTCACAACCCCCGTCGTAGTCAGAACCCCTTACGGGGGCGGTATCAGGGGCAGCCATTACCACTCTCAAAGCACCGAGGCGTTCTTCGCCCACACACCCGGGCTCAAAGTTGTGATTCCAGCAACACCCTACGACGCCAAAGGCCTACTCACATCTGCAATGCGCGATCCCGACCCTGTCATATTTCTTGAACCCAAGAAAATCTATCGAACAGTCCGCGGAGAAGTCCCTGAAGAGGAATATACGGTCCCCATAGGTAAGGCCAACATCGCCCGCGAAGGGAATGATGTAGTCGTATTCGCTTACGGGGCGATGCTCCACGTAGCTATGGAAGCCGCGGAACTTGCAGCAGCGAAAGGCATCAATGTCGAGGTGGTTGACATCAGAACCATCGCACCCTTCGACATCGAAACAATCATCAATTCAGTTAAGAAAACAGGAAGGGTAGTGATTCTGCATGAAGCATGCAAGACCTGTGGGTTCGGCGCAGAAATAGCGGCTCAAATCGCTGAACGTTGCATTCTAAGTTTGAAAGCGCCTATCCTAAGGGTAGCAGGCTTCGACATTCCCTTCCCATACGTTCTCGAAGACGAATACATGCCCAACACCCCTCGGGTCCTAGCTGCAATCGAGAAAGTTCACAACTTCTAACCGGGAAATAGTGATACTGATTGGTCTACGAGTTCCGCCTTCCCGACATAGGTGAAGGCGTCGCTGAAGGCGAGGTTGTAAAATGGCTTGTGAAGGAAGGAGACGAGGTAAAGGAAAACCAGCCACTCGTCGAAATCATGACCGATAAGGTCAACGTAGAGATACCTTCCCCCAAGCAAGGAATAGTACAGAAACTCATGGCCAAAGAGGGCGAAGTCGTCAAAGTGGGACAAGGTCTCCTCTCAATAGAAGAAAAGGGTGGACAACCAAGTGTCCCGGGATCAGAAAGAACACCCATTGCCACGAAACCAGCTCCCCCCATACCCGCGAAAACATCCACGATTGCTAGGCCACAAGAAATCCCACATAACAACCGCCCCTCAAGCTTCACGAAAACCCGAAGAAATCCTAGCGACTCCTGCGACTCGAAAGCTTGCAAGGGATCTTGGCGTAGACCTATCTGTTGTCCAGGGAACTGGCCGCGGGGGAAGAATTACCGACGAGGATGTGCAACGATTCAAACAGCTAGGGGGAGCGGTCGCGGTTGTAGCTGTTACTACCTCTGGGCCGCGTGGTGTTGAAGAGCGAGTTCCGTTGCGCGGAATTCGAAGAAAAGTTGCTGAACACATGCTCAAATCGAAGAATGCGGCGGCACAAGTAACCCACGTGGACGAAGTTGACATGACCGAAGTTGTCCATCTGAGGGAGAGGGCGAAGGTTTCCGCTGAGAAACGCGGAGTTAAGCTGACCTATCTGCCCTTTGTCATTAAGGCGCTAATTCCGGCACTGAAGCAATACCCTTACCTCAACTCCAGCTTGGATGACGAAAAAGAGGAGATAGTGCTCAAGAAATACTACAACATTGGCATAGCAACCGACACGGAATCAGGTTTAGTCGTTCCAATAGTCAAGGATGCGGAACACAAATCGATAACCCAACTCGCCACTGAAATTGCAACCCTGAGTGAGAAAGCTCACGCAGGTCAGTTGGCGTTGAATGAAGTTCAGGGAGGCACTTTTACAATAACCAATGTAGGCGGAATTGGGGGAGTGTTCGCTACGCCCATAATCAATTACCCAGAGGTCGCCATACTCGGGCTCCATAAAATCACCAAACGACCCGTCGTCAAGGACAACCAAATCACAATCCGTGACATGACCTACCTCTCCCTATCCTTCGACCACCGAGTATTAGACGGCGCAATGGCAGCCCGCTTCGTAAACGCAATCAAACAATACCTAGAAGATCCAAAACTCCTTCTTCTCGAAACGGACTAAATGACAATTGTTCGTGCGGTGTTCGTCTTCTCATCACGATTATAGTGTTCATATCGGAGCGGGCTATGGAGAGCGAACTGAGCGCCTTGTCAAGGAAACCTGAAGGGATGGGTTGGAGAGTGGCAGTGTCAATAAGTGCCGAGCACGATAATGAAACGATTTACCCTCTCCATCTCGGAAGAAATGGAGCGGGCATTAGAGAAGGAACGAAAGAAATGACTCTTGGACTCGATCCCAGAGACAGTACGTGTGATTGTGAGCGAATACTTGGCCAAGCAGAGTTGATGTGTTTGTTTGCGGCAATAGCGTCATTTAAAACAGTGCTGGTGTCGATTTTTGTGAGTTCAGGTGTACCAAGTGTTAAAAGTGCCAGACTGTCACTAATTTTTATGCTAAGGAAGGAGATAGTGTTTCGTGATATGAGCTTCAAGATTGTGAAGGTATTCCCAACTGGCTCAGGTAGCAAGAGAATTACAATTCCTAAGGATGTAATGACTGATCTCGGTGACCCAGAGTACGTGGCGCTTGTGTCAAAGGGCAAAGAGGTATTCATACAGCCTGTCCAACGTCCGAGCAAAGCTTAATAATACAGTATAATTACTGTCCTAACTGTACAGCTAGGACAGTGTAGCACTAACATGGACATGCTAGGAGATCCTCTATTCGTTGGACTATTTGCTGGTGTGGTCCTTGGTGGATTAATGGCCATCTCGAATCGCTTTGCCGATTCGGTTAGGTGGCGTAGCGGTGTTTGGGCTTTCTTCTGCGCAGTCGTAACCATAATCCTGTATTTTCCCACACTCCTAGTTGAGCATGGCATTCTAACATGGACTTTTACGATGGGCATTCCCGAACTAAGACTTCAGATCGCTGGATGGGTTGGGATAAACTGGCTCACAAGTGCTGGCTTCGTCTTGGGCATGGTTGCTTTGACATTGGCGTTCAGTGGTCAACAGCATGACCAATTGTTAGCGGTTAAGAAAGCTTGCAAATACCTAGCACCAATGCTTTTTGCGTTCGGTTTTCTCTTGCCTGTATTCCAGTTCTTTGCGAATCTTTTCGGATAAGTGACTGCTATTGAAGCGAAGGAATGCGGCTTTAGTTGCTCTCGCTGTCGAAGGTCTAGCTTGGCTCTATCAGCGTTCACAAAATCATCCAATTGAGTGCTCTTGTGGCAGCTGCGCTACGATCAACTTCTCAATACCCATCACCTTCTCCTTCTGTCTCGGTGACTCGGATGAATAGAGCACATCTAACTGAGTATGCTCCACCTGACCGTTGTGGAGTTGGCAAAGCTACCGACACGACTCACATTCACGGTTGCGTTCTTCCTAAAGGACACGTAGAACCTCATAGATGCGGTGCGGCTTCCTGTGGGCATGAATGGGTGTGAATTATGAAAAAGGAAGAGATGACACAGATAGTTAACGGCGAACTTCAACATATTCCGAGGACGGGTAGGCACATCTACGATGGTCAAGCAGATTTGCGTGGCTTTTACAATGCCTTAAGACGAGAAGGGTTGAAGTTGGGGAAGACTAAGGAAGAAACCCTTGCGCAATGTATCGAGTGTGTGAAGAAAGACCATCCGACTTGGCAACCAGTATTTGACAAAGCATTCTTCCATACGATAGAGGGCGTTCAGGTTTGAGCTTTAGATTGGGAGGGAGTAGGTCAATGTTTAGGCGTAAAAGCCCCAAATACTTTAGGGTGGGCCATGCTTCACGAAAACCCAAGGTCGGGGAAACAGTAATCAATACAATTTCTCCAGATCGTGCCGAGCTCGAAATCGGTGGTCCTAAACCCTTACCGCGTGGAAAGCTTGAGTGGGACAGGGAGAAGAAAGAACGCATCCGATTGCTGAGAAGAATGAACGCATAATCTCAAGAATAGAGGGGACTGCCCGTGTTTACTCAAGCCGAGAGAGAAATGTTGGTTTTCGAATCGAACAATGGTCAGTGTTACATTTGCGGGAAGTGGCTTTCTTTTTCAAATAGGCAACAGGGTCAGCACGGTGCATGGCATGTTGGTCACAAGATCGCAAAGTCAAGGGGTGGAAGTGACAGCCTAAGGAATCTCGTTCCTTTGTGCTACAATTGCAACATGGGGATTGGAACGCTTGGAGTTCGTTATTTCACGCAAAAATACATGGAGCCAGCTTCCATTAGCGATTGGGTGAAAGAGGCATTTGGCATAACAGGTGTTCGGCGGCAGCTTAAGGAGGAGTGGATTTATTGATCGGCATTCAAATGGTTGAAGTCGTCTTGACTGCGATTCCAGCCATGACGCCCGCCATTCTATATGTTCGCAAGAGGCTGAAAAACTGGTTTGCAAGTCGTCGGCTGAACAAATCCCCCAACGATTTCCCCGTCATTTTCGTCTAAGATACAAAAATAAGAAAACTGCTTTCACGAATTAACACTGAGATTTAATTAAACTTCGATTCGTTGGAAAGAAGAAAAGTTCTCTTAAGGTACGTACGAAGACCTCTCGTCATAGAGGTGAAAGAAGAATGTTGAGCGAACCTGACGAGAGCGAAATTCAAAAGATGATCGGCCTAGCCGTCAACCACTTTCAATTCTATATTATTGAACCAAAACTCAAGAAGCTAGAAAAGAGGCTAACCGATCTCCTAAGCGAACTCTAGAGTTAGCATCCGATAGACTATCGAATAACCTCCCGAATAGTTAACATGGGAAAACACTGACTCGACCACCCGTTTAAGTTAACAGAACCGGGCTTTAGTGGTGTGCACTTCCCCCCAGAAAAAACGAGTTCAACCGTCAATCCTTTTGGTGACCTCAACCACTGCTTCCCTCGCCCTACCTTGCCCTCTGACCACCTAGTCAGCATCCCAGTCCTAACCGACCTCATCCCGGATGGAGTTAAACCTGGAACATTATTCCTTGTTGAATTTGATCCAGAATCCTAATGGTTACCTGTTGCGGCACGATCACCGCAGGTTACCTTCGTGCAGGGGGACGCGTATCATACACCGCCATGCTTGGATCCCCAGAAACCGTTAGGGAGAGGCTGCTTGCGTTGGGCGTTGATGTCTCAACGGTGATTAGCGAAGGCCGTTTTGCCTTGGACGACTGGTATTCAGCAACGCTTACCGGGGGTAGACTTGAGGAAGGAGGGCCCTCTATGTTCGAACCGATCGAGGGAGGATACCGTGCGCATTTCTCTGAAACTCTCCGACCTCAGCGTTCAATACCTCAAGGATATGACGCAAGGCCCCGAATCTGGGGACGCCTTTGAAACTTGGCCTCCAGGCGCTCTCACCGTAGCGGGGTCCAGCTCGCAATTGCTTCGATTCAATGAAGAGAAACCCTACCTGGAAGGGGCGATCAGCAGAGTCAACCCAAACTGCCGGAGAGCCAAAAGGATACTTCTCAACGGATTTGTCCGTGGTATTCATACGGAGTCATTTTACAAACGATTGGAAAGCGACATTGACGGAGTTATCGACGTGCGGGTTAAGGAGCGAGATGAGGAAGCGAAGAACCTCCTCCGCATCAGAAGCCTAAAGGGCCAGCCGCACGATGCTCGATGGCACGAAATCCAAATTAAACAAAACGGCGAAGCAACACTGGTCACGTAGGACTTGTAATGTAGCGCTTCGTGTGTGTGGGTCTAGTGGTGCGCCGCCCCCGCCGCCCGTGACGAACTTCTATTCCATCTATGTTCTTCTCAAGTAAGAATCTGCGGTCGCTATGATCGACTTCTTTTCTCTTTTCGGATATTCGGACGCCAGCATTGCCTTCCTGATTGACCGATATGATTTCTTAATTCTGGTCTCCAGCTTCTTCACGTGGTAGGAGCTGACCGTCTCGAATAGTGAGTGAAGAGCTCTCAAGGCCGCCCGTACTGTCGTGCCTTCTTCGCCGAATTCAGCACTGTATTCCCCCATCCAAGTAAGAAATTGTATGGCCTTGCCTATAATTCGCATGTCTTTCTTTGTGATCTGGGTGTACTCTGGTCCGGGGAGATGCCAAAAATAGTGAAGAGCGTACTCCGCTGCGAGGCGGTTTGTGGCGCCGTGAGTGAGTGGTACCAGAACGTTTAGCGTATCCAAAACATAATCCGACTCGCCCTCATAGATGTAATAAATGTCTAGTAGCTCCAGTATCTCTTTGGCTCGTTTGCCATTCTCCGTCGGCTAGCTCGTACAGATTTCTTTTGATCTCGAATCTAGTGGATCTCACTTCAGATTTCTCAAGTTTCCGATACGGTTCAATGATAAGGTGCCGCTTCTTTCGTACAATGAACTCCCAATCCCGTTTGTACTTCCCGACCTCTATTGAAGAGTATTTCCGGCCAAGGCCGTGTGTACCTGTGACTCTGCTATGACAATCGTGACAGAGAACGGCTAGGTTCGTCGGATCATTGTTACTGCTGTCTCCGTCTATATGATGTGTTATTACGTCTTTCCCGCGGTTCTCTGCAAATGCAGCATGTGTGATCATTCTCAAAGAGAACGCTTGCTTCGATCTGTTTCGGGACCTTTGTTCTTCGGGTCATTGCAGGCCGGAAGGTTACCATTGATTCTTCTTATGTCTATCCAAGTTCCAAGAAACGAAAGCATATTGATTTCATAAACATCCCCAACTCGCCATAAACTTACAAACCTCAAACCATGAATACCCACACCCTGCACCACTCTTCGCAGCCGCCGGCCGTGACGCGCTACTGTTCGGCGTGTTGAAATTGTAGTGCGGACTATCCTGCACCAAGGCTAGTACGAAATGCGGATCTTGGAATGCGCGCTAAGATTCTCGCTCACTGGATCTCATGCCAAACAACGGGGCATTGGCAAGAGTACGCTTCATTATCTCCGACAAAACGCCAAAGGTCGAAAAAGTTTTCGAGTGTATCGTAAGGTCGCTGCAAGGATAGAAGGTACAATCGATGATTAGGAAAACCCTTAGTCGAACACAAACTGCCACGTTCTCTATCGATCTTCCCAGCGATTTGAACAAAGGTCTGCCAACACCTGCAGGAACAGGTTTCTTCGTGTCAAGTGACGGCTGGTTTGCTACGGCTGCACATGTCGTAATGCATGGCGAAGGTGAGTCAGCAAAAGTTCGAGATGATGTCAACCAGGCTTGGTTGATGAAAGAATCTCGACCAGGGCAAGGGAGACCCGGAGACATGTGTCAGTACGTTGAGCTAAAACATGTAGATTCGAAAAATGATTTTGCGCTAATAAAAGTTGATTTCGCAAAGAACTCCAACAAGGCTTGGCTACAAGGAAAAACTGAGTTTCCCTACATACTCACTTCAGTGCGCGACTTGGAGGAGGGAGAGCCCGTATACTCATTTGGGTACCCATTGTCGATGGCAAAATCATTCGAAATGCCGGGCGCAACAGTCGGAATAGTTGAGCATTCCCCGCGAGTTACATCTGCAATAGTTTCTTCAACTTTCGAGAAGTCAAGAATGGTGATGTCCGCGGCGGATACAAAGGTATACGTGCTTGACAAGGCTTTGAACTACGGAAATAGCGGTGGACCTATTATCGCTCAATCGACTGGAAATGTTCATGCTATTTGCACACGCTTTCAACCCATGCCAGTTCGTCAAAGGCATTTGGAGAAGAACGGCCAAGAAATTTGGATAAAGATACCAAGTCTATACGGGATAGCAGTAAGTCTGGCCAATTCTGAGATCCAGAAGACTTTTGCCGACTTTGGCATTCCAATAACCAAAACCTAGAACAGTGTGGAGATCACATAATGTCTCCCAGACGTGATCCATTGCAAAGGAGTAGGAAGTGTCCGGTCAGTGACTCTTCAGGATGATGTTGCTCGCACGTTTGTTCTGGATGGTGGTCTAAGAACAATCACAAAAGAACTGGTGCGGGAAGATCTCTTGGGCTTCGATCTGGAAGATCCTTCTGGGGAAGGCTGGCCCGATGTTTCAGCCACGACCTCGAATCATAGACTAAGATTCGAGATAAAGACGCACGTCAAGGTTTTGCGGGTTGGGGAGATTCACGAATATGATATCGGAGGAACACTAAGACAACTCAAAAAGTACAAGAGAAGCCACCCAACTGACACTGTTAGTGTTGTCATTCCTCAACTCGACGCGGAAAGTTGGGCACCAATCTATGCCAATGCTGGATTCGCGACGATTGCGTGGTCAGGAAAGCGTATGGTTAGATGCCCTCGTTGCAGAACCGAGTATACCCCAGAGCTTGTTGCACCGAACCGTTGCGATAAACCAGTCTGTGGCTACGAGGGTCTCTTCGAACAGATTTCGCTAAATCCCACTCAATTCGTGTTACTTATCGCATACCCGCCGCTCAACGGAAGTGGGAGAAACAGGAAGGCGACCTAGGCAAGTTGCTTTTGTTACTGAGAGAAGAGGTTGATGTGATGGATCAAGTGTTTCACGAACTTGACTCCGATAAGCTTCCGTACATCCCTCTTGATTCATGGGAAGTCGCAAAGTCGAGTGGACTTCTGTTTCAGCTAAAACCTATCCAATTTAGAGCATTGCGAAACCTGTTCATTCATTGCGAGCATTATAACCGGCAGCATGAAGAGCTTATTGCAACAACTTACGGGTCGCAAGGCGCATACCTCGCAGCGTTACAACCAGTGAAGAAGCTTGTGGACGTAATACGCGAACAGATCACACTTGTAAGAGATCTAATGGGATGGACGTTGAACACTTGAAGAATTAGTCGAGGGCAGTCTTCCGGCGGGTCGTTCAGTGTGTGTGGGTCTAGTGGTGCGGGCAACTGAATTTGAACTCAGTCTGGACTACCATTAAACCGCTACGGTAGACCAGGTTAGCGTAGCTTTGCCATACGTCTAGATTTCTGCGAGCAATCGGTGATTTGAGATCCAGTACCTAGCCGAACTCGACGAGGTGGCTGAACGGCTGGAGAAATCCGAACGGGAGGTTCGGGAGGGTCGAAGCAAACTTTTAGGATTAAGCCTAACATTCGCCTCATAAATCTGAATTTAGGGGTTAAAATGACACAGAAGACGGAAGCTGCTGTGCTTGGGAGTGGGCCGGGCGGTTATGTTGCAGCCATAAGACTCGGGCAGCTCGGAAAGGAAACGATCCTCATAGAAAAAGAAAAGCTAGGCGGTGTATGCCTAAACATTGGATGTATACCCTCGAAGGCACTTATCCGCGTCGCGAAACTAAAACAGCGGGTAGAAGCAGCCAAACAGATTGGCCTAGAGGTAACCGGGGTTAACGTAGATTTTGCTAAAGTGCAAGCATGGAAACAGGGTGTAGTCGATCGGCTTAGTATCGGGTATCGATTACCTACTCAAAGGAAACAACGTCAAGCTCGTAAAAGGATCCGGGAAATTCATTGACGCTCACCAGCTTGAAGTTAAGAGTCGACTGGGACGGAGATCATTGAAGCAAAGGACATCATCATAGCAACGGGTTCGCGTTACTTCGACCTTCCCACTTTCAAGTTCAACGGAACCAGCATAATCAGCTCAACCGAAGCACTCTCACTTCAGCAAGTCCCGAAAAAGTTGGGCATAATCGGGGGCGGCGTGACTGGATTGGAGATGGGAACTATGTACGCCCAACTTGGAACGAAGGTGACCATAATCGAAATGTTAGACCAACTTCTCCCGGGAACCGACATTGACCTCGTGAGAGTCGTCGAAAGGTCACTTCGAAAACTTGGCATTGAATATCATGTCAAATCCAAGGCAAAGGAATATCGTGACGGGAAAATCTACGCCACCCTAGAGGACGGGAAGGAAGGCGCATTTGAGGCTGACAAGGTCTTGGTCACCGTCGGAAGGCGTCCAAATAGCGACGAAATCGGCTTGGAAAAGGCCGGGGTCCAAACTGATTCCCACGGGTTCATTCAAGTCAACAAGAAGATGCAAACCAGCTCACCAGGAATCTATGCGATCGGTGATGTGGTGGGACCACCCATGCTCGCACACAAGGCCTCCAAGGAAGGGATTGTAGCCGCGGAGGTTATCGCGGGAATGAGCAGTGAAGCTGACTTTCATGCGATCCCAGGAGTCATATTCACCGACCCAGAAATCGCAACTGTCGGCCTCACCGAATCGCAAGCAAAAGAAAAGGGGTACGAACCTATCGTTGGGAAGTTTCCGTTTACAGCCTTGGGACGCGCACTCCTCGCAGGGGAAACCGAGGGTTTCACCAAGATAGTGGCCGACAAGAACTCCGACTTGGTTCTCGGTGTTCACATAGTTGGTACCGAAGCCTCTGACCTAATCAGCGAGGCCGCTCTCGCCATAGAAATGGGAGCAACATTAGAAGACATTGGACTCACAGTTCACCCCCACCCCACTTTACCAGAAAGTGTGATGGAGGCAGCCGAGGCAGCAAAAGGAAAAGCGATTCACATCCTACAAAAATGACAACGAAAGGAAATCTACTCGACCTCGGACAACGAGAGTATGCAGAAGTCTGGGAACTTCAGCGGAAGCTCGTTGATCTTCGAGCGAGGAAACTGATTCCGGATAGCTTGATCTTGGTGGAGCATCCACATGTATTCACAGTAGGCAAAGCCGTGTCTGGGGACATCCCTCCCCAAATAGATGGCATCCCAGTCTATCGAATAGAGCGCGGGGGCCAATGGACGTACCACGGCTTGGGACAGGTAGTGGGTTATCCGATTCTAGACTTGAATGAGAGAGAGCGAGACATTCATCGATTCCTAAGAAATATTGAGCAAACTCTCATTCTGACGATTGGGAAGTTTGGGATAGCTGGGGGGCGAGGAGAGCAGACTGGTGTATGGGTAGGAAGCAAGAAGATTGCTTCAATCGGGGCAGCGATCAGAAACTGGGTAAGCTTTCACGGATTCGCGCTCAACGCGAACACGGACTTGAGTTACTTCCACAAGATTAACCCTTGCGGGTTCTCTGGTTCAACCATGACCTCGATGAAAGCCCTGCTTGGGACAGACCTGAAGTTCCGTGATGTGAAAGAGCAGGTTCGAAGGAGGTTCGAGGAAGTCTTCGATCTTGATCTAGATGAAGCGAGTGTTGATGCTCTCGAGCAACCTGTGGTTACGTAGCTTCCTATCGAACTCAGATTACGCTACGTGCCCGAACTTGTAACTGGCAATTGCCCTACAGTTTCCGCATGTCGCGTACCCAAACTTGTCTACAGTGAATTTCGTGCGAGACCCACACGTTTGACAAATCCCCGTAAACCCTTTGAGCTTTCCCGAATCCGGATCCTTTGGCTCCAGTTTCTTTTCTGCCGCTTTCTCAGCGTAAACTTTGGTTCTTTTCTGTTCCTCGTTCAGTTTCCGCAAGTATGAGGACGGAAGTTTTCTAGGCATGGCTGCACCATTACCTTAACCCCGCCGATATATTGTTTCGATGGTGGTTGACGTATTTACTGAGCTGGTGTGCTTCGTTCGATTTCATGGATTAACTTGAGAATCCGGCGTTCTAGTTCACCGCGAATCGCATGTAACTCGACAGGGCTCCTCAGAGAGCCATTCTTCCCGGTCGTGCTCCCGGGGATAGGCCAATCCTCCGATTTTTCTTTAGCACCGATGGGACAGCGGTCTAAGCAGCCGAAAGTGACGATCCGAGTTGCACCGGCGACTAACTCCGGCGTGACCGACCTAGGCTTTTTCGAGCCGATTTCGATTCCAATCTCTCGTAGGAGCTCGATGGCGACTGGGTTGATGGCTTCGCTGGGTTGCACGCCGGCGCTTTCTGCATGCCAGCCTTTTGGTGCATATGTGTTGAAAATAGCTTCACTTATGATACTACGAAAGGTATTCTCCACGCAAACGAACAATACAATTTGCTCAGAGGATGAGGACACCAGCGGAGGTCCTGATGGACTCATATCTGGTTCACTCTTGATGGGGAAAATTAGGCTTTAAATGATGCACTTTCTGCATGCTACATAGGGCGGCTTAGGTCTAGTGCCGGTTCTAACCGATTCTTATGGGCGCGTTGCGCGTAAGCTCCGAATTTCGGTTACGGACCGCTGTAACTTCCGCTGTCAGTTCTGCATGCCCACACACCCGGTCTGGTTGCCGCAGAGCGAGATTCTCAGCTATGAGGAGATTCAGCGAGTTGCATCTCTCTTCGTGGGTATGGGTGTAGAGAACATACGGTTGAGTGGCGGCGAACCCTTAATGCGCCGCGACATCGAGGAACTAGTCGCTCTCTTAGCTAAGATTCCCAAACTCCGCCAGCTCAGCATGACCACGAACGGATTCCTCCTGTCTGAGAAAGCCTCGGCCCTAAGAAAGGCCGGGTTGAAGGGAGTCACTGTAAGCCTTCACAGCCTCAAGCCCGAAAGGTTCAGCCAGATAACGGGAGGCGGTGTCCTCGAGACCGTTGTCGCTGGAATAAGAGCTGCGAAATCAAGCGGCTTCAAACCTCTCAAAATAAACGCCGTAATCATTCGCGGCTGCAATGATGACGAGGTTGCGGACCTGGCTTCCCTTGCGATAGCGGGCGACGTCACGGTGAGATTCATTGAATACATGCCCTTCGATGGTCAACAACATTGGGGCATGGATAAGGTAGTGAGCGGCAATGAGATTGTGGAAAGAATTCGAGAACACTACCCGCTGGCCCCAGTTCCACGCCAAGCCGGAAGCACTGCAAAGCTCTACAAGTTTCAAGACGGAAAAGGTGAGATCGGAATAATTACTTCAATAACCGAACCATTCTGCTCCGATTGCGACAGAATCCGTCTTTCCGCGGATGGCAAAATAGTTCCGTGTCTCTTTGACAAAACTGGATTCGACCTAAGACCCCTGCTTAGAGGCGGAGCATCCGATGAAGCCATTCTGAATTTCATGCGCGACGCAGTTCTGCGTAAGGCGCCTGGTGTTGAAACATTGCTCAAGAAATATGAAGGGCTTGAACATATCCGACCAATGCACACCATTGGTGGCTAGAGAGAGCAGACTATTTTAATAGCGAATTCTTCGTCGAACAATCTTAATAGAACGCGAGATGGTCCTTCCCAGAAAACCCTGAATCGCAACGCCCTTCACGAGTAATCCAACAATTTTGTTTTGGTGTGTTCGATGAGTCAACCGAACCTCGTTCGAATTGGCAAGAAACCCGTCATGAACTACGTCACAGCCTGCGTAACGCTCTTCAATTCCGGCAACGAGGAAGTTATGGTCAGGGCGAGGGGTCAAGCGATAGAGAAAGCCATCGACACCGTACAAATGCTAAGGCATAGCTTTCTCAAAGACGTACTCATTAAAAGCATAAACCTTGGTTCAGAAGACGTCACCCGTTACGACGGTACTAGGGGCAACATTTCAACGATCGAAATCACGCTCTCGCAAGGAGAAGACGAAGGCGAGTTTGAAGAAGACGAGAGCGTCGAAGCTGAGCAAACCACAACCTCGTAATATTCCAAGCGAGACATTCGATATCGTATTTCGAACACTTACTCTTAATTTTCGCTTCCAGTTGTTCAATATAACGCAGAATTCCAGGCGAGACACTCGATCTCGGATCAGAATTTTTCGTCCAGTTGTGTGATATATCGCTGTTTACTGCTCTCTTCTAAGAAGGAAGCCTTGAATGAGTTCTTCAAAAGTTTGAGCACATCTTGCTCGGTGAGCCTAAGCGCGTCCGTCACTGCTTTGTAATTCTCTGCGACATAGCCGCCAAAGTACGCCGGGTCATCTGAGTTCAGCATCACGAGCAAGCCTAGATCGAGCATCTTCTTGATTGGGAACTTATCCATGGACTCAAAGTATTGGACGCCGACGCTGGCCAATGGGCAGGCGGTTAGGGGGATTTGTTCCTTCACAAGTTTATCCACTAATCTGGGGTCCTCAAGGGAGTGGTATCCATGATCGATTCGAGACACCCCTAATAGTTCCAAAGCTTGCCAAACATATTCCGGTGGAGCTTCTTCCCCTGCGTGTGCTACGGCAAGAAAGCCTCCGTCCCTTGCTTTCGCGAACACTTCTTGAAATTTCTTGGGAGGGTTACCGAGTTCTTTGGAATCCAACCCTACTGCGAAAATCTTGTCCTTGTACGAAAATGCCTTCTCGAGCGTTTGCATGGCGGAAGCCGCTGAGAGGTCTCTCAGAAAACACATTATGAGCTTGGAGCTTACTCCCATGTTCTTCTGGCCGTCAACGAGTGCTTGACTTATTCCATTGACTACGGTGTCGAAAGGTACGTGTCGATCTGTGTGTGCTTGGGGGTCGAAGAAAATTTCAGCGTGCCGAACCCCTTGGGATGATGCTCGTTTGAGATAAGCCGTGGTTAGCTCGTAAAAGTCTCGTTCGTGAAGAAGAACGCTCATCGCGTTGTAGTATATGTCCAAGAACGATTGCAGGTCCGTGAACTTGTAGGCCTTTCGAACCTCCTCCACGGTTTTGTAAGGAAGTTTTACTTTGTTTCGTTGCGCTATTTCGAACATTAGCTCCGGCTCGAACGTGCCCTCAATGTGAAGGTGTAACTCAGCCTTTGGAAACTCGTAGATCATTTGGTTAATTCTACTTGACAAAGTGGCCTTCGGGCTTTATTTTTGGGTGCGTTCATAAATCTTTGTCACGATCGGGTCCGCCGCCATTTGAAAGTGTCAACAAAGTCTTTTATGCGAACAGACGTCATGAATGGCGTTCTAGGGAAGACTAATTGGCTAAAGGCGCTGTTTTCGTTCGTGAAGCTACTGGGCTGATCAAGAACGTCTCTCTCTTTGATGCGGTCGCTCTCAACATAGCTGACATGTCAGCCGGAGCGGCACTCGCCGTTGTGGGTTTCACGATGGTTTTGTTGCCAACCATATCCGGCGTAAACCTTGTGTATGGATCAATTATTGCGTTCGTGCTTTCTATACCGCAAATTGTCGTCTACACGATGATGACTCAACGTATACCTAGAACGGGCGGAGATTATGTCTGGCTTTCCCGGACTTTCGGCGGATGGTTAGGAGGATCCCTAGCCTTCATGGGTCCAGCCCTCGAGACGATGGCATATCTTGCGCTGATTACGCTTTCAACAATCTTTGCAATCGGTTCAGTGGGTGCGTCTTTGGGTTACACGAGCTGCGGAATTACAAGCTGCCTTGGACTCGCCTTGCCTGGGAACATTCAAGGAGCTGACGTAGTGTCCCAGTTTGTCCTTGGTGCCGTGATCTTTGCCGTAATGATAGGCGTGAATATCTGGAGACCCAAGTTCGGATACAAACTTGTAGCGGTATGCACTACTCTCGGCGTCATTAGTATGATCGTCGCCAACATCACATTACTCTCCGCCGGTAGGGCAGGAGTGTCGAGTTACATGGACTTCCTCAATAGCATCGGCGCGAATACGACCTACGCAAAGGTCGCTGCGTCTTATACGGGGCCTACGTTCGATTTCAACGCCACAATTATGATGCTTCCGTTCTTCGCAATCTTCGTTTACCCATGGGTCTTCGCAGGCCCTGCCGTAGCGTCTGAACTCAAAGGCGGAAATAAAACTCTCAAATGGAATATTCCAATCGCAGCGTTCATCATCTTCTTACTCGTTACCGGTTCGTTCGCAACGATGTACTTTGTAGGAGGGTTCGAATTCATTACGGCCGCCTTAGCCAATTCTACTTTGGTGTATACATACTCGTTCAACTTCTGGACTCTAGCGATGGGAGTATCCAACAACGTCGCCTTGTCATGGTTCATTGGGCTGGGATGGATTGTCTGGAACGTCGCCATCCTTGCTTACGGGATAATTCTTGTTTCTAGGTATCTGTTCGCCGAAGCATTCGACCGCTTCCTCCCATCAAAAATCGCCTATGTAACTCCCAAATGGGGTTCTCCAGTCGTGGCTCACTTGATTGACCTTGTCGTAGTCATCTTCTTGATCGGCGGAGCTTCCTTCCTCTATGGAACTCTTGGTATCCCTCTACGGAAGTGTCATCGCCTCGATGATTTACTTCGCATGCATCGGAGCAGCAGGGGCGGTGTATGGAGTTAGGAAGGAGAAGGGACAAGCGAAATGGTTGCTGTTATCCTGTGGAACCTTCACCTCTCTAGTATTTCTGTACCTGCTTTACCAGTTCCTCGCGTTCCCGTCGATCTGGGGCGGAAACCCATTCGCATACTCATACGTAGCAGCTTCATTTCTAACAGGCCTGGTTCTTTACGGGGTATCCAAGTACTACCACGGAAAACGAGGAATCGACATATCACTCGCCTACAAAGAAATCCCTCCCGAGTGAGCAACAGCCGAGAAAACGCGTCTCGAACGATATTCTACAATATGGCTTGACGACTGTCCATGTGGGTGCGTACCACGATAACCCCACATGCGATTGTTGCTCGCCCTCAGGAAGCGTGCGTCTTCGTTCGCATTCCAAACAGAAACCTGAGCACATTGACTTTGCTAACAGGGTAAAGTAGAGCCGCTATTATTGGAAATGATACGAGCACGATTAGAAGGTATTTCTCGATCACGATTAAGTTCAGACCGACAACATAGAAGGCTACTGCGACGATGACGGACTGATGGAGAATATAGAACGGTAACACGAGTTCATTTGAGACTTTCAGGTATTTGTGGTCGAAGGAGAGGTATTTGCGCCCGAAGCCAAGTATCGCCGTCACCCAGCACCACCCGTTCAATGCCCAGATCGTGGAAACCACAACGTAAGAACCGTCTATGCCAGATGAAGCGGGCGCGCCTCCGGATGAAGCTGCTATGGCGATTATGATGAGGCTTATGACGACCCCCAAAATCAAGCTGATTTTCCGGTTCTTCTCGATCGACTCTTCGAATTGAGGGCTAGAAGCCATCACGTAAGCAATGACGAAAAGCACGAGGTATGCGGGGAGTTTCCAGCCTCCATAGCCGCTGGGAAAGACGAAGTAAGGCGGCACCGCGGCTATATTCACAATGATCAGAGGAATCGCCAGCAATAGAATGCCTCCCCGCCTGTTGCAGGCAGCGTACAGCTTCGAGAGCCTCTCGCGGTTCACTTCCTTCGCGAGCCATCTGAACAAGGGAAATGTCGCGATGGAGAAGGCGAACAGCCAGAAGAGGTACCAAAGGTATATGCCCTGATTCGAGTTCTGCGAAATAGGTGGATGAAAAGTTCAGGTCGAATGGGAAGAACTTCGTGAAGTACGGTCCAAGATAGAAGCTGAGAAAGTCTCCCGTGAAATTCCCGTGGAAGACTGCGTCGTAGTAAACGTTCACAGATAAAATGACTAGCAGTCCAACGGTTAGGAAGGGGATCATGAGTCGCATGAATCGGTCCTTAAGGAATTGAGAGGCACTTCCACTTCGTTTTCTTAGAGAAGAGTACACGGCGATACCTGAGATTACGAAGAAGAGGGGCATGATCCATCCGGAAATGAAAGCGTCGAACAGAGTGAACCCTAGATCCAAAGTCGAGTTCATAACATGCCATGGAGGCGGCGCGAAGGGCCTGCTACTATGAAACAGGAAGATAGTGCCCATGGCGATAACTCTGAGCCAATCCAACCAGAACCATCTTGCAGGCGCAAGCGATCGTTGAACCAAGCGCTCCGTGGCGACTTGACTCGCCGAAGTCACACCAACCACATCCATTTTTGTTACGTCAACGATCACGAAAGCCTTGTAATCATTTCCTAGGGTTGCCAGTATTGGGAAAGACTTGATTCAAACTTGAGTTATGAAAAAGTAGTCCAGACTGCACGCGGAGACGTCCCGTTCGACCTCGTACTGAGAAACGTGCGGCTCGTGAATGTTTACACCCGCGAACAATACGAGACCAGTATAGGGATTTGTGGCGACATAATCTCCTATGTTGGAGATCTAGAAGCAACTAAGTCGAAGGATGTTTTCGACGCGAAAGGAATGTATGCCATACCAGGCCTGATCGATTCGCATCTCCACATTGAGAGCAGTATGCTTACTCCACCGCGATTTGCTGAGGCCGTTCTACCACATGGGACGACTACCGTGGCAATTGATCCTCATGAAATTGGAAATGTGTTAGGGAAAGCCGGGGTAAGGATGATGCTTGATTCCAGTGCAGGCCTGCCGTTGAAGGTTCTTGTTCTCGTCCCTACGTGCGTCCCTGCGGTCTTGAACGCGGACACAGCGGGGGCTGAAATTCAAGCATCAGATGTTAGAGAAATGCTTGGTTGGGAGAGGGTTATCGGCCTCGCAGAAGTAATGGATTACAGCGGCGTTGTCAACCTCGATGAACGTATGACTGGTATAGTCAAGGCTGGCAGGGAGGCAGGAGTCGTTATTGACGGTCACTGCATGGGTCTAGACGAAAAGGGAACGAACGCGTACGCAGCCGCAGGAATTGAAGCAAACCATGAATACTTCCCTGTGGACTCCGAACATGGTTACAAGGCTGATTTTGACATAATCCTCCGCGAAATGCGGCTCGGAATGTTCGCAAAGCTAAGGAAATTCTCTCTCGTTCCCGGATTAGTCAAATTGCTGGCCAAGCTTCCTAGCAAGCAAGGCCTGCTATTCGTTACTGACGACACAATGCCAGACGATCTCGTGCGAGATGGACATTTGGACGATGTTGTGCGCAAAGCAATACGAAACGGGTTCGATCCAATCGACGCCGTCCGCTCAGCAACCCTCTTCCCAGCCAAACACCTTCGCCTATTCGACCGCGGCGCCATAGCCCCAGGAAAAATCGCCGACATCCTACTACTCAAAGACTTGAATGAGTTCAGAGTGGACTTGGTTGTTGCGAATGGGAGAATCGTAGCAGAAAATGGTATGCTTACAACAAAACTTACGACGACGCATTTCCCGAAAGAAGCAACACACACAGTGAAACTTCACGAGCGTGACGCCGGGAGATTTCCAGGTCCGGGTCGAACAAGAGACTGGATCGATCAGAGTCCGCACAATAACCATGCAGGGCTTCTTAACCAACTTTGAGGAAAAAGACATGACCGTCAAGGACCATATCGTGCAGCACGATGGTGCGACCGTTGCCGTTTTGGAAAGACACGGAAAAACCAGAAACAAGTCGCTTGGCTTCCTGGATAGATTCGGTCTGAAGGAAGGAGCCTTAGCTACCACCATTTCACACGATTCACACAACCTTACTGTTGTTGGGAATAACCCGCCAGATATGGCGATGGCCGCAAACACTCTAATCGAGTGCCAAGGTGGGTTGGTTGCAGTGAACGGAGGAAAGGTGTTGGCTAAAGTTGAGCTACCGGTAGCAGGCCTCATGTCGGAAGAAAAGGCTGAGACAGTCGCAGGAAAATTGCTGGCATTCAGAAAAGTGGAGGAACAACTTGGACTCGTCGATTACGGAACCATACTGATAATCTCCACGCTCGCACTTCCGGTAATATCTCACGCAAGAATTACAGACAAAGGGCTCTTTGACGTTGATCACCAAAGAGTGGTACCTCTAATCATAAAATGATCGGGACGCCACCTTGGTTTATCATGAAACCGGTCCTTCAGTGAACTAGGTGTTATGCACGAGAGATGAACGGAAGCCTTTTACAATTCATGGACTAAGCGCTCGCGTTCCAATAAGCGGGTGACTCGTAATGGTGGCTAAAGTTGAGCGACATAAGATCGTTGCCACTCCGCCTGGACCTAAGGCGAGGGAATTGCTTAAGAAAGATGCGAGTCTGATATCGCAATCGGCTGTTCGCTGGTATCCTCTCGTCGCCGACTCTGGTTCGGGATGCGTCGTTAAGGATGTGGACGGTAACGAGTTCATAGACTTCAATTCGGGGTTAGTAGTTTTGGCCGTGGGCCATTCGCACCCGCGCGTGGTCAAAGCGATCAAGGATCAAGCTGAGAAATTAATTCACTATTCATGGACCGATTTCTACTATAAGCCAATCATCGACCTGGCCGAGAAATTAACTGAGATTACGCCTGGCTCATTTGCTAAGAAAGTGTACTTCTGTAATAGTGGTGCGGAGGCGAACGAGGCGGCAATGAAGATGGCCCGTTGGCACACGCGCAAACCGCTCTTCTTAGCCTATACCGGTGCGTTTCATGGAAGAAGTTTCGGAACGATGGCTCTAACTGCTAGTAAACCCGTTCAGAGAAGGCACTTTTTCCCGCTCGTTCCCGAAGTAACCCATGTTCCTTATCCTTACTGCTACCGCTGCCCCTTCGGGCTGAAGTATCCCGAGTGCGACATGTGGTGCGTCGACTTCATAGAAGAAGAGGTACTCAAGAAATACCATCCCCCAGAAGACACTGCGGCAATGTTCGTAGAACCAATCCAGGGGGAGGCAGGGTACGTGGTTCCTCCCGACGATTACTTCCAGCGCCTGAAGAAGATTCTGGACAAATATGATATTCTCTTGGCTGACGACGAGATACAATCTGGGATGGGGCGTACTGGCAGATGGTTCGCATTAGAGCACTGGGGGGTAACACCTGATATTGTGACCACCGCCAAGGCCCTTGCATCGGGCCTTCCGATTGGCGCCGCAGTCGCCCGACAAGAACTCATGGATTGGGAAGGGGGTTCCCATGCCAATACTTTTGGAGGTAACCCAGTAGCTTGCGCCGCCGCGTTACAGGTGATTGATATCATAAAGGAAGAGAAGCTCATGGAGAACGCGACCCATCAAGGGACGTACCTGATGAAGCGACTGAAAGAAATGCAACAGCAATACCCCATCATGGGCGACGTTCGCGGCAAAGGTTTGATGATCGGAGTGGAATTCGTTAAAGATCCGGAGACCAAGGAACCGGCACCTCAGGAAGTGGAGGACATAACGAACAAGTGCTTCAAACGTGGATTGGCAATCATAACTGCTGGCAAATCAGCGATGCGCTTCGCCCCACCCCTAATCATAACCCGTGACATCATCGATGAAGGATTGGAAATCTTCGAAGGCGCAGTAAAGGAAGTAGCAGCTCAGCTTCGATAGACTGAGTCGAGCTGCGAATTTCTTTGGCATAACCTGTTAGCCTCGCAGTAAGCGCTTTATCGGGAAAGAATTAGACTATGGCCCATGGCATACAGCCGGCTCCTTGCCTACTATCTTTTCTTCGCGCTGATGCTCAGTCAAATGCACGCATCAAGTGTGCACGCTCAGACAACAGCGTCGCCCAACGTCGTGAGAGTCGGAATCTATGTGCTTCAGATTGGAAAATTCGATCTATCGACAGGTTCCTATACAGTCGATTTCTACTTATCTATGTCATGCGACGGCAAATGCAACCTGGGTTCCTTCGAATTCATGGACGGCCGCGCCGATAGCATCATTTTGCAGGAAAACACGACCAACGAAAGGTTCTACCGCATACAAGGAGAGTTCTACGAAAATCTAGACCTACAGAAATACCCTTTCGACTCTCATAATCTGCATATCGAAATCGAGGATACCACTCTCACCAAACAATATCTGGTATACCAGCCTGATCCAAGTAATAGCGGCTTGGACCCGAGAGTTATAATCGTGGGTTGGAACGTCGCTGGATGGAACGCAAGCGTAGTCGATCACTTCTACCCTCCCTACAACCAAACCTATTCCCGTTACATCTTTTCAATCGCCCTCAACCGGCCGGGCTTAACTTCAGGATTCAACATGTTCCTTCCGGTCTTCTTCGTAGTTTTCATTGCATTGATTTCCATGCTACTCGTCGGCAGCAGACTCGAATCGAGGATCTTACTCACAGTGACTGCTCTGCTAGCCGCAGTGTTCTTCCAATTCACATTGGACAGCACGCTTCCACCCCTGGGTTATCTCACGTTCGCGGACAAGTTCATGATCGCGACGTACATTATCATCGTAGCGACTTTGGCGATCTCAATTCTGCTGCTGAAGTATAACGACAAGAAGGATTTGATCAAGTCAGAGAAAATTCAGTACTACACGGTGAGAATTATGCCCATCGTAACGATTCTAATCTACGCATACACATTCCTCTCTTTTCGTTAAAAATAGACTCAGTCGTCTGTGTTGACTACCACCGGTGACAGATAGACCATGGGCGAAGCGTCCGCTACGAGTTCTAGACCAAGGTCTGCTGTATGGGAAAGCATATCTCGCTTGAAAAACGGACTATGTGTCGTTGATTCAATATGGAAGTGAAGCGAGTATGTGTCTTGGGTGCCGGTTTAATGGGTCATGGCATAACTCAGGTCTGCGCTCAAACCGGCAAATTCGATGTTAGCATGCGGGATATCGAGCAACAATTCATCGATAATGGCATGAAGATGATCAAAGACAGCCTTCAACGTTTCGTCAAGAAAGGAACCATAAGCGAAGCCGAATCGAAAGAAATTCTCAACAGAATTCACCCCACCTTGGACCTCAAAGAGGCTGTTCAGAACGTGGATCTAGTTATCGAGGCGGTCACTGAGAATCCGCCGATTAAGAAAGCTGTTCTTGCAGAGGCTGACAAGTATGCTCCCCCACACGCAATCATCGCATCTAACACATCTTCGATCAGTATTACCGAGATCGGAGCTGCTACAAAGAGGGCTGAGAAGGTTTGCGGGATGCATTTCTTCAACCCCCCACAATTAATGCGATTGATCGAGATTGTCCGCGGTCTGAAGACCTCAAATGAGACGGTGGAGACAATCAAACAAGTTTCTACTAAACTCGGGAAAGAGTCAGTGCTAGTCAAGAAGGATACGCCTGGTTTCATTGTAAACCGGATTCTAGTACCAGCCCTTAACGAGGCTGTATTCCTTGTCGCAGAAGGGGTTGCAGATCCAGAGGATATTGACAAAGCAATTACCTTGGGATTGAACTGGCCGATGGGCCCACTGAGACTAGTTGACTACGTTGGCGCTGACACACACCTCTTCATCACGGATGTGATGGTGAACGAGACTGGGGATCCAAAATTCCGCCCGAGCACCCTACTCAAACAAATGGTGCGCGCAAACCTACTCGGAAGGAAGACCGGGAAAGGATTCTACGACTGGACAGAAAAGAAACAATAAAGCTAGGTCTAACTTTTGGGAGAACACCCTAACCTTGGGAAAGTAAACATAGATCAAAAATTTGCGCTATTCAACGAATATTGGGCACCACGCATCGTAGGCGAACTCAACGATTCTTACGTTAAAGTTGCCAAACTGAAAGGCGAATTCGTATGGCACAAACACGAGTACGAGGACGAGTTATTCCTTGTGAAGAAAGGGAAACTGCTGATCAAACTAAGAAACAAAGATATTTGGTTAGATGAGGGTGAGTTCATCGTAATTCCGAAAGGAGTTGAGCATAAGCCAGTTGCCGATGAAGAGGTTCACGTTGTTTTGATAGAACCGAAATCAACCTTGAACACCGGTAACTTGAAGAACGAGAAGACGCTGGCCCAACTCAAGAGAATTTGATCCCTGCGCATCATCTATTTTAGGCAACCTGGGAGTCATAATTTTCCGAAGGACATGTTCGCACTAACGTTCCATTTTGGTCTCTCATTCTAATTAAATAAATCGCAAGGAGTCTTTGCACGAAAGTTTCGTAATTTATTGACGGTTGAATTTGCCTCGCTCGCACCATTAGACCCACACACACACAAAAATCAAATTAATCATTCTACGCTAATTTTAGTCATGCCAGTTAGCCTGAAAGAAGTAGAAAAAGCAGAGGTCACCTGCTTAGTGGACAACACGGTCGATGTTCTACTCGCAACAACCGATGTGGCTAAGAGACCCAAAATGATGGGAAATGATTGGTTTGAAAGGCCGCTGATTGCAGAGCATGGCTTTTCAGCGCTTGTCACTCTGGAACTCGACGGAAGGAAACGTAGTCTTCTATTCGATTCCGGACTAGACCCCTTTGCCGTCGTACATAACGTAGAAGCCCTCGATTTCGACTTATCCCATTGTGAAACAGTTGTTTCAAGCCACGGCCACATAGACCATGCAGGTGGACTTCTAAACATAAAGCGAAAGATGCCGGCTGCGAGAAAGATGCCGTTACTCTTGCACCCGTACGCTTTCAGGAACAGGATGGTAAAATTCCCCGATGGAAGAACGTTGCCGCTTCCCCCTCCAAGCAAGGCGCTCTTGACAGATGCGGGTTACGAAATCGTAGAAGACAGTGGTCCCAGCCCGCGGTTGGATGGTAGAATTCTTGTCACAGGGGAAATTCCGAGGATCAATGAATTCGAGAAGGGGTTCCCAATTCATTACGCGGAAATCGACGGAAAAATGGAAAACGATCCCCTAATCCAAGACGACCAGGCTCTGGTCTTAAATGTGAAAGACAAGGGGCTCGTCGTCATCACAGGCTGCGGTCATTCCGGAATCATTAACACAATCAATTATGCGAAAGATCTGACTGGACAAGACACAATCTATGCAGTAATAGGCGGAATGCATCTGACAGGAGGAATCTTTGAACCGATAATCCCAAAGACCATTGAAGAGCTAACGGCGCTCAAGCCTCGCGTCCTCGTTCCATGCCACTGTACAGGATTGAAAGCGGTATATGAAATAATGCGGACAGCACCAGGCGCATTCATCCAAAACAGCGTCGGTACGACATATCAGTTCTAGACTCTGCGAGAGAATCAATTATTTTTGTGTGTGTGAAAGGATGAAAAGTCTCTAGGCTTCGCTTGTGTAAGTTCTCCGCGGTTGGTAAGCGCACCATTAGACCCACACACACTTGAACTGAAGGATGAGTCATCACATCTTCTTTGGACTGTCACAAGTTCTGCGTCTTACCACACCGTAGGCGACCGTAGCTAGGAGAGCGAGTAAGGGTAGCCCCACAGGATACTCAGATATTGGAGGAACAAGTGCCGGATTCAAAGCTATTCCTGCCTCAGCCCAGTTCACGCTGCCGCTTAAGATGGCTGGGAAGGTTGTTGGCGAAGAGACCGGGTCAGCATACTCGGCGGCTGAGATCCCGAGGAGGTCATTGTTGAGTGTAAACCCCGACCCAGCGGTAACCGACGCACCGGAATCATGGATATTGAATCCGAGAAGAAAGGCACCCGCTGTGAAGCTGACCGGTGATGTGGAAACAATCGTTCCGGACCCTGAACCCGTGCCGGTTGCGAGGCCGACGGTGCTTACGCCAGACACTTCATACGCGTACACATCCATGAAAGTGCGACGCGCAAGAATGTTACAGTAAACTCATCTGAGGGGATGCAACTTCCACACGGTGGAATGGTAGCCGTATAAATGAGCACAGCTGAACTACCCGTCGCCCCCGTCGCTACGGCTTGCGTGAACTGTGAGCCATGGGCATCCGTCACACAGACAACCGTCACCATAGGAGACCCACACGCAATGAGGAAAGGACTCCCTAGATGAGAGAATGCCAACCCGACAACCAACACGTCCCCGGCCGTCACAGTGCCGGAGAGAAGGAGAGAAACATGCGCAGTGTGGGAGGGGAGCCACTAACACTATTGCAAGAACAACCGAAGTTGCTTTGTTGAACTAGGGTCGCAAAGGCATATGCAGGCCGAGCATTAATCAAAAACAGGAAAAGGGCGATCGTCAACAGCACCTCGATCATGGCATGCCTCAAATCGCGACTCCCTGAACCAACGCCATTCTGTGATTGTAGGGTTTAAGGTTCTTGTGCGATACACCTAGACACTTCTCAAGTTCGCCTTTCGGCCCAAGTCAAATAACTTGTTTCGTTCATACGGCGCAAAAGTGTGTGTGGGTATGCTGGTGCACACACACAACACCAAAAGAGGACGATGAAAAACCAGATTCTGTTGTGTCTGTGGACAGGCTGGTTAGCACCATCAAGAAAAAATGGGAATCAAGATTAGTCAAGAAGATCCTCATCACGCAAAAGTGTTATATTGCCTCTGTCGGTGACGGCTCGCTCGGTTTTCGCTTTTGGTTAGAAATCAAGCCACAATAGCCCTAGTCGTAATCATTCTGGTTTTTCTTAATGCTGGAAAGGTATATGCCGTCCAAACGATCAACGTTACCCCCAACACGGTCATTCAAGGGGATACCTTCCAAGTCTCCGGCGGCGAATACACAATCCAGGCGCCTGATGAAGTTGCGGTTAGGGTCTGGTCGGACATCGCCGGAGTCTGTACAGGGTCCGTTCTAAACAATATTTTTACGGACAAGGCCTTTGTTGACAATTCGGGTAACATTGGTCCGATAGCAATCTCTACTTCTGGATACCCAATTGGGGTACATTGTGTAGAGACGATTCAATTCTCTGACGGGCTTATTCTGGCGTCGAGCTTCGTGAATGTCTTGGAGCAGGCGATAACCACCGTCACGAGTACCGCCACCGTCGCTCTGACCACTGTTTCCACATGTTTATCCTCAATCGGAGAATACCCATACGGTCTGGCCATCCTAGTGTTTCTAACTGCAATCGTGTACGGAATTATCCGACGCAGAACCTCTAATCCAAGGCAAGTCTAACTACGACTCCATCGTTCCACCGTCGATCCCGTTTTCGTGTGTGTGTGCGCACCAGCATACCCACACACACTAAAAATCAACCGAAAAAAAGCCGATGATATGCGAGGCCGTCACTTTGGACTCAATAAAGGTTTTAGTGTACGTATGTGGTTTTTTATGTTATGTCAGCAGCAAGGAATATTTTACCGCACGCCGTAACAACTGATCCGGATAAGTATAAGGTCATTTTCGAAAATGACCGTGTAAGAGTTATCGATTACAAAGACAAACCTGGCGATAAGACAAAGCTGCATCATCACCCGGACGCTGTGCTCTATATGCTGAGTGCTTTCAAGAGGAAACTTACTTTCGATAATGGTAAGTCTGTAGTTGTGGATATTAAGGGAGGAGAAGTCGTCTGGAACGATGAACAATCGCATATCGGCGAAAATATCGGAGAGACAAACACTCATGTCTTATTCGTTGAACTAAAACAACCCCGTCCATAATGAGCACACAGGAAAACATAAAATCACGTACATCATTCGAAAAGTCCGAACGAATTGTTTCAGCATTTTCTGGTGGGGTGCGCACCACTAATGCCACACACAAATGAAAACGAACGACGACGGTGCAAAACTTTGTAAGATTGCTCTTTCCGCTATTTGAGGAATTGGAGTGAAGCTTTCATCTTATTGTCGAATAGAATCCGTCGCCATCTGGAGTCTGACATCTGCCCCTTCATTGACCTGGACCTGATCGAATTGATCATCTCTGCGTGATGTTCAACTAGTCTTACCTCGAACACTCCATCGCATAGCAGTTTCATTTCCTGATAGAATTGTAACGTATGTATATCGACTGCCAGACCAACTATCATGACTGCTCCTCGAGCTCTCCATACTCCCACGGCCCGTTTCGAGAACTTCGCAAAGACGTTCTCCTCATTAACCGCCATGCTCGAGAAGGACTCTACAATAACCAACGTTCCCGCCGGCCATTGGGGTGCCGACTGACCTATGGTAATGGACCGTTCGTTGAGATTCGAAGTCGTGGAGTGATATCTCTCAGGTGACTTCACGCCCATTTGCGTGGAATAATCATCAAAGAGAACCGCATTATCTTTCGCCTCGTATTCCGCCACGTTCACTCCAAGACCATTGAATTGCTGCCTGACTTCGACTGTGGGCCTAGATGAGGCAAGATAGAGGAGATCACGCCCGATCTTCAGGTGCTCAGCTGCGACGTTGACCATCAATGAGTTAAATTGGCTATCAGGATCATACAGAGCTAATATCACTCTTCCGTAAGGAATGCGGCCGAAAATCTCAGATAGAACCGCTAAATCGAGATTTCCTGTTTCGACAATCTTTGCGCGTAAAGAACTCGACAAGCTCATCAGCGCGATTGCGTCGATCTAAGTGGCCGGCGTCATTAACCTGTTGTTAATGTTAACTGATAGCTGATCAAGGTGAGTCATGTTCGCAAATTTCTGCCGCGCCCTTCCAACCTTCGGCCATTAGCTCCTCCTGTGCCGAAATACGGCTGGCAGCGGAAGCGTCTAGCGGTGTCAGAGTACTGTGAATGGTGAGTTTAGTTCCGGTTGGAACTGATTCGGCTCGAAATTCGTCGAGTATGCGGAAGCCCATGCCGTTTGGGATTTCAAAGGTCCAACTCCCATCCGGTTTCAAAGTCAGTATCTCTTGGAAATCGAATGCTGAACCATCCGGCATTCGCCAATACGTGCGAAGCTCGCGCCCGTTTGATAACCTACGGGTAGTCACGATTCGGTAGGGCTGTTCCCGCGGATCTTTCGCTTGATAGTCTTCCGGAAGATCGGTCCACCAAGCACGAACCGATTCAGGAGATTTACGAATTAGTAGTTGAAGGTTGATAACATCAGACTTCTGCGTCATAAATCAGACTTCGCATGATTGGAGTATTTGAGAGTTGCTTACGGTATTAGAGATCCACTGCCGTCGTTTTTCTTTTGTGCGTGTATCCACTGGTGAGGGCGTCCAAAATCGGACCGTCGTTCGTCGTCAGAAAAGTGTGTGTGCGCACCAGCATACCACGCACACACTAAGCTAACTCAACGTCTGCCAAGATTTGAGGATGGGAAATTCCGTAAGCGATTTATAACGACACAACGGAAACGGGTTAACACCGGTGGCTTGCGACGTGTCTGCGAAGAAACCTGACGTAAGAACCTACCATGCAACCAAGGTGCTCAACGCGCCATTAAAATTCGCTTACCGGTGGTGTACAGACTTCCGTGACACCGACCCGAAGATAACTGGTTCAGGGAACAGGAGGAAGATACTCGAGAAGACGAAAGAAAGAGTGATCTATACAATTCGCTACAAGAGCGGTGGAAAAACCCGGACCGCCGTGAACATAGTCACTCTACACCCACCCAGGTCCTGGCATCTAGACTCCAGAGGAGACGAAGATGACGAAGAGGGAGAATACAGATTATCGAAACTCGGTTCCGCGAAGACTAGACTGGACATGAAGTTTATTGAACGATGGAAAATCGGAGACTATCCGTCGAAATCAGATTATCTGAAATCTATTCATGACGTCTGGACAAAGTATGCGGCCGCGCTAGAGAAGGACTATAGAAGACATCGATAACTCACCGAATACGCACCTCGTGCTCCGTCATATTTTGGATCGTCGTTCCTTCAATAAGTGTGTGTGTGTGCGCGCACCAGCTATACCACACACATGTGAATGCTCCTTTTACGGCAGGTTAGAAGTATAGGATACTGGCCGTTACAGTATTTACGTAAGCGGCTGGTAAACTCTACTCTTAGACTATAACAATTCACAACCTTAGAACAGCTGAGTTACACCAACAGCAACAACGGAGTGAAGGATCCAGCCGATTCCAAATGAAAATCGACGATGGTAGTAGTCTCTCGGCCGGAAGCACTAAAGTCTAAGGAGTCCGAGTGGAGTGTGCCTGGAACGAGTCGCGGACGGTATGGTTTCATGGAGTACTGGTTCGTTTTTGCGATACTGACCGCGTTTCTATGGGGTTTCGGTAATGTCTTTGCCAAGCTAAGCACTCCGAGGCTTGGAGTAGCGCGCATAGCCGGGCTTGTAGTGGTTATTGAGGGCATGGCGTATTTTGCAGGTTTCCTCTTTTGGCACAACAACGCAGTTGTTGACTTAGAATACGGTGCTCTTGCAGCGGCTTCAGCTTTTGTCGGGACAGCTGCTTACATCTGCTTCTTAGAATCAGTGGTGGACGGTCAAGTCGCAATCGTGGGAACCATATCAGCCGCCTATCCTAGCTTGACTGTCATCGGCGCGCTTGCGTTCCTTTCAGAGTCTCTGACGGGTGCGGAATTAGTTGGAGTTGCTGCTATAATCTGTGGCATCGTAGCTTTGTCCTACGAGCGGAATCCGCATTCACGGTATTCCATCCCGAGAAGATCCTTGTTCTTCGCGCTGTTGGCGTTCGCACTCTGGGGTTTATGGAGTCTGACCGCAAAAATTACGGTCAGCAAAATTGGTGTGGGAAATGTTTTCGGCTTTTACGTAATCTCAGCAGTCACGGTGCCCTTAGCCTACATGTGGTTTCGAAGCGGACAAGGACATTCGAATGTTGGGAAGCCGTCATGGACTGCTTGGGTTTTCGGAGCGACTGGCCTTGCCCTTAATGTCTCTGGCACACTCGCTCTCACATTTGCGCTTAGCATGGGCTTCGTGTCGCTTGTTGCTCCAATATCCAGTGCCTATCCGCTCGTCACAGTGACGGCCGCCGTGATATTGCTTCGTGAGAAGTTGAATCGGCTTCAACTGGTCGCTCTCGCCTGCGTGATCACAGGCCTACTCATGATCGCGATTATTGGATGATTGAAACGAAACCGTACCGGTAACAGTCACCAGACCCACACGCGAAAGACCGAAATGCACAATTGCCACAGAAACTCTGAATCTCGCTGAAAAGTTCTCAATGTACCAGGCATTTGAGAACCTCCAAGTATACCATTTCAGTTAGAAGTCGGTTCGTATGCCTCCGAACCCAATGCCGAAGCCCTTCTTTGCACCTTTGAATTCGGCGTTGTCCATGGCGATCGCATAAGCCAGAATCACATACGGATCGATTTCTCGGCTCTGTATTTCTACGCCATAGGAATCACGAATGCTCACCCATTTCTTATGAATCTGGGCTATTGTGTTACCTGATGGGCTTTGAATGGAAAACTCATGCGCAGTTATATTCCCATTAATTCTCGCAATCTCCTTCCCGGTCGAATCTTCAAGCCACCATTCCGAACCTAGCAGCTTCAGGACCTTCTTCTTGACCACTGCTACAAGTCCTTGGGGGTTGTAAATTTCGAACGTCGGCCTGACCGTTAGTACCTTACCCTTCATCTCACCCAACGTGGATCCGTCTGGTGTTTCGAAATAGAATTGTGGCCCCCAACTGACGAGTTTCTTCTTCACGTAAGCCAGCAAGTTGCCGTTTCTGTCCTTAATGCCGAACGTATCCCGCAATGCAGCAATCTTCTGCTCGATAATATACTCCATACCCGAGAAAACTGAACTGGAGCCGACGGGGCTTGCTGCTTGGGGTTGTGTGGTTTCGACCTTGAAACCGCAACTGGGACAGAACTTGTTACCTTCCGGCATCTCGTTACCGCAAGACGGACACTTCACACTCAAACAACTCAGCAGCCAACAAATGTAAAGACCGTAATATCTGTAACTGAATCGGGTTCTGTTAAGTTGAAGTGTGCTCGATAGGCTTGTTAACTGTCGGGCGATAATTAACTTGCAGCATCATGGCGAAAACCCATAATCGAAGGTAACTTCTTCGTTCTGTTCAATGTCGCGTATTGCAACAAGAATCGCTATGTCACCGGTCCAAACGATTTTGCTGTTCGGATTGCGGGAATGATTGATGAAAGATTCTGGGTAGTCCCCTCCGAAGCCTACGAGGTATACGTGCGGTCTGACATACAGGTAGTATTTCGCAGAAGCATCACTCGGTAGTTCGTGAGCATAAGGTCCATCCCAAACCGCAATTTGAGACTCCTTTTCTATTCGTCGTGAGGCAAACGCTCCGAACCCTTCGATTTTTGACAGAGCCTTAATCAACGGAACTTGAGACATCATACCCTCGACACCCGGCACCTAACAGTCGAATCAACGCCCATCAACTTAACAAAACCTGTTGGTACTATTCTCAGTCACCGGATAGGCGGATGTGTCGTAACAGAGTTGGCGTCGCTTCGATTCTACGTGACCATTGCTACGTTGGCCTTAGTGACGGGTGAGCTGATTGATTCTGCGTCAACGATTACTGCGTTCGTTAATCCCATGTTCAGGGGCAGCTTCGAAGAAGTTGGAAATATCTTCGTAATATTCCTCATGTATAACTTGGGCTTGGGTACTACAGGCCTGTTCATTGGCTTAGCTGCTACCTGGGCGTTTGAAATAGTTTTGATTTGGAAAGCCTACTCAGTTACGAGAACAAGTTCGTTCGCGACAACGGCCGCTGGTCAAGCCGCAGCAATCATGTTGTTCATGATTTTGTTAGCGATAGGGCACTGGATGGCAGGTTTGCAGAACGTGGTGTTACTGTCATCATTGAATCGTTGAACAAACTGTAACTGTTGCTGTTGACCTGCAAATTGACACTTATATTCGCCGACCAAGGATTTGGCGGAAAGCTAATCATCTCTGATATGCAAGACGTCGACGGCGTTTAGCGAATGGAATTCAAAGTGCGACTCTTGAAAGAGGAAGATTTGCAGACGGCCGATCACATCATGCGCGTGGCTTTTGGAACATTCATGGGTGTTCCTGATCCAGCAAGCTTCGGCGAAGGGATGGATCACGTGAGGACTCGTTGGCTTGCGGATCCGAATGCGGCTTTTGGTGCTGAAAGCGATGGCGAGCTTGTAGGTTCTAACTTTGCCACAAGATGGGGCAGTTTTGGTTTCTTCGGACCGTTAACTGTGCGTCCCGATCTGTGGGATCGAGGTATTGCTAAACTTCTGCTCGAGCCCGCTATGGATCTTTTCAATAAATGGGGTGTCAGCCGTGTAGGTCTGTTCACGTTCGCTCAGAGCCCAAAACACATAGGCTTGTACCAGAAGTACGGGTTTTGGCCACGATTTCTTACACTCCTGATGTCGAAGACTACCCAGGGTAAAGGCACTTTCGAGGGGTGGTCTAAGTTTTCCGATGTGCCTCACGTTGAGATGGGAAGATGCTTGGAGATGTGTCGAAGCGTGACCAACTCGGTCTACGAAGGGTTGGATCTGGAACGAGAAATAATGTCAGTCCGCAAGCAGGGACTTGGCGACACCGTACTCTTGTGGGAAGGAGAAACGGTTGTTGGCGTTGCTGTTTGTCACTGCGGGCCGGGCACTGAAGCTGGAAGAGACACATGCTACGTCAAGTTCGGAGCCGTTCGGAGCGGATCAAGTGCGGAGGTTTTCTTTGACAGGTTGCTAAATGCCTGCGAAGAGTTAGCTACTGTGAAAGGGGTGACGGATGTAGTCGCGGGCGTAAACTCCGCATGCCATAATGCGTACCGGAGAATGATTGCGCGAGGTTTTCGTGCTGACTTTCAAGGAGTCCTAATGCTAAGGCCGAATGAGCCAGCATTTGATCGACCAGATCGATACGTTCTGTGCGACTTACGCTAGAATCAGATCAACCTATTGTGGCTCCCTATGAAGAGTGATCACGAAGGAACAATCCTTGTTTTTGTGTCAGCCGTCGCGTTTGGCTTCCAGCCCATCTTCGCTAAGTTAGCCTACGCTCAAGGAGTTGGTGTTGATGAGCTTCTCTTCGTCAGATTCCTTCTCGCATTCCTGATTATGGGAACACTTCTCGCCCTTTCCCATAGGCTGGTTCTTCCCAAGAGAACCGACCTTTTGGCGTTGATTATACTCGGTGCATTGGTCTACTTCCTGCAATCCACTTTCTACTTTACAGCTCTCCTCTTTTCGCCTGTTGCAATCGTTGCGCTGCTTCTTTACACCTACCCAGTCTTCGTTACGTTAGGCGCATTCTTGTTAGGATGGGAGCGGGTACCGCGCCGTCTCGCAGGAGTTTTCGTAATAGCATTGATTGGTTTGGTCTTGGTTGCAAATCCGTTCGGGACAGCTATCGGCCTCGGCGTGTTCCTCGCATTTGCTTCATCGATAGTATACACGATCTACATTCTAAGCAGCTCGAAGGTTCTTAGAAGGGTAAAGGGAGACGTAGCTGCCTTCTACGTGATGGGAGCCGCGTCGGTAACCTTTGGCTTAACCGGAGCACTGACCGGTTCGATCCGTTTGAACTGGAGCGTTGCTGGATGGTTCTGGGTGCTGACCATAACACTCGTATGCACCGTTTTCGCAGCAACTGCTTTCTTCATCGGCATTTCGAAAATAGGTCCCTCAAGAGCTGCATTGATCAGCCTCATCGAACCGGTCACCTCAGTACTTCTCTCGCTAGCCCTCTTCGGAAACAAACTCACCATATCTCAATGGTTCGGCGGTTTCTTGATACTAGTATCTACTGCAATCACGACCATCTACGGCAAACCCCTGGAACCCGAGCCTCATCCATGACCGAGGAAGTCTCCACGAGGGTTTGGTTCGATTGTGGTAAAATACTGGAAACTGAGCCGGTGATTTTGTTTGTCGAATGAACAGCTTCTTTAGTTGAAGGCTCTTATCGGAGTGGAAATTAGCAACGGGAAAGGTGAGCGTGATGAATATCGGCGCAATCTCAGATTCCACGTCTGCTCGATGTGTTTGTCGCACGAACAATCGTTAATCGTTACTTGAAGCCGACCCCTCTGATTCACCCGAGAGGGCTTTCGAAACTACTTGGGTGCGAGGTCTTCCTCAAACTGGAGAATCTCCAGCCCACACGGGCATTCAAAGTTCGCGGAGGTGTGCGCTTTATTGAGAACTTGGTGAAGCAAGGCCAATCTCGTACAGTCATTACGGCGTCGACAGGTAATCACGCTCAGTCAGTAGCCTATGCAGGCAAGCTATTCGGAGTACAGGTCAAGATTGTTATGCCACACGGCGTCCCTCAGCTAAAGTCTGAGGCTGTCAAGGATTTGGGTGCAGAACTTCTTTTCCACGGAAGCTACTATGATGAGGCACGTGAGTACGCGGAGAAGCTGGCTTCTCAGAATGGGTACCTGTACATCCATGCTAGCAATGAGCCGCTGCTCTTCGAAGGCGTTGCCACTATGCATTTGGAAGTCATCGAAGAACAGCCCGATTTGGATATTGTGATCGCTCCGATCGGAGGCGGGTCAGCGGCATCCTCGGCGTGTATCGTCTACAAGTCCATCGACCCGAAGATCAGAGTGATTGGCGTGCAAGCCGAAGGTGCACCAGCCTTTTACAAGTCATGGAAGAGCGGGTCGATTACGTCCACTAATGGCGTAAAGACGAAGGCTGAGGGATTGGCTACTTCACAGGCCTATGAGTTGCCGTTCAGTTTTCTAAAGGAGAAGTTGGATGATGTCGTTCTCGTCAGCGACGCGGAAATGATGGAAGCTGTGAGAACGATCTTCTCAACTACTGGTCAAGTAGCTGAGTTATCAGGAGCAGCCTCAACAGCCGCCGCCACAAAAATCCGGGACGAATTGCAGGGGAAGAACGTAGCGCTTCTCGTAACCGGCGGAAACATTGAGCCACACCAGCTTGCTCAGATACTTATCGGTTAACTCACATCATGCTTACACGCACTTGGCTGAAAACTTGGACCGTCAATGCTTTTGGTTAGTTGAATGTCTACTTTTGTCAGGTATAACTTGCCTTCCGCTGGCCGCGTTGACATTCCTCTTCTAACTCAACTTATTCCGGGCGGAATTAAACCTGCAACGATCTTTGGCGTTGAATTTGATCCTGAGTCTCAATGGTTCGCCGTCGCCGCGACTATTGCCGCGAAAACTCTACTGGAAAACAGAAGTGTTGGTTATTTGGCGATGGCAAGATCGAGGAATAATGTCTTAGATGCCTTATCGGCTTTGGAAATTAATGTATCGGCGACATTGAAGGAAGGACGTCTCGAAGTCCAGGACTGGTATTCCGCAACCCTCACCGGTGGCCGTGTAAGAACTGAAGGAGGGCATGAAGGACTCTTCGAACAAATCGATGGGGGAGTCAGAGTCCGGTCTTTGAAGGTTTCAGACCTCAGCCTCGAATGGCTCAAATGGACAAAGTTGAGCCCGGAAGTCTATGAAAGGGACACAGTAGGGCAAACACACATGGCCGGATGGAGTTTGTTATTGGTCGAATCGTGTTCCTCGCAAATGCGATTCAACGACGAGAAAGCATACGTGGAGTGGATGGAAAGCAGAGTTAATCCAAACGAGCGGAGAGCGAACCGTATCACCTTACAGGGCTTCGTTCGCGGAGTCCATCCCGAATGGGTGTATCGACGCATGGAAGCCGATTGGGACGGAGTTATAGACATCAGAGTAATGGAAAAAGAAGAGAAGGCCCAGAACTTTCTGAGAATCAGGAGTCTCAGAGGACAACCTCATGACTCGGCTTGGCATCAAATAGAAATCAAACCAAACGGAGAAGCAACACTCGCCACGTAGCGGTGGATACTGGTACTGTTTTTCGTGGTATTATGTCAACCGAAGAACGTGTGACGCGTAATTTCTTCGCTGCTTCATCCGCCTTCGCAGCTGAGAGCGGAGGTACGATTGAGTATTTTCCGGGGGTTATGTGTATGCGCAGTCCTATCCTATTGAATGACTGGAATTGTGCTCTGGTATCGGACAAGGCTGGTGTGCGGCCTGAGACTCTGGAGAGAGTGAAGCGCTTCTTTGCTGAGCAAAGGTCTGAATGGAAGATCGTTGTGCCTCCCTCGGTTGGAGATGATTTCTACGAGATACCTCGGCACGTACCGGTCACGCGGTTTAGGAGGGATCCAGAAATGATTTTGCCCAAGGAAGCAGCTACCCTCCGACCCCTGCCTTCCGACTTGGAAATCCGCCAAGTTCGTGACGTAAGCGAACGCTTGTCTTGGGAGCGAGCAGCAGCTCTCGGTTTCCAGATGTCTGACCCAAATTTCTTCGACCGTTTAGCTACGCCTCAGAGCCTTGCAACGAAAGGCTTGACGTACTATCTGGGAATCTGCAGCGGTAAGCCGGTAGCTACCTCTATTCTGTACGAAACCGATAACGTTGCAGGAATCTACGGCGTGAGCACCATCCCAGAATTCAGGGGTAGAGGATTCGGCGCAGCCATGAGCGCTTTCGCTGTGAAAGATGGATTTCAACACGGATGCGATCTCTCATCATTGCAGGCAAGCCCCATCGGATTCCCAGTGTATCTCAAAATGGGATTCCGCCACATCCTAGACTACCGGACCTGGACAGTTTCCCCTCGAATTTAATGATACCAAAAAATCTGTTCAGGAGATTCATTTCGTGCTTGGCATAGCTGGTGCGCACACACGCAAAATTACGCCTGACAGACGGTTCAATTTCGGGTGCTCGCATCACTAATACCACACACTAAAACCGAAGGTTCAATTTCCGACGCTCGCACCAGCGATACCACACACACACTTTACGACGAACGACGACAGTTCAAATTCATTTTCACGCACCAGCTATACCACCCACAGAAAAATGACTGGCAACCAGAAGATGACACGAGTCATCTTCCAATTCATAAATATCAGACGTCACGCCGAAGTTCTCTATGAACGACACCTATGTTGAACTTAACGAAATCCCAATCATGCGTGTCAAAGCAGACATGAAAGGCAAAGGTCCGTCGGCGGCCATGGATTTGCTAGAATCCAAGCTTCCAACTCTGAAGGGTCGAAAATTCTACGGCGTCTTCCACGAAACCCCTGACGGAGAAGAGTACTACGCGTCCGTGGCAAGAATCGACGCCGACGACCCAGGTAAGATGCAATTGGAGACCGGGGTGATTCCAGGAGGAATATACGCTCGTCGCAAAATTCTGGACTGGGAAAAGAAGATCCGCGACGGTCAACTCCCCCAATTATATCAAGAACTGGTCAAAGTCCACGACATTGACCCGACAAGACCTTCCATAGAATTCTACCGAAGTCAAACCGAACTACAACTCTTCGTACCCGTCAGGAGTTCTCACACGATTGCCCACCAAAATCTAGCCTAGAATTCCAGACCCGGACTGTGCGCACCAGCTATACACACACTTTTCTGACGACGAACGACGACGGTCCGAATCCCAACGGCCGCCTCATTAATACCACATACACCGAAAACGGGCAACGTTATCCTCACGGGCAAAAAATTCTTGTGGCTGTCACCAATCGGTTGATGATTCTGACGCTAGGTCTAAGTGATTCTAGCTCTGTTCTCGTGTCGCCCTACGTTTGATAAACAGGTACGCAACCACGATCAAGATTACGAGTACGAATAAGCCCAACGGGTATTCAGGAATAGCCAAGGGTATTCCGAGAATAATCACGACGGTAACAAGGTCAGAGAGGAGCTCAGAAAAGGTTCCCGAAAGCGTATCGCAAGATGTACTGGTAGACGTATTCGTTGTTTGAAATGAAGATACTGTGGAAACGGCACTCAACCCGGGAACTTGCGTAGACGAAATTGATGTTGTCACTGTCGTCGTTGTAGTAGAGGTTGTTGATGTGCTGACGAAACTGGAGCATGTGAAGGTCTGCGCGGGAGCAAGTGACATCCCGTTAGGAATCATAGTTGTCGCCAAGGCTAGGACGACTGCAACAAGAAGGACATACTTGACCCAAACCGTTCCGACCCTCACAAACCGCACCCCTAACGCGCTCAGCGTGTGTTTAGTCCTAATAAGACTTCATGCGACGCCGCAGGCGGCACACCAACTAAACCAAAACCCATACACACTTCAAACCGAACGACGAAAACGAAACCTTCCATTTAGCTGACGTAGCCGACATCAGCACTCTCCCGTGCGTTTCCAAATCCGTAACCCTGGCCAAACAAACTTGTTTGGGCGATAACAGATGTGCGCAGCACCTACGAAACAAGGAATTGGAGGTACGTACGCACCTCTGCGGATACGACGGACCAGTCAATTAACAGTGACATTGGCGGTTGCTTTGCTTGGGAGATACTGGGGGCTGGTTGAGTAGTCGCCTAGGAAGAAGGCGTCGACGTTATATGAGCCGGCGGAGGGTGCGGTGGCGTTGTAAGCGAAAGAGCCGTTGCCCAGTGTCGTGACGGTCGCTTCGTTTGTGCTCCAACTGAACACCAACACAATCTGCTTGTTAGCTATCCCAACTCCATTCGAAACATTCCGTAACACTCCTGAAACAGTGAACATGGTCCCATGCATTGGGCTCAAGGGAGTCGCTATAGCAGTTATGTTGGTTTGCGCAGGTAACGAAATCGAACCAGACTTCAAGGTCAACGTAATTGTTCCAGGACCAGTAAATATGACCTGAGTCGGATCATTCGACCCGGAACACATCAGACCAGCGGAACAACTCCAGTTTGCTAGAGTGTAACCGGAGGGCACGTAACAGGCGCTGACTAAACCATAACTCGTGCTATTGATAGATGCTCCGTCGCTTTCACCGACAGCAGCGCATGATGTCCAACTGATCATTGCTCCTGAAGAGCTTGGGTTTGTGTGAAAAGTGACTTTGGCGGCGTAGACGGCCGTTAATGATCCACCAACCGCGGAGGTAGAACAACTCGCCATATTCATTGAGGGTGTACAACTTAATCCACCGTTCCAAGTCCAATGATCAAACTGCCAACCAGTCGAGGGCGAAGGTAGGTTTGCTGTGACCGGGAAACTGGCGGCACAAACAGTTGATTGGCTATCATTGAATGTTCCACCGCAAGCTTTGATTGAGCCCGGCAAAGTTGCGCCTGGAAATGTTGGTGGGGTCGTGTGAAATATGACCGTCATTGGTTGACGGTAAGCTCGTACCTGTCGGCTGGCCGTGACGAAGATCGCTCCGTCACCCGCGCTTACCGAGTTGAAATGCGTCGGGGGAGACCCAATCGAGTCTGTGAACAGTGGTGTCCCGCTGGTCAGGTTGAACGCGTAAATCTTCCCATGGCTAACATCCACATCCCATACGGCGTTGCCTGCAACGATAGGCGGACCGGTAAAGTAAGTGGGGCCACGCCAAGCAACAGAGAAGGATGGGCTGGAACCGAGAGTCACTTGCAGCGCTACAAGGCCATTGTCGCACGGAACTATCAGGTACGGGGAGAAGTAAGCCAAACCGCCGAACGCTCCGCCACCGCTATTGCACACTTGGGCAGAGTAGAGTTCTCCTCCGATTCCCCCTAGGTGGGTAGCGTTAAGCACGTCGCCAACGCCTTCCTTGCCGATTTGAAAGAGGTAGCTCGAGCTGAGAGTGACTGGTTCAGTGGATCCCAGATCAAGATCGCCACCGTTAAGCGTGGCCCAGTTTGAGGGAGCAAAATAATCGATCAGGGTTATGGGAGGGTTTGTGGCTGGAGAGAGTTTTAGCACGGCGTCTCCGTAGTCGAATGTCGAAGTGGAAAAACTGTTACCTGTAGCAACCAGCAGGTTCCCTGTCTGGTCTACGACGGGACCGTCCCCTCCTCCCCATATAGCGCCTGCATTTCCGGTTGGAACTTGGTAACCAAATACAGGGCCTCCCCCGTTAGTGTTGGTCGCGGCGAGCCGACCGTGGTACGACCCGCAATCCCCATCCAACCCACCGTAGGGAACATACACATACCCATTAGCCAAAGCCAAGGCTCCTCTCTGTTGCTGAACTGTAGGGTTGGAGCCGGGCGGGTCGATGCCCATCTGGAATTTGACCGCTCCAGTATCTAGGTCAACTCCGAATAATTGATGGTGCAGGGAGGGCGATGCTAGGAACGCGACGGTAAAAATCGTTCTTCCGGCAACATCAATGACCGGGGTGCTAGTTATGCCGGACGGGTTTATGTCTCCGCACGGGAGCACCGCCCCATTGACTGGAGTTCCAAAATTCATGTGCCATAGAATCTGGCCAGTGACCGCGTTTAGTTCGTATAGGGAGTTCGCTTCCGTCGCGACTACAACATCCGCTCCGACGATTAGAGGCTCGGCGTAAACGTCCCCATCCAGTGTCGTTGATGTCCAATTTCGCTGGACGGCGGAGGTGAATTGAGGAAAGTTCGGATCGTATCCTGATCTGAGCATGTCTCTGTGGTAGGTGGGCCAGTCGTCGGAAGATGGGTCTTGAGACGCTACGGCATGCTGTCCGATCGATGCGGTAGTCGCACCATGAGAAAATGCCAAGGTTTGGGCTAGAAGCATAGCCACAAGAATTAGAGGGGCTCCCGTTATCGAATTCGAGGGTGGGCGCAGCACAGATTCCTTCGCTTATCGCGCGCCTTGAAATAACTGGTATTCGATAAAAGAACGTTTCACATGGTCAGTTTACCGTTTCGAACGATGGTGTTTCCGTTGACGGTTAATGTTGCCTTTGTCAGGATGCCTGGGAAATAGAAATCGGTCTTGCTCGCTCCGCCAATATCGTCGTTACCGCCAATTGCAACGGTGACTGCACCTGCGACCATGGTATCCTGTAGGAAACCTATTCTTGCCTTAGGATTCAAGCCCACACCAATAGCTGCAATCCGATTCTTCTCGCCTGAGGCTTTATCGTAACTCGCTTTGAAGTGACCAACGTTTTGGGTCGCCTTGTAGTTGGTGAGTATCCCGTCTTTGAAATCCAAACGCATCCCACCTACCCACTTGCCCATGTATGGAGTTGGTCTATCAAAGACAACCCTTCCCTCCGCGAACATTTCATCTGGACAGGCTAGGATGTTGCCGCCGGGGATGTTTGCCACGTTTCTTCCGTGATCCAAATCGTCCTGATCAACTATGCAATCCTCCGAGGAAACTTCTCGGTCTAACAGTCGGAGGGTCAAGTTTGTTCCGTTGGGAGAAGTAATCTTAACCTCGCCGTTCTTCATTAACGGAGCGAGCTTCGTTACCTGACCTTTCAACCCTGCGAAATCAACAGTAGATGCTTCGATCAGCATTCGCTGCCACGCGGCTAATGGAAGCCTGTATGAGCGAGCACGATTAGCGCTAGTATAACCCAAGCCGATGCGGGCTGCTTTCAGCCGGTAGCGTTTAGCTCTCTCGTACCATTCCTCATTATAGCCCGTAGCCGCTCCGAATTTTGCCGGATTCTTCCATACCCTGGAGAACTCAGCAGGTCCTGTGATGAAGATGTATCCTTTAGCTTTCTCAATCGCAGCCCATTCATGGTCACCCACCTTCCCCAGCTTATCTTCGGGAAGTGAATCAATCGATTGCCAGAATGTTTTCTCATGCTCGAACCATAGCATTGGGCGCGCGCCTAGCTCGCGCAGTCGGTAAATGAAATTCGCGGCAATGGGGAGGCCATGATCCCATGTTTCAACAATGACATCGTCACCCGACTGAATCGCGAGCGTTTTGGAAAGAACGTTACGTACTAGGGGATCGTAATTGGCTGTTGGCATGATCTGCAAGCAAGCAAACACGCCTCATTAAACCTTGGCCACGAAAATGATGGGAAAATGCACTCATGCATAGGCAGCTGAGAACCTTATGCTAACCTGGTACTTTCAGGAGGCAACATGAATATTGAAGATGAGTTGTAATGCTCTGCAATGCGATGCGAATTGAGCGATCTGATTCTAAACAAAGCGAACACAGCCCTCGTAGTGATCGATCTCCAAAAGGGAATCACGTCTATGTCGACTGAACCGTATGACACGAAGACTGTGATATCAAACTCCGCGAAATTGGCTAGCGCTTCCCGAGAGAACAAAATGCCTGTCTTCCTTGTGCATGTCGCCTTTTCAAAAGGAACCGCTCTCCAACCGATCGCTGACCTTGCAATGCCTTCGAGAGGAGAGATGCCGGCAGATTGGGCGGACATAGTACCAGAATTGGGGCCTGCGCCATCTGATGTAGTGATAACGAAGAGGCAGTGGGGGGCATTCTACGGAACTGACCTTGATCTTAGGCTCAGACGCGGAGAGATCGACACAATTGTGCTTGCAGGCATCGCAACGACTTACGGAGTAGAAAGTACCGCAAGGTTCGCGTAGGAGTATGGCTACCAGCAAATCTTCGCTGAAGACGCCATGTCAGACCGTTCCGCCGAAGCACATAGGAGTTCCATAGAGTTCGTCCTGAAAAGAATTGGAAGAGTCAGGAAGACGTCAGACATTTTGCAAGCGCTGAAATGATGGCACATTAGACAGGGGTTTAAACCACAGGTTAGCCTGATTCCTCTAAACTGACTTCCAGATTCTCGCGCATTGTTAATTGATGCCATCGTGCGTCCCATACGACTTTACGCATGTTCCTAACCCGCATGATGTTCCGGAGTTCCTTACCTGACTCGTCAAGCTTGAAATCTATGATGCCATCCGCTCCGGCTTCGAGGGTTTTGTAGACTGACTCAGGGTGAACGCCATTTACTATGCCAAGGATCTGGGTTGACTTTCTTACCACAGAAGATGGGAAACTCCTAGTTAGTAGAAATTCCGTCCAAGCCTTATCGTCATTGAACCTCGCTAGGGTCGAAACGTTGTCGCCAATTCTCAACAGGTCTGGATTGGGTGATTCGTGCATAGCTTCTTTCGAGAAATATATGCTAAGGTCGTGGATCCTTAGGGAATCAATCGCGAATTTTTCCCTCGATTTCTGACCCAACGTGGTTGTATACCAATCATAAATCTTCAGCTTGCCTGAGTTTTCCAATCCCCCAATATCTACTGAAAGCTGTCCGAGGGTAGCCCGAATATCATTTGGTATTTGACCGCCCGTGTTGTAGATCAGAGTGCCGCCTTGTTTGAGCCAGCCTGCAGCGATGGTGAGGGAAGCGTTGTACCACTGTGATGATGGATCGAACTCAACCAGGATGTTTGATCCTGATGGGATGGGTGTCTTGGTCAAGTCTCCGATTAACTGAATCTGTGGCATGGGAATACAATCTCATTTTGACATGACTTATTTGCAGTTGTGGTTTTGGTGTGAGTGGAATTGAGTGGTTCACACAAAAGACGGAGATTTTCAACATTTAGCTCGAAAGGTCGGAATATAATGGGGATGCTAGGAGAACATCCGAAAAAACTGCTCTCCCAGCTACTTCATCTTCGTGCTTAGATATCGAAGGTCTTCGTTGAAGCCGTCATTGAGGGTTTGTCTAACAGCGCCTTCCAGTTGCTTGTCGTCCATCATAGACGATTTGAAATCGCACTCGCTCACTACCTTTGTTCCACCAGGTACTTCGGTGTAGGTGTTGACTATCTTGCCAGTCATTGGCCCTTCTAGGAATTCGAGGGTTAGCTTGTCGGGTGGACTCGGCGTGATTTGGAGGACCATCTTAACTTCTCGTCCGTTCATGTCGCGTGTTTGTTCGATTTTGGTCATTTCTTTGTTCAGGGGCTTAACTGCCTTGACGTTAGGATGAATGCCTCGTAAGTCTGTCCCATGGGCTTCGATGAGACGCCAGACCTTGTCGCGCGGTACTGGAAAGAGTCCGTCGTCGGTTACTTTCACCATTTTCTCTTCTCACCTCCTATTGATTTGCCTTGGCACGTGTTTCCACTGTCTTCTGCCAGCGTTCCTGCCATGAACTCTCGTTTTCTTTCCACCATTTGTCGAACTCACTCTTAGTGTGTTCGAGATAGTATTTTAGAACCTCCCCGCCCAGCATTTCCCAGCCGACCTCAGTGCCCCAGTATGCTTCGTCGCGTTCCGGGAAACCTTGGTGCGTTACCGTGACCTTGGTGCCTCTCCCGGCCTTTTCGAACTTAACAGTGACCTTCGTCGGGCTCGTGTCCATCCAACTCGGAACTTTCTTGCCGGTTTCAGTGTCGTAATCATTCATTTGCCAAGTGTAGACGAGAAGCTCGTTGGGGATAACATCTACGACCTCGCCTGTCGCAACGTATCCGTCCGCTTCACCGCCCATCCTCCATTTTCCACCCTTTCGAGCGTCAATTTCGTAATGGTCAGCCATCCACTCTTGGACATCCTCCTTGTTCGTGAAGGCCTTGAAGACCCGTTCGGGTGGGGCGTCTATTTGTAGAACCTTCAAAATTGTACCTTTCATTGAATCAGCGTCAGTTTGAGGCATCTGTCTTACCGATGGTTAAATGTGGAATTAACTACTTATACCATTGGCTAGTTAAAATCAACCATGCCTAGAACAAAACCAACAGTTCTGGCCCGTCAATTGTGGGGGAGACGGGTTGCGGTTGAGGTGAAGATAGATTCGGGTGAGAATCTCAGTCGTCAAATAACCGCCGTACGCAGGGTCCTGAACTCTGCGGCGTTGGCTGAAATTCTCCTCTTGATGGTCAAGGGTGCCAAGTCCCCGAGTGAGCTGGCTCGCGAGACTCGGAAATCCAAATACGCCGTGAGCATTCAGCTGGCCGCGTTGAAACGGGCAGGCCTTGTGAAGACCTCCAACTTGATCGTCGAGGACATGCGGCGCAAGAGCTACGAAATTGTTTGGGACGAAAATTGGAGTAATCTTCAGGCAAGATCATGCGCTAGAGCTAGAAATCTATGAGAATCAACTCGGAGTCGCAGGGTTGAGCGAGGTTCAAGGAAGCATATCGCGATGTCGGGCTCGCGATTTCAGGTAACGGGAAACTTGGATTGGTTCGGGAGGTTCTACCGCGAGATGTTCTGCTGCCCAATATGAAACAAGTTGCGGCTCAAGTGAATCAGCTGATCTGGGAGTTCGTCGAATTCTTCAAGGGCTACGTGAAGGAACGCCGCTTCAACACAATCCACGAATATCTTCTTGGCGCTTATGAGGAGCTTTCGGAGCGACATTCTAGGCTTCCAAGGAATTCAGAACTTTCTGGGTTCTATGAATTCAATGATCGAGCCTTCAAGAGAATTATGCCAGTCGAACAAATCTGGAAAAAATATCTGCCCAAGAAACCGAAGGCTTACCCGTTTCTCTACAAGGGAAAACCCGTGAAGGAATTCGCCATTAAATTGTTCGCGGAGGCGGGAAGCGCTGACCCATCGGGCCGCTACATACTAAATGCTGACGCACAGGCAGCCATTAGACCTGGGGTGCCACTCAGGGTCTATCCAGCATACACATACTCATAGTACGAAAACTCAAACCCTCGCCCTTCTCATAGTTCCTTGAGGTCTTCAGGCGTATCCACATCCTTCAGAACATTAGGCGAGCCGGTTTCAACTAGATTTACTTCCCCTTCATGCCGCTTAACGACGGCTTTCAACCCGAAAGTTTCTTCATCAATGCGCTGTATCTCAGGGAAGAGTTGTTTATCGAAGAGAATTGGATGCCCGGATGCGCCCTTATGAGCTGCGATCACGATTGGATTTTTTCCAAGATTGTATTTCTCTATGACCAGGTTGATCGATCGGGAGTCAATCAGCGCCACGTCCCCAGGTAGAACTAGAACTGCACGCGTCAGGGAACTAACTTCGCCGAGCCCGGCCTTAACGGAGCTGCTCTGTCCCTTCTCGTAAATCTTGTTGACAACCAGCCGGCAAGGGAGGTCGGTGAGCACTTTCCGAACTTTATCCGCCTCCGAACCGAGTACAACGATTACCTCGTCCACCTTTGATTTCAGAGCCGCTTGCACAACTCTACGAATCATCGGCGTTCCTTGGATCTGAGTGAGGAGTTTGTTTTTGCCGCGCATTCGAACAGATTTTCCAGCGGCTAATACTATTATCGATAACATTGCGTACGTCAACCCGATTCCAGGGACATGGGTAAGAACTCGGCACTACCGGGCGCACCTACTATTTCTTGGTCCTGGTAGATTATTTGTCCTCGGCGCATGGTAAGGATCGGCCAACCTTTCAAAATCCACCCCTCATAGGGAGTCCAGTCGGCTTTTTGGTGAAGGTCTTCTCCCCTGACTTTTCTTTTCATCTTCAAGTCGATTATTACGAGATCTGCATCCGCTCCTTCCTCTATGTTGCCTTTTCTTGGGTAGTTGCCGAAGATTTTGGCGGGGTTCTCACAGCAAACTCTTTGGAGTGTTGGAAGGGTTAGGCGGTGTTTGTTTACTCCTTCGCTTAACAGGACGGGAAGCATTGTTTCAATGGCTGGGACGCCGCCCCACGCCTTCCAAATATCCTTCCACCCCATCTCCTTCTCCGCTCTCAAGCCAGGCGCATGTTCGGAGGTTACAATGTCAACGGTTCCATCGCGAAGACCTCTCCAAAGAGCCTCCACATCCCTTGGACCCTTAAGTGACGGGTTCATCTTCAGGTACGGCCCCTGTTTCTTCATGTCTTTGCGGGTAAACGTAAGATAGTGAGGACAGGTCTCCGTCGTCACCCTTACCCAACTCTTCTTCGCTTTCTTGACTGCAGCAACCCCTTCATGGGTCGACATGTGGGAGATATGAAGGCGAGCACCTATTCCCCGCGCAAATTCAATAACCTTCTTCACCGCCTGCGCTTCAGCAATATTGGGTTTCCATTCCGCATGCGCCATCGGATCCTTCCTACCCAATGCCAGAAGTTTCTGTAAGTTCTCGTTCGCGATCTGTTCATCTTCAGCGTGAACGTTCAGGATTGAATGATTCATTGCTGTTTCCCGCATGAGTGACATAAGGGTGTGGTCGTCGGCGTAGTAGGGTTTGCAGGTGAAAGTTTTGAACGAACGCACGCCCAGTTCTGCAATCGCAGAAATATTCGGCAGGTTGTTCAAATTCATCATCCCAGCGTGGAAAGAGAAATCAATCAACGAACTCCGCAGTCCCTCCTCAATCTTAACCCGGACCCGTTCAGGTGAGTCGACTGGAGTTGTGAGAACCATCTCAATCACGGTGGTGACGCCCCCTGCGGCCGCTGCAGACGTTCCACTTGTGAAGTCTTCACGATTCGTGAAAGCGGGATCATAAAGGTGGGCATGCCCGTCCACCAAACCAGGCATCACAAATCGCCCCTTCGCATCGATTTTCTCATCTGAATTAGGTTTCTTTGATCCGGTGACTGACTTGATCTTTCCATCTCCGACCAAAATGTTTGCGCGCGTAAGTTTGCCTTCACGCAGAATTCTTGCGTTTTCAACGAGAATAGTCGGCAAAGCGCCCAACTTCGACGAATCTTCGTTCCCAATTATATCAAGGAATTGTTAGCGTTCAATATCCGCTTCTATTACTCGCGCGAGTGACTCGCCCATACTTCGATACCCTGAAACGTCTAGATGATATCCGTCAGGCGAACCGCTCAAACGGTTCCGGTTTTTTGGATCGGCAACTGCAAGGTTTGTGTTACAGAAAGGAATTTCAAGTCGGTTGGATGTATACTCTATCCAGCTGTTCAGATCTCTCAATGCCGTAACTTCTGAGGGAGAAGCTGTGTTGTATGGCAGCACTGATGCCGATACGGGTCGAATTCCAGCCGAGATCGAATTTTGGTACATGAGTAGGAGGCTATTCTTGGTAAATTCTATTGGCGCGCCCTGGTAGATGTCGTTCACGCCTGCGAGAATAATTACATAGTCTGCCTTCACTTTGATTGCGTCACGGTCCAACCTCGCTAGGATCTCATCTGACCTCTGGCCGTTGACGCCCTTATTCAGAACTGCCCACTCAGGGTGGTTCTTCATCATCCAATACTCATACTGACTCTCACGGTTGCCGCGGCCCTCCGGTGGGACTTCAAGTGGCGAGAGGAAGCCCGGCGTCCCAGCAGTGGTGGAATCACCTAACCCAACAATAAGAAGCTCCAACGATAACGCAACCTATTTTATCAGATGGTTCCCACCATGAACTGGTTTCAATCTTGGTTGATCTACTCATAAAGAATGGCGTTCTAGTCACGATGGACAAGCACCGGAGAATTCTAGAAGATCACGCCGTAGCCGTTGAAGCGGGTCGAGTTGTTGAAGTCGATAAGACTGCGAACCTAGAGAAGAAACACGGGCGGGCCGAGATTATCGACGCCCACAGGCCGAATCGTAATGCCCGGGATAGTCTGCAGTCACTCCCATCTTTACGGCATGTTGTTACGGGGCGCATCTCTCAACATAGACCCACCTTCCGAGTTCACTCAAATCCTCCAGCGAGTCTGGTGGCCCGTTGATGAGGCGATGAATTTTGAAGACGCATACGCGAGCGCTCTCGTCGCCTGTCTGGAGTTCGCGAAATCTGGCGTAACTACTTTCGCCGACACATACTCCGGCCCTAACTCGATCTCCGGCGTTCTCGACCATATCGCGAGGGCGGTTGGGGAGATCGGAATTAGGGGGTTCATTTCTTTCGAAGCAACCGAGCGCCACTCAGCAGAGGAAGGGGCTAATGGGGTTCAGGAGAACGTTCGGTTCGCGGAGAAGGTGAAACCTGAGAGTAAGGCAAGGCCGCTCTTCAGCATCCATGCTTCATTCACAGTCTCCGACGGGCTCATACGTCGCGTCAAGCAGCTTGCCCAAAAATATCACGCCCCTATCACGATTCACGCGTCAGAAGGGTTAGGGGATGTGCATCACAATCTGGAGAATTATGGCAAACGAACGGTAGAACGTCTGCGCGACGTGGGATTGCTAGGCCCTGATGTTGTTCTTGCGCATTGTGTCAATCTCGATGAGAAGGAGATCGGCATTCTCGCGGAAACGGACACCGGGGTTGCACATAACCCCATGAGTAACATGCTAAACGCCGTTGGCGTTGCGCCCCTTCTTCAAATGCTGAAGCACAACGTGAGAGTGGGGTTAGGAAACGACGGTTACATCTTCGACATGTTCGAGAACATGCGAGCAGCCTTCCTACTACACAGAGTCTACCACAAGAATCCTAACGCCATCGACCCATACACAATTCTCGAAATGGCGACAGTAAATGGGGCCGGACTCTATGGGATGGGAAAGGAGGTTGGCTCAATCGAGCCTGGGAAGAAGGCTGACATCATCCTAATCAAACCAACCATCCTCCCCACACCGCTCAACGCGAGCAGCGTCGTCGGACATCTGATCAACACGGTAGATGGGGACGACGTGGAAACAGTCCTCGTCGAAGGAAAACCAATCGTCAAAAACAAGAAACTCGTTACCTTCGACGAGGATAAGGCACAATCTTTAGCGCAGGCTGCTGCTGCGAAACTCTGGGACAGACTGAAAACCTCCAAGCCACAAGTGGACCCACTCAAGAAATAATCCAACCCCTCGAAACCCTCAGTGTAACTCGTTGAATTACAAGCAAGTCGTCACCTCCTTTCTCACAAAGGATCAAAGAATTCTCCTTCTACGCCGCAGCCAGAAGGTTGGAACCTATAGAGGTCAATGGTCAGCAGTTAGCGGATATCTTGAGGGAGACGAGCAACCGCTTACACGTGCCATGACTGAGATACGGGAGGAGGTGGGGCTTCTCCGCCAACCAGATCAACCTGCTAAGTGAGGGGGAGATCCTTCGCGACTTTGAAGAGGGAATCGACACTGTATGGGTGATCCACCCTTTCCTATTTGAAACAAAATCTAGCACGGTCCGACTTGATTGGGAGAACAGCGAATACCGGTGGATCGAACCGAAGCAGCCTAGCGTCCTACGAGACTGTACCTAAACTGAAAGCGGCCTACGATCGCGTACGCTACGATTTCCAAGCAACTCCCGAATCACTCGCAGGAATCCTACGTGGGATAGAGGAAGTGTCGAGTGACAGAGTTCATGGAGCAAACTTCCTCGGCCGCCGAGCCCTAGAGTTGTTGTCAGCGACCGCCCAGGCCTCAGATGCCAAAGATACGGACGCTTTACTCTATCATCTCCTACTAGTCTTCTCAAAACTACGAAGAGCCCAGCCAGCAATGGCCAATGTGTGGAACCTCACCGGAAAACTACTGCAGGTCGTCGATCGAGAGAGTGGGACAGTTTCCTCGGTAAATGAACTAAAGACTCGCGTCAGAGAGTTCAGTCAGCAGATTCTGAAAGAAGCTGCCGCGGCTTCCGAGGATGCGTCCCGAAATACAGCACATATTCTCCCTCAGGATGGCGTCGTGCTCACCCACAGCTACAGCACCACCGTCCTAAGATCGCTAGAGTTAGGCTTCAAGAGCGGAAAGACTTTCCAAGTTTTCGCCACCGAATCCTATCCAGGAATGGAAGGCAAACAGCTCGCAAAGGACTTGATAGCCCTAGGCGTTCCTGTGAGGCTCATAGCCGACTCGATCGTAGACTCAATCATCCCACGAGCGAACCTTGTTTTGGTTGGGACGGACAGCGTGCTCAAAGACGGATCTCTAATTCACAAAACGGGAACGAAAAACATCGCAATCGCGGCCAAAAAACTCGGGATACCATTATACAGCTCATGCGAAACGACAAAATTCAGCGCACAGGATTTACTTGGAGAACGCCCCGCAATCCCACAGGATCTCTTTGACTTGACTCCAGCAGAGTCTGTTTCGAGTTACATTACCGAGGATGGTCAGGTCGAGCCTCGCGGTGTGGATAAAGTAATGAAGGATATGCTGAAGGAAATCTACTCTTAGCCTACCACATAATAACAAGCTTGGCCTCTAAGCGGACAGGTTCGATAACCGTGAGCGGCATTCCGGAAGTTGACATGAGAATTAGGCGTCTGGTTCAGGCGGTATTTCGATCGCAAGGAATGATGAGGGAATACTTCACCGACCTTTTCCCCTACATGCGCGAAACAGTACGCCAATTCAACCTGGAAGACTCTTGGAACAAGGTGTACAGTGAAGTTGTTACCGGCGACTACGAAATCGACCGACTATCCATATTCCTTGATCGACTCTACAAAGGGAACAAGGAAATCTTCGCCTCATTCCTAGGCTACGTCATAGGACAAGTACTCAACAAGTTCCATGAACCCAAGGAAAACCTCAACTGGTTCTTCCAAGAGCTACAGGAGTTAGGGTTCCGTTGGGACGGCAAGAAACTTGTCTCAACCCAAAGCCTGACGCTGGCGCCCTAAGAGGTTCCTCTCCTGAACAGCAGCTTTTCTTCTGGCGGAGCAATATTTCGGAAGAAGTAGTAGAAGCTAATCGAGGAAGCGAGATAGATCGCGCCTCCGAGTGCGACGGGAGCAGAAATCGAAATGAAACTCGTACCGCTAAGGAAGTAACCTGCCAGAATCGGGCTAATGGAACTCCCAACTCCCCAGACTGTATATGTTATGGCTGATGCAGACGCCCGCTCCTTAGGACTCACGGTGCCCATGAGGTATGATTGCTGAATGGGCCATGACGCATTCATGAAGAAGTTTCGCGCGACCAAGAGCATAGCCGCGACCTCGTAGGTTGGAGCAAAGATCATCGACATCAGGAGGAGGGCCGATAGCGGCTTGGGTGAGAAACGCGCTCCTTGGACTACCTAAACTCCCCGCCAGTCTTGGGACGATCGGGATGACTATCAGTGAAGTCGCTTCGGCCGCTGCAAACCAAGGCCCTAAGACGGTTTCGCTAGTTCCATACATCTTATTGAACCAAAGCGAAAGCAATTGAATCCCAAGGCCTGACGCAAAGCCAACCAGTCCTATAGTCACTGAGAACTTTGCAATTTGCATTCTGGATTTTGAATGTAGCAAACTCTTCGAACTTATTCCATTTGAGGCTACTCTCGTTGCTCGCCTCTCGCCAATTGGCAAGATAGCCAACCCTGAGACGATGAAAGCAACGCGAAGATTAGGAAGGTATACTCAAACGACGGCCCGAAGGTTACGTGGAGCTGGCTTCGGAGAAGGTAGGGGACTACGCTCATTGCTGAACCTACGGTAAGCGCAATCGTCCATATCCCTTGAGACCATGCGAAGGCTCTTGTCCTCTTCTCATGCGGGGGCCTTCTCGGCCAGCAACGCTGTCCACGCGGGTGTCCATACGGCGGCGCTGAATCCTCCAGCAAGTCCTACACCGCCGATCGCGCTCGCTAACAATAATGAATTGAGATCCCGTGTGAACACGAAAAGAGGTAAGCTGGGGTGGCTGAAAGGAAGCCCAAAAGAACGAATACTTTCCTTCCATATCGATCCGCTGCAATGGCGAAGGGAATGAGTGCGATCGTGTTGGCTATGGAAGATATTGATGTCACATAACCGATTACTTGGCTTGAGAATCCGATAGTGCTGAGGTAGATTGGCAGTACGACGAGTGTGAATCCGTAGGGTAGGGAGTTTAGACCCATCGCGCCGATCAAGAGGCCCGCATCGCGTGAGCGGTGTGAGTCTTGGTTGCTCATGAGGATGTTTCGCCGTCGAGTCTCTTGGCAGGTGGCCGTTATAGACGGCGTGCCTAGCCTATGTTATACACTAGGCTAACTTCATGCCGTGTGTCCGTGTTCTCAACTCGTTCCATGCTCTATAGGGCTTGCGCTGGAACGCTGCCGAAATTGAAAACTTGAAAGAAAAAAAGAGGTGGGCCTATTGACAGATCATCAGACAGTTGCCGACTTTGTGTTCTCCACGCTGAATACCGGGTGCACCGAAGTATGCTGGGTACGCCATGGACCCAAAGGATGGACCGTAGGCGTAACCTGAAGGTAGTCCATAGCTACCGTAGTTTCCATAGTTTCCGAAGTTGCCGAAATTGCCGTAGTTGCCGTAGTTTCCGTAGCCAGCATAGCTACCAAAACCAGGATAGCTAGAATAGCTAGGATAGCTTGCATAGTTCGATGGATAGCCATAGTTCTGGTATTGTGAGTAGGCCCCGTACGGGTACGAGCCATAGCCGCAGTAGTTACACATAATTCATCGTGAACTAAAATGAAAAACGAGAAGTTAAGCGTATCACGTAACTGACATAGGCATGCAAACCCCCGTGCTGAAGCCTCGCGCATAAATCGAAACGTTTGCGTCTAACACTGCAAATATAAATTCGGAACCGAACTATCTTCCCACGCTTATCATCGGTCTAATATTCTGAAATGTCTTAGTGCGAAAAAGATTAGGTAGCGCAGGCCTTCAATGGTCAGCTGGGTCATATCCTATGGAAGTGTCAAGTTACGATTTGCTTATCGATCTGGATTTTCAAGGGTTGAACACACTACACGTCTAAAGAAAGTCTAGGGAAAAAATCCGACTCAATGGTCAGCTGGGTCATATCCTTTGAGTGTCAAGTTACGATTTGCTTATCGATCTGGATTTTCAAGGCTGAAGTTCAACGGAACCCTTGCGTCAAATTGAAAACAGATCAGGATATTGTCCTGAACACTGTGGCATTAGACATAACTCGTGTTAGCTCTGACGCGAAAACTTTTCGATTTAGCCAAGAGAAAGATGACTTGAAGATTGAGAGCGGGGCATTTGATGGGGTCTTACAAGTGGAGTATTCGGGGCGTATTCCGGATTCTCTGGCCGGAATCTACAGAGCCTCCTACGAGAATACGCATATTGTAACCACTCACTTCGAAGCTGCTCAAGCAAGGCGAATGCTTCCCTGCGTCGACCGACCCGACGTCAAAGCCGAATTCAAACTTACGGTGAGAATAGACAATGATCTAGAAGCAATCTCAAACATGCCCATAGACTCCCAAAAGGCGGATGGCGACAAGAAAATTGTAACGTTCGAGAAGACTCCACGAATGTCAACATACCTACTCTACCTAGGAGTGGGCAAGTTCCAAACGCAAACCACCAAAGTTGGAGAAACAGACATAATTCTCGCAACCACCCCGGGGAAAACGAAGCTAGGAGGCTTCGCAGAAAACGAAGCCCAAAAAGCAATCGAATTTTTCAACTCATATTACAAGATACCATACGCGCTTCCAAAAGTGCATTTGATCGCTGTCCCTGAGTTCGCCATGGGAGCGATGGAGAACTGGGGAGCTATCACCTTTCGCGAGATACTACTTCTAGCCGACGCGAATACGAGCGATAGGCTGAAGATGCGCTCCGCCATGGCCATTGCCCACGAATTAGCCCATCAATGGTTCGGCGACCTGGTCACGATGAAGTGGTGGGACGATATTTGGTTGAACGAAAGCTTCGCGACCTTCATGGCCTACAAAGCCATCGACTCAGTCCATCCTGAATGGGGAATTTGGACCAGTTTCTTCAATGGAGAGCCTTCGGTCGAGTCGCTGGCTGGCGCGATGGAACAGGATTCAACGGAGAATACTCACCCAATTCAAGTGAAAGTGACTTCACCTGATGAGATAGAACAGATTTTCGACGCGATCAGTTACGGGAAAGGCGCTCACGTGCTCCAAATGATCGAAAGCTTCGTTGGTGAGCAAGGCTTTCGCGAGGGTGTGCGACGATATCTCTTGGCGCACGCTTACGCTAACGCAACCGGAGATGATCTTTGGTCTGCAATTGAGGGCGCGTCTCAGAAGCCAGTGCAGAAGATAATGTCGAGTTGGATACAGCAACCCGGCTTTCCAGTAGTGGCTGTTTCCAAATGTGACGGAAAACTAACTCTAAGACAGGAAAGGTTCCTGATTTCGGGGAGCCCAGATAAAGCAAAGCGAAAATGGTCAATCCCGATAATAATCGAAGTAAACAATCAGAAAAAGAGCATTCTCATGGAAGACTCGAATTACGACATTGTAGTTGACGATTTGAATTCACTGAGAATAAACCCTGACCGCACCGGGTTCTACGTAGTCCACTACCAAGGCCTCGATGAGATCATCTGGCGTAGCAAACTATCACCATACGATCGGTGGGGACTAATACACGACGCATTCTTATTTCTCATCTCTGGAAGAACCAACTTCAACGAATACCTAACAACCTTGACCAAGTTCGAGAGGGAGACCGATACACTACCCGCTCAGGAGTTATCAGACCAAATCACCTTACTATATTGTCTCATACCACCAAAGATCTTGGACATTTCGAAGAGGATTCATCACGGCTTACTTGAAACGTTCAAGGATAGCACTGACGCAAAGAGTTCGATACTAGAAGGCACGCTGGCTAGCAGGATGGCCGTGATTGATCCAGACTACGCGGCTACATTGGCCCGCAAATTCAACGACTACGGAAAAACTCCTCCGGACATGAGGCTAGCCGTGGCCATAGCCTATGCCAGATCAACCAACGATCTCGAGGGTCTAACGCGCAAGTACCGGGAAAGTGTGTCAGATGAGGATCGCATCAAGTTTCTGCAGTCAATGACAACATTCGCTAGTGAGGAACTTGTTAAGCGAACATTGAACTTTGCGATCAGCGGCGAAGTCAAACGGCAGGATGTTATCTCGGTAGTATCCGCGGCTACCAAGAACCCTGAAGTTAGGGATATGGCGTGGGAATGGTTGAAATCTAATATGGGAAAACTTCGGGAGCTATACGAGGGCACGGGGCTCCTCTCAACGGTATTCATGTCAATCATCCCAGTCTTATGCGTTGGCCGGGTTTCTGAAGCTGAAGATTTCTTCACTAAACATGCCATTTCCGACGCCGAAACCGGTATCAAAGTGGGGCTTGAGAAACTACGTGCCTATGATCGGCTAGTCAAGAGCATAGCACAATGAGTGATTTGCTCCTGAGTCCACAGATGATCACGAGGAATAGAACTGACTGAAACCGTAGTTAGAACGCCTCTCATACCTCATGTTTCAAGGGCACAACTGCTCTCTCTCCGGAACCCGACCTGAACACCCAACTCTTTCCTCCAATATTCACCGTCCCAGCATAGAGGATGGGATTGTACTTTGAGAAATCCCAGTACTCAGTAAAGCTCTCTGTTGCTGAGGCAGCTACCACTTCTCCAACTACCAACTCATGGGTACCGATCCGGTGCCGTTCATGAATTCGGCATTCCAAGACTGCTTCCGCATCTCGGATCAATGGTTGACCCGTCGTATTGCCCTTCAGAACTCTAAGCCCTACAGCGGAGAGCTTGTCCCTAACCACATTGGCCGAGTTTTCACCCAGCTCACCTACCTGTTTAGCGAATGAGAAGTTCAGCCAGTTTACACCAAAAGCTCGAGCGCCGATCAACATTTCGTAGGTCGCGTGTTCTGGCGCAATCGCCACGCCAACTAGTGGTGGGTTGAATGAAAGCGACATACACCAAATCGCTGGCATGCCACCAATATGCCCCTGAAACTCGGTTGTTATCATCGACCGGAACTTGCGGGTAGAACAATCTATGGATCCTAGCAGGTTCAACGCCCTTCCAAGGCAATGTAATCATCATCAACCTTTAAGGAATCGACTATTAGTCCTTGCCAGAAACGTCCGGAAGAGTCGTTGTTGAAAATCAAAGCGATCATAATCGATATGGACGGAACCATCACCAAATTCAACTTAGATTATATGGCCGCCCGCCGGAGAGCGCTCGGAGAACTCGAGAAGCTCGGCTTGAGAACTCCCGATATGACTGATCAAGTCAACCTCTTCGTCATCCTTCAAGAGCTCAAGGATAACTGCGACCCAGAAAAGTTCTCGACGCTACGTTCAACGTTCTATGGCTTCTTCGAGGAAATGGAGCTTAAAGCAGCTGAGGATGTTGCCATATACCCAGGCGCCGAGAAAACGCTGCAGCAACTGCATTCTAAGCATCTGAAGATTGGGCTAGTAACAAATAACAGTCGAGCCGGCACGGAACTAACTCTCAAAAGGCATCACCTTGAACCGTTTTTCGATGCCATCGTCACCAGAGACGATTGTGAAGAGATGAAGCCCGCATGCGCTCCAATTAAGAAAATCCTGGCACAACTGGGCGTTTCAACAGAGGCAACGATCCTGGTTGGAGACGGTGTGATCGATATCATGGCTGCTAAAGCTGCAGGCTTGCTCTCCGTAGCAGTATCCACTGGCCCATTTCCAATCGGACGAGATCCTGAAAACTGAACCTGACTATCTCTTAGGTTCAATAAACGAACTACCGACTCTGATCGATCTTCTAGAAGCCTAAACTGAAACTTGTTTGGATAACGGGCTGGGATCTGATTGCTTGAGATAATGTTCTTGAACAAACGTGATCGTTTTCAGGCCTACAGTTGGGAAGAGGATGACATTGTTCGCCATAGCGGTCACGAGACTAGAAATCCCAGTAATCATTGTTCCCTCGATTGGAATATTGTAGGTTAACGAGACCCACGCATTCTGCAAAAACTCGCTCAATAACGTCAATGCTACGGCTGAGACCAATGCGACCGATACTGTTGGCCGTCGGATGAATTCGGCGTATGATTCCCCCACATATTCCTAACAAACCAATTATGGAAGCTATGAAGGGGGTCCAAGCACCTGGCCCATATGGACTAGCTATATCGGACAATAGAATTATCAAAAAACCTGTGATAAAGCCCGCGATGGGACCGAAAATAAATCCGCTGACAAAACTTAGCGTTTCACTAAACCTAACTTGATCACAACACGCGTACACTGGGCTCGGGTGTGACGGAGGCAATGTCGTTTAGCTAAGAGTCGGACCGCCGCACCAATAGCGCTAAATGTGGAAACCAAAGCGATTTGCTTCGAGTTGAACCGCAGACTTTGCACCACGATGGAGGCCTGGCTGGATAATCCAGCCATATAGATAAAGCGCTGTTGGTGTCATACAAATGCCAGACTTGAACGGTCAAATCATCGGGAACCCGCCACTTCTACGCTATCTGGAGGAAAGGGGCGTCACGTTGAAGGATTTGGTTGAGACGGCGCTGGTACTGTTTGTTCCGCATCCTGGAGTGGAAAACAGTGAAAAGGCAACACAGATAATCCTAGAGCAATTCCGCGAGGCTCTCACAGATGTCAACGTTTCCACGTTAGTAGTGGCATGCTACCGCGCCGAGGAGGACGCTAAGGTTGGATTGATACCGAATCTTACCATCGAACGATTTATGGGTCGTCCCGGCCTCGTAACTGACGAACTTCTTGGGATGACGATTGCAAACTACATCGCCGGTGCGAAGGGTATTTTCGAATTCATTCGGTTCGACCAGAATAAACCCGGTATCCTGGCAAAACTGGGGCCGATAATGAATGACGCTGTGGGCGGACTTATCGCGGGCTGTTCTTCGAATATGTACTCCCAAGCTCTTCGGCAGAGTGTAAGATGAATCCCCCTTGAGCATTCTGCGTGGGCTGAAGAACTCCTTCGCCTTCTTGACGATAATTCCAGTTGGAATGGACCGAGACGGTGTCACTCAAGCAGCGTCGTACATGCCATTATTCCCACTGATTGGTGCGATAACCGGCTTGATGGCGGGCGCAGTTGTCTGGGCTCTCCAACTAGTCTTACCCCAACTTGTAGCAGGGATGATCGGGTTGGGGTTGCTTCTTCTCATTAATGGTGCCCAACATGTGGATGGTTTGCTCGATTTCGGCGATGGGATAATGTTTCATGGTTCACCGAGTGGGAAATTACGGGTTATGCGCGATCCCACAACAGGGGCAGGTGGTTTCTCTTTAGGTCTAATCATTCTTGGTACAGCTGCATTCTCCATCGCTGCCTTACCGCCACCCTTGATTGTCCCCGGCATCATCGTGTCGGAATCAGCTGCAGGATTCTCAATGGTCCTTGCCGCAGCTATGGGTAAGTCTGCGCATAAGGGTATGAACAGCATTTTCGTTGACGCAATGCATCACAAACGCGCTTTGCGTCTGGGACTCTCCTGCGTGATTATTCTTGTAATTTCATTTCTGTCATTGAGGTTTGGTGGCGTACCAGTTGTTATCGGCGCGATTATCACCGCCTTGGTAATGATCACTGTGTCCAATCGCCACTTCGGAGGAATAACAGGTGACGTGCTGGGCGCTACGAATGAGATTTCGCGGGCAATCTCGCTCATTCTGGTTTTGGTGTTCTTGAAGTGGGCATGACTGCTCTAGTAATGGCGGGCGGCCGAGCAAGTCGGATGGGATCCAAAGTAGAGAAGCCACTTCTAGAAGTCTCAGGCAAGTCGATGCTGCAAATTGTAATCCAAGTGCTCAAACAGACGAGCGTAGATAGAATTGTAGTTGCCTCAAGCACCAAGACCCCATCAACCAGCATCGAAGCCAGGAGGCTAGGAGTTGAGGTACTAGTTACGCCTGGTGACGGCTTCGAAGAGGATATGCACTTTGCTATTCGACAACTCTCCCTTGGCGATGTTCTGGTTGTTTCCTCCGACCTTCCATTCATAACCGTAGACATCGTTGAGCGAGTCGTGCAAAAGTATCGTAGTTCAGGCAAACCAGCGTTGGCAGTCATGGCCAAACCTGAGGTGTATGACGAAATCGGTTCGAAACCACAGTACCTGTTCAAGGTTGATGGCCAGGATTTCGTACCCGTCGGAATCAACCTGATCAACGGTAGACGTATCGACGAGGGAGAGCTGGATCAGACGATATTCGTAATCGACTCGGGTGATGTAGTTCTTAATGTTAACACGTCAAGCGAGCTTGATCTCGCCAGGAAAAGGTTCTCCGACAAGAGAGGAACCAACAGCGCAAGATAACTGCTAAAGTGAAGTCCATGTTCAATCCCAATCCAAGAAATGTACCACGGACATACCTGGTCGCACGGATAACGGTGTTTGCAGCTTTGTCTGTCGTAGGTTCCTTTATTCAACTTCCCAGTCCCGTCTCAACAGTCGCACTTGATTCAGCCCCCGGCTTCTTCGTCGCATTATACTTCGGTCCCGTGGACGGTTTTTGCGTGTTTGGGCTAGGCCACATGGCAACGGCGATTGTCCATGGTTTTCCACTTGGAATCCTCCATCTACCAATCGCGTTGGGCCTCGCCGTTGCTGGAGCCGCAGTTGGTACAATCAATAGGAAATGGAACGCTTTCCCAGCCGTTGCCGCAGGCATCGCAATCAATACGGCTCTAGTCGTTGTAGCTATTCCAGTTCTGGGCATGGCTGCCACATTGAGCTTTATCCCGCTCCTGTTTCTGGCGGCCTGTGTCAACGGTGCAATTGGTGCAGTCCTTTACGTTGCGGTAAGAAGAAGACTAAGGACATGACCGGGTCCTCTGCGGCACCAAGGTCTATCAGAACATGTAGAGACTTGCTCCTTCTGAGAGTTAGTAGGGATCGACTGCTCGCGGTGAGCTGCGACGCGGCTGGAGGAATCGGCTCGAAAGTACACGATAGGGTTAGAGCCAGTCCGTGGTTTGTGGGGAAGATGACAGCTAGAGTGGCTCTGATGGAACTGCTCGCAATTGGCGCTAATCCAACAGCCATTGTCGGGACATTGTCGGTTGAGCCTGAACCGACTGGCAACCAAATCATCAAGGGAATGTTAGACGAAGTGCGGTATGCACGGCTCCGCAAAGTACGGATCCTATCCAGCTCCGAAAAGAACGTGAAAGTAAGTCAGACCGGCATTGGAGTAACAACGATGGGTTTTGTATCTGCTTCAAGGCTTAAGGTAGGTCGATGTAGACCGGGGGACGAAGTAGTTGCTGTCGGTGAGCCGCATGTTGGACAAGAAGTTCTGCGAGGAGCAGCGAGTCGAAAAATCGCGGATCCACTGGATATCCTAAAAGTTCGCGACAAGCCATTCGTGCATGAAATAATTCCTGTAGGCTCACGGGGAATTCTTAAAGAAGCCAGAACAATGGCGAAAGGTTCCAACCTTTCGGTTAGACTATCGGATTCGCCAGGAGTAGATCTTGAGAAATCTGCCGGTCCGGCCACAGTCCTGCTCTGTGCCCTTCGACAAGGAAGTTGCTGGAAGGTGGAGGCTTTAGTGGGGAAACCAACTAGGATTATCGGACAGCTCTACAAAAGACTGACTTGAACTACTCAAAGCTGCGTACCGAATTCACAGTGTGTTCTCTACAGTCTGACGACGTTGAGGAGGAAGGTGGAGCCATAGTAGATTAGGATAAAACCGAAAGCGATGAGCATGAGTTTGTAGTATCGTGAACCGATTAACCCTTTTCCTCTCTTGCCCAAGTGGGCGATTGCGGTTAGGTAAGCGTAATCCATCCAGACATGGGAAATGTACATTATGAGTACGCCTACGATGGCCGCGAAAGCGAGAGCTTGAACGATGAGCACTGAACCTATCGTGAGCCACCATAGAATGAAGTATGGATTCAGCCCCGTCAACGCAAGACCGAGAATAAGTGAGCTGGCGGGGACCTTACTTTTTTTCGGAATCTTGCCGAACTCGGGTTTGCTCTTGATCGTGTCATAGATCTGCAACACACCAAAACCGATCAACCCCACACCGCCAACGAATCCAATAACTCCCTTTATGGTCGGTTGATTTGCAGCTGCAAGTAATCCTAAGGAGAGGGCGAGAACAAGAGGAAACTCCACCAGAGTATGACCAACCGCACATGAGAACCCAGCGCGAGCGCCCTCTTTGGACCCATGCATCAGCAGCCCAAAGAACAGTGGCCCAGGAGCTAGCGCACCGGACGCTGTCACGAGAATTACAGTAACTACGAAACTAAAGAGATCCATACGCGCAAAGGCTCTTTGCGTTAGTTAATTTAGGCTATAGTACCTAATTGAGATTGTTCAGCAAATCCCTCTCATGATTTCGCAATCTCGTACAGCACAGTCAAATCCCTCGATTCGTATTGTGTGGGAAGTGGCTATGCTTCCAGGATCAGTTTTCTATCGATCTGTCCAAGGGCTTTGACGATATCGCGTTTGGTGATGAGGCCGACAACTTTGGATTCTATATCGACTACAGGTAGGCTGCTTATGCTTTTCTTGATTATTATCTGAGCGGCTTGCGCGAGATCAGTTCCCTCACTAGTTGTAATTGGGTTAAGGGTCATCAAGTCCTTGGTTGTGATTAAAGCAAGCTCGGCTTTGCCGTTTACATGCACTCCTGCGCTCTTCGGTGCGGGTATCTTTTCGCCAATCGAGAGCAAGTCTGAGAGTGTTAGTATACCGACAAGGTCTTCGTCGATGACTGGAACGCTCGGTTGTCGGAAGATGATTCCATTTGCCACGTGAACGACCGGGTAGTTGCTCTTGGCGAACATAAAGTCAGTAGTCATGAAATCGCCCACCTTGAATTTCCCAGGCCATTTCTGTGAAAAGTAATGGCAAAGATCAGTTTCTGTTATGATTCCGGATAGTGGATCATCATTTGTTACTACTGCGTATACCAGGTCGTTCTCGTCGAACATGCGTGCTGCATCGAGCACGCTCACATCGGCTCCTATAGTGGAAACGGGCTTTGGTGAGGCCTCGGAGACCGTTATCTGCCCTAGGTCGCGAGTCGTAACATCGTCGAGTAGGAATCTCGCAACGTCGCGTTTTGAAACTGAGCCTATGGGCCGGTTGTTTTGATCAACGACAACGAGTTGAGATGTCCGATTTTGGGTCATCACGTCCCGTGCTTTCAGCAACGAATCCGATGGGGAGACCGTAATGACCCATCTGGTCATAACATCGCGGATAGTGTCTAACCGTGATGGGGCTTGAAGATGAACCATCGGTAATCGCGCTCCCGAGAAAATCCTCTAAGGTCTGAGGGACGAATTTTTGATATAAGCAGGACTAACGGTTCCCACAACTGATTATGAACTCGTAACGTTAGAGTGACCGTTTCAAAGAGCGCAGAACTGATTTCTTACCTCTTTCAAATGGATTTTGATGTGATCTCCATGCCTCTGTTTGCCAGATAATCTAAGAATTCAGGCCGCAGGTCCTGTTTGAACGCAAGTTCGGGTGGGACCAAACCTTTCTGGGCTATTTCTCCTGATGCTAGTAGTTGTGCGGCTATCGAGCATGGAAAGGCGGTGGTTCTGGCCATGGAGGTCGTTGCCTGCCTTGTGTCATAATGATCTATCATTTCATATCGGCGGTGGACTAGCCCCCCATCGGTCTTCCCAGATACGTCAACTCTGAGGAGCGTTAGGTCTTTCTCCCTTCCCAGACTCAACTTGTCAGACAACAGGGTAGAGACGAATTTTCTGGGAGCGATGGGTTGTCCCTGAAAGAGCATGGGTTTAGTTTCGAGTAGGCCGCACTCTATGAGAGTTCTTATCTGCTCTGCATGGCCAGGCCAACGGATTGTCTTCTCATCCATCTCACGCACTTTCCTAAGCGTTTGAACGAGGGTTGAGAGGCCGTCGGTGTAGAAGCATTCGCACCTGCCAATTGGTGCGTGGAATGATATGGTCTCAAGGCCGGAGAGCGCTGGGACATCAGTGATTTTTCCTTTCTTTATGATGCGGGCTTTCCGAAGGTATTCTTCAAGGACTGCCTCGAAGGAGAATACTATTCGATAGTTTAAGGGTGGTTTTGGTTTTTCTGGGATGCCGCCTACCTTAATGTGGACCTCATCGACCCTACTCATTCGTTCGGCTGCATCCATAGCAAGAATGTTTGTTAGACCTGGGGCTAAACCGCACGCGGGAATGATCGTTATCCCTTTTCTCTTCGCCGCTGAATGTATCTCCCGTTGACCGAATCGCCAACCAAAAATAAGGTCAACAAAATCAACGCCCGCCGTGATCGTTGCTGAAATTGCGTACTCACTTAACCCGTGAGGTAAAGCCCCCACACCGACGTCGAATCTTTTCAGTAACTTTGCAGTTTTAGCCTTCTTTCGGACATCATGAATCTTAATTGAAAGTTTCGCTGAATGATCCCTATCGGCCAAATCACGCAGCCGATTGCGGTCAACGTCGTAAACCGTTACTTCATCAACACGTTTTGACCTTGCCAGGTCACGAGCTATAGTCGAACCCATGAGACCGGAGCCGAAAACTGCCACTCTCAATGATTGCTCCTCCTCGAGGACAAAACCCTGCGTAGAAGACCCGGTGTGTCAGCGGCTGGGTTGTTTTACGGTGCTTCTAGAATCATTTTGATGTGTTTTGGAATGTTAGGTTCATAGGAGACTCGTAGGACCCATCGCATAAGGTCTTTCACCGTCACGATGCCTACAATGTTGTTGTTCTCGACTATTGGGAGGCGGCGTACCTTGTTCATCAACATCAGCTCGAACGCCTCCTGAACGGGCATATTCGGCGGTGCGGTCACAAGCCCCTTTGTCATTACGTTCTTCACAGTCTCATTCAGTACCCCTTCCCCTCCGATCACCTGTTTCGTTATGTCTCGTTCCGTTATGATGCCGACAGGCTTCTTTCCTTCGACGACAACGATTGATCCAAAATCGTGTTCAACCATAATTTTTGCAGCAGCGGCTACAGTTCCGTTCGACTCCATCGTTCTAACTGGGCTTGTCATCACATGTCCGAGAGTGTCCTCTTCGCGAGGTAAGTTTGCCATCCTAATTCAACCACATACCTGCTCCTAGAGCTCCGTTTAAAAGACCTCTTGTCGAGTATCGCGAAATTAAGACGATTATCGATTCCCGTTAGTAGGAGAACTCTCTAAATTTCTACTACTGAGAAACCCACAATCCGGGTTAAGCGTTTGGAGGTGGACTTTGGTGGTATTCTCTCTATCAGCCTTAGCCTGTCCGAGTTTTCAGTAATCGCTACCCTCATCTTGGCTCCTAAGGTCATGCACGTTTCTGGTTTGCAAAGCTTCTTGTACTGTGAAAGTTAGCTTGTTTTTGTCGAGGCCTACAGGTAGGGATAAATGATGACCCATCGTATGCCGTGGCGGCGCTCCAAAGAGATGAGCAAACAGCCCAAAGTCCTCGGCAAATTTGTCGAGGTCTCAAAAGATACCATGCGACGAGGGGGCAAGCTGTTCGTCTTCTTCATGGGAGCTGAATACTGCCCTTACTGCGCCGCTGAACGGTGGGCCATCGTCAGGAGCCTCCAAAAATTTGGACAATGGGACGGCCTTAAACAAACCATCAGTGCCGCCAGAGATGAGCCGTTCCTAAATCTTCCCACCTACGATTTCACAAAGGCTACTTACACAAGCCCCCACATCGAATTTGTCGCCCGCGAGATCAAGGACCGAGAATTCAAGCCCCTGCAAAAACTCCTGAAGACAGAGGAAAAACTACTGCGCAAATTCAACCCGAAGAAGGAGATCCCGTTCTTACTAATTGCTGGAAGGTTCGCTCAAATTGGTTCGGGATTCACACCCAAAATATTCATAGGCCACACATTCCGGCAAACCGAAACTGAACTCAAGAAAGTTGAATCCGAAATTAGGAAGACGATTGACGACGAAGCCAACATAATATCCGCACTCCTATGCACCTCAGGGTTACCTCCGGAACTCTGTAAGGAAGCAGGAACGGCAGAGTTAGTGGCGCAGGTCAACGCAAAACTGACTTGAATACATCAGATCGCCTATCTAATCTCTTAAGAACAGCTCTCCAAACAACTATAGTGAACAGGTAAAGGGACATCATTGACCGCACAGGTTCAAACCTACGAATATCTTGTCAAAGGAACATGGGCTTCAGGGTTTTCAGTTGAAAGATTCGCAGTTACTGTACCGTTACGCTTCTGGGGCTGGAGCGATCTGCAATAGTTCGTTTCTACGTTGCTCTAGGAATCCCTCTCGCAACCCACGCCTAATGTAATACGCATTCCTGTCACGTTTCTTCTTGTTGCATAACTTGACGACGAACGGGAGCCCAGGCTTGACGGTCTCTATTGGAACAGCTTCGATCGCCCTTGACTTAACGGCGCTGTCGAATAGTTTCTGTCCAAGTTCGGAGCGAATAATCACAGTAGTCCACCCGTCGGGGGAACCAACTGCGCCGATAGAAATGTCGGCAAGCTCGGCCACGTAGTCGATGCAGTATTTGCATGGGTGGCTCATGTATGGCTCAAGCTCTTTCGTCGCAACATCGAGAACGCAATCGGCGCCAACGTACACCTTGAACCGGTTACGCTTGATTACCGTCCGCGTAATCTTTGCTGGATCGATCCCGTGTTTCTTCTGAATGAATTCGGTCACTAACTGGTCGTGGGTGTAAACTTTAGAGCAGAATAGGCCGATCGTTAGCACTGGGCGTCCTCCTCTGATCCATGAACCTCCGAATTTTACTGTGGCTTGTAGGGAGGTGTACATTCGCCAAAGTCCTTGTAACTCGCAGGGCAGAGCCACCAAGCCAACCCTGCCATCCGGATAGGATGCGGCTGCGTCCGAAAGTACTCCGAGAACTCCGCCGTGCGTATATTTTGAACCCGCGGTGCGGATTACGTCAGCCGCTGTATCACCTAAGACGGGGACCGTCTTTAGTGTCATTCCGCTTCCGAGAACGAATACTGAATTTGATTTTGTGAAGTCCGAAGTTGCAAAGCAGTTAATCAACCCGATTTGCAGCGCATGCGTCATGAGCGCTATCGTTGTTCCGCCGTCTTGGCCTGCATGCCAGATCTCTTCTTCCAAGGCTCGTGCAGAGTAGACGCTCCTGTAGATGCCTAATGATTCTTCTTCGGGTTTTCGGGTTCTTCCAAATAGGTAGTATTCTATTTCATCGATCGGTAACTCAAGGCGGGGGCAACTATAGTAACATACTTGGCACGCAGCGCACGGTCCCTTAATGACTGGCTCCTCGTTCACGTTTACGTTTAGCACGTTGATTGGGCATGAGGCGACGCAGGCGGCACACATCATACAGTGGTTGGCACGTACCACCTCGTTGAAGAGGTGACCCCAAATCTTCGCGCTTTTTGGAGGAGACCAACCATCCGGCATTATCATGCACAGCCTGACAGATACGATCGTAGAACGAATACGAGGGTATTTGAACACTCCCCTCCGCCCAGCACCGCCGCGGCCTATTTGCTACGCTGTGACCAGTAAATCGTGAGAAACAAGATTGCTAGAAACGCAACCGCCATGAACCCCATCATATAACCAGCTAAGAGAAGCGCAGCAACAACCAAGAACAAAACCGCGCCTAAAGTCGCACCGAAACTCATTGTGGATAAGAAAATAAAGATTGCAAAGAGTGATCCAGCAATTGATGCTAAGGCAAGTAGAAGGGAGAGAAGTTGCTTCCTGAACATGACACCGTTTGCATCCAACCGAAGGTCACCATAAGTCTCTGTGATCTTTACGAGGACAATTTCAACCTGAAAAACCTGCGCTAATATTGATCTCTCGAGTCGTAGATTCAGCCTCACATTATCGTTGATTGCAAATTGCGTGCCAAGTTACACTGTCGAATCATCCTTGGGGCATCGAAAGCCTCCCCAATCGCCACAAGTAGCTCAATCGCTTTCTGAGCCCCTCTCCATTGTTGCCTCCGAGGATGAGCTCTTCTTGCTGCGTTAGAAACATGTAAGGTCAGCCGCGATGGGCAATATTTAACATTTATCGAGTAACCTTCGTAAGTCGGAACAAATTGGACTTGAATCAACCGCGAATGTTTTCCTCAGAGTCGCTCGCTGGTAGAATGAGATCATGCCCCCATACAAGATCAATGCTCCCCGCCTAAGGAAGACTATTCACGAGCTTTCGGGGATTGGACGACAACCTGACGGCGGAATATCGAGATTCACCTTTACCCCAGCTGACCTCGAAGGCCGCGAATATGTTTCGAGCCTGATGACAGATTCTGGATTTTCGGTTCGTGTTGACCGGTTCGGAAACATAGTGGGGCACATGAGAGGTATGTCTGAGGAAGCTCCGACGGTTATGTGTGGCTCCCACATTGATACCGTTCCGAATGGCGGACCTCTCGACGGGGCTTATGGGTTACTTTCAGGTATTGAAGCAGCTCGGACCATCCTCGAACAGAGGGTTCGGATCAAGAATCCATTAGAAGTCGTTGTCTTCACCGAGGAAGAGGGTGCTAGATTTCCGGGGTTCATAGGTAGTCTAGGATTCATAGGCGCGATCCGCCCGGAGGATGCATATGGACTGAGAGATAGAAATGGCGTCACATTCAAAAGAGCACTAATGGACGCAGGCTTTAACCATCTCACTTCGTCGCATACGTACACGCACAAAAATCGCATCAAGGCTTACGTTGAACTTCACATCGAGCAAGGGCCCGTACTGGAACGCGAAAAAGTTCCGATTGGCGTGGTTACGGCGATTGTTGGACTGGGGGACCTCAAAGTGGAGATTGGAGGAATCGCCGGCCACGCGGGCACAACCCCGATGAGAGGTCGACATGACGCGCTTGTGGGCGCGTCCCGCATCATAACCGGCGTGAACAAAATCGCTTCCCAAATGCGAGATTCCGTTGCTACGGTGGGCTCCCTAGTTGTTTCGCCGAACGCCTCCAATGTCGTGCCGGAAAGAGCCACACTCACAATTGATTTCAGGCATCCAACAATCCATGGTCTCCGTGAACTTTGCGACGATCTCATTCATCTAACGAAACGAGTCGGGAATCAAGAGGATCTGAAGGTCCGAATAGAAAGGAGCAACTTCATCAGACCTGCCCGAATGTCCACTAGGATTGTGAGGACAATCGAAGAATCGGCTCAGTCACTTGGACTAAGACAGAAGCGGATGCTGAGCGGGGCAGGGCATGACTGCCAGAATATGGCACGCATAACTGAGGCCGGCATGATCTTCGTGCCGAGTTTGAGAGGGGTAAGTCATGTACCCACTGAATGGACATCTAATCAGCATCTCGAAGCCGGAGCAAACGTACTGCTGAACACGTTGCTGCGGCTACTCACCACAAGCTAGTCAGGTCACAAACTCGACTAACGAGGGTCGTTAAGAGCTCACTGTCGTTTGGATCGTAGGCAACCTGGGCTAACCGGTTGCTCGTATTATGGTCTGAGCTTGAGCAGGGTCTGTGCGTTACGACTTTTGTGACTCGAGCATCTTTGTTTTTCCAGCTTCTCAAGTCTCTCAAGCAACCACCATTTTTCTGGTGGTGATGTGATGAATGCTATCTCTAAGGTCTCCTTGCCGTCGTTCTTTGGATAGTGCTCCTCTCCAGAAGGTACTATGGCAGCCGTTCCCTCGGCGAGGGTTAGCTCCTCCTTCCCAACTCTCAAATGAGCTTCCCCTTTGATGATATAGTAAATCTCATCCGACTCAAGGTGAGTATGGGGTTTCAAGTCTTCCCCGGGTTTGAATATCCCGATCTCCAAGGAGACGTTCTTCAATGGGGAACTGGGGCATTAGAAGGAACTTGATGCAACCGCCCCAATCCTTGTATTCGAACGCATCTTCCATCTTGGTAATGTAGACTTTGCCCATGCTCTTCCCTGTTAGAGTCGGTTCTTACGTCGGCTGATGGCTTAGGTACGGTAGTTTTACCTTGTTCGATTTTGGGTTAATCTGGCGGAATTTCTTTGAAGGCTTGGCTTATGTTGATTCCCGTACTCCTCCGGTAAGCGTAAACTGCATAATAGTAGGCAAGCCCTGCCACCATGATCCCTATCATTAATCCTTCCGACTGAGGCGTCACGGCCAGTAGGGCTGGAACAGTGACCAGATAGTACATTATGAGAAGGTTGACGAGAATGCCGATTATTGCCAATGGAATCGTTACCATCCGGTACTTACGTGCGGGAGTTTGATCGAAATGGGTTTTCATTTTGAGCGGAAACACTACCGCGGCGATCATGGTAAGTATCATGGCGAGTGAGATTATGAACTGTGTTGACGCCATGTAGGTGGAGAATGTCGAACCATAAAACAAGACGCCGTACGTCCAGGCACAGGCCGCTATGATCATTATGACCATAATGTAGACTGGGGTCCGGGTCTTCTCGGTTATGTGGACTAGCTTGGCTGGAAATAGACCATCGAACGTTTGAGCGAACAGCATCCTAGAGACGAGCATGTAAATGGTGAAGTTCGTAGCGAATATCGCAATAGCACCGCCGACCGCCCACACTGTCCCCAAGGCGAGGTTGTTTGTTCCGTAAAGCAGAATGAAGGATGCCGGTTGAGAGTAAAATATGCTTGGTAAGTTACCGAAGAGGGGAGCAGAGTTCCATGCGAGAGTTGATGCAGCATACCAAAAGGTCTGACCGGTCATCGTTATGAAGAGGTTGTACGCGGCGAACAACCCCAGCACCACTAAGGCAAGCGCACCGAGCATTGTGAATATTTGCGTACGAAGTTGATTTGCTGTCTTCATCTCCCCACACAGCCCCAGGTTTCCGAATAGAGTCCATTCCAACGCAAACGTCCATGGCGTAATCATGCCTCCTATACTAGCGAACAGAGTCACTGGAGGTGAAAGTGTGTACCCGGCGCTTTGGGCAGTGCTAATTATTTTGTTGTAGACATCGGCTGAACCGATAGCGCTCGAGAGGCTAGAGTTCAGATTGCTCGTGAAGGCTGCATTGGTCGTGATAGCCATTAGCGCCAACAGCGCTATGTCCGCGGCGACCGCGAAGATGAACAAGACAGTCTGCACTTTAAGGTAAATGCGAATTCCGCCCATCACTATTAACCCGGCAACAATCACCGTCACAAAGCTGAGTATCGCTAATGAATTCGGCTGGACCAACGTCGTCGCCATCGCCGCGTATCCAGTATTGTTAGTAACCTGGGCTACCTCGAACAACCATGGCATGAGAAACATTTCGACGATTGCTATGCCGTTAAGAGAAATATACCAGAATTGGAAGAAGACCCATGCAGCAAACGTTGCAGCAAACCCTAATCCAGGATTAAGAACCCGGCTCTGGAAGACGTAATCCGTACCGGTCTTCGGAAATGCCGTGTACACGATCGAGTAGGTTAGGTACATTGGAATAGCAAGAAGCGCAATTATCAAGAGTCCAGTGTTCCAGTCAAATCCCGGAAACATGTTTGGATCCCAATTCAGGGACCACATGATCGTCGTAACGATTGGCGCAGTTAGGAAGTTGAAGAACATTAGCTGATAGGGGGAGATCTCTCTGACTAGGCCCGTCGCTTCTCGGACGAAGACGTGGGCACGGGTTCCACTCAAGTCGAAAGTCCTCTAGAGCTAGTCCTAGCTTAACTTTGGTATATATCACTTCTCGTAGCAATGGGCAAGAACCATTAGCCATCGTTGCAACTAACGGGGGCAATACTCGCACGTCACCCATAACGATCTTATATGGACGGTCCGATCCGCGGGCTTCCTTGTCGCAACTTTTCGCGGTGTAGTAGGTCAGTCGTAACTAATGATGCGCTCCACGAGTCGACCGTACATCTCCGGTCTTCGATCTCGAATGAAATTGCCGAACTTGCTACGAGCATTTTCCAACCGGCGTTTGGCGTCAACTTTCTTCACCAAGAGAAATGACTCACATTTTCCTCCAGGTGGAACGTATGGTGCCTCTGCTTCGATGTCGCCATCCGGAGCTATTATTCGACTGCGACCAAACAGATGCAACGGCTTTCCCTCCAAGACCGTGTCACCCACTGTATTGCACAGTACAGCCCACACAATGTTCTGAAGAGCCGCAGCCGGGTAGAATTTGTCCCACCAATTCTCGCATGGCGATTCGTAGGCAGATACGTGGAAGACAATATCCGCACCCATCAACGCATTAATTCGCCAAGATTCTGGAAAATCTCCGTCATAACACACAAGTAATCCTACTCTTCCAAACTTAGTGTCCACAACGGTGTAGTTATTCCCTGGCGTCCAGACTCTTTCCTCCCCCAAGAAGGTGTAGACCTGAACCTTCCGGTGTTTTGCAAGGATTGTTCCGTCACTGCTGATCATTATCGATGTGTTATGGAGCTGATTGTTGCTACCGAGTTCGGGCATGCCTGCTACGATAAACATAGAATGCTCCCTGGCGCGCCTTGATAGAAACTCGGTAAAAGGGCCTGGTATAGGTTGTTTGAACTTATGAAAGTCAAGGTCCCCATACATCCCCGTTGGCCACATCTCGGGTAGGACCACGATGTCACATTGTTGCTTAGAAGCGGAGGTAAGCAACTCAGATGTGGCAGTTAGGTTGTAGTCCACATTTCCCCATCTTGGATTGAATTGAATTACACCGATGGTGAGTGATTGAGGCATCATCGCCAGTCAAAGCAAAGTCAGAACGTATTGCTTTAAAGCAATTCGCTCGATCTATTCAACATCGATTAAGATCGAATTCGGTAGTGACTTGGATGCTGTCTGATTCGCTCACTGTCGGAGTCATTCAATTCAGAACGCACCCGGACAGGTTGACCAAAACTTGAATGAAACGGCAGAGTTGATTTCATCAGCAAATGAGGAAGGCGCTGAAGTAGTAGTTCTACCTGAGATGTGGCCTACTGGATACGGTGAAATTAACTACCGAGAACTAAGTGCACCCATACCTGGTCTGTACACAGACTTCCTATCGGAAAACGCGGTGCGCCACAGAATCCACATCATTGCTGGGATGCCAGAGAGCGGGGATGGCAATGACATTTACAACATTTACAATAGTTCAGTCCTGATCGATGATAAAGGCAGAGTTATCGGGAAACACAGGAAAATACATCTCTACCCCTCTGTGGGGGAAGACCAGATTTGGAAAGCAGGAAATGACTTCACCGTTATTGATACTCGAATGGGACGAGTTGGACTTCTCACTTGCTATGACGGCGACTTCCCGGAGTGCTGGAGAGCCAACGCACTCATGGGTGCCGAAATAGTTATCCAGATAAACGCTTACGAATCACCGTACGAAGACTGGTGGAATAAGTTCTATCCCAGCGCCGCCCTTCAGAATACTGTTTGGGTGGTTCAATGTAATGCGGTGGGAGACACGATGGTGGGCAAACCGGTACATTTCTTCGGCCACAGCCGAATCATCGCCCCGGACGGCAGAATAGAGGCAGAAGCGCCGTACGTAGCGTCACACGAACAAGCGGAATCCTTTGTCTTGGTTAGAACCATTGAATTACGAAAGAGATTCGAGGAAGCACGGCGTCTGTATGGGAACTTGCTGAAGGACAGACGCCCAGAGGCCTATGGCACTCTTGTCAAAAAGGCCTAACCGATTACAATCGCTCTACATTCGGGAGTAAGTTCGATGATCCAACTATGCAAGTGGGGAGGTTTGGGCCAGCTCCTGTCTAGTTAGGAAATTACCGTATCCTGGCTTTCCTACGATCTCGCCGTCCTGCATTATTATTGAGCCGCGAAGAACCGTCATCCTCGGTTTCCCCCTCGTTACCATACCATCATAGAGTACCCATCCGCATTTTGACTTGCTTTTGTCGTTTGAGATCTTGAAGTTCGATTTCATGTCCACTACAACGAAGTCTGCGTCAGATCCTACCTGTAACGTGCCTTTCCGTGGGTATAGTCCAAATAGTTTGGCTGGGTTTTGGCAAGCAACTCGGATGAAAGTATCTAACGTTGTCTTCCCGTTGTTCACAGCATCGAGCATTAGAGGTAGAGTGCCCTCGATGGATGATGCGCCATTTCCTGCGTCCCATATGTTTTTGATTCCGGCTAATTTCTCCTGCTTCGTGTAGGGCCCGTGGTCTGATCCTAAGGTGTCAACGTAGCCTAAGTTCAAGAGTTCCCACATCTTACTGACTCTCGCTTTATCGCGAGGGGGAGGAGCGTACTTGGCCCATGGGCCCATTCGGATTACATCGTCCTCGGTAAGGAAGAGAAAGTGTGGGCAAGTCTCAACATATATTTCGTGACCGCGTTCCTTTGCGGCCTTCACATCCAAGACTCCCTCCGGTACACTTGTGTGAACAATCAAGCCTTTGGCTCCGGTTTCTTCCAGGAAGAAGACCATTCTATGATCTGCCTCAATCTCAGCTATTGGAGGTCTCCATTCGAGATGCGCTCGAATGTCAGTCCTGTGTTCACTTTCGAGCCGTTTTCGGTTCTTAGCAAGGATGAAGTCGTTTTCGGCATGCAGCAGCGTGACGGCACCGACTTCCCGGATTAATTTCAAAGCCTCGTATAGGTCGCCGTCATAGCAAGGAGGCCATTCGGGAATCGAATAACATGTAAACGTCTTCAGCCCGGTCAGTCCAAAATCGTACATTCGCCTTATTTCCCGTGCATAATCCGACTGACCGATGAAACCCCCGTGCATGCCAAAGTCAACATACGCCTTAGGCTTACAAATTTGCAGTTTCGCTTTGGCTACGTCCAAGGAAGTGACTAATGGGACGGTATCAGGCATTTCGATTATTGTCGTAACTCCACCGTTCGCCGCCGCCATAGTTCCATACAAGAAGTCCTCCCTCTGAACCGCTACCTCACTTCCAGGCCCTTCGTACGGATCGCCTAGATGCACATGCTCATCAACTAAGCCCGGAATAACGAGGTTACCTTCAGCGTTAATCCCATGATCAGCAACGGGAAGGGCGTAATCGTGAGAAATCGATACGATTTTGCCTTCCCTTACGGCGAGTCCGCCCTCAAAGATTCCGCTAGGTGTCCAAATCTTCGCATTCTTGACAATTAAGTCTGCAGAAACCAAGCTAGTTCCGTCCCGAAGGTTTAGTGGACTGTCAGGTCACGCAAGTATCTAAGGCATCCCATCGTCGTAACATGTTCGATAGACCCGATTTTATTTTAACGATTTTATTTTAGGGGTTTTTCTATTCTGGAGGGATCTCTCTGAAGCTAAGTTCCAACGGGAGGCCGCTCTTTCTTCTAGCTGCGTATGCGACTAGGAAGATTAGTATGCCCAACCCATAGGCCAGGACGTAGAATAGATAATCTGGCAACAAGAGCGGATACAGGCCACTTGTTAAGATACCGTACATGCCTACGAGCAGGCCGATGAAGGAGACAATCCCAAGCCAGGTTAAGACTGGGACGTTTGCTATTCTTCTCCTAACCAAGAAGGAAGTTTCGTACATGTCCTTCCTTCTGTATGGGAAGACGATTGCGGCTAGAGCAGGGAACATGTATCCAAAAATGAATACTGGTACTAAAACACTCGGTGTCGCCGCAGGATTGAATGCTTGAATGGCCGCGCCGAGAATATTCGGAATTAACGCGATTATAGTCGCGAAGACTGGGGTATGGGTCCGTTCGTTGACTCGTGAAAACACTTCAGGTAAGACCCTGTCAAAGCTCCAGGCAAACAGGTACCTAACCGAAGCAATTAGGATCGGGGGGACTTCAAAAACAACGGGGATAAACAGGGCGAGAAACATTGCCCACAGGATAATGGGGTTTCTGTAGACTAGGTAGGAGAAGAACGGAATGTAATCGCTCAGTGCCACCTGCAATGGATATGAAGGATTCGTTGAGAGAACTGACCAGGTTGTCATGAATGCTTGGCCGAAAGCATTTACGCTCAACTGGACGAAGAGTTCGAAGTATACTAATATCCAGATTATTCCGCCTAAGAGAATAAATGGAAGACTTTTCTTAACCTGCTTGATTTCGCCAGCCCAATTTGTTGGTAGCTGGCTCCAGGCGAAAGTATAGATCGCGATTGGGTACGCTGCGAGTGTGGCGGTGAGGATACTTGTTGAAGGTGTCCAGCCACCTGCAGTTATGGTCTGCTGGTACGATGTCACGTTACTGAAGCCATTCGCGGCTAGAGTTGAATTATTGGTTGCGATGAACTGGTCATAAACGGCTTGGAAGGAAGCTTGATTGATTCCTGCAAGGGCGATGAACATAACGATCGTACAGACTATCGCGAACAGTCCGGCCCAGAATATTGTCTGCCAGGCAATTCGTGGCCTAAGAATCGCTATGATTGCAGAAATCGCTAAGATGATGCAAGCTAGTGTGAAGGAGTACGTAGGAGTTATGATGGCGCTTCCGATTGTCAGCAACGTTGGGTTGTTATCAACGATGCCTATCGTGGACAGTTGGTATCCAACGTAGCCACTCCCAAGGACGGTGAAGATTCCATTCGACACCATGTACGCTGCGGCTAATGCGAATGAACTGACGAAGCCAATGAAAGAATTCAGCCCCCGGGTTACGTAGATGTAGTCTCCACCTGCACGCGGCATTGAGATACCGAAGAGCGTGTATACGCCTAGGAGTGCGAACATTGGTAGAAACCCGAGGATGAATGCGAGGAAGAAGTTCGCTCCCGGAAAAACGGCGAGGTAGGTGAGGATGAAGATGGGGTAGCCGCCGGTGGTGATCATCCATTGGGCTACCAGTGATGCGTTCCCGGAAACTTCCCTTACTAGGCCAGTTGCTTCTCGAACGAAAACTTTCGGTCGGTCGGGGTTCGAGGCGGTCATATGATACGGTTATCGAATCGTCTCGCTACTTAAGACTTATCCAGTATCACTTCCGTTTCGTCTAACTGAAAACCGCAGGTCACCACATAGTAACGAAAAGAAAGATGTTCCTTCGGCCAAACTTCCGAAATAATTATGGGATGCCCCGCATCAGATCGCTAGTTGGTAAATCTCGACACTGGAATGTGCCTTTCATGACAATCATTGAGTACACCAAAGTAAAAAGAATCATGGCGCGGGAGAAGAATACTTTCTCGGAACTCCACCCGAAATCGAAGAAGCTGTTCGAGCGAGCAAAAAAGGCCTTGATTGGGGGCGTTCCGATGCACTGGATGATTCAGTGGCCCGGCTCATTCCCTCTTTTCGCAAAAGAAGGCAACGGCTCCAAAGTCTTCGACGTGGATGGACACACTTACGTCGACTTTTGCCTCGGAGATTCGGGTGCAATGTTCGGTCATTCGCCCCCGGCTACGGTAAACGCCGCTACGTTGCAGCTGCGGAAGGGGATTACAATGATGCTGCCCACCGAGAACTCGATTTGGGTGGGTAAGGAGCTCGCCAGCCGCTTTCGTCTCCCTTACTGGCAGATCGCGATGACGGGTACTGACGTAAATCGTTTCGCTCTTCGTATTGCGCGGGAGGCAACGGGTAGGCGGAAGATTCTAGTTTTCAACGGTTGTTACCATGGAACCGTAGACGAGACACTTGTTCGGATTGTAAATGGCAACGTGGAAACTAGAGCGGGTGTAATGCCACCATCTGTTCATCCAATGCTTACGACAAAAATTGTTGAGTACAACGACCTCGACGCTATGCAACACGCCCTTGATCCGCGAGACGTGGCCGCGGTTCTAATGGAACCGGCTATGACGAATTGTGGAATCGTATTGCCCGAGAAAGGTTACCTCGATGGCGTGAGGGAGATCACACGAAAAACTGGCACCGTGTGGATTGTCGACGAAACGCATACCTGGTGCACTGGTCCCGGCGGTTACTCTGGGGCCTATCGGTTAAAGCCGGACATGATCACCCTAGGAAAACCCTTAGGCGGCGGTATTCCTGCAGCCGCATTCGGAATGAGCAAGGAAATTTTCCGTAAGACTAGTCCTAACATGCTCGCGGCGAAGACAGATGTCAATGGTGTTGGGGGCACTATGAACGGGAACGCTCTCGCCCTAGCCGCTATACGAGCAACCTTGGAGAAAGTGGCCACTCAAAGAGCCTTCCATCACATGATCGCTTTAGCAAAATCCTTCAACGAAGGCGTTCAGTCAACAATTCGCAACACTGGTGTTCCTTGGCATTCAGTCCGTTTGGGGGCGCGCGTCGAATACCAATTTCGCCGCACTCCATCGAGGAATGGCTCTGATGCGGAAGCTGCCGCTGATTGGCTTCTGAGTAAGTATATGCATCTGTATTCGCTGAACCGGGGAATTCTTCTAACCCCCTTTCACAACATGGCGCTCCTGTCACCCTACAGTACCCAAAGGGATGTAGATCAACACACCAAAGTGTTTCAAGATTCTGTGGAAGAAATATTGGCTTAGGGATACCCTACCCCTACGAACTTAAACTGCCAACTTCCGGAAGAACTACGGTTTGATCGCTTTGAGCGTTTCATATGTGGCTTGTATGGATTTCTTGATGTCGTTCGGTTCATGCATTGAAGACACCATCCATTCCTCGAACCATGCTGAACCTGAGGGAATCACGCCGCGGTTAAGCATGTTAATCCAATACCTATACCACGTTTTCGAATCGCATTCTGCAGCTTCGCGGTAATTCTTCGGGGCCTCATCTAGACCGAAGAATATAGTCCCCATCATAGTACAATGACCTAGGGAGGCCTTTGTTTTCGTATCTGCGATCGCGTCTCCAATGCCCTTGTAGAGTTCCTCTCCAAACTTCATGATCTTCGCATACGTTGTCGGCGTCATAACGTTCTTGAGGCAGGCAGTTCCAGCGGCTACCGATAACGGGTTACCATTATACGTACCATAGTGCACCGCGCCCCCAAGTGGAGTGATGAGCTCCATGAGCTCTCTCTTGCCACCGAAAGCCGCCAACGGCGTACCGCCCCCAATCGCTTTCGCGAACGTCATCAAATCCGGTTTCACTCCGAACAGTTGCGTCCCGCCGCCCTCGGCCAGGTTGCATCCGGTTTTGACTTCGTCGATGATTAGGATCACACCGTAGTCGTCGCAGAGTTTTCTTACAGCATCAAAGTAGCCCTTCTCCGGGGGAATTATTCCACTATTAGACTGGACAGGTTCGGTTATGATCGCTGCAATTTCATTTTCATGCTTCTTCATCATCCTCTCCAGCCCTTCTGCGTCGTTGAAGTGCACTACGAGCGTTTGTTTGACTACTTCGTCGGGGGTACCCAGTGAGTCTGCGGTGGAGGCTGGGTTGTATCGAGATCCTAGAAGTCGTCGTCGGGGTTTGTCGCTGACTAAGAGCATATCGTGCGCTCCGTGGTAAGCGCCCTCCATCTTGACCACCAGTTTTCGTCCGGTAGCAGCCCTTGCTAGCCTGGTTGCGTAGAATGTGGCTTCAAGGCCAGTGTTTGCGAAGCGCAACATTTCCACGGCCGGGTAACGTCTAATAATTTCACGTGCGAGTTCCTCAGAACCTTCGCCCTGAAAGCCATGTAACGTTCCTCGACCCAGCTGATTCCTAATCGCTTCGAGGATGACCGGATTTGCGTGGCCTGCTGTCATTGCGCCGTAGGCCAGGCAGTGGTCGACATACTCCTTACCGTCGACATCCCACAACCTACCCCCAAGCCCTTAGCCATGTATAGCGGATAAGGAGGGAAATATTGGATGGCGGTGTTGACGCCACCAGGAATTATGGAAGATAGGGCATCGTAATTCTTCTTTGAAGTTGGGGTGTGGGTTACGTATTGCTCTACTTCAGGAGTAGGCATATAACATCGCCCTCATCGACGCACTGCAACTATTAAGATACAAGTCCCATTTCCATTGAAGTAGATGGGACTGCGACATGCCCTACGTTAGGTCGCCGCGGTTATACAGGCATGAACCTCTCTAGATTTTTCCTTTCCACATATCCTCGAAGAGTGAATTCATCCCTGTTTCATTGATCGGTCTAGGGTTTAGATCTGGTAGGGCGTAGTTTTTCTGTTGTTCGTTTGCGATGAACTTGGCCACATCTAGGGCCTGTTCCTTGGAGATTCCGTAGTCCTTCAACGCCAAAGATACTCCGAGCTCTTTGACAAGTCTACTGATAACTTGTACGACTTTGTTAGCCCTCGCCTTCATGCCTCTGACTTTCTCGTTGGACAGTAGTGGCAGGAGGGAGGCGATTCGTTCGGGGGCGGCTGGTATGTTGAATTTCACGGTGTAGGGTAGGGCTATGCCACAAGCAAGTCCGTGCGGAATCTTGTAGCGGGGACCGATCGTCTCTGATATGCAGTGTCCCAGGATCACGCCGGCTGCAGTGCTGATTGCTATTCCGCCGTAGAATGCGCCCAGTGCCATTCCCGTACGTGCGTCTAGGTTGTCGCCTTGTTTGTAGGCTTGCTTCAGGTTTTTGGAGATCAGCTGTATGCCCCTGATCGCGAAGGTGTCGGAGAATATGTCGCTGGCCTTGGATAGGTAGGGTTCTATGCATTGAGAGAGCGTCAAGGCCGCTACCAGCTGTTTGTTTGGGTGGGCAGGAGGCCATGAGTGCGGGATCGATGACTGAAACGTCCGCGACTACGGAGGGGCTTGTCATGAAATTCTTGAATGCGCCCTCAACAACTACCAGCGTATGAGGTACCCTCGCTCCCCGTGCCGGCGGTTGTAGGTATCAGAATTTTGGGAAGTGTCTTGTTCTCGATTCGGTCTTCCAGGAATGCGATGTATTCCTTGATGGGTTTAGGGTTAGTTGCGGCTACCGCTCCCATCTTTGCCATGTCCATGCAACTACCTCCTCCCAATCCAACGACAACATCGAACTTCCGATCCCTAACATATTGAGCGACTGATTCCGCGGTCGCGAGAGCAGGCTCACCAGTAATCTCACTGTAGACTTCGACCTCATGCCCCTTATCCTTCAGCGGAGCCGACAACCGGTTTGAGAGTCCGATTTGCGCAATGGTCTTGTCGGTTACGACGAGAACGTGAGCTTTTGGCGTGGCGAGTCTTGTAACCTCATCTGGGACCTTGTTGACGCTATTTGGTCCGAAGACAACTTTGCGTGGGAAGGCATAAGAAAATTCTAAGTGCTGTCACCGCTCTAACTGTTGCTCATAGATGAGGGTGAGAGTCTCGAAAAAGTGAGAATCTATTCTCGAAGGTGATTCAGATTCAGCCATTCTCGTTTCTTGTGTTTAGTCTGGTGGAATTTCCTTGAAAGCGTCGCCTAGGTTAAGGCCCGTGCTCTTCCTGTATGCTTTCATTATGAAGTAGTATACTAGGCCAATGACGAAGACTCCAACGATGAGTGATTCTGACTGTGGGGTTGTCGCTAGGAGAGCTGGGACGGTCCACAGATAGTAGATTACAAGCAGATTCACGAAGACTCCGATTATGGCGAGAGGAATGATGGCGACGCGGTAGCGTCTTGCGGGAGACTGCTCGAAGTAACGTTTCATTCGGAACTGGAAGAATATTGCGCCGATCATGGTCAAGATGATCGTGGCGGAGATCATGAATTCAACCGACGCTAGGTAAGCGTAAAGAATTGAGGCGTAGTATAAGACGCCGTAAGTCCATGCGCAGGCAAGTATGATCATGACTATCATGATGTAAACCGGCGTCCTCGTCCTCTCGGTTATGTACGCCAATTTCTCGGGGAACAGCCGGTCAAAGGTGTGAGCAAACACCATTCTTGCGACAAGGGTGTAGATTGTGAAGATGGTCGCGATAAAGGTTAGTGCTCCTGCTATCGCCCAGATCGTACCGAGAACGATGTTATTTGTGCCGTATAGAAAGACGTAGGATGCGGGCTGCGTGTAGAAGAAACTTGGCAGCTTGTTTAGTAGCGGGTCTGCATTCCACGCTAGGGTCGCCATTGCATTCCAGAACGTCTGGCCCATCATGCCGATGAATAGGTTCCAAAGCACGAACAAACCTATGACTATTAGGAAGAACGATCCAAGGATTGTTATCATCTGAGTCTTAACGGAACCTGCAGACTTCACTTCTCCCCCAAGGCCAAGGTTTCCGAACATGGTCCACGCAAGTGCGAAGGTCCAAGGAGTAATCATTCCTCCAATGGACGCGTATAGAGTGAAAGCGGGTGAGAGGACGTAGTTCTCGCTCTGAGCGGTGGTTATCACCTTATTGTATGAGTCGGAGGATCCGATCATGCTAGAGACTTGAGAGTTAAAATTACTGATGAAGGCACTATTCGAAGTGGACGCTAACATGATCACCATTACAACGACTCCAACGGCAGCGGCACAGAACAGCACCGTCTGAATCTTCAGATAATACCGAAGCCCCCCCATAACTATCAGCCCCGCCGCTATCACTGCTGTAAAGCTGACTATCGCCAACGAGTTGGGTTGACTAAGCGTAGTGGCAATCCCCGCATAGCCAGGGTTGCCCGTAAACTGCGAGAGGCTGAACAACCACGGGACTAGAAACATTTCAACAACCGATGCACCCTCAAGCGCAATGAACCAGAATTGGAAAAATACCCATGAAGCGAAAGTTGACGCGAAACCGATGCCTGGGCTTAGTACTCGGCTTTGGAACACATAGTCTGTGCCGGCTTTCGGGAATGCAGCGTATACGATGGCGTATGTCAAATACATTGGAATAGCAAGGAGGGTAATGATTAGAAGCCCTGTATTGAAGTCAAATCCAGGAAAAAGGTTCGGGTTCCAATTTATCGAGAACATTAACGTAGGAACGATCGGGGCGGTCAGGAAATTGAAGAAAATAAGTTGGTAGGGCGAGATCTCTCTCACTAAACCAGTGGCTTCGCGAACAAAAACCCGTGCTGTAGTCAAGCAGAACCCTAAGGGAGAGGTTGCGTTTTCCTATGTATATAACACTTAACAAAGATGTTCCTATTTGCGAACATGCTTTGCTTGTTCAGTCCGAGGCCAACCGATCGGGGATGGTGATTTTGTCGGATTCGGTACGTTCAGGGAGTTTCTTTTTAGAAATTTGAACGGTAACTTTTCTTGCTAATTCGTTGGTGAGAGCGGTGCTCACGACATATATTCTTGCGGTGCACACGGATCCGGTAACTGAGAAAAGGTCGGTCAAAGAAAGTGGTTACGGAAGAATTGGTGAAACTAGTTTCAGAATTAGTTAGTAGACCAAGTTGTTGGAACGACGCGGAGGGTCAGCGAAAGCTTGGAGAGTATGTGGGTGGCTGGTTTGAGAACTGCGGGATGAAAGCTGAGGTTGACGAATTAGGAAATGTAGTCGTCAACCCCGGAGCCTCAGTTGTCATGAACGGACACCTGGATGTTGTACCCCCGGCTGGAGACGCAGATTACCAGCCGAAGATTAGGGGCGACAAGATTGTGGGTAGGGGTACTGCCGATATGAAGGGAGGGGTCGGAGTCGCTATGGAGATCATGAAAGGGCTGTACAAGCAGTACAACGAACTGGGAGTAGTCTTTCAGGTGACCGAAGAAAGTGAATACGAAAAATCGGGGGTTGACATACTTTGTGAAAGAGGCGTGTTCGACAAGGCCAAGTTCATTGTTGAAGCAGAACCCAGTGGCGAATCAACAACGGGAAAACCATTCGTGCTAGTCGGTGCTGAGGGAGGGTTAGATTGGTCAACCGAGATCACTACGGATGAATCCTCTTACCATGCAGCCTATCTGCATAAAGCAAACAACGCTATCCTGGTAGCGACCCGTTATATTGAGGGCTTGATCAACGACCCAAGCCTTACCGTATCCACAGAGGAGTTCAAGCGCTCATACAACCCAAAAGGCTTGCGAACGGGAAAGGGACCGATTAATGTTGCAAAGATTGAGGGAGGGACTCAACCAACCTGGACTCCAAACCGATGCGAAGTGGAATTCGAGAAGCGATTGTTTCCATCAGAGAGATGGATGAGTTTCCATGAACAATTGAAGGAATATTCAAGCCGAATTGGCCGCGCTGTCGATGCACATATTGGAGTTAAGGTTCTTTGGCATGCCGACCCTTTCATGTTAGATCCGAAGTCGGATGGTTACCGTTTTATTGCAAACTGGGCAAAAGACCAGAACCTAGAGCTTTCGGTCTCCAACGGCGCTAGTGACCTGAACAAAATCTACAACTATCTCAAGACAAAGGGACGTGACGTTATTGGGGTTCACTTTGGCCCAGGTTTCCTCGACTTGGCCCATAGATCAGATGAGTTCACGTTGATCAGTGAACTTGAAAAATTCTACGGCTACTATCAGCGGATTGCTCAGAGAACTCTTTGATGGAGAGGGAAAGTCGTTACTTCAATGAGATGCATGCGGCTGACCGCCTGAGCACGAAGAGAATCTACATTTCCGTAAAGGCACCAATAAAACGGGATTATTTCTGATGCTCCGGCATACTTCGTGATTTCATGCGCGGGAAAATCCAATCAACCTTTTTTAAGAGGGCTCTTCCGAGCGTTAATGAAGGTCATTTATTGCAGCAGGATTACTTGGAGATCGTCGAGAGCTTCTCAAAGAAAAGGAACTTCGATATTGTCGGCAAGAATGTAATACGATCGGGTGCTCTCGATCAGGTGCTTGGGAGAGCCAAGTATACTGGCGATTATTTCTACGACCGTATGATTTACTTGAAGATTCTCAGAAGCCCACACCCGCACGCATTAATCAATAGTATCGAGACGAAAGATGCTCTCGCTGCGCCTGGCGTAGTCACAGTGTTGACCGCGAAAGATATTCCGGGTATCAATGATTGGGGTTTCACGTTCCCGGATCAACCATTGCTTGTCAAAGACAAAGTAAGATTCGTAGGGGACGGCGTGGCGATCGTTGCTGCGGAAACCCCAGAACAAGCAATAGAGGCTTTGAAGCTTGTCAAAGTGGATTATTCACCGCTACCCGCGGTCTTTGACCCCAAAGAGGCTTTGAAATCAGGGGCCCCCAAGATACACGAGAACGGCAATGTGATGTACGAATGCCGTGTCCGCAAAGGGGACGTTGTCAAGGGGTTCGAGAAATCCGACGCCATCGTCGAGAACGAATATTCGACCCCGAGACAGGAACACGGATACTTGGAGCCCGAAGCAGCGTTGGGCCTTCCTGAGCCCGACGGATCCGTTACTGTGATCGTAGGTACCCAATCACCCTTCCTCGTCCAGATGAATGTGGCTAAAATCCTCGGCGTGCCACTTGACCAAGTCCGCATTATCCAAGCAGCAACGGGCGGAGGATTTGGAGGTAAAGACGATGTCCCACCTGAATTATCATCACGCGTCGCTTTGGTCGCGACGAAAACCGGTCGTCCCGCAATGCTAATTCATACAAGAGAGGAATCGATCTGCTGTCACAACAAACGATACCCCTACAGGATCAAACATAAGCTTGGAGCGTCGAAAGATGGAAAACTGCAAGCGGCACAGATTGAGTTAACCTCGGATACAGGCGCCTATGCCTCGCACGGCCCATATGTGCTATGGAGGTCTGCCGTACATGCGGCGGGACCGTACGTTGTACCAAATGTAAAGGTTGACGCTGTTTCAGTCTACACGAACAATCTCTATTCCGGGTCATACCGGGGTTTCGGGAACGTTCAAGGCGAATTCGCCGCTGAATCTCAGATCGATGAGCTGGCTGAGAAACTCGGGATGGATCCTGTTGACTTCCGACTCAAGAATGTTCTTCGTGACGGATCATACACCGCAACGAACCAGTTGCTCGACCATTCAGTTGGAGTGGAGGAGTGCCTGGTAGAGAGCGCAAGAATCTCTAGATGGAAAGAAAAGAAAGAATCCTACAGGAAGATCCGCGGAACGAAGAGACGAGGAATCGGCGTTGCGTTGATGTACCATGGAAACAGCACCAGCCGTGGCGCGCCGGACTATTCCGCGGCCTACGTGATGGTCAACAAGGATGGTAGCGTTCGGTACAGGACCGGTATCACAGATGTGGGACAGGGAACTCTTACGGGGCATATGCAAATTGTAGCGGAGATACTAGGCGTCCCGTTCGAGGCTATTCACCGCGAAAACCCGGACACAGGCGCCGTGCCCGACAGTGGACCGACTCATGCGTCACGCGGGTTGACACGTGGCGGGGCCGCGGCAATGGTTGCCGCGTACAAGGCACGCCAAAGCCTGAACGCTATCGCAGCCGACTTGCTAAACTGCACTCCCAATGATGTTGAGATAAGAAATGGATGGGCTTACTCCGCGAAGAATCCGGAAAAGAAGATCGAGTTCAAAGACCTAGCTCGTCAATGCTATGAGCGTGGGGCGAATATTTCACATACAGGCTACTTCCGAGCCCCTAAGAATGTCTTCGATCAGGAGAAAGGGTTGGGAGAGGCGTACGCTAACTACAGTTTCGCGGCCCACGTTACTGAAGTTGAGGTTGATACTGAGACCGGTGAAATCAAGGTTCTGAGAATCACACCCGCCTACGATGTCGGTTTCGCAATCAACCCTGCACTAATCGAGAGCCAAATCCACGGTGGAATCGCTCAGGGTCTGGGGTTTGCTATAATGGAGGACTTAATCATCCAAGACGGGATAGTTCGGAACCCGAACTTCATGGACTACTTGATGCCAACCTCAATGGACATGCCAGAAATCGAGAAACCAATCCTGATAGAGAAGGCATACAAGTGGGGACCGTTCGGAGCCAAGGGAATTGGTGAACCACCCCTAATTGCAATGCCAGCCTCGATCGCGAACGCGGTTGCAGACGCCATAGGGATACGCATCAGGGATCTACCAATCAATCCCGAACGGGTTCTTATGGCAATCAAGAAAGCCGGCGGGCCGAGGGCATGATATCAAACATGGCGCAAATTGTTGTGAGAATTCACTCAGCCCTGAGAGCGATCGCTGGAGAGAATGAAACCAAAGTTGAGGCAGCTAATGTTAGGCAAGCGCTCGACACGCTCGCGCAGAAATACGGCCAAGAGTTCAGGGAAAGTCTCTTCGACACACACAACCAGATTGATTTGAGATTCTACCGGATATTCCTGAATAAGGATGTGCTAAGACCAGAAGATGGCCTAAGAAAGGAACTTCATGATGGTGACATTTTGCAGATTTTTCCTCCGGTGGTGGGCGGGTAATGAACGAATTCGAGTATCTACGTCCGACGAACCTGGGGGAGACGCTAAGTTACTTATCGAGTTACGGTGGAAAATCGAAAGTTCTTGCGGGTGGTACCGACCTTGTTCTCCTACTTCAACAAGGCATTATGAAACCCACTCACATCATTGACATCAGCAATGTCCCAGAACTAAGCTACATCCGCGAAGAAGACGGTCATCTGAGAATTGGTGCCGCTACCAAAATGAGGGATATGGAGTTATCCAAACTCGTTCGGACAAAGATCCCAATGCTCGCGGAGGCCTCTCAACTAGTCGGTGAGATCGGAGTACGAAACATAGCCACAATAGGAGGAAACTTGGCCAATGCTTCTCCAGCTGCGGACAGTGCCCCTCCACTCCTAGTGTTAGATGCGAGCCTCAAAATTAGAAAGGGAGAAGCCGAACGAACCATCAAACTCAATGAGTTCTTCTTGCACGTCAAGAAGACCGTGCTCGCGGCAGACGAATTAGTGACGGAAGTGACAATTCCAATTCCACCGCCGAAGAGCGGCGGAGCGTTCTTTAGGCTGGCAAAACGCGGAGGCAATATAATATCCATCGTAAGCGCCGCAGCATTTCTCACGTTGAACGGGAAAGTTTGCTCAGTTGCTCGAATCGCGATGGGCTCGGTGGCTCCCACACCGATTCGAATCAAGAGCGCTGAAAAAGTTCTAGAAGGTGCAGAGCCTACCGAGGAGAATATTCGCACAGCGGCTCAGAAAGCCTTTGACGAAATAAAACCAATCTCAGACATTAGAGCCTCCGCTGAATACCGAAAGGATACCAGCAGAGTATACGTCCGTAAAGCTATCCAGGAAGCTTTGAAGCGAGCCAAGTCATGAGGTTGAAAGTATGAAACTTGTAGACATTGAATTCGTTTTGAACGGGAAGCCTACTAGGGCGCTGGTGAAACCGAACGCGACGCTACTCGACCTGCTACATAATGAACTTAAGCTAACTGGAACGAAGAGAGGCTGCGACCGCGGAGACTGCGGAGCCTGCACGATTCAGTTGAACGGGCGCGCGGTCAACGCCTGCTTGGTTCTCGCACCACAGATAGCCAGAAAAGAAATCACAACGATCGAAGGAATAGGAACAGCAGAAAAACTTCATCCGGTGCAACAGACTTTCATAGATATGGATGCGGTTCAATGCGGATACTGCATCCCAGGCCTAATCATGTCCGCCAAATCACTTATTGAAGAAAACCCGGACCCGACCAACGAAGAAATTAGAAATTACATCTCAGGAAATCTCTGCCGCTGCACCGGCTACCTGCATCAGATCGACGCAATCAAATCTGCTGCTGCCAAAACTAGAAAATAATTCACGCAGATCATGCGGTTCTTTTCTGTTCGCTTGCTGCTTTGCTTATGGCTTTGATAATGTTCATGTAGCCGGTACACCTGCATAGATTTCCTCTAAGATATTCCCTAACGTCGTTCTCTGTCGGCGCTGGATTTTCCTTGAGTAAACTTTCTGTCGTCATTATTAGACCAGGAATGCAGTAACCACATTGAACGGCTCCTTCATCGACGAAAGCCTGCTGGACGCTATCAAGCTCACCGTTCTTGGAAATACCTTCAATCGTAAGTACATCCTTGCCGTCTACGTCCAAGGCCAACGTTAAGCACGATAGTACTGGTTCGCCATCCAACAAGACAGTGCAGGCCCCACATTCTCCAATCCCGCAGACGTATTTGGTTCCAGTCAGGTGTAGGTTGTCTCTAATACAATTCATGAGCAACTCGTTCGGTTCGACATCGAGTTTCCTCGGCGTCCCGTTTATCACAAATTTTATGCTCTTTTTAGACGTCAACTAACCTCTGCCCTCCTGTATGCCACCTCTATAGCATCACGCGTGATCACATGAGAGACATCCTTCCTATATTCAGCCGTTCCACGGATGTCTGTTATCGGTCGAATTTCATCAGCTACGCTATGAGACACTCGATTCAATGTCTCCCGCGTTAGCCGGTTGCCCGTCAGGAGATCGGCTGACTCATTTGCCATGATCGGGGTTGGAGCAACTGATCCGAGTGCGATTTTGGCATCAGAGATTCGCTTGTTAGTATCGAGTTGAAGCATTACGGCGATGCTGATCTTTGCAATGTCCATGCTCGCTCTTGAAAGCCGGATAAATGATGTTCCGGTGTGAGCTCGTGGGCTCGGTATATGAATCTCAGTGAGCATCTCGGACTTAGATAGCATGGTCTTTCCTGGACCGAGGAAGAATTCCTTCAAAGCAACTGTTCTTGCCCCATTCGCACTGAGCATCTTCACCTCAGCTCCCATTACTAAGAGCGGAGGGGCAGTATCTGCTGCGGGACTGGCGTTGCAGAGGTTTCCGCCCAGTGTTGCCATGTACCTTATCTGAACAGAGCCGACTAGTCTAATGGCTTCGAATAGAGCGCGGAATCTTTCGGTCATGACCTGAGATTTTTCTATGGTTCTTAGTTTGGTTGCGGCGCCGATATGAAAGCCATCCGGCCTTTCCTCGATGAAACTTGGCTGCTTAACTCTGATGATAACCTTGGGCTCGATGAGTCCTTGTTTCATTTTGATGAATAGATCTGTGCCGCCAGCAAGAATAGTCGCATCCTTGTACTTAGCAAGGAGGGCGGCAGTTTCTTCTGGTGTGCTCGGTACGAAGTATTCAAACGACGGGTATAGGATTCTCGTATTGATCTGGTTGGTGTACATTCTCCTTTCTCCTTAGTGCTGCAAGTATCTTATCTGCTGTTATCGGAAGTTGGTAGAACCTGATGCCAATAGCGTTGTAGATTGCGTTAGCTATGGCGCCTGCTACGGGGTTTAGGGCGCCTTCTCCAATTCCTTTGGCACCGAATGGCCCAGTGGGTTCGTATGTGTCGACAAAGAAGATATGCATATCATCGGGCGGTGGTAGGTCGTCTGCTGATGCGATCTTGTAGTCCGTTATGAAACCTTTGTTGAGCATATCGCCGTTCTTTGGGTCGTAAGGAAGGTCTTCTTGCACCATCATCCAACCCATCGCGAAGCCACCATGGATTTGACCTTCCGCGAGGTCAGGGTTAATGACTGTTCCAATGTCGGCGCCTGCGACAACCTTGATCGGTTTCACGATTCCGGTTTCAGTATCAACTTCCACCTCAACGAAGTATCCTGTGAAGTGCGGTGGACAGGCTGTCATTCGCAGGCTGGCTTCCGCATATACGGTTCCCCAATTCTTATTGCGAGCAGTCGCGACGACCTCTTTGATGGTTATATTTTTGTCAGGCATTCCTTCAGCATAGATTATTCCTTGACCGAGCTTTTCATCCGGTCTTATTTTCAGACCTGAGGGATACACGCCAATGATTCGTGAGGCGAACTCGAATAGTTTTTCCTTAGCCTCTTTTGCAACCTTCCATGCTGCACCTCCGCCCGCGTAGACTCCTCTTGAAGCGTGGGTACACACATCGTAAACCGTCGTCTGAGTATCCCCCAGCACTATGTTGACATTATCAAGTGGAACTCCTAACTCCTCTGCCACTATCTTCGCCTGGGCTTCAAGCGATCCTCCGCCATGGTCCATCATGGCGGTGATGTAATCTACGGTTCCGTCTTCGTTTATCTTCACGATCGCGCCGCCGTAATCTACGACATGGCTGGGCACAGGGGCGCCTGCGCTCGAAGTGTGGAATCCTCGCCCAAGCCCAATTCCTCTTCGAAGTCTTCCCGTTTGCTCGCCGGGTTTAGGCCGTGTGTCCCATTTGATTAGTGGCGCTCCACGAGTGAGAATTTCTTCGACGCCGCAGCTTTGGATTATTGATTTGACAGTTGGTCCCTGTCCCCAGAAGACGTCACCCTTACCCACGTAGTTTTTCAGTTTGAATTGGAGCGGGTCGATTCCTAGTTGCTCGGCGAACTCGTCCATAATCGACTCCACGGCCCAACATGTCTGCGGGTTTCCGTAGCCACGCAGGGCACATGACGGAACCTTATTCGTGTAAACTGCCTTGCCCTCATACTTCAAGTTTGGAAGCTTGTAGAGGGAAACCCACCAACCCACCACACACCCTAACAGTGGGAAAGCCTGAACCTGATGTGCGCCAATGTCAAGTATCGCTTCAAGTGTGCCCGCTGTAAGTTTTCCTTCCTTCGTCGCTCCAAGTTTCAATCTGAAAATCATTTGGTAGGAACAATGGTCGTGCAGATCCTCTTCTCTGGTGTAAATTACACGAACCGGACGCCTCGCCTTTAGTGCTAAGGCTACGGCAATCATGGTAGCAGGGTTCGTTTGAATACTAGAGCCAAAACTTCCCCCAAGGGCCGTCTTCTTCACATTGACCTTACTGAGCGGAATCTTGAACACTTCACTGATCAATATGCGAGTATTGTGGATTGTTTGGGTAGTCGTCCAGACCGTCACTCCACCGTCCGGTTCGGGCCTGCAGATAGCGGCCTTTGTTTCCAGTTGAAAATGATAACGCCTGTTGCTTCGGTACTCTCGTTCTATGATCTGGTCCGCTTCACGGAAGCCACGCTCAACATCTCCTTCAGAAACATTGAGGGTGCAACCGACGTTTTGTTGAACCTGCAGAACCTTATCGTGTAGTACCACCGTCTCATGGATTAGAGATTTACCGGGTTTCATGGATTCTTCGGCGTCGAAAGACGTTTCGAGTGGCTCATACTCGACTCGTATTGCCCTGAGGGCTTCTAACGCGTCGTGGTCGGTTTCTGCGGCGACCACTGCTATTGGTTCGCCTACGAACCGCGGAGTGTCAGTCAGCAGTGTCCAGTCTTTGTAGGTGGCTTCAGGCGTGCTCACTAGACGAGGACAATATCTCACGGTAGGAGTGTCCTTGTAGGTGAGACACACAGCCCCGAGCTTCTCCGCTTTACTGACATCTATGTTCGTGATCTTGGCGTGAGGGTACGGGCTCTTTAGTACGGCTGCGCATAGCATTTCAGGCAGCCAAATATCCGACGCAAACAATTCTCGACCAGTAACCTTTGCTATCCCATCCTTCCTCCGCGTTACCTTGCCGATAGTGTGCAAAAGTTGCTGCTCCTTATTGCCCGGGCTCTAGATGAATTATTGTCGTGTCCTTAGTCATATACTTGAATGTGCTTCCCCATGGTCACTGCTGTATTGACATTGGGTTTATCCAATCTCCAGCGGGAGGGCCAACTTCGCCGTCGTAAACTAAATTTCCTCTTACAACGGTGTACTTTACTGCTGCTTTGATGACGCGCCCGTCGAAAGGCGTGACTCGCTGTTTGCTATGCATATTCTCAGCTTTGATCACATGTTCCTTCCCCAACCTCGACTATCGTCAAATCCCCATCGGCATTCAAACCGATTCTGCCTTTACGGGGCCACAGTTTGTAGAGCATCGCTGGGTTCTGGCTCAACAGAAGCGCAATCTTCTCTAGCGTAGTTTTCCCATTCGCGACAAAGTCCAACATCACTGGAACGAGTGTTTCAACGCCAATGAACCCGGAAGGTGCGTTCCAAATGTTTGGGCTTTTCTTGAGTTCAGCAGAGTGTGGAGCGTGATCGGAGCCCAACGTATCAATTATGCCCGAAGCTATCGCATCCCACAAAGTAGCTTGGTCCTTTGGAGTTCTAAGAGGGGGGTTGATCTTGGCTAAAGATCCATACTTCTCCTGGTCCTCTTCTGTCATCGAGAGATATTGCGGGTCTGTTTCGCAGGTTATTGGCGCCCCGAGCTTCTTGTAGCTAGATACAATCTTGGCTCCTTCGCCAGTGCTCATGTGGACTATATGTCCGTGTCCGCCGCTTTTGAGAGTTAAGAAAGCAAGTCTGTTAATTGGTTCGGTTTCACAGATAACTGGCCTCGAATCACAATGTACCCTAGGATCTGTTCGACCTGTTTTCTTGATCAGTTCCGTGTAATATGTGATCATTGCCGCATTCTCAGCATGGAACGCTATTGGAAAACCCATCTTCTTGGAGAGGAGCAGCGCCTCGTAGATAGTTGCATCAGACGGCGGCGGGATATTGCCCGTAGTCGGTCCCAAGAACGCCTTCAACCCAACAGCGCCCGACTCGATCAATTCTTCGACTGCTCCCAAGTTGCTGTCATGGAGCACGCCGTACAATCCGAAATCCACAGCAGCTTTTCTCGAAACCTGATCTCTCTTCTCTCTGAGTTTTGATGCCGTGTCCACTGGGGGTATTGTATTGGGCATTTCGAGAATTGTGGTGACGCCTCCAGCAGCTGCAGCCGCCGTCCCAGTCTGAAAGTCCTCGAACTCAGTCAGACCAGGCTCTCTCATGTGGACATGCGAGTCTATAGCGCCCGGGAGAACGAAAAGACCTGACGCATCAACTACTTTCTCGCCTTGTGACGCAAGGCGTTTTCCGATCTCCACGATCTTCCCATCTACGATTCTTATGTCTCCCTTGAAGACAACATCAGGAGTAACAATTGTGCCGTCCTTCACCGTTAGGTTGGAGCCTTTCATGTCATCACCCTTGAGACAGTCACGTATTTCTCATAGTCGGTAAACTTGTCCGTTCGGCCTTTGTGGGCGGCACGTAATTGCGTTTCGGCTGAGGATGAATTTTGAGAAAGGACCTTATCACGCCATCGAAGGGAACGAGGCACATCATATAAATCCGCTTGCGAGAGTTTTCTGTGTGACGTGCAATGCGCAGCAATTCCACGAACAGAGACGTCCTGTCTACTCTATCTCTTCCACGAACCTTCTACGAGAATCTATTCCGCGAGACTGATGCGCTAAGAAAGAAATTGGACAAGAAAAGTGTCCTCCCCATGCGCGCGGGACGCATTTTGGCCACTGTCTTTATGGAACCTTCGACTCGAACCAGGCTCAGTTTTCAGTTTGCAATGACCAAGATAGGAGGGGAAGTCATAGACTTCGGACCCGTTGAGGCAACGTCTACCGCAAAGGGCGAAACCTTCGAAGACAGTATGCGAATGATTGACGGCTATTCGCCAGATGTGATCGTTGTAAGGTCGAAAGTTGAGGGTTCAGCCAAGATCGCAGCCGATATCTGTTCCGCGCCAGTAATCAACGCCGGCGACGGCTCCCACGAACATCCGACCCAAGCGATGCTCGACCTTTACACGATGCAAAAGCTCCGAGGAAAAATCGATGGAGTCACGGTAGGCCTCATGGGTGACTTGGCTCACAGCAGGACGACAAGCAGCCTCTCATACGGTTTAGACAAGTTCAGGAATGTAACGGTCTTCTATATCGCGCCTTCAGAACTCCAAATCAGACCTGAGGTAGTTGCTTCCCTGAAGTACATTCAAGTGAAAAAAGTTGAGACCTACGAGAACGTAATCCAAAACCTCGATTTTCTCTACGTCACTCGCCTTCAAAAGGAAAGATTCACCGAGGGCGGAGAATACGAGCGACTCAAAGGCTCATATCAACTCAACAAGGCGTCTTTGAGTAAGTATGACCGCTTGCCGTTCATCATGCACCCTCTCCCGAGAGTAGACGAACTCAACGCAGACCTTGACGGACTGCCGATCGCAAGATATTTCGAACAAGCGAGGAATGGATTGTACGTCAGGGCTGCACTATTGAAGCAGATCGTGTCAAGTTGACTTGAAAACCTCCAGCCATGGTCCCTTGCCACGTCACGATCCTGGGAAAAGTAAACTAGACTTTGATCGATTGATGGTTGTCGAGCAAAGATCTATTCTTATATAATTCGTCAAAGTCAGCTGCGTAAGGGTTCTCCCAATAGGCCCCGAAGAGATCATCTGGAAACAGAAGAAACCAATCCTCGGCAAGGAGGCTTCTATTCTTCTCATGCGAATGGGAGCGGTCAAGTTCGGCGACTTCAAACTTTCATCAGGCGCGAGAAGCCCATACTACATAGATCTGAGGTTGGCACCCTCTTTCCCAGACCTGCTTGATAGGATCGGCGACTTGTATGTCGAAATCGTAAAGAACGAAATTCAACCGGGTTGGAAGATAGACCGCATAGCAGGCGTTCCAACAGCCGGCCTACCAGTTGCAACCGTTGTAAGTCAAAAGATGCGGATTCCGCTGATTTACGTCAGGAAAGAACTAAGGGAGCACGGGCTCGGTAAGAACATAGAAGGTGTGGTAAACGTTAACGATAACGTCCTTCTTGTCGATGATCTTGTTACGACTGGTCACAGCACAATCGAAGAAGCCGCGATCCTACGCGGAAAGGGAAATGTGAAACATACAGTGGTTCTCGTTGATCGAGAACAAGGTGGGCCTGCAAACCTTGAACGAGAGGGACTTGAACTCCACCCACTCGTTAAGATTACTGATGTCTTTGCATACCTTCGTGAACTTGGGGCAATTCCTACGAATACTTATGAAGAAGTAATGGAGTACGTGAAAGCTTCCGCGAAGCTCCCGGCGTAGCCAGTAGTTGTTATCGATGTCTCAAGAAAAACCGAATGCCCAGAACCTACGTAGCGCTCTCGCGAGACTCATCGAGGAGAAGGCTATCTTCCAAGGAGAATTCAGAAGTCCTTCGGGGGGTCGAACTGACTACTATATCGACATGGCAATGATATTCACTGAACCAACAGGGCTTGAGCTTGTGATCAACCTTACACTGAACGAGCTCACAAAACTACATGTTGACAAGATAGCGAGCCCCTCGGTCGAGGCGGATCCCATCGTCGCAGTTGTCGGAATACATGCCAAGCTGGGTTCGCTTTTCATCCACCACGGTCAGCCCATTTACGCGTACGAAAAACTAGAGAACCTCTTGAGATCAGGAAAGAGAGTGGTAATTATCGCAGATGCGACGTTCGGTGGGCACACGGTACTCTCTGCTGCCAAGGCACTTCGCTCCGCGAATGCCGAAGTAACTACCGCGATAACTCTTGTAGACCTTCAGAAGGGTGCGCGAGAACTCTTGGAACGCAACGGAATCCAGTTGATTGCTCTCATTGAAGCGAACGATATCACGATGCCAGGAAAACGCCTCAAATCCTAACTGTACCCTTGTTTCAGCGTAGACCGGTTCCTGTAACCTCAGCCAACGAACTAAAACCTGAGTTTGCGAGCCTTTGACTGAGGCTTTTGTTTATCTCTGAAACAACGCCGGGGCCTTCGTAAACCAGAGCCGTGAAAAGTTGAACCGTAGAAGCCCCCACCTCAAAGGCTCGCCACGCCTTCGAACCTGAGGATATCCCGCCGCAGGCGTTGATCGGTATTTTTCCTTGAGTGTATTTGTAGATGTCCGCAATGATTCTTAGCGTATCTTCATAGACCAGTGAGCCGCTCAGCCCACCAGTGCCTGTGCTTGACCTAACCTCTGGGATACGTTTTGCGTTCGTTGCCGTGAGCGCATCTACAGATTTATCTACGCATACTTCTACCAAACCGAGAACGTTCTCTCGGTCCATCTCATTAGAGTATGGCGGAATCTTAACCCAGAAGGGTTTCCCCTCTATTCTCACCGTCGCAATCGCATCAAGAAGTTCCGTGAGGACACTGCGATCTTGAAAGACTCTAACGCCCGCAGTGTTTGGTGTAGAGATGTTTAGTTCAAGACCATCGGCCAGTGGTTCCATTATACGGTAACATTCAATGATTTCGGGCAAACTAAGCCCTGAGATACTAACGATTATTTTACCCCCCGCTCTAGTCTCGCTTGTTCGGAAACCCTCAGCAACCCGTCGTGCCCCCTCGTTAGGAAAGCCCATCGAGTTGACCAACGACTCAGGCGGGTACCTCCAGATCCTGGGTTTGGTATTGCCTTCTCTAGGGTTTAACGTGACAGTGCCTAAGGTTAGGTATCCGAAACCAATGTTGAAGAGCCCTCTTGACATCTCGCAGTTCTTGTCAAACCCTCCAGCAAGACCGATTGGATTCGCCAGGTCGAGATTACGAACCCTGACATGCAGCTTTTCATCATCAACTCGGAAGCGCCACCTGAACAAGGTCCCAATCCAAGGGTGTCTGAAGAACCATGCAGCCATTGCATGCGCGTCTTCGGGAGATCTAAGAAAAAGTAAGGGTCTAGCCAGAGACTTGTACAGGCTAAAACCCATGCATGACCACTTATGCTTACGGGACCAATGCCAGCACGCTACGTTATCTAAAAAATAACTGTTACCATCCAGGGAAGATATCGCACTAATCAGGCGAAAGAACAAGGACAATCGAATGACGGAGAGCTCCCAGTCACCTACTTTTGTTCTCATTGTTGGTAATTGTTAAGCCGTCTATTATACGGCGGAGGCCAGTAAATGGTCGACCTTCATGAAAAGTGCCGAACGCGCGCTTCTTTCAGAGATCATGACAACTAACATTGTCACGATAGATATTACTGAACGGGTGGAGGAGGCAGTTCGGCTTATGGTCAAGTTCGACATCGGAAGTGTAGTGGTAACCGACAAACAGAAACCTGTTGGCATTATTACTGAACGCGATGTAACTCGAGCCGCCCTGAGAGGAGATAGCCTACTTAGGTTACCGGTTCGAAGTCTAATGTCTCGACCCCTACAAACCGGTACTCCAGACATGGAGATATGGCAAAGCTTCGAGACAATGCTGAGATTAGGTGTTAGGCGCCTTCCTTTAATCGAAAATGGAAAGTTGGTTGGCATAGTAACGGAGAAGGATCTGACAAGGTGGGTACTTCGAGTATTTTACGAACCGAAGCTTCCCGACGAGATTCGTACCCTAGTAAAGAATCAGAAGATAGAAGCCTTGACGGGTAGACCGCGTTGTCCAAGTTGCGGACGGTATCAAGACGAGTGTATCTGCGTAAGGACTCAAGTCGCAAGCGAAGAATAGGATACTTGCGTCTTCACTTGACCGCGTAAATCGAATATACTATCACGACGAATCCGAGGACCATAAAAGTTGTTCCGGCAGCAATCGCACTCAGCAATTCCGACCCGAGCACCACGTAAAGTATTCCTTCAGTAACCGTGCCCGCGGTTATTAGTGCAAATCCAAGCGCTACGTAAAGTAGTGGCTTGCTGGAGTTTCGCTTGTATCCCTTGTATGCAAGATAGACAATGAATGCGCCGAGAATGAGCGCGACGATCTTCGTAATGCTGGTTAACCAAAAGATCGGAGAAAGTTCAACCACAACTATACGCTTCCCTCAGATTGTTGGGATTGAAGTCCACATTCGTGTAAAGCGGTCTGAAACATGTTCATTTACGATGATCTCGATTCTAACATCGCCGTTTTCGAATCCCACATCGATTCGCCGCAGAAGACTTCTGTACAGGTCATACCATTTACCGTCCGTCGTCCTGCCTGACTTAACTGCGGCGAGCAGACCAGCTTCCACCAGTTCCTCAATGCGCCTATAAACGGTGGTTATTGGTATCTCATACTTCTTGCTCAATTCGAGTGCACTAATCGGTTCTTGGATTGTAGCGGTCAATATCTTTCTGGAATATTCGTCGGCCATGGCTGCAAGGATGCGTTGCTTTGACGGCTCATCACTGACTATCAAGGTTGTCCGATTCCGAATCGTACCTCAAGCCACAGTACTAGCACATTCCTAGTTCCTAGATAACCAAATAAATTAGCCGATAACGCCTCAATCCATTAGTAATTGAAATGAGGGTGAATTCTTGCGGGTTGGCATAGTAGGGATAGGGCAAACAAAGTTCGGGAAGATTCCTGATACCTCAAGCCGGGAGCTCGTCGCTGAAGCCTTTAAGGCGGCACTATCCGACGCGGGACTAGCTAGGAAGGATATTTCAACACTAATCGTATGTTCGGGAACTCACTACGATAAGCAACGGTCTCCTGCCGGGATTATGGCTGAATACCTAGGGCTTAATCCAATTCCCACGCTTCACGTAGAGGCTGCGTGTGCCTCTTCAGGCGTTGGGGTTAGAGTGGGATGGTCCATGATTCAGGCTGGGTTGCATGATGTTGTTGCGGTTGTTGGTTTTCAGAAGATGACGGAGCTTGATGCTGGAGAGGTGCAGGATGTAATGAGCAGGTCGGGGGATGTGATGTGGGAGTCACCCTTCGGACCGACTATGCCGGCATATTATGCGATGCATGCTCGAGCACATATGGACCGGTATGGAACGACTGAGGAGCAGTTGGCGCTTGTGTCGGTTAAGAACCACATGTACGGTGCTAAGAATCCTTACGCAATGTTCCAAAAGGAAATCACAATCGATGATGTTCTAAGATCACGAATCGTTGCAAGCCCGCTCAAACTGTATGACTGCTGCGCCAACGCGGATGGCGCTACTTGCATAATTCTAGCTGCTGAAAAGTTAGCCCGGAAGTTCACGGATACTCCAGTTTGGTTGGCCGGCCTTGGGCTGGCATCCAGCCCAATGTCACTTACGAGTCGCGGTGAGTTCGCGAGCTTCGAATGCAGTGTCCTCGCAGCTAAACAGGCTTACAAGATGGCTAAAGTGACGGCACGTCAAATTGACGTGGCAGAAGTTCACGATAGCTTCTCATCGGCAGAGATAATGAATTACGAGGACCTAGGATTCTGCAAACGGGGTGAAGGCGGGAGATTCGTAGAAGACGGACAGTCCTATGTTGGGGGAAAAACGCCAGTAAACGTCGACGGAGGTTTACTTGCAAAGGGGCATCCTGTGGGCGCCACAGGAGCCGCTCACATTATCTCCATCACAAAACAACTTCGCAACGAAGCCGATGGCAGCCAGGTACCCGACGCAAAACTTGGCCTGGCCCACAACATCGGTGGAATTGGAATGTACGCCGTTTGCACGGTCCTTCGTGCCGGTTGAATTAACGCCATATGGGTGGTTGAGCTTGGGTTTCGAAAAATTCGGCTGGGTTTCATTCGCAAGCCAAACAAGAGTCTCAAAATTCGTCGAGTACTTGGAGGCTGGAAAAATTTATGGTACGAAATGTCTAGAGTGCGGCCTCATACAATTTCCGCCGCGGGCCTATTGCCTGAAGTGCCTGTCGAGTAGCTTCGAATGGACGTTGCTATCCGGCGATTGTACATTGATAACTTTCACAAAGGTAGAGGCTGCTCCAGCATCATTCAAAGAGCAAGTCCCCTATTTCCTAGGTTTAGCGCAATTCTGTGAAGGACCAAAGGTCTTCGCATGGATCGATCGAAGGATTCCGGAGGAGAATCTGAAGGCAGGCATCAAACTGAAGCTTAGGCCGTCGAAGCTGGAGAATGGAAACTTTTCTTACCTTCTCACAAGTCTAGGCGTTGAATGAGAGGCGCCTCTTAGATAATCGATACTCCACCCTGACCACGAACGAGTATCCCAGAACATCTCAGTTAAACTGGATGTTGATGCTGTTTACCGTTGCGGCAACAAGCAGGCAAATATTCATCGTCAAGCTCTTCGTCGTTTGCCGCCGGTATTTCTTCTACCACGAAGCCCTCTCTAGCGTAGCCTTGAATCACATTAAAGCATTTGGGCCCTGTCTGTCAGACGATAGGGTTCCTATCTCTAATTCTATATGGGATGATGCTGAATCCATTATTGTTGCGGATGGATTTCGAGACTTTCTAGACTTCTTGCGCTTTCATTCGTGCTTTCGGCGTTTCCTTTTCTACATAGACGAGCAGTCGACCCTTCTTGTGGCCCCAATCCGTTACTTTGTAGAGCCTGTCATCCAACTTCGCGGTGGTCATGATTCCCAAAAGGCCTTCCAACACGTAACTGTGATATTTGGTGCCAGCAAGGTACCAGTACCCAGTAAGGCCCAGCAGGAGGATACCCAAGACATTCAATTTGCCGACAAAAACTAATTTTTCTTTGTAGCGTTTTATGAGAAGAAACTGTCCGGTCTTGATTTTCTCATAGACCAAGACGGGCATACGTTTGTTGAATCGTGTCAGTTGCTCAAAAGTGGGCGACTGATTTCCTCTCTAATCATTATTCAGGTTCTGGATGAAATAAAGTCTACTCAATATAGGAGCCCGCGGTTTGTGACTTGGTTCTTGAGTCCCATGGATGGGTGGTTTGCCTAAATGTTGAGCATGTCGGGTAAACTTGCCGTAGTCACGGGAGCCAGCGGCGGCATCGGTCGGGCTACGGCCCTTGAGTTCGCGAGGGAGGGTGCAAACATTGTGCTACAATATCATGCCAATAGAGGTGCAGCGGAGAAAGTTGCACGTGAAATATCCCTTCTCGGCCACGAAACCCTTCTGGCACAAGTCAATTTCACAGACGTGAAGGAGTCACCCAGCCAGGTTCAGGATATGGTTGAAGCCGCGGTTAGCAAGTTCGGGAAGGTTGATTTTCTGTTAAACTTAGCCGGTTACCCTGCAAAGGGTGAATGGAATAAGCGTTTCCTGGAGCTGTCCCCTGACGACTTCTTCAAGCCCATAGACGTAGACCTGTTCGGATCCTTCCTTTGTGCACGAGCCGTTGCACCGCAATTTCTGAAACAAAAGAGGGGAGTGATCGTGAACGTTAGCTCAACGCCTGCTTTGGGTGGGCACGATAGGGGATTCGCATTTACGGTAGCTAAGGCAGGCGTTATTGGCCTCACGAAGGCGCTCGCTGTTGAACTCGCACCTTACGTCCGGGTAAATACGGTAGCACTCGGGAACGTTGAAACCGAATGGGTAACCGAGCTGACAGAGGAAGAGTTGGAAAGGGAGAAGGGCGAGAACCTCATCAAGCGATTCGCTAAACCTGAAGAGATCGCCAAGATTCTCGTGTTCCTTTGTTCAGACGATTCAACATTCATTAACGGACAAACGCTCGTCTTAGACGGCGGCAGCCTACTTCACTAGCACCTCTATGCCTGTTCACCGACAATGTATCTCGATGAGATAGGGCCCGTGTGACTTCGGAATCCTTAAAGGACTATTTCTTTCACGATAGAATGGGCTCCATGTCACAAACTCCTTCTGAACCCAACATCTTCCCGGGCAACTGGACTGTTAAGACACAACAGTTGCTTCGCACGTATGAGCAGTCCTTCGTTCAAGATTGGAACCCAGTTACGCTAGCTTGGGACTCATTAGACCCGACTGGCCTAGACGGGAAGGAACGCGTTGCACAGGCATATTGGATGGCTAAACTCGCGTTATTCGAGAAATCAGGAATTGGAGCGTTCGGTACAGCCATGTTGAAGGCGGCGATGTACGATATGGAGGATCCAACCAAGAAGTTTCTGGCGGCGGTGACGTTCGATGAGTGTAGGCACGACGAGGTTTGCAGGCGTGCTTGCAATAAGCTCTGTCCGAACTTCCCATACAAATATCACGCCACAACCGACTTCGAAAAGAGGGCTTTGAAGAACATCACTGCTCTTTATGATAATGGAAGAAGGTACTGGGATGGCTTCATGAAAGCCTGGGAGAAATATCCGTTGGAGCTGATATTCTCAAGTTTCTTCTTCGCGGAGATAGGGGCCCAACTCATCTTCAAGACCGTTAGCGAACTCTCAAGCATCAAACTCTACAAGGAGGCATTCCAAAACGTGACGGTGGACGAATCACGCCACCTAGCTGGAACATTATCCCTATTGGATAACCTCGCCAAGGATTTCCCATCGGATCAGAAGTTGATGATAACACGACAGATGAAGCACGGTTTCATCTTCCTCTCTCCCCTTCTCTACCACCCAATGCCAATCTTCTGGCATTTGCCTAAGGACTTCGACGAGATCGACGCGGAAATGGAGGGGGTTGCAAGAGACTCAGGTCTTGGAGTTCCTTCGATTGAAGAAAAATCGAAGGGCTGGCTTCAGGCCATTCAGAGGCGGAGGGAACAAATCGAGAAATTAGGAATACTGCTTCCCGCCATTCCTGAAATCGATTTGGAAGGAGCCGAGATTGATGTACGCGCAGACGAACCCGTGGCCACTCCATTCTAGGCGTAATTAGTTTCCTTTGAAAACCGGCTTTCTCTTGTCGAAGAAAGCACGGACAGCTTCAAGATGATCGGACGTCGCACCGGCGATCTCTTGCAAATAGCTCTCATACTCTAGAACGGTTTCCAAGTCAGAAGAGATTGATTTGTTCAGCGCCCGCTTTGTGAGGCCGATCGCCTTGGTAGGGCCCAGAGACAATTTAACGGCGAGTTCTCTGGTGATTGGCATCAATTGATCTAATGGAACAACTTTGGACGTCAATCCTAGGTTTTCGGCGTCTTTGGCCGTGAGTTCGTCACCGGTTAATGACAGCTCTAGTGCTTTTGCAAAACCCACCAGTCTTGGAAGGAAGAAGCTAGTTCCAGAGTCCGGTGCAAGGCCAACGCGAATGAATGCTTGAATGAACTTTGCGTTTTCGGCAACAATCCGAAAGTCGCAAGAATATGCGATTCCTGCCCCGGCTCCCGCGGCCACACCATTGACGGCGGCGATGACTGGCTTCGACATTTGCCGGATGCGTCTGATGATAGGGTTGTATTTGTAATGAAGCCTCTCACCAAGTCTAGGATTCTCGCCTCTCTCATACTGCCCTCGCAGGTCTTGAATATCCTCTCCTGCGGAGAACGCTCTGCCTTTACCTGTCATGATAACTGAACGTACCTCATCGTCTTGCGAGATTCCCTTCAGGGCGTCCATGAGTTCTCGTCCCATTCTCTCGTTTACAGCGTTGAGTACTTCCGGCCTGTTGAGCGTTATTGTAGCGACGTTCTCAGATTTTTCGTAAATGATCGTCTGGTAAGGTTGGCTCGTTTACGATCCCTCAAAGTCAGGTAGGATTCTTTTGCTTGTTGAAACCTGGTTGAATAAGCGTGGCAAGTACTGGGCCGAGCAGCAATGCAAGAAAGAGAAGAAAAACCGCGGTAGCGCCCAGCTTTATCACCAAATCACTTGACGTGAGCGCATAGTTGCATTTCAGACCCCCCAGAAATGGGGTACCTTGAAGGCAATTCAGTAGGCCAACCAAACCAACTAAGGCAATCGCTGAGCCAATAAAGCCGATTTCAAAAAGCCGGCGTTTCATTCTACTTCCCTTTGAATGTTGGTTTCCTCTTCTCTAGGAAGGCCTTCATGCCTTCCTTTCCATCCTCAGTGGCGAACAGCATATAGAACGCTTTGCGTTCAAACTCTAGACCAACTTCAAGTGTCGTGTCCTGTGCTCTCAAGATCGCTTCTTTGGCGAATCTGATTGAGATTGGAGGTTTTGACGCGATATCGGTGGCGATCTTCTTAGCTTCCTCCATCAAGCTTTCAGGAGGAACTACATGATTAACTAAACCAATCCTATACGCTTCGTCCGCCGAAATACTCTTGCCCGTCAGAATCATTTCCATCGCTTTGTATTTTCCAACAACGCGCGGTAGACGTTGCGTCCCACCAGCGCCAGGAATGATCCCAACGTTTACCTCTGGTTGACCGAACGTCGCTGTCTCGGATGCGATAATGAAGTCACAATTCATAGCCAGCTCATTTCCGCCTCCCAGGCAGTAACCGCTAACGGCTGCTATGATGGGCTTCGAGATCTTCCTGATGCGATCCCACAGCTCAAACCTTCGATCAAGCACTAGGTCAACCAGTGTATCCTGCGACATTTCGGCCAAGTCAGCTCCGGCCGCGAAGGCTCTTTCGCCGCCCGTAAGAATCATCACCTTGACGGCTTCTTCTCTATCTAATTCCTCAAGCGCGATTACCAGTTCCGTCATAAGCTCGAAATTGAGGGCGTTCAAAACTTTCGGACGATTCAATTGAACTATGCCGATGGCGCCCTCCTTTGTAACCAATACATTCTGGTAACTCAAAACGCATCCCTAATCATGACGTATTACGTCTAAACTTAAGCTTCACGAATGCCCTCAACTATCGGTTCGCAATCCGAACCGACTTGATCTGGGAATGAAGGTCCATCTGAAATAATCTATAGTAGCTATATAACGAACGTTAAATAGAGCGCCAAAACAAGAAAAAAGTTACTAGCTCTAAAACGCGGGTGTGAATGTAGGACTTGAGTTCCACACGACCTCCGTGGACGATGAGAAGCGATCTCTCCGAGGCACCTGTCTTCGTTTGTTGGGAAACAACGAAGGCCTGTCTCCTATCTTGCAGGCATTGTCGGGCGAGAGCGATCAGGAACCGGATGCCGGGTGAACTAGATTATCTACAAGGGTTGGAACTCATCGATCAACTTGTGAATTTTGGACAACCTTACCCAGCGCTTCTACTTACCGGCGGCGACCCGCTAATGCGGGACGACATCTTCGACTTAATCGATTACGCCAAAGGCAAATCCATCTATGTGGCCGTGGCGGCTAGCGTGACGCCAAAACTGAACGAGACCACGGTTTCTAGAATGAAAGAGAAAGGCGTTGATATCATATCCGTCAGCCTTGACGGAGCGTCACCCGAAACCCATGACAGGCTTCGTGGAATCAGAGGCACATGGCAAAAGACGATCCAGGCGATGCAATCTGCGAAGAGCACGGGATTGAGGGCACAAATCAATACAACAGTGATGAGGAGCAACGTCAACGAGTTAGCTGAAATATTTCACATTGTAAAGCAGAGTGGAGCGGTCGCTTGGGAAGTATTTTTCCTAATTCGAACAGGCCGAGGAGCATCGCTTGAGAGTCTCGAGGCAACGGAATGTGAAGAAATCATGCATTTTCTCTTCGAGGCATCGCATTATGGGGTGCCTGTGCGAACCGCGGAGGGTCCCCACTTCAGAAGAATACGTGCTGAGCGAGGAAACGGTCACGCACCTCCGAACGGGGAGCTTTATCGAAATCTGACAGACAGATTGCGAACGCTTGAAGGAAAGCCCACGAGTTCCCCCTCTCTGAAGTCTACTCCTACAAGAGATGGAAGGGGGATTCTCTTCGTAACCTACGACGGAGAGGTTTATCCAAGCGGTTTTCTACCCATAAGCACTGGCAGGGTTCCGAGCCAGAGCCTCAGCTCGATATATCGATCAAACCCATTATTCATCGCCTTGAGGGATTCTTCGAAGCTGAAAGGACGGTGTGGCGTTTGCGAATACAAGGAGATCTGTGGAGGTTCACGCTCTAGGGCTTTCGCTGAGTTTGGCGACCCGTTGGAAGAAGACCCCGCTTGCCCTTACATTCCACATGCGGAAGAGCTGACATCAATGCATACACCTGTTCTGAGCTGAATTCGATGACTACGGTTACCCAAGAACAACGCATACTCGAAGTCGCGAAAGAACTCTTCACTCAGCGTGGGTTCTCAAACGTAGCTATGCGTGACATATGCAGAGCCGCCGATGTCACCCCACCCACAGTCTACTACTACTTCAAAAACAAAGAAGCCCTGTTTGACGCGGTTGTGCGCGAAAGCGTAAGTCTGACAGGCTTCATAACGAAACTAAACGAAGAATGCGAGAAAGCGGCGGGACCAAGTGCCCAGATACGAGCTTTCGCACGCAGCTACCTTGCCCACTTTCCTAAGGATCACTTGAACGTTGGTCTGTACGTTCGGCACTCGACAGAGGAACTTGATTCAGTTGGACGAAAAACCTTGGCTGCCGACCTAGCCAGAATTCAATCCGTCCTCAATGCTATCGTTGAGAAAGGAATCGAGTCAGGCGAGTTTCGTGAAACCGATCCGAGAATGGCCGCTGAATGTCTTCTAGGTATGATGAATCGTTTTGTTTTTCAACAGATACATTTCAGACGCAACTACAAACCGACAGAAGCCGCGGCGTACCTTTCCGAATTCTTTCTCCTAGCCATGAAGCCAACATGATTGTTCAATACGGGTGAGAACAATGTCGAACGCTTCAAATCGGAAACTTACAATGGTGGGCACGAACCACAAACACGCGCCCATAGATGTGCGAGAACGGCTCTGGTGTCCTCAAGGGAAGTTGCCAGACCGGCTCAGGTCAACCGTTAACCAAACCAATATCGAGGAAGCGGTGATTTTGTCAACCTGTAATAGGACAGAAGTCTACGCCGTCTCTCCTCTAGAGAGCGATATTGCAAGAGACATAAGGAGAATCATGAGCGAGTGGAGCGGCATCCAACCCGCAGATATCGAACAGTACACGTATGCTGTAACTGGCGAGGACGCAGTACTGCATTTGATCTCTGTAGCCTCAGGCCTCGATTCTTTGGCTGTAGGAGAACAGCAGATCCAGGGACAGGTAAAGCAAGCTTTCAGAATCGCGAATCAGACACAAACGAGCGGACCTTTTCTGTCGGAACTCTTCCGCCACGCCTACAAAGCCGCGAACACCATCAGAAATCTGAGCGGCCTAGATTCAGAACGGGTATCAGTGAGCTCCGCCGTTACTCTGATGTTGAAGGAGTTGTCGGGGAAGCAACGCATTGAAACAATCCTGCTAGTGGGTGCAGGGAAGATGATCTCCCTCGCAGCCGAGGATTTGTCCGCGTTTCCAGGGGTCGAGGTGTTTGTTGCGAACAGGACCGTGCAGCGGGCTCAAGACCTGGCATCTCAGATTTCAGGAAAAGCCGTAGGACTAGAAGAGATTCCCAGTGTGCTTCAGAAGGCCGATGTTGTTCTCACCTGCATATCCTCCGCAGGTTATGTGATAGGTCCCGAGGATCTTCAGAACGCTATGGTCAAACGCAACGGCAAAGAACTAACTGTTATCGATGTTGGTGTGCCGCGCAACGTAAACCCCGACTCGGCTCTTATCCCTGGGCTGCAGCTGTACAATATCGACGACTTAACAGCCTTCATGGAAGATCAAAAGAAAGTGTACCAAGCGAAGATTGCAAAAGCTGAGGAGCTCACGCGCAAACAAGTAGACAATTTCGATACTCATATGCGAGCCTACGAAGCCAACGATACCCTAAAGGACCTCAGGAAGGTCGCCGAGAATATCCGTGAAAAGGAGCTATCAAGAGCGCTAAGAAAACTTGGTGATTTACCAAGTCGCGAAAAAGCCATTGTTGACCTACTGACACGTCGGATAGTAAACAAGCTCCTCTACGAACCGACTGTTAGGCTAAAGGAACATACGTCCAACGGCGATGGCGAAAAATTCCAAGCCATGATCCGAGAACTCTTCGGTATAGGACGGCAAAGCGAAGAGTGAAAAACCCCATTATCGTGGGCACCAGAGGAAGTGCGCTCGCTCTTGCCCAGACAAAGCAAATAATCGAGGCCCTAAAGAAACTCGAGTTAAACTTTCGCTTCGAAGTGGCCGCAATCAAAACGCAAGGAGACAATAGGCGGGACTCTGCAGCTGGCGCTCTCAACAGTAAGCGATTATTCACAAGAGAGATTGAGGAATCACTGCTCGATAAGAAAATTCGTATTGCGGTTCACAGCATGAAGGATCTAACAGCCGAGCTACCCACAGGCTTGAAGATAGCGGCTGTCCCGCAACGCGCCGACCATAGAGACGCACTAATTTCGCGCGACAAGCAAAAATTTGAGCAGCTTTCGGGTGGAGCCCGGGTAGGCACGAGCAGTCCTCGTCGGAGGACACAACTCTTAGCCGCACGCAACGACTTGCGTATTCTAGAAATGCATGGAAATGTCGACACGCGCCTACGGAAACTCGATGCAGGAGAATATGATGCAATAATCGTGGCGGCCGCAGGTCTCTCGCGACTGGGTATGGAAAGGCGCGCTACTGAGTTACTATCGACTCGGATCATGCTTCCTGCCATCGGTCAAGGAGCGCTTGCAGTTGAGATTAGAGAGGACGATGAAGAAATGGTTGAACTCCTTTCCCGAATAAACCATGAACCCACACACAGAGCCGTTGAGGCTGAAAGAGCATTCGCGAGAAAACTCGGAGCCAACTGTCAAACACCTATTGCAGCATTCGCCACCGTGCACGAGGTGAAATTGACGATAGACGGCATGGTCGCTTCATCGGATGGAAGATTGCTTTTGCGTACGAAGCTCATTTCAGACAAATCAGATCCAAAAAAGGTTGGAGAAGAATTAGCAGAGTCCCTCCTCAGCAAGGGCGCGCAACTAGTATTGGAGGCAGCCTAATGCAAACTTCATCTATGAAAACCCTCGAAGGCATAAAAATCCTCATCACGCGCTCTGAAAAACAGAGTATCCATATTTCAGCGAAACTCCGATACCTAGGAGCTACAACAATAGAGCTCCCAACCATCACAATCGTTCCTCCCAACAACACGGACCCTTTAGACAAGTCGATTCTAGGCATTTTGAAGTATGATTGGCTGATATTCACGAGTGTTCACGGAGTGCAATTCTTTAGTCAACGCCTCAAAGCGCTCGGAGAGTCCTTCGCTAAATTGAAACAAGTTAGGGTCGCGGCGATAGGGCCTGCGACGGCTGCTGCCTTAGAAGACCTGGGTAGGGAAGCTGATTATGTGCCAACACAATATCTATCCGAGAAGATAGCGGTTGGTTTAGGTGACGTGGAAGGCAAACGAATCCTATTGCCACGAGCCGACATAGCTTCCAAGAAGTTGCCTGACCTTTTGAGGCAACGTGGAGCCAAAGTGGAAGAGGTTGTAGCATATAGAACGATTATCCCAGAGAGTTTGTCAGCTGACCGGTTTAGGTCGATCTTGAATCAAGGTGTAGACGTTGTAACTTTCACTAGCCCGTCGACGGTCCGAAATCTCGCTCAAATCCTGGGCGCAAATGAGCTGTCAGTTTTGTTGAAGGGAGTTAAGGTCGCATGTATCGGCCCCGTCACGGCTGAGGCGACGAAAGAATTAGGAATTCATGTCGACATTGTAGCGAGGACTCACACGATTGATGATCTCGTAGAGGCGATAAAGAATGAAATCAGAACTGTATGAAGTTTCAGAGAAGACACGCCCCATTAATCGGCTCCGGAGACTAAGGGAACATGAGTCTCTGCGAACTCTGATGAGAGAAACTCGGCTCTCAAGTTCCGATTTCATCTATCCTGTCTTTGTAGATCAACGTCTGTCAGCCCGCGAAGAAATACCCTCAATGCCAGGTATCTACCGCTTTTCAATCTCTGAACTGAAGAATGAAATTGCCGAGGTCACAAGCTTGAAGATACCTGCCGTTTTGCTCTTCGGTCTTCCCAAACACAAAGACAGCTCCGGGAGTGAGGCCTACGCAACCGACGGGATAGTCCAACAAGCTGCACGGACCATCAAGAAGCTAGCCCCGCAGCTTGTCGTCGTCACAGATGTTTGTTTGTGTCAGTATACTGATCATGGGCATTGTGGCGTAATTCACGAAGGTAAAGTAGAGAACGATGAAACGTTAGAATTATTGTCACGAATCGCAGTTTCACATGCCGAAGCTGGCGCAGACATTGTCGGACCAAGCGCCATGATGGACGGTCAAGTTCAAGCAATACGACTAGCACTAGACACTCGAGGTTTTCAGGAGACCGCAATCATGTCATATTCAGCCAAGTTTGCTTCCGCCTTCTATGGGCCATTCCGTGAAGCGGCCGAATCAACGCCATTATGGGGAGATAGACGCACCTACCAAATGGATCCACCAAATCGCAGAGAGGCACTACGGGAGATCGAAATGGACATCAGAGAAGGAGCGGACATTATAATGGTAAAACCTGCGCTCAGCTACCTAGACGTAATTAGGGACGCACGAAACCGATTCCGTCACCCACTAGCCGCCTATAACGTCAGCGGAGAATATGCAATGATCAAAGCAGCCGGACAGAAAGGCTGGCTCGACGACAAACGGGTGGCGCTAGAGACACTGACAGCCATAAAACGAGCTGGGGCAAACATCATGATCACATACTTTGCCAAAGACGCGGCCAAATGGTTACGGGAGGCTAACTAAGGTGACACAAACCTCTACGAATGTTGAACCGGTTCAAGTCACAGAGCGGCAATTCCTCAAGTACACGTTCTTCAAGGTCGATCCGCAATGGAGACGACTCGACACTGAGGAAAAATCATCATCGAGAAACGAGTTCGCATCAATAGTAACAGGCTTTGTGAAAGATAACCCTCTCAAGAGCTATTCTCTAGTGGGTATCCGTGGCGACTGCGACTTCATGCTATGGACGGTTGCAGGACAGCTTGAACGGTTCCAAGACTTCACCTCAGCACTTCTATCGTCTAATCTTGGAAAGTATCTAGAGATACCATACTCATATCTAGCCATGACCAAGAAATCCGAATACCTAGGTGGCCACCACCATGAAGGACAGGAGGGCACCTCTCTAACCAGCCTGTCGAGCAACTCGAAGTACATGTTCGTTTACCCATTCATCAAGAAACGTGAATGGTACTTCCTGCCACACGAAGATAGAACCAAGATGATGGCACAACACTTCAAGATTGGACACAAGTACCCTTCAGTACAAATTCACACAGGATATTCCTTCGGCGTGGACGATCAAGAATTCGTTCTCGCCTTTGAAACAGATCAGCCTTCTGACTTCTCAGACTTGGTCATGGAGTTGAGGAGCAGCGAAGCAAGTCGCTACACTGAGCTAGAAACTCCCATCTTCACATGCATAGCTATGCCAATTGACGAAATTCTACCGCTGCTTGGATAAGCCAGCTCAATCCCTCGTGAACTCCGTTGAAGGTTGACGCATCCAGAGCCCTTTACGAGCAAGCCAGTAAGGTTCTCGTTGGCGGCGTGAACAGTCCTGTCCGAGCCTTCCGGGCGGTGGGCGGCACCCCGCTCTTCATTAAGAGAGCACGAGGCTCAAAGATACAAGACGAAGACGGCAACAGCTACATCGACTACGTTTGTTCTTGGGGAGCGCTAATCCTTGGATCCGCGAACCCAAGGGTCGTAAGGGCTCTTCGTACTGCGTTACCCCGAGGAACCAGCTATGGGGCTCCGACTCGACTTGAAACCGATCTTGCAGACCTAGTTATGGACTCCTTTCCCTTAATCGAAAAGTTGCGTTTTGTTAATTCCGGAACCGAAGCCGTGATGTCGACGCTTAGGGTTGCCCGCGCATACACGAAGCGCAACAGGATTTTGAAGTTCGAAGGTTGTTACCACGGTCATTCCGATGCGATGCTGGTGAAGGGAGGTTCGGGTATGGCAACGTTCGGTATCCCTGACTCAGCAGGTGTTACCCCAGGAGCAACATCAGACACGATTGTTGCGCCTTACAATGACACAGAACCCGTAAAATCGATCTTCGAAGAGCATCCCGACGAAATCGCAGCGGTTATTGTTGAACCAATTGCCGCAAACATGGGACTTGTTCCCCCGAAATCAGATTATCTGCGAAACCTCAGAGAAATCACCCGGAAATATGGATCCCTTCTCATCTTTGATGAAGTAATTACAGGATTCCGAGCCTCCCTAGGTGGAGCTCAGAAGCTCTACGGCATCCAACCAGACCTCACATGCTTAGGCAAAATCATCGGCGGCGGCCTGCCCGTCGGCGCATACGGTGGCTCGCGGAAGATCATGGATCTTGTAGCACCGACCGGCCCCGTCTACCAAGCAGGAACCCTTTCCGGAAACCCGCTCGCAATGACCGCGGGGATCGCTACGTTGACCGAGATCAAGAGGCGAGGCTTCTACGAGAAACTAGAAAAGACTTCAGCCAAGTTGGAACGAGGGCTACTGGAAGCCGCGAGAGAAAACGACTGCGACGTATGGTTGAATAGGATTGGGTCAATGCTAGGATTGTTTTTCACATACATTGAGGTCAAGGATTACAGTTCCGCAAAGTCCAGTGATATCTCTGCCTACAAGCTAGTTTTCAATTCCATGCTGGAACACGGCGTTTACCTCCCTCCCTCTCCGTTCGAGACAATTTTTGTTTCAGCAGCCCATTCCGAACGAGATGTCAGGAAAACGATTGACGCTGCAAAGCGAGCGTTTCAGCAATTGAGACCTAGGAGTGCCGTTTCGAAAGATGGATCATCGATTCATTAGGGCTTGCAGGCGTCAGTCAGTTGATGTGACACCAGTCTGGTTCATGCGCCAGGCAGGCCGTTTTCTACCCGAATACAGGAAGATCAGAGAGAAACACGATATCATTTCAATCTGCAAGAACCCCGAACTGTGCGCCAAGGTCACTACAATGCCTGTGGACACTTTAGGCGTAGACGCCGCAATTATGTTCGCCGACATCATGTTACCTCTAGAAGGGATGAGAGTGGAGTTCAAAATTGAGGAAGGTGTCGGCCCACTCATCAAACAACCAATCACTGACGCGCATTCCGTGACATCTTTGGAGGCGCTGGACCCGGCAAGCGATGTGCCCTTTGTCCTAGAAGCCATTGGTGTATCGAAGAAAATGTTGGATGGAAAAGTGCCTTTGATTGGATTCTGCGGGGCACCCTTCACGATCGCAAGTTATCTTATAGAGGGACGCCCGACTCGGGATTTCATCAAGGTGAAGACGTTGATGTATCGCGATCCAAAGACATGGCATGCACTGATGGAGAAACTTTCAGAGTCGATGGCCACCTATCTCTTAGCACAAATACGATCCGGGGTTGATGCGGTTCAGCTTTTCGACAGTTGGGTTGGATGCCTTAGCCCGCAAGATTATCACAACTACGTGCTTCCATATTCACAGCGCATCTTCCAGAAACTGGGCGAAACTGGAGTGCCAAGAATTCACTTTGGAACTGGCACATCGACACTTCTGGAAGAGATGAGGATCGCGGGGGGTGATGTCTTCGGGGTCGACTGGAGGATACCAATCGATGTTGCTTGGGAACGGTTGGGTTATGACGTTGGTATTCAAGGAAACCTTGACCCCGCTGCGTTGCTCGCAGACATGGAGCTAGTCAAACTGTTGTCGAAGGAGATTCTGAGAAAAGTAGACGGTAGGAGCGGACACATATTCAATCTGGGACACGGCATGCTGCCTGAAGCCTCAGTGCAGAAAGTTGCTGAACTCGTAAAATTCGTTCACAAGTCAACTCAACAATCCTCAATTGACGCAAGGTAAGTGAGCATTACGGGTGGGTTAGCAGTCCTTCTGATGGCGTACGGTACACCAAGTTCAATGGAAGATATCGAGCCTTACCTCACCGACATTAGAAGAGGCCACAAACCTACACCTGACGCTGTTGAAGATTTGAAGAACCGATACCGCTGATAGGCGGACGATCGCCGTTACTCGACATAACCAATGCGCAGGCATCGGCTCTCAAACAGAAACTGAACTCGGAGGGTTTGGAGACTCAGGTTTACACGGGGATGAAGCATTGGCATCCGTACATTCGGGAAGTCGTCCCTCAAATTATTAACGACGGTTTCGAGAGAATAATCGCACTCGTCCTGGCTCCTCATTATTCGCAAATGAGCATCGGAGGATACAAGCAGGCGTTAGAACAGGCAGTCGCTAACTCTGGCCATTTGGATGTGGATTTTATTGAGAGCTGGTACGGTCACCCGCTATTCCACAAGGCAATCCAAGAGAAAATTCAGGCCGCTCTAAATCAATTTTCAGCGCCTTCAAAGGTCGAATTGCTCTTCACCGCTCACAGTTTACCCGAACGGATCCTTCAGACAAAGGATCCGTATCCAACTCAACTTCAAAGCTCCTGCGAGTCAGTTGTTAAACTTCTAGGGCGCGAGCAATGGTTATTCGCATACCAAAGCGCAGGACAGACCAATGAAAAATGGTTGGGCCCAGATCTCATAGACTTCTTGCGTGAACTCAAAGATCGCAGAAGCCTTACTGATGTTCTTGTGGTGCCCATCGGTTTCGTAGCGGACCATCTTGAGATACTTTATGATATTGATGTGGAAGCTCAGGACTTTGCTCGAAGTAATGGCCTTAACTTGAAGCGAACTGCTTCTCTGAATTCAAACCCAACCTTCGTCGCAGCCCTAGCTGACCTGGTTCAGAAACGAGCAGAACGACAGATCAAATAGCCGATCAGTTCATTCTGATAGTGACCCAATAATCTCCAGTGGATCCTAGGTTCACGGTGCCACTCCCGCTCACCAGCCAACTATAGTAAGAGCCCCACGTAGCTTGGCCGTATGCTGTTGCCGTGAGGGTAGAAATGGGTGTCTGCGTTCTAATTGAAATCGTAACTTCTCCACCATATGGGCTCGTCGCCACGCCAAGGAGATCGCCTAAGGGGTCGAAAAGCGAAACTTTCGTTATTTCTAGGCTACAGGAGTATGCAAAGAAGTCAACATGAATCGTGTACCCAATCGTTACCCCTTGCGCAATAACGGTTGACGCAAGAGTAGAGCTCACGAGTAGTACTAGAGCAAACACGTTGAAACTCATCCTCATCTTGGACACCAACGACCGAAGTGTATCCTAAACGTGGAGGGCTTATTGTTAGGCTGGTTGTAGAGAAATGATGCCCCCGGCGTCATACCATTGAAAGTTCATGTTGATCTGGAAACTTTGGCTCACATACCCAGGAGCGGAAAAAGTGATTGTGCCGAGAGCCCCAGCGGGGAATGAAAGTTCCCAAGTTCCATCCGACCCAGTCGAAGTCGCCTGCGAGTTAAAGCATCGGCTCAACGTTACTGTCGCGCCGAGTGGTTTGCCAGTGCTTGCGCTGTACACGGTTCCGTAAAGAATCCTAGATTGGGCATTCGCGAACGGAACTCCTTGTGACACGACAAATAGAGCGAGGACTCCAAACGTGAACAGTGACCAGCTAATTCTCTTCATGCTCTCTCCCTGAGACTAATTGTGAATCTTGGGCTATAAAGATGGCCGCGCAATTAGCGTGGCCTACGTCTCTTCGACATGTAGGCAACGGCGCCTATACAGGCCAAGGCAACGACCCCCACAACCGCGAACCGAATCAAATTGTTTTGTTGCTGTACAGACGCGCCTGGAACGCCTAGTGGGAATTCGTTCTGTTCCTCCTGTTGGAGGCCGGTTGCGGTCGTATAGTCGACTTTGATCAGGAGGGAAACTTGCGGTGTGCCGTTTGTCACGTTTGCGGCCTGAATCGTTGCCGGCATCGCTAGGTCGAATGTCCATATAGCTGATTGTAGGTAACCGAGGTGGAAATTACCCATGCCTTCAGAATGGATTAGCTCCCAACTGCCGTTCAAACCAGGGTCCAAGTAGACATTCCCCTCAGATAGGTAGACGTCAGATGGTTCGACGTTGAGAATTTCCATCTTCAACTCTGTCGCCTGTCCTGCGGGAGCGACGTAATGTCCAGCTTCTTGGCCGATCAAAGTCATAGATAGTTGTGGAGTTGATTGTGCAAAGCCGGGTGCGAGTACCGCGAAGAACAATATGATAGGTATCAGAAATGCGCGGTGAGACGCTTGCATTGTTCGTCTACACAAAGAGCCAGTTGATGCACGGTCTATTTACGTTTCCCACTTCGTTTTCGTCAATTTTGCGGGCGTGCTGGTTCACGGCCATATGGTATTGGTGATTGGCGTTGCTTTCGTTCGGAAAGTGGGACCATAAGGAGATCAAAATCCAGTTTCGCCCCCAAGGGCCTAAAGCCTGGTATTTCATGGACTTATCTCGCGCAGAACCATACGATTCTTGTCATCAACATCACTAATGTTTTTACTTCACTTCGTGAGATTAACTTAATGATTGGTATGCAGTTGCGTCGCGATTTCGGAAAGGCTGTGGCTGTAACCCTTCTTGCCTTGACTTTAACGTTAGTAGTCAGTGGCGTATTCGTCAACGCAACACAATCGCCACCATACCCATTTCCTCCGACATTCCCTGTAAATAATTTCGATTTCACCATAACGGCGAGCACAACACTCGTCAAGATTCAGCAGGGTCAAACGGGCGGATTAGTTGTATGGGTGGATCCCTACTGTCCTAACTCGACAGCAACCATCAGATGTGACTCGACTGTTCTTCAGGTCGTAACGTTGTACATTTCAGGCTGCCCCGCGGGGGCTTTCTGTTCACTCGACAGGCCGCAAGTTCTTATGCCTCCGCTCTACCAGGGTGCAAGTAATCTCATCATCTACACGTTCTCAACAGTCTCAGTCAGCAATAATCAAGTTGCACAAATCACAGTAACCGGAGTCGATCAGTTTGGACAGACTCATTCAACGTCTTTCGGCGTGATAGTCTGCTACTGTTAGCCTCATCCGAACGGCAGACCGCATCCGTCTGACTCTTCAGCCATTTCCAGTGTGGCTCGTCCGCGACCGCCTAATCATTTGGCAACATGCTTCATCAAGAATTTTGAGCGCATTTCAATATTGTTCGCTGAGCTCATAGTTCTGTGGATTCGTGATTGTATTCGTGTAGACTAGCGTGGTGGGCAAGGTTGGCTCAATAGTTGCAAAGCTTGAAGTGACTAAGGAAGTGAAGCTGGAGGAGTCTATTACTCTAGCCACGCTGGCACGAATTGTGAATGTGGGGACTTGAACGGGTAACGTAAGATAGAATGTGGCAATCTCATACCGGCTTGAGACCGGCAGGTGAATTTGCACATTGGCGGTGTCAGTGTAGGGCCCATAATAGTAGCCCGGAGCTGGAGCGACGACTGCATTTAGGGCTTGAAGAGTGACGATAACTGTGATGTCCGTGTTGCCGGTATTCCTTACGAATATGTGAGTGATGTCAATCGTTGACGGGTGGTCCGGAGACATCGCAAAGAGTTGATAAGAACCACGAATGTCAGAGGTTCCCCCGAACGTAAAATCTACTACCGCAGCGTAAGTCCATCCATACCAAGCGACAACTACAGGAACTGCAACGACAATTAGTAAGAGTACGGCAACCAAAGGCCTATGATTGCCTAGGTGTTTTTGTTCACGGATCGATTTAGGTCGCTCTCGTACTCGAATCTTTTTATCATCACGTCTAGTCTTGGGCAACGACAACCACCCTCAAGTAATTCCAGGTATAGTCAATTACTTGAGCCTGAAGACTCAAATAGTTTCCCGAACGCCGAATCACATCGCTTTTACCAAGGACGAACTTACTCGATGCACTTGTCGGTAACTATTTTGATTGATCGAGGCAAGAGTTGACACGTATGTTGGACGAGGCTCGGGGAAAGGCTTAACAAAACAGACCCCACCTGCTTAGGATATGGCTAGTCAATCGGCGTTAGACAATGTTCTGAAGAGGGTAAAAGAAGAGAAAATTAATCTGATAAAATTCCAGTGGCTTGGAAATGATCTGATTCCGCGTGCAATGGTTTCGCATGCGGATTTTTTGGCCGAGCACATGAGGGATGGAATTGGTATTCCCATGGCGCTTCAATGCTTCAATGTTTTCGATAAGGTAGCCTACGAGGGCTCTTGGGGTTCCGAAGCCCCGGAACTCAAGATAATGCCTGACCCAACCACCTTCTCATCCCTCCCGTACGCGCCGGGAAGTGCACGAATGATGAGCGAGCTTTGGGACTTGGATTTGAAGCCGCATGCCACTGATGCGAGGTACTTCCTGCGGAGGATGATTGGGAAAGCTCAGGAGATGGGGTACTCTCCCATGGTCTCTTGTGAGACTGAGTTCTACGTCCTGCGCGGCGAAGGAGAGAACGTAACGCCCTTCGTTAATACAAAATTCGCTACAAGTTACGGCTACGACCTTTACAACGACTACATTCAGGAAGTTGTGTCCAACCTCTCGTCGATGGGAGTTCATCTCGAGAGGTTGAAGAAAGAGTACGGGCACGCGCAAATAGAGCCAAGCTTCAGGTACACTGATGCTTTGGCGGCTGCTGATGATTTTGTAGCAGTTAAAGACGTTACGAAGGCTGTCGCTGCAAAGCGTGGATTGTTCGTGTCTTTCATGCCAAAGCCTTTCGCGGGGCTTCCGGGCAGCGGTTGCCACATTCACTTGAGTCTGTTCGACTCGAAAACGAAACGCAACGTCTTCCATGACGCAAATGACAAGAGAGGTTGCAAGATGAGTCAACTGGGTTATGCATTCATCGGGGGAGCGTTGAAGCATATGAATGGCATGAGCATTTTCGGAGCGCCCTTATCAAACTCGTACAAGCGTCTTTTGCCCGGAAGCTGGGCACCCGCTCACGTCTGTTATGGCTACGACCATAGAGGTGCGGCCATCAGAATTCCATCAACCTCTCCACACTCCGACGGTTCAGGCCAACGGGTCGAATACCGTGTGCCGGACCCTTCCTGCAACCCATACTTAGCGGTGGGAACCTTCCTAGCTGCAGGTCTCGATGGGATGAAGAGCAAAATTGATCCCGGCGAACCGCTGAAGGAAGACCCAGCACGGCTTAGTGACCAAGAACTTGAGCGACGGGGAATTTCATGGTTGCCAAGAACGGTAGGTGAGGCGATAGCCGAAGCCAAGAAAGACCCATTCATCAAAGAAACCCTTGGCGAGGTAGCGTTCCGAGAACACATTAAGGTAAGAGAATCAGAGTGGCGCGACTACCGCGAACAAGTTACGCCATGGGAAGTCCAAAACTACCTAACATCCATCTAACTACAGGCTTGGCAGTTTTTCCATCCAAGGACACCGCTTCGATTCTTTCATCATTCTTTCGCCTGTGCGAACCTTCTCAACCGTTCCATCCCCTGCTTCAAATGTTCATCATCTGTCGCGAAGGAGATTCTTACGAATCCTTCCCCACGGTTACCAAACAGTGGTCCTGGTAGCACTCCGACGTGCTCACGTTCCATTAATTGGTGCACAAATTCCTCACTTGACAAGCCTTTCCGGGTTACATCGATCCAAGTGTAGAACGTTCCCTCGGGCGGCAAGACCCGAAGTGAGGGGATCCTCAGAAAGCGATTCTAAGACCAGATTCCTTCTCGCACTGAAACTTTCGAGCATTTGCTCGATCGCTCGATCCATTCTGTGATCGGTTAGTGCGGTGTAGGCGGCTCTTTGCGAGACGGAGCTTGCGCAGACCGAAATGTATCCGTTCAATGCGACTACCTTCTCCACAATTTCAGATGGACCAGCCAAGTATCCTACCCGCCAACCCGTCATCGCGTAAGCTTTTGAAAACCCGTTGCTCGTAATCGTGCGTCCTTTGAACGCAGCCAAGGAAGCTGGACTCACGTGTTCGTGGCCCGAGTAGATTATTTTCTCGTAGACCTCATCCGAAATCACCATCAAGTCATGTTTTTCGGCGACTTCCCCGAGAGCTTGGAGGTTGTCCCTCGAGAGAACCATCCCAGTGGGATTATTCGGACTGTTCAGGATGAGAAGCTTAGTTTTCTTGGTAACGCGTTTCTCCGTTTCATGTGCATCCAGTGATAGTCTCTTGTCTAGACTTAGGGGAACTCCGATCGGTTTCGCTCCGCAAAGTTCAACGAGCCGCATGTAGTGGAACCAGGCGGGGTCAGGGACTAACACTTCATCTCCAGGGTCAAGTAGAGCCAACATTGCCAAGAAAATCCCTGAAGACGAACCGGGGGTAATCAAAATCTCATTTTCATAGTCGCATGAGATTCCATTATCGCGCCGAAGTTTTTCTGCAACTGCCTCCCGCAGTTCGTCAAACCCTGTTGCGGGACTATAATGAGTGAACCCTTCGTCGATTGCTCGCTTCCCTGCCTCTCTCACGAAATCAGGAGTTTGGAAGTCTGGTTCGCCAACGCTGAGCCGAATTGCACCCTTCGGCAGCCTGAGCGCCAGCGTGAATGGTTCAGGTGAAATTAACGCTACTCTCTGAGAGGTTCTCTTTCGCGGTATGACAGACGCCTCCAGAATTGCCGTAGGCCTCTATTAGTCGGCTATAGGTTCTTTCTGGGACATAGGTTCGCTGGAGAACTCGAAAAACTTGCCAGGAACTAGAAAACCGGCCGTCAGGGCGCGAGTCCCAGCGTCTAGCGCGAACCTCGGCGCAGGGTTTGACGTGCTTTCAATTGCTTTAGAGTTGCCACGGATCGAAATAGAACTCCGAGAGGCCGAATCGGGAATAAGGAATATACGGGTTGAAGGAGCTTACGCCGCGGAGGTAAGCACGGATCCCAACCTGAATGCGGCAGGCAAAGCCCTCTCCGCAGTCTCAAAAAAGTTTGGCAAACCAGACGGATATGTTCTGCGAATGACGGCCAATATCCCACCGAGGAAAGGGTTAGGATTGTCTGGGGCTGAAGCCGTCGGCGCGGTTCTCTGCGCGGACCGAATGTTCAAACTGGGTCTGAGAGGAGAGTCTCTCGTTCAGATGGCTGGAAATGCGGAACCATCACATCACATGGATAATGTCTCCGCTTCAGCGCTGGGCGGATTTAATATCGTTGTCAAAACTCCTCTAAGCGTAGAGCAGAAGATTACAACGATCCGACCGCCCCGAGATCTGGGGATGGCGCTCTTGATACCGAATATAGAGAAGAGGTCGACAGAGGCCACTCGCCAACTACTACCTTCCACTATCCGAACCTCGGCACACATTCAATCGATGGGTTATGTGGCGAGGGTCTCAGCGGCGTTCGCGTTGGGTGATGTGAAGGCTATCATAGAAACTGTTCCGTGGGACGCGATCGTTGAACCAACGCGGGCGGACGGTGGCACCTATGGCGAAGGAGTAAATTCGCGGTTCTTGCTAGACGAAAAGAAGACGTTATTCGACAAATTCCACGTCGCGGAAACCATAAGCGGAGCAGGCCCATCTCGTGCGCTATGGTATAGCACCTCTGAAGAGCATAAGCATCGGCGGAAAAATAACGTTGGAATTATTCAGCCTGCCATCGACTTAGTATCGGACAACCTAAAATCCCTCGGATATGAAGTTCGGCAAGTATTTCTCACGAGACCCTCCGCCAAAGGTGCCACAGTTATCTAGAACCCTCGCATGTCGATGAAAACAATGCAACAAGGTCCCTACCATTACCTCGAATGCATCAACTGTTCAAGTCGATTCAAACCAACTCAAATCTACACTTGTCCAAAATGTGGCGACCTACTGCAGGTCGGTTACGATTACCAATCATTGAGGCGTAGGTTCACACCTTCAGTTAGGAAGGCTGGGCCGCTTTCGGTCTGGCGTTACAAGAACATTCTTCCGGTCTCAAGCCGTAACGCAGTGAGCCTTGGGGAGGGTGGAACAGGTCTACCTCGCTCAGTTCGTCTAGCAGAAGATTTCGGCCTTGATGACGTCTACTTCAAGAACGAAGGACAAAACCCAACAGGCTCTTTCAAAGACAGGGGTATGACCGTAGCAATTACGAGAGCGGTTGAGCTAGGAGCGAGAACTGTCGTTTGTGCGTCGACAGGGAACACCTCCGCTTCGATGGCGGCCTACGCGGCGCGAGCGGGGCTGAGGGCCATCGTGTTGATTCCAAAGGGGAAGATCGCTAAGGGGAAGCTTCTTCAAGCCATGATTCATGGGGCGAGAATTGATCAGGTAAGCGGGAATTTCGATCGAGCTCTCGAAAATGCTAGAGAGATGGCTCAGAGAGGCAAACTCTACCTCGTGAATTCTCTGAATCCATACCGTATTGAAGGCCAGAAGACACTAGCATTCGAAATCTGGGAACAACTCCACTATCAGGTCCCGGACGCGGTCATTGTCCCTGTAGGAAATGCAGGCAACATTAGCGCCATCTGGAAAGGATTCTCGGAACTACGCAAGCTTAGACTAACCAACCGAACGCCAAGAATGCTTGGAATCCAAGCCTCAGGCGCAGCCCCCATAGCAACCGCATACGCAAGAGGAGATAGCACCGTAATTCCATGGAAACATCCCGAGACTTCAGCAAGTGCAATCCGAATCGGCGCTCCGGCGAGCTGGAAGAAGGCGCTCAGAGCTGTGCAGGAGTCTGGAGGAGCAATGCTAACCGTTTCGGATAGCGAAATAATTCGAGCCCAACGGCTCTTAGCCAATCACGAAGGCATCTTCGCGGAACCAGCCAGCGCAGCATCAGTCGAGGGGTTGGCAAAGGCATTCAGGTTAGGGCTGATTAAATCCCGTGAGCGCATTGTGTGTGTAATAACTGGACATGGACTCAAAGACCAAAACGCGATTCAATCAAACTGATTCTTGCGTCTTACATGATTGAATGCTCGTCGACGTACATGATCGTTCGGCTTGCGGTGAATGCTTCTGTATCTTTCTCAGTTGCTTGGCCCTCGGCTGAACGGAACGCTTTCTTCATATCGTCTACGTTATCGAACCATAGTTCAACAACACCGCTGTAGTCGGCTTCCCTGTTGGGAGGCGGCTTAACTACGTTCACCACATACTTTCTCAAGCCCGGCATTTTCTTGGCTAAGATTGCGTGAGTCTCCAGCCAATAGATGGCAAATTGCGCATCTGTGAAACCAGTTTTCTTCTTTAACAGTACAATCAATTTGAACAAAGAAATTCATCCGGTATTCTCTACTTAGCCAAACGAAATGGCGTTAGCGAATTAACCGTTTTGATGGCAGCTTCCAGGCTACAGAATCGGTTCGCAAGAGTAAAACGCAAGGACAACCTTTCAAGAATGACGTTACATCACAGTTAGCATGGTTGAGGGCGATAGGAACCAACCGTGGGTGAAAAAGTATGCTGGATATGAGATTTGTTCGCGATAACGCTGATTTGGTCAAAGATAACCTCAAACGGCGTGGCGAGGTTGATAAAATTCCATGGGTGGACCGGTTACTCGAGGACGATAAGAAATGGAGAAGCGTTCAGAGCGAAGCGAATAATCTTCGAGCAAAGAGAAACAAACTTACTGAAGAAATCGCCCAACTTCGAAGAAAGGGGCAAGACACCTCTAGCATAGTCAAGCAAGCGGAACAAATCCCGACACAAATCAAGGAACTTGAACAACAAACGGCCGAACTTGAAAAGAAAGTTACGGCAGTTCTCATGGGTTTACCCAACATCATGCATGAAAGCGTCCCCTTCGGAAAAGACGAGAACGACAATCTCGAAGTGAAAAAGTGGGGAGAGCCTCCAAAATTCGGCTTCCAACCAAAAGACCACATCGACCTAGCAACCAACTTGGGCCTCATCGACATGGAGAGTGCTGCAAAGGTTGCTGGCGCTAGATTTTACTACCTAAGAGGAGACTTGGTCAAACTTAATCACGCGTTAATTCTTTTCGCTTTAGATTTCATTGAGAAGAGAGGATTTGAGCTAACGCTTCCCCCGTACCTTCTAAGAAGAGAAGCAGTCAACGGCGCAGTTGCCATCTCAGACTTTGAGGATGTGATCTACAAAATTGAGGGTGAGGACCTTTACTTGTTAGCCACTTCGGAGCATGCGTTGCTTGCCCAACATATGGACGGGATACTGGAGGGGAAGGCTCTGCCGTTGAGGTACGCTGGTGTAACGCCTTGTTTCAGGAAGGAGGCTGGTGCGCATGGGCGAGATACAAAGGGTATCTTCCGAGTCCACCAGTTCGAGAAGGTTGAACAATTCGTATTCTGCAAACCCGACCAATCTTGGGAGGAACACGAGAAACTACTCGCCAACGCGGAGAAATTCATTCAAACGCTGAAACTTCCCTACAGAATCGTCAACGTTTGCACGGGGGAGCTCGGAACCGTTGCAGCAAAGAAGTATGATCTGGAGGCTTGGTTGCCTGGTCAGGGGAAATACCGGGAGATCATTTCCTGCAGCAACTGCACAGCCTACCAAGCAGTCCGATCCAAAATCAGGTTTAGGGATAAGCCTGACGAACCAACCCAGTGGGTTCACACGCTTAACAGCACTCTAGCTGCAACCGAGAGAACCCTAGTCGCCATAATGGAGAACTATCAAGAGAAAGACGGTTCGATCGCTATCCCAGATGCACTGCAACCGTATATGGGGAATGCCGTAAAAATCAAGCCGGTCACTTCGCAGTAAACGGTATAAACGGTTACGCTGCACGACAGAAACGACCCTTTGATGGCTAAACTATCATCTCGAATTGACAAGATCCACACTTCCCCCATACGCAGAGTCGCCGCACTCCTAGATGAGGCGCACGAGCGCAGCGACATAATCTCTTTCGGCGGAGGTGCACCCAGCCTTCCACCCCCACAGAAATTTCTTGACGAATTCAGCCGTCTCCTGCAGGAAAATCCGTTGAGGAGTTGCGGGTACACGGGCACGAAAGGCATTCCTCAGCTTCGAGAAGCTGTGGCTGAAGATGTGAAGAAGTATGGAAAGGTTGACTTCGATCCCAACTCCGAGATAATCGTAACGACGGGCGCAACAGAATCCATCTACGGCTCACTCATGTCACTCATCGATTCGGACGACGAAGTAATCCTCACCGACCCAACTTACCTTGGATACCGGGAGATTATTGGGCTGGCACTTGGGCGGCCAAAGTGGATTTCAGTTCACGTCGAGAACGATTACCAACCGGATGGCGAGGATCTTAAGGAAGTTGTCTCGAAGAAAACCAAAGCCGTGATCGTGCTATCCCCGGACAACCCCACTGGTAGAATTCTCAATGAATCCTTCATCAAGACCCTAGTAGACCTAGCCGAGGACTACGACTTTTGGATAATCAGCGATGATATCTACAAACACATCGTCTATGAAGGGGAGCATGTGTGGATCAGTAGTTTTCCCGGGGCTAAAGAGCGCACTATCACTGTGTGTAGTTTCTCGAAGGAGGCTGGCATACCCGGCCTCAGGCTAGGATACACACTGGCTTCAAAGCAAGTGATTGATGCGATCGAGAAAATGCAACAGTATAGCACTCTTGCGCCTGAAAGCCTAGCACAATTCCCTCTGGTGAAATTCCTTAACGAAAACATGAAGGTGGGATACATCAAAGACTCAGTGACCGCTTACGCTAAGAAACGTGACTTCATGGGGAGAATGATACAACAATATCTCCCACTGGCCAAAACCGTGAAGCCAGCCGGTGCCTACTACTACTTCGTCGACATGCGCGACTACTTGACGAAGCGTAACCAGACGGAAGAAGAGTTTGCAGACACTTTGTTCAGAAACACAAATGTGGCGGTCATCCCAGGTCGGTTCTTCGGCGACAACGGAATGGGACACATCAGATTGACGTTTGTGAGCGAAACAGAAGAACGAATCCGACTGGGCTTAGAGAAAATAGCCCAGTACCTGAATGCTGTCTAGTACACACGATTGTTGTATGAGGTTATTCACTATGCGTATCTGTGGATTATGTCGTCGCCCAGCCTGATTTTCTCAGCTATTCCGCGCCAAATATGACACCCAACCCCAATGAGCACTCCACCGAACGCAGCCACCGTCAGCGAGAGGAAGTCTAAGGTCAACATGGTATACGTGTATCCGAAAATGAAAGTTACAATTGAGCATACGAGGTACAGGGATCCGATGATCCGTCTCGTCTTATCTGTAACATTGAATGCTTCGAAGACTAGGAGGCTGGTGGCTAGAGCGGGTAGTAGGAAGAATGCAAGTCTTGATGAATGTATCAATCCCACCAGTTAGCAAACGCGGACGGTGATTACTTCCTGCAAATTCTGTCTTAATTGTGGAGGACTGCCTTGCCCGATTTTCTCACATACTCGGCGCCGAGCAACGCTCCGAACCCCATGAGTACAGCCCCACAGGCTGCGATATACAGGTAGGTCATGTCCAACGTGAACATCGAGTAGAGCATGCCGAAGACGAAAGCAATACTCGCTCCGACCAAATACAGCAAACCTACCCTCCTTCTAGATTTGCCGGACAATCCGAATAGATCGAAAATCAAAACGGTGGTTACTAAGGCTGGTAGCAGGAAGAATGCAAGGTCCTGGTGGAACCTACCGTAGGCCTCATCAAAGCCAATCCCGGCGGCTTTGTAAAACGACTCGTTGAATTCGATATAGATACCGGTGATCGGAATGAGCAGGTAAATGAATATCCACGAGGCAATTAGTGAGAGAAAGAGGGAGTCCTTAATCAGAACCTTATCCTCCGTAGTCTTACCTTTACTTGCATGAAGCAGTAATGCAATCAGCACGAAGACGGCTCCTAGACCCACAATACCGGTAATGGCATCATCCGCGGCGAGCCCGTTGGGGCCCGATGGTAGTAGCGTAGGAATCGAGTAGTTACCGACTCCGGAGACGATGTAGACCCATATGCTTCCCAGCAGCCCCACGCCCATTATTACCAATCCAATCGTTGAGATTGCCTTCTCATTCTTCTCCCACTTAGCATAACCGTAGACTGCGGGGGTGAGGGCTACTATCGCGGCCATGACGGATGGCAGCATTAAGTGCGAATGGCTGCCAACCATGTCCTGAGTAAAAGTTACGACTGCGGTTGAATTATAGAACCCGAGTACCGGGTACATTGTGCTGTTGATGTATTGGGGGACGATTGCCGGCCATGGACCAAACCAAATAATCCACCCTGACGCGTCACCCATTAGTGCGGCCAGTATGACGCCGATGGCGCTGAGCAGTACAATGTAGTAAGGAAGCCCTACACTTCCAAAACCCTTGGAGGATTGCCTGGGGTAGATTAGTAAGGATAGGATCAGGAAGAACACTGCCTCGCCACCTATGCCGATGGAAACCACTTGCGTCCATACTGGAATGCCAAAGCCGAAAGTGGGGTAGACGTCGAAAATGGCACCTAGGGCGGCCAGCGGTACAGCGAAGAACCCTCCGATGAGTACCAAGTGTTTCAAATGCACTCCGATCCTATCCTTCATAGAATCCAACCCCAGCGCCGCGACTGCCAACGCCGCAAGGGAGATCATCCACGGAATGAAAGCCCCATGATAGTAGAGGACAAGCCTCCAGAATATGTCGGGCGTCCACAAGTGAGCCACCGGACTGTTATACAGTAACGGAGTGAACGCGTTCACAACGGGCGCCAGAATACCGATTAGCAGCGCCCAAATTATGCACCACCAAACCAGAAACCTTGGTGTGAAAAGATCGGTTCTTCGCAGAGAGATTTTTGACAATACGAAATCGACCCCAACGACACTTAAGGCGAATAAGTAACTTCTCCATATAGAATAATACGCATAAATGGCTCCCTAGGTAATTCCTTTCTTGGTGAGATAATCTCTGAGGCCATCCCAGCCCCGATCCGTTTTGGTTCTGACAACCGCAAAGGCTTCCTTTCCGCTCAAACTTTGAGGCTCGTTTCCTGTAATTTCGCGAATCATGAAGCGTGCAGCACTGAGTACCTCGCCATTAAGCTGGGCTTCAGCATCATCACCCAGATGGAGGATTAATGCTTCAATTGTCATGGGGCCAATGGGCCCGTATTGTCTTCCATGGCTTGCCGCTACGACATGGACTGCCTCCAAGGGGAAGCCTCTTCGGATTAATTCCGCAGTCGCGAGAGTTAGGTGATCAAGTCGTTCGGCTAAATCCGAACGACGATATCTCCCCTCACTTCTCTCGTTGTAGGTGGCGGGTTTGAAAATGTCGTGCAAGAGAACCCCGCAGATTACAAGATCCTTATCGACTCGGCACCCGTAAACCCTCTTCAACAATTCTAGTTAAACCAATGCAGAGTTCGTAAAGGGCCAACGTGTGTTCCACGAAGCCTCCTGGATAATTGTGGTGATGCCATACGCTGGCAGGAGACTTCTCGATTGATATCCCAGAATAAGTACGGCCACCGATCTTGATCGACGGTTTCTGAAGTAACCCAGACACTTTCTTTCGAAGATCCCTATCCCGAATCCTGTTGACTACCCTAAGCAGATTCTTGTCCAAGGAAACCTGTGTTATAGTCTCCGTGTTGGGAATTAAATGTGAACTGTGGGGACGTGGATTTTGATGGGACGTACAGATGGGTTTGAGCAGTGATTGGTCGTGCGATCGGGAATGGCTCGAAGATTATGTGTTTAGGAGCATGCGCCACATCCGCATTCGGGGCAGATGTAGCACCCTTCTTGGTATACGACTTGGCTTGTGCATTGCGGGCAGATCTTGAGTTGCTCCCCAACGCCTTGAGAACCGCCCACTAACGGGACGGCTAGGAGTTTCGGTGCGCTTGGTACCTGTTCTTCTTCGGGTTTCTCTTGACTTTGGGAAGACTCGTGTTTCTTGCGGGGGGCTACGAGAACTTGGCCCTTGATTGATGTATCTCGGAAGACGGTCACGTCTTTGCAACCTAGCCTGTAGGCTAGCAGATACGATTCGCGCATGTTTTCGACGGTGGCGTTTGCGGGGAAGTTGTTCGTTTTAGATATTGATGAGTCAGTCCATCTTTGGAAAGGCTGCTAATGCTCGTATGTGGTCTTCGGGGCGAATATCCATCGCTGTAATGTATACCCGTTTCAAATCTTCGGGTATGTAGGTGATCCTTTGGATAGAGCCGCCGTGTTCTGTGACGTCGCTCAGCAAATCTTCTCCGAACAACCCTTCTTCCGTCATCACCCGTTCGAAGACAGGGTCAATGTAGTAGAAACTTCCAACTTTCACGTGTTTCTCGAAGACTAGGGAGTAGATGGGTTCAATTCCGCTGCTGCAACCAGCAATCATTGAGATGCTCCCGGTTGGAGCGATGACGGTCGTGTAACCGTTCCGGACACCGTGCCGCTTAATCATCTCAGCGATCTTATCCCATTCAAAGTGCCACGACTTTCTATCGTTGAATGCTGAGAAGGGAAGCCTTCCTTCGGGGTAGAAGCTCTTGTTGTAGTAGGGTAGGGGGCCGCGTTCCTTTGCGAGCTCGATGGACACGATCTTCGAATGATAGTTGATGAACTCCATGAGTTCTTCCATGAGTTTTCTTCCTTGATCGCTACTGTAGGTAGCTCGGAGTTCAAAGAGGAGGTCGGCGAGACCCATAACTCCTAAACCGATTTTCCTTGTTGCGAGCGTCATGTCTTCGATGGCTTTGAGTGGGAAGTTGTTCACGTCAATGACGTTGTCGAGAAATCTGGAACCAGTGTACACGGCTTCGCGTAATCCATCCCAATCGTAGGTTGTCTTCCCATTCGCATCATGCTTAATGAATGCCCAGACGTTGATGCTGCCAAGATTGCATGATTCGTTAGGGTAGAGTAGAACTTCGCCACAGGGGTTAGTGGTCACTATCGGTCCTAGGTGTTTGAGGAATGGATTGTGCTCGTTCACATGGTCGAAGAAAATTACTCCCGGCTCCGCGCTTTCCCAGGCTTGGTAAACGATCATGTCGAATAGCAGGCGGGCATTTACTTCGCGTACAACCTGTCCCGTTCTGGGGTTTACGAGAGGGTAGGATTTATTGGACTTGAAACTTTCCCAGAACTCAGGCATTATCAGAACGGATATGTTGAAGTTCCTAAGCGCCTTGTTGCCCTTCTTTGCCGTGATGAACTTCTCCACGTCCGGGTGGTTGCTGTCGAGGATGCCCATGTTGGCGCCGCGTCGGATCCCGCCCTGTTTGATAACGTCGGTCATGGTGTCGAATAACATCATGAAGCTGATCGGGCCGGAGGCCACGCCTGAGGTCGAACTAACGTAGTCTCCTTCCGGTCTAAGTTTCGAGAAATTATAACCCATTCCGCCCCCAGCCTTGAATACCACAGCAGTTTGTTTCAGTGTCTCCATAATGCTCTCGATAGAATCCTCCACGCCGAGAACGAAGCAGGCGGACCCCATGCCGAGGACGTTTCCGAAGTTTGCGATGGCCGGCGTGTTAGGCATGAATTTCCGAGTTACCATTAACTCGTAAAACGAGTTAATCGACTTCTCAAACTTGTTAAACCGTCCACTCTTGAGCATATCAAAGAACGCTTGCCACGAAACCTTAGCCTCGCCTCCCAGATCGAATCGGTCGTACATTCTCTTCAATGCTTCAAGGTGATACCGATTGAGCGGATACTTCCCAATGGAGACCTTCTCATGGAATTCTTCCGGATTGAAAGCCTCATGTCCGTGTGGATGTTGTTTCTTAGTGATGTCGAAAACCTCGGTATCGTACAAAAGGTCGGGTAAGGCCGCGTGAACGGCTATTCTTGTGAAAAGTTGTTTTGGTGTTTCTACCAGTTTGCCAGTCTCATCCTTCTTCAGATACCTAGCCTTGAGAACACGTAAGGCGTTTAGGTCGAATACCTTGTCAACCTCGTCAATAACCTCCTTCTCGAGAACTCGCTGTTTCTCCCGACGGATCTCGGCGCGTTTTTGCCTGTAAATAATGTATGCCTTAGCTACCTTCGCCTGCCCATTTTCAACCAGCGCACGCTCAACCACATCTTGTGCGTCTTCTACTGCGGGGATAGTTCCTGTGCCGTATTTTTCGTTGAGTATCTCGATCACGCACGTTGAGAGCGACTCTGCTAGGGTTCGGTCTTCTCTTCCGCCAGTGGCGATGATGGCCTTGTAAACGGCGCTAGTGATCTTTTCTTTATCAAATGCGACTATGCGTCCATCGCGCTTTCTAATCTGAGCGATCTTGAGGGTGGGTGAAGGTTTCCTTTTCGATGACTGAACGTGGGCTACCAATTTGATTTCTGCCTCCTCAAAAGGTAAGGAACCGTGTAAGCCCCCTATCGCACTTTAATAGTTTTCGACAGAATTGTATAAAATATTGTACCCTACAGAGTGAAAAATGCATCGCCGCATTCAACAACCTTTGGGGTACTTCGACTGGAAAATTGGCTTACCAATTCCCCAGCCATGAACTTGAGTGGACAAGGCTTTTATTGGTTACTTAGCCGACGCGATGTAACTCTGAAATTACTTCTTAGGATTTCTGCCTGAAAGCAATGGGTCCGGCACGCCAAGCCGGTCGAATGCTTTTCTCCTGTTATTGCAGCCGCGACATTTTCCGCAAGGGACCTTAGCGTCCTCGAAGCAGCTCCAGGTCAACTGCAATGGCACCTTCAACGCTATAGCGAGTTTGAGCACTTCGCTCTTGCTGTAGTTGATTAGAGGGTTGACAGTTTCGATCAGGAACCCTTCACTCCCTGCTCGTGTCCCATATCGTATCAACTCATTCATGCGTTGAATGAACGCCGGACGGGCGTCAGGAAGTTCTTTCGCATCATCAGCATTTGAACCAAAAATTATTTTGTTCACCTTGAGGGTTTCAGCGTAAGCAGCCGCGACGCCGTAGAAGACTATGTTTCGAGCTGGAACGTACGCGGAAGAGGTCTTTGAGGATGGAGTTGGCTTGTATCGTTTCTCGATGTCTTTGAAGAACGGAAGGAAGATGGTCAAATGTTCTCTCACATGGGCCGCCTCGGCGATCTTCTTTGCCGCCTCAGCTTCGGCATCGTAAGATTGGGAATAGATCATGTTCATTGAGTAGATATCATCAGTCTCCTGCTTCGTCAAGTAAAGTGCGGCCGCAGAATCGATTCCACCCGACAGAAGCACAAGTGCCCTAACCACAGATATCCCCAACCAAAGCTGAGGGGTTGCACATTTTTGGTTTCGGGCTAAGCCAAACTAGAGGTTGCAAAAACGCTATTCGATGCATCCAACCCTTGAGTAGCCTTCCCAGGAGTCTACCGGGACATGTTCGCCGGGGGGACTTGACCTGCGGATCTTGCGTTCCCGGTTCCACGTAGACCAGAATATCAATACAGAGGGACGGAGAATAATACTCAAAATTGAGTGGTTTGCGTTCGAGACGCCTGTTCGGAGAGGGAGGCCCCCTCGACACGGGGGTCTAGTGGGCTTTCATGAAGAGGTCGATGGATTCCTTGCGGCACTGGGGGCAGATCTTGAGGTGGTATCGGTCGTTAGGGAGAGGCTGTTTGCACCACTCGCACCGCTTGATACCCGGGGTCTCCATCTCAGGGATTTCTTCGAACAGTAATCTTTCCAGGTCTTCAACCAAATTGATTTTCCTCCTTTTTCTGGCACATGCCACGTTTGCTCGTGCAAGCGAGGCAATCACATAGTACACGTTAACGGGTGTTATTAGAATTAACAAGATTTATAAGAAAGCGATGTTATCAATGTAATCAAGATATCAGATTAAGCACGGTAACTTTGTGAGATGGCTATCATGGCAAACAATGCGGTCCTGATTCGCGGGTTAGATCGGGATACCTACAACAACGTGGTAGCCAAGGCAAAGCAGCAGGGGAAGAACGTCGCCGACCTCGTAAACGAAGCCCTAACTCAATATATGAATCAAACTCCATCCGAAAGCCCAGATGTATTTGACACAAAGAGGTTAGTCATCGCCGGCTCCGTCCTCCTCTCCAAATCCGACATCATGGGCCTTCACAAGGAGCTTGGTAACTTCCACCTTGAGAACAGTGGAGAGCTGACGTTCGACAAGGATGTTGATCGAGAGGCTTTCCAGAAGATAGATCGAATCCACAACACCGGCAAACTCCGTGTCCCCACAGACGTTCATCACTTCGCCCTCCTGAAGGCAGGTCAAGTACGCGGAGAAGTGGAAAAGTACTAAGTTAGAACACTGAAATTGCATGTTTGTAGGCGAATTTACGCAGTCTCGACGCCGAATTTTCCAGTCTCCCATAGCTCAATTTTCACCCTAGTCTTGAACAGAATACTGAGCTGTTCTTGTAGGTGCCTAGCCAGGGCTTCGCAAGTCATGTTCCCCATATCCCGATGATCATACCGCTCATCAATGAACCCATCCACCGTCCGTTTGATGTCCTCAAAGTCCAACCAAGCTTGGCTACTGCCGTACACTTTCGCAAGGAGAGTATAGTTGTGTCCGTGTTGGCGGCCGCACTTTGGGTGTCCAGCAATTATGTGGGCCGCTGCAAATTCACGGCGGTAGAGACGTACTATGTCGGGTTCTGTGGAGGATGACATTGGTTTAGACCTCTTTGCGGAGCATGTTGAAGAACTCATTCCGTGTCTCGAACTTCTCAAACTGGCCGCGGATTTCTGAGGTTAGGATGTCTGCGCCGCTCTTCACACCCCTCATCTCCATACACAAATGACGAGCCTGAACCACTACAACAACCCCAAGCGGGTGCAGGTTTTCGTTTAAAGCGTCTGCAATCTGCTTAGTCATTCGCTCTTGGAGTTGGAGTCGCTTGCTGTAACAATCTACTATCCTGACGAGCTTCGAAAGACCCACAACCGCCTTCGATGGAATGTAGCCGATATGCACCTTCCCATAGAAGGGGAGAATGTGATGTTCACACAAACTGAAGAAGCCGATCTCTTTTGCTACCACCATGCCGCTAACTTCGTTCCATTCTCTGGACAGAATCTCCTTTGGGTCCATAGCGTAACCTTCGGTGAGTTCAGCGAACATGTCCGCAACCCGCCTGGGTGTGTCTCTGAGACCCTCGCGTTTGGGGTTCTCACCGATCGCCTCAAGCAATGAACCAGTTAGTTCCTGCATCCGCTTCTTATCCATCAATGGGGTTTGACTCGAACGGATTTGCTAGCTTAGATTAAGTTAAGCCTTATCCGGCACCTCAATCGAATGGCCGGGGGTTTCATTGTCGGTACAATGGTACCGCGTACGCGTTTCAGGGTCATTTTCGAGTACCTGTGTGGAGTTGTGTTTGGTGGTTGGGTGGATATTCACGTGTGTGTGTTTGGGTGGGGTGGTGGGGGGTGGTGCATTTTTTGGGGTGGGGGGGTTGGTTTTGGGGTTTGTGTGAGGCATTCGCTGGTGGTGTGTGGGAGGGAATGGTCGCGGCTGAGGGTGTGCGGAGCTAGGAGGGGTGGGTAATTGGTTCGGGTTTGAGTTGGGCTAGAATCGAGTGTTTCAGCTACCTCCCTACCCACGATGGTAGCGGCAAACCTCAACTCTCCTTTACGAGGCCTGCGGGCTGGGTGTGTGGGGGAATCGGCTGAAGAAACGAGGGACGAGGCCACGGCGAGGGGGAGGGGTAAGGCGAAGTTGAGGATTCGATTATCCGCCGACGAACATGATCAGCTGAGGAGGGTGGTTGAGGAGAGCGGGTTCCCGAACATGGCCCTTCTCATCTTTCAGGCAATCCACACAGGCCTCGAAGATAACCAGGGTGTCGGCGTGCAGAAGCACACCAAGAGCGTTACGATCCACATCTCTAGAGAGTTTAAACAGAAAATTCTGACGAGAGCACGCTTGGACGGCGTGACGCAGCAAACACTGCTCCACACCCTACTCCTCCAATACATACGGAACAGAGCGTGGCTGAAGACGCCTGGGGCGTCGGAATGAAGAGCACCACCCCTGCCCAACGAAACGGCAAACCCCCAGTCCACAAAGTGCCCCTCCTCACCGAGAAGGACGCGAAAGAGTACGAAACCGTCAAGGCCGCCCTAATCAGGGAGTTGAAGAAACTGGGAAGCTACGACCCAGAAGTAGACGACCTAGAAATCGACGCCATCGCCAGAGCCACAATATACATGAGAAACGTGGAAAAACTCCTCGACTCTGAAAAAGCGAACGACGAAACCTACAGCCGCGTCACAGACTCACAAGCCAAGCTTAGAAAAATCATCGAAACCGCCCTCAAAGGACTCGCCGTCACACGCAAAGACCGAATCACAACCCAAGCAGGCAAGGAGGGAGAAGAGGAGTTGGCGAGGCTTATCTTAGAGGCGCTCAAAAATAGACCGAAATGAACTCTTCAAGAAATATGCCCAATACGTAGCCGACTCCATCAGAGACCCGATAACCTTCGCACGAAACTTCCTAAACTTCAAACCCTTCCCATACCAAGAAGAATTCCTACGCGACCAATCCCCACTCATCGCCGCCTGCTGCGGCCGACAAGTTGGAAAAACAACCCTAACCGCCATCAAAGCCCTCCACTACACCCTCGCCAACGAAGCAACTCGCACTTTGATCGTCAGCGCCGGCCTAAGACAGAGCATGATACTCTTCGACAAAATCCTCCACCTAGCCGAAAACTCCATCCCAGCAAAGAAACTAATGACCTACCAGTCTAGAACCAAGATCCGCTTCGCAAACCTCTCCGAGATTGTTGCCCTACCATGCGGAAGAGACGGAGCAACTCTCCGAGGATACACAGCAGACATGGTCATCCTGGATGAAGCGAACTTCATTCCGAGACTAGTCATCGACTCAGTAATCAGACCCACCATGATAACCCGCGACAACTCAAGGTTGATTATGATCTCGACGCCCTGGGTGCGTGACCACCCATTCCACGAAGCCCTCAGCAAACCCGAGCTAGGCTTCAAAACCTACACCTGGCCCTCATCCCTCAACCCACTAATCACCCCCAAGAAACTTGAACGGGAAAGAAACACAATAGGAGAATACGATTATAATCGTGAATACAACGCCGCTTTCATCGACGACGAATTCAGCTACCTACCAAGCAACCTAATCCTCACCTGCACAGATGACTACGAGCTAAACCAAGAACCTAAACCAACGGAAAAGCACCGAGGCGAATACATCATCGGAATAGACTTCGGAAAACACGCAGACCACTCTGCAATAGCCATCCTAGAGAAAGACCACGACCAACTTCACCTCATCTACCTTAACGAACTGCCGCTAGAAACCCCATACACCTCGGTAATAGGCACAGTGAGGAGATTGAACCAGGCCTACGCCTTTGCCGGAGGATGCCTCGACAAGACCGGAGTGGGTGAAGGCCCCTACGAAGAGACCAAACAATTCATGCGAGGAATAGAAGGAATCACCCTAACCGCACAAGCGAAAGAAGACATCATGGGCAAACTCAAACTCGCATTAGAACAAGGCAAACTCACACTCCCAAGAGACAATCAACAACTCCTAACCCAAATGACCGCACAACAATGCGAACCCACCAAAGCCGGAACGCTCAAGTTCAGCCACCCAACCGGCACACATGACGACCAACTATGGAGCCTCGCGTTAGCCATCTACGCATCCCACCAGCAAACCCGACCTAACTTCAAACCAATCACCCGATCTTTCTAACACCCATCTACGCAACCACCGCACCCCACCCTCCAACGCGAACGCAACCATACGCATCTTCCTTCAACCCAATGCGACGAGGCGCGGAACTAATTCTGTTAAGATTTCATTCAGAGACCGACGGCGCTTGTCCTCCGTACGGTTCAACCGAACGGGTTAGATGGATCTACCGAGATGATCCATGAAGCGTTTTCGAGAAACTGTAGAACTGTTAATCTCTGCTCCTAACTTCTTTGAAAGTTCTTGGACGAATTGCTTGTCTTTCCTTATCTTTCCATCGAGCTCATTCCTATTTTCGTAGTAGTACGATAGGGCGTCGTGTACTTGCTTCAGTTTGAGATGCGGATGCGCGCTGACAATCTTGTCTGGTGTGTAAGGATGGATCACCTTAGCCTTCTGCAAAGCGCAGTACCTTCAGTTTAGGTTGGTCTCAACCATATATTTGACTCGTGTCTACATTTCAAGCGTTTGCTAAAGTGTTGCGGAACCGGTGTTGAGGACCATCCGAGTTCAATTTGTCCGCATGCCTGCCATAGTAAAGGTGGACGTTTGGATTTACCCACATCGTAAATCGTGGGGAGAGATTAAAAGTAAGATGTTTCTTATTTTGTTGAGGTGGATTCATGTTGGAAGTCAACGTGACGAAAGTTTCAAGCAGGGGCCAGGTGGTGATTCCTAGAGAAATACGTAGTTCCCTTGGAATTAGGGAGGGTGCGGGGTTGCTTGTCTTCAAAGTTGGGGATAGCATCGTTCTGAAGGGCGCAAGCCTTACTGGCCTCGCTGAAGCTGAAGGGAATCTCAAGGCCCTTAGAAAGAGAATCAAGAGATTGGGAATCACGAGAAAAGACGTGGAGTCTGAAGTAGAACAGGTGCGACGGAAGAGGAAGAAAACTGCGATTTGACCATTCGACCGAAAGTTGTTCTGGACACCAATGTGTTGGTTTCAGGCATACTCTTCGAAAACGGAAATGAGGCCAAGCTCCTTCGATTAGCCGCAAATGACGATATCGATGTCTTCATTTCACCCGAGATTCTTGCAGAGTTTCTGGACGTTTTGTCAAGGCCGAAGTTTCGACTCACCGAAGAAGAAGTATCAACGGCATTTAGCTTCCTCCTGGCAATTGCGAAGCTCACGATCCCCTTGCGCCGGTAAGAGCCCTATCTGCGACCCTGACGACCTGAAACTGCTTTCATGCGCCGCAGAGGCTAAGGCGACGCACATAATCACCGGAGACAAGGACTTACTAGCAATCAGCAGGTCTAAGCGGGCGGAAATATTGACTCCCTCAAGATTCATACGACGTCTGACATGATGGGTCACGAAAACATGAGTTGGTGATGAGGGTTTAGAGGTCTCTCAGGTGGAGGACGTTTACATTTCTGATGCCTTGTTGTGAGAGCGAGTTGTCGGCTGTTAGCAGAGTCCGGAGCGGTTTTCTCGGAGGACTTGACGTAGAGGCTATCGTAATATGTTGCGTTATTCTTGACGCCCCGAGCTATTATGCGTCTAAGTAGTCTCGTTCTGTTAGTTCAATTCGTCCGATCTTCAGTCTATGGAAGTAGGATAATTTCTCTGAAGCATCGTCCAACCGTATCAGTTTCTGCTTTACCGCCTTCCAGAGCGTATTGCCTACTTCGGATTTGATTAGGTCGGGAGCTTTCATGTCTACGGATTCGTCGAGAAAGCCTTTCAGAAGAAGTTTGGCCCGGTAGGAGAGGTCTTCCACTAGTAGGAAGCCTTGAGGCTACGGAGGCATCAATCACGTATACCTTCAACGCTCTTCCCTGGTCTTCCGGATAGTCTCGTTCACGAACCCTTTCGGGGACCGCGGAGGGATCCTCGTTGAAGGCCATCTAATAGTTTGGCCGCTGCTTCTTTCTTTTCTTCCCTCTCCACCCTGTCCGCAAATGGCAAGTATAATGTATTCGGACCAATTGATGGTTACGGCACTCATCTTTTTCTTCAGTATATCGTCCAATTTTATTGTGACAGTACGCATCTTTAGTCAGTACTCTGGTCATTACCATGGTATGTACTATTAGGCATTTCTGGAATCAGTACAAAGTCAGCTTCTAGCGCCAGGACTACGAGTGACATTTAGTGCTGAACATCCACCACGGGAAACGTCTTGAAAACAAGGGTGTGGCCCACTGTGGGTTTCGTGTGGGTCCCTCATGGGTGGATAAGAAAGCATGCCGTAGACTCCACCCAACTCAACACTCGAAACCGGCGGGACCCATGTAACCAGAGTTCACGGTTCCGTGTGCGGGGAGCATAATCGCTTAAGGAACCGATCCTCATTACCATCTTGCTATGTCGAGACTGATTCTTGAAAAGGAACTCCACTTGATCAGACGACGGCTTGAGGCCATAGAGGATGTGCTGGCCGAAGAGATGACGGCGGAGGACACGCAAGCGTTAAGGGAAGCACTGAAGGAACACAGAGAAGGCAAGAGCGCCTTCCATTCAAACCCAGCAGGTCAAGGAAGGCTTAGGGATCGTAAGCGTTGAGGGTATTTCTATCTGACCGCAAAAATAACCAGCACAACCAGCTAAGGTCAAACAATCTCAAATCCGACTCAGAATTCAAGATTAGATAAACTCGGCACCGAGCACAATCCTGTTTCAACTCTCCTCTAAACCAAAACAATTTGACCGGAACCTTCCCTCCCGCTGCAAAAAAGATTAGTAATGTGAGTGCGGGACGCGGTCAGCTGTTCCATGCTCCGACAGCCACCAGACGGACACCAGCTTTAGCGAACACATCGATATCGTAGATCCGTCTGCCATCGATTACAATGGGTTGCTTCATTCTCTTGAGAAACGTTTCTGGACGAATTTGTTTGAATTCATTCCATTCCGTGACGATGATGCAGCAGTCGGCTTGATCGATGCATGAGAGTGCGTCGATCGCGTATTGAACTTCGTCTCCGAGCATACTCTTTGCGGTTGAGGTGGATTTTGGATCGTACGCCACTACATGTGCGCCTTCGGTTAGGAGGTTTTTGATGATTGCGATTGATGGGGCGTCTTTCATGTTATCTGTGTCAGCCTTGAACGCCAACCCCAAGACTGCAATCCTCTTTCCCTTCAGCGAACCTAACAGGTCTTTTGCAAGTTTTACAGCCTTGTAACCATGCGCGACATTGACTGCCCTAATTGCTTGGAGGAGTTCAGTGCCGAGGTTTAGGGATTCGCTGAACTTTGTGAGGGCGAGGGTATCCTTTGGAAGACAGGGCCCTCCCCACCCAACCCCAGCCTGTAACGCTCCCAGCCCGATCCGCGGGTCGAGGCCGATGCCTTTTGCGACAACTTTCACGTCGGCGTAGGGGATTCGTTCGGCGATGTCGGCGATGGAGTTGATGAGGCTGATCTTTGCTGCAATGAATGCGCTGTTCGCGTATTTGATTAACTCAGCGTTCTCATGCGTGGTGCGTAGTACCCTGTACTCTCTATCACCGTAGAATTCTCTGTAGAATCTTTCGAGTTTTGTAATGTCTTGTTCGTCGCCGCCGATTATGATGCGGTCGGGTTGTTCTGTGTCGTGAATCGCTTCACCCTGACGAAACAGCTCCGGATTCGAGCAAAGATAGAACCCCTCGCCCCTCCTCTTCCCCGATTCTTTCTCAAGGATTGGGGTGACGAGGTTTCGGGCGGTTCCAGGAGGGACGGTGCTCATTATCGCAATTAGCTGGCTTTTATCCCTGTTTCGAAGAGACCGCCCTATCGCCACTGAAGCCTCTTCGATGTGACTTAGGTCGACGCTTCCATCCGGCTTACCCGGAGTCTCCACGGCTATGAAGCAGTAGTCGGCTTTAGCGTTTAACGACGTGTCATCCGTTGCTTGCAACAGTTTCCTGTTTATCGAATCTCTCAGATACTCGGGCAGGGATGCTTCCATGAAGGGGGGTTCGGCGTTCTGTACCTGTTTCAATCTCTGCTGGTCGACATCGATGCCGATTACCTTGTAGCCCCTTCGAGTAAAGCAGACCGCGTTCACTAACCCTACGTGCCCAAGGCCGAAGATTGAGATTGTCTTCAACTAACCCGCGCCTGCCTTGTTCAAGAGTGAGAGCACTTTGCCTATGCATTTTCGAGCTGGTTGCTTTATGAAAACATGTCCGTACTTGGATTCGCCCGTTTCATCGAACCCGAGGGGTTCTAGATAGTCTAGGTTCTTGGAGGAGGGGGATACGGGGAGTGCGGGGTTGATGACAATTGTCGGCATTAGCTTAGCTAGGGACTCGATGACGCCTCGTCGATCTGCGGAGACGCCGATGACCAGCATAGCGTGAGGACCAGATTCAGCAACCTTGACAACCTCATCTAGTCCAGCGTATCGTTGGGATGTGAGCCCATCTCCTCTCGTGGGAAGCGTTGGCATTGAGAAGCGCCTTTCAAGGATGTCGTCAACATTGTCCGTGAGAACCAAGGATACTCGTCCCTGTCGATATGCTCGTTGTAAGTGTCGATGCGATGAAGAGGGTTGGGCACGTGCGCACGCGGAATGGAACCGTTGCACCCTACCCACAAACCAGGGAAACGTCTTTGCGTTCAAGAGTTCGATCAAGGGGTCAGCGGGTCCGAGACAGAATTCGGTTCCCGGCCCGCCATCGACTCCAAAGAGTTTGTGCATGGATGGAAGGGTTGGGATTCCCGCCTCGTAGCTAAGCCCACTTCCAACATAAACAACGAGATGCGGCCGCTTTCTGCCTATCTGCTTCGAGGCGGCGCTGCCAGTCGTGTGTCTGATGAAAATGGCTGAGATCCCGTACCTCATGTCTTCTAACCCGCATCCAACCTTTCTATTCTCTGCTCATCCTCACCGCGAATGGATCCGATTGAAAGGGAGAGCTTGTTTTTGGTGAACTCGACGTGAGCTCCCTTAACCTTGAGTGCTTTTTCATGAAGATCTTCGAGGGCATCTCCTCGCCTGATGATCACTAGGCGTGAGTCGTGCAGTTTGGCGGAGTTGCTGAGGTAGTCACAGTCTGCGGAGAAATACACAAGCCTACTAGATGCTTCGTCCCAAGTACTCCGCCGCCACCCCCACACAACTTGACGCATTGCAAAGCGTAACTCCACTAATCAGACGAGAGGAAATCCCCTAGCGTCCTTACTTTTAGCACCTACGTTGAGGAACCAACCGGTCCTTAATGCGAAAATCGGTGCACTCGACGAATACAATTATTTACAGCACCTGCTTCACTTTGCTTGCATGACGAATCCCAACGAGTTGCAGTTTTTCTGGTAACGAAGGTCCTCTTACTTGGCTCGCTGAGCTGTGTTAGATATTGAAGCTCTGTTAACTTGTCGGCTAATTGCTTAGACGAGTAGGAATCTTCTGACCCGTCAACTGCGATGACTCGCAAGCATCGGACCATCGCCGTAGCCACTAGCCCCACGATTCATGGGTTCAAATCTCACCGGCCCCACCATCAATGTTCGCGGTTGCAGATTGTTTTAACAAGCTAAGTGTAGGCGCCTTCGCCACGCGCAATTTTGAAGACCAGTATTTCGTCTTTCGCCAGTATTGCGTACAATATCCTGATATCACCGACTCTTAGTCTGTAGGAGTCTTGGACTCCTTTGAGTTTCCTACAGCCCGTGGAAAGGGTGTTAGAGAGAGTTCAGAGATCTTCTCGTCAAGCCGCCGTCTCAATTCTGAAGGAGCTTCATTGAGTGCTTTCGATGCCTTGCGTGACAGGAAGACCTTCAACGGTTGCGAGTCCTTGACCTAGGCAGCGTGAATGCGATTGTCTTGCCTTCTCGGTGCTCCTTTAACGCTTCTTCGAGTGCTTCCTTGTCGTCATCGGTTATTTCCTCGCCGAGGGCTTCTTCAATCGCTTCCAGCCTTTCCCTAATCAGGTGAAGTTCTCTTTCAAGGATGAGCCTGGACATAGCAGCCTAACCACACCACATCGAGCCTTAAATGGTTGCGCTAAGGCGCTAGCATATTTGCAGATGGGCGACGCCTACTTGTTATCTATCAGATCAACACCGACTAGGCAGAAGTAGGCCCGTGTGATAAATGAGGGTAACTCTGATATTCCTTCCCGTGAGTTGATTATCTTAGTGTTATGGGTTTGCGGAAATTTGGATTAGTCGGCCTGTTGCTTGTTGTAACTACTTTTCTTGCGATATCCACCGTTCCCGGAGCTATTGGTGTGGTCATCAGCGACGTCAGAATTTCACCAGAGCAAGGTACCGGTTCGGTTATGGTTACGGTTCTCAACTGTGCCGGTAACCCGATTCCGTACGCTCCGGTCCAACTACGAAGCCTCACGTCGGACCAGTGGGCATATACTGGCCCGAATGGAGTAGCCACAATAGTAGCCCCTACCGGAACGTATACGCTTCAAGGCGGCATCAACGAATACCCCTTCTCGCAAACCATCACCCTCGGCCCAGGAGTCGTCACCGTGACCGTGAAGCTCGGACCCGGATGCTCCATCTCCAGCTTCCCAACCCAAAGCACCACGTACACCGCCACATACACCCCCACAGGCTAATCCTGGCAGTCGTTCCCTACGCTGGTGTGATACAGACCGTCATCGTTCCGTGAGAAGTGTGTCGCGAAATCGGGAATCGGTGAACTCGACGAACATAGATATTTACAGCACCTGACCCACTTTTGCTGCATGGCGAATTCTAATGAGTTTCAGTTCTTCTGGTACGAGGGGCCGCTTACTTGGATCGCTGAACTGTGTTTAAGGTCGTTCACAAGATTCCCGGGGGTTACAATTCATCTTTACTCATACGATAAGAACTTGGATCTGGTTCGCGTTCCCGGATGTGTTTGTCATGACGCGAGCGAATTCCTGCCACGTGAAGTTGCGGACCGTTGGACGGCGAGCATTGGACCGAATAGCAATTCCAGCTATATCCAGTCTATTTCGCTACAGGTTACTCTACGAAAAGGGAGGATGGTACTTCGACACGGACTGCATTTTAATTAAACCACTGACCTCATTCTTCAAACTAGACTACGTATTCGCCTGGGAAAACGCATGGAACCCGCGGACGCAGTTACCAACCATGGTTTGCAACGCCGTCATTAAATTCCCGAAAAACACTGAGATGCTTAATCAACTATACAAATACTGTATCCAGATTGATCCCAAGACGTGGCAACCGGGCGGCCTCGTTCCGATATTCACAGAATATCTGCAAAGATTCAACCTAATCGAGAAAGCGCTCTCTCCAGAATATTTCTATCCGATCTCATCGTACCCTGAATTTCAACAGCAATCCACCTCGGCAGACCGAACGCATATAGTGCATCTCTTTCACCAAGTTGTAACCAGCAGAGAACTAGAGTATCAGAAGCAAATCGAAGCGCTTAGCATTAGAGAACTAGACTATCAGAAGCAAATCGAAACGCTGAACAACAGCCTAAGTTTGAAAATTGGTAGAAAGGTTCCCTTTGGAAAAACAGTACGACGAGCCTTCGGTAGAACATGAAAACCGCAAAATTCTTGTTGTTGGAAGCAGCGGAACCATCGCACAAGGCTGTGTGAAGAGCTGGCACGGAAGTATCAGATGATAGGTTTCGGTGTGAAACCGGACAACTTATCGTTAACGGATCCATTGCCTACATGATTAGCCCGATTTGAGCGAAAGTCTAATTCGAGTCTCAGCAGCTATCATATTTTCTTATCCAGCATTTTGGGATGAGACCGGAGTGGGGTTAGGAGCACACGGAGGTAGCGGTAGCCGTCCTTTGTAACTGAGAGCTTTGGGGTCTTCTTTCTTCTGACGACGTGGCTAGCTTCGATTTCTCGACTTCTAATCCCTTCACATTGCATGATCTTTAATGGGATTTCTAGGAATATTTCGAACCCGTCTGAAGTCAGCTGAACGCGTCTTAGCGTTTCGAGTCTGTAAGCTTTGAAGGCGTTTGTCGTATCTGAATATGGAATCCCAGCAATCCACTTGACAGCATAATTGCACGACCGATTAGCCACGTACTTGACGAACGGATAACCACGCGGCTTCCCGTGCTTGAACCTGTTTGCGAAGACAATATCGTAGTCAACGCAGCTCTTGGCTAGTCTGACGATCTCGTTGGGGTCCTCGCTTTGGTCCCCCATTGCAACAACAAGAACCTCTCCCTTGGCCATCCCAATTCCCGTCCTGACCGCGTCACCAACTCCCCTCTTTCCCAAGCGTTCGTGGACGCGGATATCGGGGTTGCCTTCGGAAACTCTGTGGACGTAGTCAGATGTCTTATCTCCAGGCACTATATCTACAACAACGATGATTTCAGTTGAAACACTCGAGTCATTGCATGCGCGTCGGATCCCGGAGAGTTTGTTCTATGTACTCTTCCTCTTTGTAAGCTGGTACCACCACTGAGAGCATGGGCTTACTGTGTTCCTCTCCTTTTGACACGAACAAACCCCAGTTCCTAGCCTCTGTAATTTCATGCGGATATTAGAGACTGGTTATATGGCAAATGTCGCCTAATTCAAACTAGGGTTAGGGAAACAGGATGCTAGCTGATATTCCGGCTAAAATTCGAAACGGAACTGCTGTGGTGAGCGTTCTCGGTTTAGGGCGAGTTGGGCTTCCGCTAGCTATTGTCTTCGCGCGATCAGGCCTCAAAGTCATAGGCGTAGACATCGATAAGCAGCGGCTTTCCTCCATCGCGAAAGGGGAAATGCCCTTTCATTACCCAGCACTTCAAGACTGGCTGGCCACCGTCGTACACGATCGAATGCTGACCGTTTCAGGTTCTGCCAAGGAGACAATTCAGAAATCAGACATAGTAATCCTTACCGTTGGAACTCCCACCGGGAATCAGTACCAGCTCGATTACTCTCAGCTCCAATCAGCCGTGCTTGAGGTCTTGGCGGCAGATCTACGAAACAAAGCCATTCTACTCAGGTCAACCGCAGTCCCAGGAACAATGGAGACTATCGTTCGACCTATGTTAGTGAAAGAGACTAGTCTGCAAATTGGAAAAGACTTCGCCCTCGCCGTTTGCCCTGAAAGAATTCTTGAAGGAAACGCTCACAGAGAACTCTACGAACTGCCCGAAATCATCGGAGCGGCAGACGTCGTTAGTGCAGAAATTGCGTCTGAACTATTTAGAAAGATTAACCCAAAAAAGAAGATAGTCTCAACCACGCCAACCGGCGCGGAACTCGCAAAACTGTTCACCAACATTTACCGATACGTCAACTTCGCGATCGCAAACGAGTTTGCGATATGGTCTGAAAGATATGGGGAGGATGCGCATGAAATCGTTAGAGTCGCTAACGAGGGCTATGAGCGGTCAAAGATTCCAGCACCGGGCTTTGCTGGGGGACCTTGTCTTGGAAAGGATGGGTTTCTGCTGGACAACAATACAACCTTCAGCAGCATTATTTCTACAGCATGGAAGCTGAACGAAGGCGTGCCCCAGCACGTTGCCCAATCCTTGATGCGCGAATTGGGCCCCCTCTACAAACTCCGAGTCGCTGTTCTTGGTCTCGCGTTCAAATCAGACAGCGACGACACACGCCTGTCACCTTCCGTGAAACTCATCGATATACTCAAGGCGTACGGCGCAGAAGTTCTGGTTCATGATCCGCATGTCAAAGGTACCGAAACCCTAGACAAAGTTCTGACTAGCCCAGATGCGGTCATCTTGGCCACGAATCATTCTGCATTCCGAAACATAGCGAGTAGAATCGATGAATCGGGATGCAAGATATTCTACGACGTGTGGGGTGTCTATAAGCCCACAGATTTCAAAAAGACTCGTTACATGAGGTTCGGCAAGGCATGAGCTGGACCGGCAAGCGAGTGCTCGTCACCGGCGGAGCCGGTTTCATAGGGCACAGACTTGTAAGAAAACTCGTAAGCCTAGACGCTAAGGTGACGGTGGCGGACGATCTATCAAAAGGCGCGGCAAGGAACTTGGAGGAAGTATCTGATCGCATAGAATTCACAACCTCGAACCTTCTGGCCTCAGAGGTGGCTAGGAAGACGATGAGAAACACTGAAATTTGCTTTCACTTGGCAGCAAAAATCGGAGGAATCGGATACTTTCACAAGACACCAGCCGAAAGCCTACGCGACAATTCAATAATGAATTTCAACATCTGGGAGGCAGCTAGAGACTCTGAGACAAAGGTCGTCTGCTTATCCTCATCGATGGTGTTCGAACGAGCCGCAGTCTTCCCAACCCCTGAGACAGCGCTTGAGATGACGCCGCCGCCTATGAGCGGTTACGGTTTCTCAAAACTTGTCGCAGAATACATAGCACGAACATACCAGGAGCAGTATGGGGTTAACTACCTCATAGTCAGACCCTTCAACGCCTACGGGCCTGGAGAAATGGCGGGAGATTACGTGGGGTATGCACACGTGATTCCTGACCTGATACAGAAGACACTGTCAGGTCAATATCCGCTGGAAATCCTTGGCTCTGGGCAGCAGACTAGAAGTTACACTTACGTTGATGACCTCGCCCACGCCATCGTGTACCTCGCTGAGAAGTACGAGAACACTGATTTCAATATTGGAAACGGCGTGGAGACGTCTGTATTAGAGCTGGCTGAAAGGATTTGGAAGTTATGTGGACGCAAGGAACCGTTCCAAGTGAAACATCTCCCAAGCTACACTTACGATGTGCAAAGAAGGGTCCCTGAGGTGTCAAAGATTATGGCGACTGGCTGGATGCCGAAAGTCAACCTTGAACAAGGCTTAGCTCTTACGCTAGAATGGATCAAGCAACGGTCAGCGATTCTCCAATAGACTATTCACGCCCGATATCGCATTTCAGCCAGCCAAGACGGTTCAAGCAACCGAGGGACGATAAGCAGGTGGTTAAAGCGGCTACAGCCGAATTAACCAAGGCTCATGCACCGCGAGTCGCCGTTTTAATTCTTAATTTCAACGGAATCGACTGGCTCAAAACATGCGTACCCTCAGTTATACAATCAACCTACCCCAACTCTATCGTTTACGTAATTGATAATGGAAGCACAGACGGGTCCGAAAATTTCGTCAAAACCACATTTCCATCCGTGCGGATGTTAACATTTCAAACTAATCTTGGATTTGCAGAAGCCTACAATCACGCGGTCGCTGAGGTTGAAGCCGAATACGTTCTCTTCCTGAATAACGACACGTCGATTCTGACGCGAAACTGGATTGAGCTTCTAGTGGAGCGTTTGAAGATGAACCCGGATGTAGCGGCGGTTGGGTGCAAGCTTGTTACTATGAAGGACTCACAACTCTAGATTCGGTAGGGGCAATGGGCATAAAATACTGGCGAGGCTTCGTCGACATAGGCAAATACGAGCGAGATCGTGGTCAGTACGATGACCTGCCCATAACCCCCTTCTCAGTGTGCGGGGCAGCAATGTTGGTGCGGAAGAAAGCTTTCGGCCTCATAGGCGGATTCGATTCAAAGTTCTTCGCTTACGTGGAAGATGTTGACCTATCCTGGAGGCTTCGGTTGAGAGGCTTCAAGTTAGCCTACGAGCCGGCTGCCAAAGTCGCGCATTACTACTCCGGATCAAGGGAAACAAGCGGTCTCGACCCTGAGAAATTGTATCTATCCCACCGCAACGTACTGCGTGCGATACTCAAGAACTGTGGATCCTCTCTTGGCTGGGCACTTCGAAACTACTTCCTCTACACATTACTGCTCACCCTAGGGTTCGTCCCCTTCGAATCACGCAAGACCGTCGCGTTGTTGAACGGGGTTCTATGGAATCTGCGTAACTTTAGGAGCACCTTCGCCGCCCGTCTTAGGGTTCAAGGGACTAGAAGTGTACGAGAAGTAGAAATTTTGCAGGAGATGTTCCCTGACCTCAGAAGATACCAACCCAAGGAACACACCCAGCTCAGAAAGTTGCTTGATATCCTATTCGAACACGTCTCCGGTAACTTTTGATGATAGTTTGACTCTTCTGTTCGCCTTATTTCCGCGCTTCAACACGTTCCGCGCGAAGCCATCAGTCGATGAAGCAGTCAAAAAAGTCGATATGTGTTGGTCTATGACCTGAATTCGTTGGATGGCAAATATTGGTTGACTGATTGAAAGGTTACTTCCTCATACCCAGCAGCCTGCGAATATGAGCTCCAAAAGGAATTCTTCGGGCGAGACGCAGGGCCAAGCTATTATTGAGTTCAGTAATGAACAGATCACGTTTCCTTAACTCTCCGTGAAGTCCATCCAGTTCTCGCATGAGTTTATTGATGTCATTTTGAAGCTTTGATATATTCTCGTTGCCGAAAGGAGGATTCCACGCTCCAAAAGAACCATCAAATGTCTTTGCCAAATTCCAATTTCCGTCGTCATCATAACGTGTGAGTTTGCTAGAGTCAATCACAAAGTAGTCTCTGCTGGTGCCAATATTGTCGTAATGAATATGCCAACCTTTTGCACGCTGTTCCGGCGCGTATCGTGGTAACCTTTCACGAAATACCTTTCTTAATCCGTGCTCATACGAGCGAATCTTGTAATGCCTAAGGATGAATTTGTTGGGAGAAACTCTCATTTCCACCCCGGGTGGAAATGAGGGCTTATGACCTCCGAACTCATCAATATTCATACCGGGGTATACCTTCCAGCAGCGGAACTGGTCGTCATCGTGCCAACTGTAATACCGAAGCCGCCTCTTCACATCCTTTTCTTGAGAATCATGATCTATTTCCGCCGGGAAGAATTCAAAATTGTTGAATTGAATCAGATTATATCCTCTCTCCGCCTCGATCATAATGGCTTTGTTGAGACTGAACCCGCGATAGGGTGATTCAAGAAATTCATCCGCTCCACTAAGTAGTATCCAGTCTGGATTTTGTTCAATTGCCATCGCGAAGAGCTTTCTCAACATTAACGTGAGCTCAAATTTCTCAGTTACGATTCGCTGGACACTAAGTATGTCTTTGCTGACATAGTGTTTGATGATTTCGAAAGAGCCGTCAGTTGATCCATTGTCCAACACAACGAGTTTGATTCCTTGTGATGTCAAATGTTCAATTACTTGTCCGACCATGTCCGCTTCATTATAAACCGGTATCATCCCAACTATTCTCAATTAATCAGCTCCTCAAGGAGTTAAGCACGAACTAGTCCATTTCGCAGCCGAATAATTTGCTCTAGAATTTATGGACCTCAACCATCATCGGTTCCCAGTTACAAAAACAACATAATATAGAGTGATGGGATCGTTCTGGCCATAATGGATGATTCAGTTTACGACAAGATTCCTTCTAATCTGGAAGGCCGTGTCTCATTGTTATTCGGAATCCAATATATGAAATCAACCTGGCGAATGCTCCTTGAGTGGTGTGAGTACGCACGCTAAGGACCAGCATAAGCAAATGATCAATCAAGCCCCGCTGACCCAATACATACCGAATGTGTCTATACCACACCTCCTCGAACATGCGCTGGGAGTAGTGTATCTGAACGTATTCTCTTGCTTGTCGCTGAATTTTTTCCCTAAGTTGTTTGTCCTCGATCAGGTTAACGATTGCATTATGCCATGCTTCAGGATTATTCTCGACGATCAACCCAGTTTCATGGTCTACCACTGACTCCGTGTAGGCTCGCACCTTAGAGTAGATCCCGGCGATTCCGCACGCTCCGTAGTCTCTAAATTTATTGTCGCTCTTCGAGCGAGTGAAGCTATCATCGTTCAGTGGAGCCAGACCAATGTCGTAATTCGAACTTGCAAAACTCTTGATGAACCGATCATAATTTGTCATAAATGGATGAAAATACACATCCTTACTTCCTCGTAGTCTTCGTGGGAGATGACCCCAAAAATGCAGTTCGATTTTTCCACGGTATTCTTCAAGAACGCGCATCAATGGTCCGATATAGATGTCTTCGTATTCGTGACCCAGAACTAAACTTGTCTCGTATGCCAGCTTAATTCGCCTTGTGCGTCGAGTGGACCTTTTTTCAGGAATCAGCCGGATATCCATAGGCCCTTGAACCCTCACTACTTTTGAGTTCAAATCGTGGATCTTCGCAAGCAACTCGTTTGAGTAGACTCGAACTAAGTTTGCATTTGTTAGGTATCGTTTCAACATGGCCAGCTGTTTGGGCCGATAGTATTTTGCAACCGGATTTCTGCTCGGTATGTCAAAGAAATTATCGTCTAGGTCATACGCATATGGTATCTTGTTCTTTAGGACGAATTCCAACCACTGCGCGTAAATCGGCTGGACATTGCGACAGAAGACAACTAAGTCAGCCTTCGCAAGATCGTCTAACGGCACCAAACTATCCTCAAGGTATATCCTGGCCGAAATGAGGCGTGCAAATTGCAAGTGGGTTAATGGCTTAACAACATTGATAGTGGTCGACGGAATGACCGATGGTATTATCGCCACTACTTGGGGCGTAATGCTACGTGCGCGTGTCGACAATAGCATTTGAGCTACTCATCCATCGATTTTTCCGAGCCACGTTCTAATAACTGGAATAATTTCAGCTGATTGCATCATACACAGGAATTTTCTGCGACTTGACTTTGAAGTTTTCAATCAATTCGCTCATTCGTATGTTGCCACAATTTTAGCGATGCGCTTTGACGCTTTTCCGTCTCCAAAGGCTGTCTTAGTTAGACGATGCGTATGCGGGGCGTCATTATCGGTCGCTTCGGTGATTGCATCCAAAATGTTATCACTGTCCAAACCGACGAGAGCATTAGCACCCGCGACGGTTGTTTCCGGCCATTCTGTATCCTTGCGCATCGTTGCACATGGAACACCGAGAAGGAAGGCTTCCTTCTGCAACCCGCCTGAATCAGTAAGCACGGCAGCGGCGTTGTCGAGTAGGCAGATTGAACTTATGTAATCTACAGGCCGCGTTAAAGTAATTCGTTGTTGCCGCTTCAATATTGGAAGAAGATGAAACTTCGTCAACCTAAGTTTGACTCTTGGGTGCATGAGAAATATGATTTTGATGCGTCTAGATATGTAAACAAGCGAGGTCACGAGAGATTTGAGGCACCGTAATTCATCAACATTTTCTGCTCGATGCGCCGTCACCAGCACGTATTCTCTTGGCTCAACTTTCAACTTGGATAGCAAGCGACTTTGAGCGATTGAAGCCATAGGCAAAACTCCCTTGAGAGCGTCAACTATGGTGTCCCCTACCAAGTGAACATTCTGACTTGGGATACCCTCACGATACAAGTTCTGGGCAGTTGTCCGAGTCGGGGCGAATAACAGGCTACTTACATGATCTGTAACGCGTCTGTTGATTTCTTCAGCCATTAGAAAATCCTGTGAACGAGCGCCTGCTTCTACGTGACCGACTGGCACACGGAGTTTACTTGCAGACAGGGCGCCCGCTAATGTAGTGTTCGTGTCCCCGATAACTAGGACGAGATTGGGTTTGGCTTGGAGTATTGATTGCTCAACCCCTATCGTTGCTCTTGCCGTCTGGGCAGCGTGAGAACCTGAACCCACCTGGAGGTTTAGTATGGGTTTTGGAAGTCTAAACTCATCGAAGAATACTTGCGACAATTGTTGGTCATAGTGTTGCCCCGAATGCACCAACTGTAGGGTGACATTACTCTTGGTCAGGAGCTCATGAATCACGGGTGCCGACTTAATGAATTGAGGCCTCGCACCCAAGACAAACATTACTTTCATTCTTAACGTCTCGCTGAGATTACAATTTGCGCTTTACGTTTGGCGAACCAAGTCCAATGGAGGATTTACGAGAGGACCATGAGTAAAAACCCTTAGCCGCAAAACACAAAGGATTTGACTTCTACAGGACCGTTTAAACTAGGATTATCAAATCAGGCGATTCGTGCAGAAGACAAAGATTTTTCGGTAGTGTCAGTTTCACTATGCTAAGGGCACGATACGTCTAATGACTGATAAGACGTTGTCAATCATAGTTCCTTGCTGGAAGCTAAGCCGCAAGCCTTTCTGGCCCTACGTGCTCAAGAGCATCCAAGAAACTAACCCTTACCAAGTCATATTGATCAACAATTCACCGAAGGACCTACTGAACAAGTCGCTGCACGATCTTTCGAACGTTCTCGTTCTTGAACCCGGAAGAAACATCGGTGCAGCGGCAGCATGGAATCTCGGCTTCAAGAAATCCCGCGGGCAATGTGTGCTCTTCTCAGCTGACGACATCATCCTGCACCCTCAAGCAGTGTGGAAGGCAGTCTCTTTGATATCAAATGACGTGGGGTTTGTCTATGGTGACTACGGAATCCTTCGGTATGAAAACGGAAAATTAGAAGCCGTCGGGGAATTTAAGTCTCGTCCGTTCGACAAGGAGCTACTTCTAGAAGGAATCTATTCAGGATATATGTCAAACTACATTGATGCAGCTTCTCCGATGCGTCGAGATATTTTTCCAGGTTTTGACACCTCTGTGCCACGATTTATTGACTGGGACATGATCTCCCGAATCGCAAAAGCCGGACATTTAGGTTCCTATCTTCCGGGGCCAATGTTCGATACCATAGAACACCCCCAGCGTGGAATCTCACGCGACGACAACTTACCTCTAAAAGCACTCGAAAGGATTCGCAAGAAGTGGAACACTCATCTGTGCACTATCCAAGAATCAGCGTCGGGAAATCGAACTTAGGACAGAATTGCTAAAGCTCTACTACGAAAGAGGAGATCTTAGACGGCTGTTTCCCGAAGTCGCTATAGGAGATCTTCGATACTTCATGCTGTGGGCAGAACATTTGAGTCGGCTAAGCGAACATGAGGCTTGGGACCTCGCCTATCCTCGAGTAAGACCGTACAGAAACCTGCTAACAGATTGTCGTAATAGATCTGTAAAGGGTATGCGAATCGGTGGGCCTATGGCGAGACTGCTGGTTCTGTACAAGACCCGGCCTGATCTTCAATCCGCATATCCAGAGGTTGAGGACGGCGATTACTCAGGTCTCCTGCTATGGGCTAGGGACTGCTTATCGACTGGCATTGACTCCTCAGCTGCTGAGGTTGACGATTTTGCGGGATGGTACGAAAATAACGAATGGTTGCGATTGCAGGGAGGGAAAAACGAGCTTGAAAGCGTCCGGTCCAGCTTCAGCTACAGAGCGATCCGATCATTCACTTCAAGAATTGATCGGATGTTCCCAGATGGAACAAAGCGCGGTGAGTTGAGAGCGCGCGCCGTACTCGGGCTAAAGTCGAAAACGCGTGACGAAGCTGAAAGTTAACATCAGAAATCGTTGTTGATTTTTCCGGTAAACTCACTTCTGAGTTGAAAATTCGCATATGATCGATGCTTCCTCGGCAGGGTCTGTTCTCAAAGAGTTTCGCAATAGGATCGCTTACGCGCTCGAAGTGTGATATGATTTGGAACCTAGAATTAGTTTATCACCAATGAGCAGAGTGAGCGTAACCGACTCTGTTGTAGGTATTTGCTTCTTGGTCGCATGGCTAGCGACCTTTCCCACTCCATTGTTGAAGGCAGGAGGTGGTTTGGATTTGTCTTGGGTTCAGGCACTGCATATGGCTGTGGCGAGTGGATTGATCTTTGGCAGAGACATATTGTTTACCTACGGTCCGCTTGGTTACTTGTTCTTCCCAGTCGGTCTTAACACAATGTTATGGATCGAGGCGGTCGTATTTCGAATCACAATCCATACGCTGTTTTACTTGTCTCTTCTGCTCCTCGTGTTGAAGAATGAACACCGCCTCTTCACTGCAGTAACTCTTGCGGTTTCGGGAACTATCATCGAATCGGTGCTGCAGGAACCGTTCCTACTTGCAGCCGTATTCTTACTGATTGCTATCTACTTGATTGTGGAAGAACGTTACTGGTATTTTCCTTTGCTTTCGGCTTTTGCTGCGACGACGCCATTTTTCAAACTCGATATTGGGCTTGCTGTATTTGCAACTATGATTCTTGGGGATGGGTTTCTATACTTCAAAGGACGCCGGCGACTTACTCTCGTATCGTTAGCTGCATATTCTTCAGTTTTCATCTTCGCTGGAATTGCGTTAACTAAGAGCGTTGGGACTCTAGCTTCTTTTGTAGTTGGCTCGTATCAGATAGTGATCGGCTTTGGGCCCGCCATGGCAGTAGACGGACCGCCGTGGGAGGCTTACATTGGAATAATTGCAGTTGCGGCGTTCGTGCTCTATTTCATTCGTGAAGTGAGAACTAAGAAATTCTCCCCCGTCGTGATCCTTTCGCTTGGCTTTCTCTGTCTTTGCTTGCAAAGAAGGCTTCGTTAGACAAGACCCAAGTCATATCATTGTTTTCTTCGGAGCATGGGCACTATTCTTCGGGTTGGCCCAGATTAAGGAACGCAAAAGAGTCGTCAGGAATGGTCGCATCCTCATGTTGGCCTTGCTGTTGGTCTGTCAAGGTGTGGCCATTTACCCCGGAAACTTCATCATAGGGGGTAGGTACTCACCGACAAACTTCACAGATACAATTGAGTTAATGTCCAACCCAAGCGTTTCATCAAGTGTGTTCTCCTCGAGTCTTTCTTATGTTAGAAATCAGTACCAGCTTTCCGATCACACCATCGAGACGCTTTCCAACCACAGCGTAGATGTATTTCCTTGGGATGTGGCAATGGCACTCGCGTAATGGGATAACGTGGGATCCGAGACCAGTATTCCAAAGCTATCAGGCGTATACATCGTATCTGGATGGCTTGAACTCTCGCCACTTCTTGGATTCCAATGCTCCCGATTTTGTGTTGTATGAGCCTGCTTCAATTGATGGTCGGTATCCTCTCTTTGATGAACCCTTGACCATTCGAGCCTTAATGTGTCATTACCAAGTATCCGGATTTGATGGAACGTTCATGGTCTTGCGCAGAGGGGAGAATTATTGCGGGTCACAGTCGGTTATCGAGGATGTCGAGTCGACTTTCGGCGGTACAATTCCCGTCCCGTCAAACTACAGTGGCTATATGATCGCTCAAGTCCAAATGCAATACAATCTCATTGGAGACATCGGAAACTTGCTATACAAAGCTCCCCAGGTCTTCGTCCAGCTAAACTTTGCAGACGGAACAACCGGAACATACCGTTTTGTGTTCGGGAACGGAATGGATGGGCTCGTAGTCTCGGCTGTTCCCGGTAATCTCTTCGGGGGCGTAATCAAGCAAATCCGTGAAATCTCCTTCATTACACCTGAGGCATATGCGTTCGATTCTCAGATTAAAGTGAAGTTTGTTCAAGTTCCCACATCACAGACTGATCAGGAGGCTATTGCAAATTCATCTGCTTCTAATCAAACTCGACGAAGTTGCATCAACCGGTAACATGTTCCCAAGCGGTACAATCCTAAGTACAGTACGCAGCTACCCGACGAAGACCTGTTCGATTGCCATGCGTTCTGATAACCTGGAGCTTCCAGGTAGCATTAGTGAGGAGAGAATAATCAGCGGATCTTCATTGGTCTCAAGGATGTTGCGAATCAGGCTACTACGTACGCTAAGGGGTTCCAGTCACTTGGCTATCGAACTCGTACGATCGTATGGTTTAGAAACCCTCTCTATACGGAAGCTCAATACGATGTAGTAATTGATGATGTTGTCGGCCCCCCGGCACAATTCATTGATCCACGTTTAGGGATTTCTAAGAAGGCATTTTATTGGATCAAACGTCAGATGTTCATTTTCCGCCAGTTTCTGTCTTGCCTGATTACTTGCCAAGTTTTCATCTTTTTTTGGGGCACCTCGTTCCTGCCGAGGTATTGGGATTATCCAATTCTCAAATTGTTTGGTAAGAAAATCGTCTGTGTATTCTGCGGAACTGATATTCGGTATTGGCAAGCTTACGAGCAAGAGGCTTGTTCATTAGGTGTGGAGAAGGAAGTTGAACCCTTCTTGTCCTACCTAAAGAAGGAAGCCTACGCCCAACCCTGGTTCCTTTTTCCACCAATGAGACTTAGACCATACGTCGACTTTTCGAACGTCCGTCCTGACGATTTCCTTTCGATGAAAACTAATACCGTTAGAACCGCCGAACGTTACGCTGGACCTGATACTCTCTAAACCGAATATGGGACAACTCCAAGTCCGACCCTACATGAAACTTCCAGATCCCCTCGTCTTATCAGAATACCAGTTCATTGTACCCGAACGGCAAGTCCCGATCGTTTTGCATTGCCCCAGCAATCCAGAAATAAAGGGGACCGCCCGCATCCTTTCCGCAGTCGATCAGCTCAAACGAGAGGGTATTCGATTCGAGTTCAAAATGGTCACGAACGTCCCTAATTCCACGATACGCAGTTTATTGACCGAATCAGACATCGTCATAGACCAATTGTACATAAATGTTCTCGGGATTCTAGTTGGCGAAGCTTTGGCGACGGGAAATGTTGTGCTTTCAAGAAATTCCGCCGAGCAAGAACGCACCCCTTCAGACTGTCCGGTCATCGACATCACAGAGTCAACAGTTACCGACAAGTTACGCGAAGTAATTCTCGACGCTTCTCTTCGCCGTAGGTTGGCATATGCAGGCAGACGTTACGCAGAACAACATCATGATCATCTCGAAGCCTGCAAGCAGATAATGACATCGTTGACACAAGGTGTCAAAGACTACGACTTCACACCCACATTCTACCGAGAGAAATTCACGATGCCGCCAGAGCTAGTGGAAGAGGAATCTAGAAGAATACACAGATTGGAGATGCAGCTATACTCCTCTCTCCTATCTACGCTCAGAGCTGGATTACACTCGATTTATCGAAAAATCCTAGGGAAACCTCTTAATTGAAAGATCATAGAATTTCCCTTCAAATATTCCCGACTCTTAGCAGCCTCGGGTAGAATATACCGCACCGAATGAGACATCTATTTCTTCGGAACCAACAACTTGCGAATGCGAGCCCCAAAAGGAACTCTTCGCCCCAGATGCAAGGATAAGCTATTGTTTAGCTCGGTGATAATCAGATCACGTTTCCTGAGTTCCGAGGACAGATTGTGCATTTTCATCTTGAAGCCTTAATATCTCCTCGGTGGCCGAAGGAGGATTCCACGCCCCAAAAGAACCATCAAATGTCTTTGCCAAATTCCAATTTCCATCGTCGTCATAACGTGTGAGTTTGCTTGAGTCGATAACAAAATAGTTTCGGCTGGTGCTAAAATTGTCATAGTGAACATTCCAACCTTTTGCACGCTGTTCCGGTCTGTATCGTGGTAATCTATCACGAAATATCTTTCTTAGTCCGTGTTCATATGACCGAATCTTGTAATGCCTAAGGACGAATTTGTTCGGAGAAACTCTCATTTCCACCCCGGGTGGAAAAGATGGTTTATGACCACCGAACTCATCAACATTCATACCGGGGAATACCTTCCAACATCGAAATTGGTCGTCATCGTGCCAACTGTAATACCGAAGCCGCCTCTTGACATCGCTTTCTTGAGAATCATGATCTTTTTCCGTCGGGAGGAATTCAAAATTGTTGAATTGGATCAGATTATACCCCCTCTTCGCCTCGATTAGAATGGCGTTGTTGAGAGTGAAGCCGCGATAAGGCGACTCAAGAAACTCGTCCGCCCCATTAAGTAATATCCAATCCGGATTGTGTTCAATTGTCATCGCGAAAAGCTTTCTCAACATTAACGTGAGCTCAAATTTCTCTGTCACCATCTGCTGGACTTCAAGTACGCCTTTGCTGACATAGCGTTTGATGATTTCGAAAGAGCCGTCGGTTGAACCATTGTCCAAAACTACGAGCTTGATTTCTTGTGATGCCAAATGTTCAATTGCCTGTCCGACAATGTCCGCTTCATTGTAAACGGGCATCATTCCGACGATTCTCAGTCTAATCATCTTCCCAAGGGCTTAATCAGGAATTAGCGTTTTTCCGGATATCTCGCTCTGCCATTCATACGCTCTTACCATCAGTTTCCAATTACCAAAACAGAACGATACTGAATGATGGCCCATATTTCTAGGCAAGTCGCGTCACACTCCATCTTGCTCAGATGATTAATCTATTTTTCCTCCGTTTCTTTGTGGATGTTATCGGTTGCAAGCGAAACGGTTTGGAGTAACAGAAATCTTGTGAGGGTGGGGAGTCGCACGAAGCCTCGTTATGGATTTCCTAGTTAGAAATTGCCGATTCACGTGTGATTTCTGGATTTGTAAAGTCTCCGTCGCCTAGCCTAGTTTGAATCGTATAGGATAGCCCTCATCTGCGATAGTAGCGTGCATCGAAATCAAAGGTCAAAATAAGTGGTTAACATTCATTCAAATCCTATCGGGAATAAAGGATGAGCGGCTAACGGGTTTCTTCAATTGTGTGACAATAAACATGGGATATTGGGAAGAACTCTACAAGAAAGGTGGGTCCAGCGGAGAGGGTTCTATCGGAGAATCTAGGAAATGGGAAACCATCGACAAATACGTAAAATCTGTTGATGATGTCATAGATGTAGTGTGTGGCGATCGTTCATTTTGGGAGGGTACGAATTTTCCTGATCACTACACTGGAATCGAATTGCTATTGCCAGGGGGATAATTTCCTTAGTGAAGAACCCTTACTCAATGAGAAGAATGGGACGGGGTGTATGGACCGTCGAGGTGAAATTCAACATGAAGAAAAACGAGGAAATAACAATTGAATTGTACCAAGGATTCGTGTAGTGGCGTCTAGTTTGGCGCCGAAATTGATAGAAGAAAATGCTCGTTAGCTTTACTGGAGTTGGGTCATTGGGCATGCGGCATTAAAATTCTCTGAACGAAAAACGGAACCACTTGAACTTCGAACTACCTTCAAAACCCGAGGGTGTTTCCAACCTCGAGTTCATACGCCTTCTTACCCCATACGTTTACACTGGTCAACTTGCTTCGAGGAAGACAATCCTAGATGTGGCATGCGATCCGGGACACGGCTCGTTATGGTTGGCCGAGAGGGCCAACCAGGTTGTAGCCCTCAGACATAGATAGGACCAAAATCAGTCAATTGTCAAAATGGTCCGCCTCTACGCAGCATCTGGGAGTGTCAGTCATGGATGCCCGGAGATTGGGGTTCACGAGATCGTCCTTTCAACTAGTGACATGCTTTGAAGCCATTGAACACGTTCCCCAGCCAGATATCCTCTTGTCCGAACTGCGGCGGGTCTTGACGGAAGATGGTTGTCTGCTTCTAAAAACACCCAACAGGGCAGTGAGACTCCTTCCACTGCAACCTCCTTGGAACCATGAGAATCTTCGTGATTATTCATTAGGAAATCTGCAGAGACGCTTGAGGAAGCACTTCTCATTACGGCCTAAAACGAATCTGCTGATGAATATAGTACGTTCGCTTGTACGGTTTTCGAGAAGAAATGATCAGATTGTAGTTCACGAGTCGGACCTTCAACGGCTTATGACGGGAAAAAATGAAGAGAAGACTAGCTTGCCGCTAGTTTTCTTTCAAGAACTCCGATTCGGTCTCGCAGCGTGTTATTCTCTGCTTTCAGTTCCTTGATTGCCTCGATAGTAACTGCAGTGAGTCTGCTGTAGTCTACGGCTAGGTAGTCCTCCGCACCCTGATCAGCCCATTCCGACACAACCTCAGGAAGCACCTCCCTGACTTGCTGCGCAACCAACCCGATCTGCCGGTTCACAGTATTATCTCTCTTCAACACATCACGGTGCAGATCATTCCACTTGAAGTATACGCCTTTCAAGGCTAAGACTTTCTCAAGCGCATTATCGATGGGTTGAATATCTTCCTTGAAACGCATATCCGAGCTGGTGGGGAAGCTGGTAGCATGCACGGCGCCAGCTACGTCGAGTAGGTAAGCTGGGCGTGGCGGTTCCGATTCCAACGTTTCCATTCGGTTTCATGACCAAGTACGACTTACAGGAGCAGGACGGGATTAGAACCTGGGGAGATGTATTGGATTGCGAAGATGGAGCTCGCGTTAAGGTTTGAATTGACTAGGAATGAGACGCCGTTATCCGCCGTATTATCCAAGTTGAAGTGCGTCCCATCATAACTCATGTTCACAGCAAACCTGTTAATTCCATCCCCAGTCGCATGCATCCGGCTATACTGCGAACCACCCGACTTGAGGAATTGATACTCCTCGAATCCGCCGCTAGTGGCAAAGACCGGCACCCCCGTGTCAGATAGCCCACTTACCCCAGTCCCTCCTCCAGATCCGAAACCGGCCACCGCCACACCAGGTGAAGATGATGCCGTTCCCTGCACACCCGTGCCAGTAGTAGTAGTTCCCAAGACGCCGGTTCCAACAGTACAGGTCCCCTGAAGCGCAGCACCATTCATAGTATTCGTAGCCATTAGAGCTGCATTCCCACCGCTGGAGAAAGACGTTATACTGCTTCCCGTGTTCGCAGTGTCAATCTTCCATTGGGTTATCGGCCTGAACCGGCGGAATAACGTCTTTTCCCGGGTAGTCGATCAAGGAGTAACCCAGCGACGCCAGCAGAAGCTGTAACTGTCAAGATTTTGCGGAGGAAACTTCTTCGATTGTTGCCCTCAGATTCTTTCATCTTTAGGTAAATCCTTCAACCTCGCCCTCCAGCCCCCGTGCAGAAATCTCAGTGCAACATCTTTCCAGTTCAAACATTTATACCGACGTGTTCGAAGTTAGCAGATTTGTCGCAATAACTCCGGTCACTAGCAGTGACAAGAGATTGCGGCCCCCGATCCTCTTGAGCCGCATACGAATTGAGGTTAGGACAGCGTGTTGTTGATTGTCCCGTCACTTGATTTAACGTCTTGCAAGTACCGGCTCGTAACTTCGTCGCTGTTTCCGAGCGTTCTTACTTCTCCATTAGCCAGGTAGAGTGTTTTTTCGCAGAATCGATTGATTAACTTCATGTTGTGTGATACGAGGATGATTGATTTCTTGTCCCTTTTGAATTCGGTGAATTTGCGGAAGCATTTCTCCTGAAATTCTGCATCACCTACTGCAAGTGCCTCATCTATTAGGAAAATGTTGGCTTTTGTTTGGATGGCAATCGAGAAAGCAAGTCGTACACTCATTCCCGTTGATAGTGTCTTGAGTTTAGCATCCTGAAATCTGGTTAGTCCTCCAAAATCAACAATTTCAGGAATGCGTTTCTTAATTTCTGAACGAGGGATTCCCATCAACACCCCATAGACGACGGCATTCTCCTTAACGGTCAAATCGCCGTGAAAACCTAAACCTAGTTCAAGTATGGACGCAGAAGAACCGTTAAGGGTAATGAGTCCCTTTTCCGGGTTCATGATGTGCGCGATTAGTTTTAGTAGAGTGCTTTTCCCGCTTCCGTTCGAGCCAATAATTCCCAAAGACTCTCCGTAATCCAAGTTCACATTGATGTCTTTCAGCGCCCAAAACGTTTCAAACGTGTACCGTTCTCCCTCGAAGATAGACAGTACGCTCGCCAAGTAGTCAAAGACATTGGCTCGTTTCTCGTGCGGAATCGTGAATTTCTTCCAAACTCCGTCTATTTTCAAGAGCGACGTTTCAAAGTTCCTCCGCGAATTTTCCTTCGACCGACCTGAATATCAGGAATCCCATAGTCATCAAAATTGCTATGCTACCGAGCATTACGAGATAATCGGATATTGACGGCAGTTGATTGAAGAGCAGGATTGCCTCGCAGAGCTCCTATCAAGCGCGCCATCGGGTTTAACAGGTATAGTGACTGATATCGTGATGGAATAGCACTGACATCGTAGACGATTGGTGATAACCAGAAACCCAGCTGAAGCGCGATATCCCATAGTTGATAGAAGTCTCGGTACTTGACATTGAGCGATGCAAGGGATAATGACAAAGCGAATATGAGGCAGAACTCAAACACTAGGAAGAGAGGAAGCAAGATCACGTCAATCGTGAAATTGGCACCCAAGAACACGAGCAAGGGCAGTAACGCCACGAATTCCATCACTGCGCCGATGAAATTCGCAGTATTATTTGAAAGGACTATCAAATAACGCGGTAAATAGATTTTGGTCACTAATGACGGATTTCCAACGATCGACATCAATCCTTGACTGGTGCCAACGGTGAAGAATCTCCAAGCTAAGGATTGCAATGAGAACCCACGCTGCATAGTGAGGTATATTTTGGTGAAGAAGAAAGCTGAACACTAGACTCAGGATCAACATGTACGCAAGCGGATTGAGCAGAGACCAGAGGAACCCGAGGACAGAATTCCTGTAGCGGATCTTGAAGTCTTTCTGAGCCAACACCACCGTAGTATCAAAATAATGTTTGATGGTGCCGGACAAAGTTTCTCAACGCACTCGTTCGTCTTTCAAAATATAACGGCCAAATAACGCTTCTCATCCAGTTGCAAGCTTATGTCGCATGCTCACCCCCAATGACAGATAAATGATTTTTGACAGCCCTTAGCAATCCAAATGGAGTGTACTTCGACGAACAACTCTTACTTGATAATCCGTGAGTCCAATGACAACCTTAATTGAACCACACGCAACTCAACAAATGCCTTCAAGATAAGAGTCGAGAACCAGAGTTTTCAATCCACTTGAATACAGCACGAGTATATGGAGGAGTCAAGTTTCGTCGATCCGTCAGCCGGAACTCCGTGGCCGGAAGCGATTGCTGTTCGTCTGGAGTTGACGTTCTAAATGGAGTTACTTGAACTCTGGAAAATTGTGCAACGAAGTCTCCATATCGCGAGAAACGAAGGACTTAGTTCACTAACTTCACAGGCACTAGAGAAACTTCGAATGCGAGCGTTCTACGTTCTCGGTCCGTCTGTGCCTGATCAGGATTATGCTCGCTGGATAGCGCGAAGCGAACCGTCTGATGCCGCCCTTGCGGAACAACCTCTTCTTGCGAAGAAGTTCGACTATCATCCGCTGATTAGCATAATAACTCCTGTTTGGAATCCTCCACTCGATCTATTGACTGAAACGCTCAATTCCGTTGTCGCGCAAACCTATGAGAACTGGGAACTATGCATCGTTGATGGAGGCTCAAGGAAAGAGGTAAGAGATTATCTCAGGGAATTTGCGAAGCAAAATAAGAACACGAGAATCGAATTCTTGGAGCGGAATCTGGGAATTTCAGTAAATTCGAACAAAGCGCTGGATCTGGCTCGTGGTGATTTCTTTACCTTTCTTGATCACGACGATCTTCTGGCTCCTTTCGCACTATTTGAGGTCGTGTCCCTCCTAAACCAAAATGCCGAGAGCGCTGTCATCTACTCAGACTCGGACCGCATGATGTTCGACGGAAAACGGATTGACCCTCTTTTCAAGCCTGATTGGTCTCCCGACATGATGCTTTCCGTAAATTACCTTACACATCTCTGTGTGCTCAGCTCAACGCTCACTAGGAGCTTGGGGGGCTTCAGGCCCGAAACCGACGGTGCGCAGGATTGGGATCTGTTCCTCAGAACCACCGAGCACAGTGATAAAATCGCCCACATACCCAAGATCTTGTATCATTGGAGAGAGGCACCCTCCTCAGTCTCAGCAGTCGGATTCCATGCAAAACCGTACGCTAAAACGGCGCAGCTCCGAGTTGTAGATCAATATCTTGAACGAAATCAGATAGATGGGAAAGCTCAGCGACACGCATCTGGCGCGTTGCGGGTTAGATGGAAGCTTCCGGATAGCCCTCTTGTTTCAGTAATCATCACCGGCACTGAAAAGACGGTCGTTCGTCGTTGCGTTAACTCAGTCAAAAATAAGTCGTCATACAAGAATTTCGAGATAATCGTCGTAACTCCTGATCAGATGGACCTTGATATTCGTAAAGTGCGCTCTGTACCACTTTCATTCTCGATTTGAGCAGTATGCGGCGTACAACGAAGGGGCGAAGAATGCTTCCGGCAAAGTACTGGTGTTCCTCAACTCTCTAACGGAGGTATCGAGTGCAGACTGGCTTGAAGAGTTAGCGGGGTGGGCTTCAATTAACAAGGTGGGAGCGGTTGGATGCATGATCCTAACAAGCTGATCATAGGATACTGCATGGAGGAATTATCATTGGTCTTTCAGACTATCTCTTCAGAGGTGCTCGAGAAGTATCTTCCCTCGCTCTGGGACACACTGAATGGTTCAGAGACCTGAATGCAGTATCCGGTTACTGTCTAGCCACCCCTAGCGAGGTGTTCCGTAAGCTCGGAGGGTTTGACACTAATCTTGAAACCGCAGCTGACATCGGCTATTGCCTCTCACAACAAGGAATAGGCCGCAGAGTCGTTTACACTCCTCACGCCAAACTAATTATGGTGGAACAAGATCTGCCCCGCCAGCGGAAAGTGAACGAGTTCCCGAAATATCAACAAATAATTTCACATGGCGACCAATACTTCAACGAAAATCTATCCTACGACCATCCTATTCCAACTCTCGAATGAAATGCCCGAAGTCAAGTACGGAGACTACGAGGGTCTATGACCTGGGCAAAATCCAGAAAAGCAATCACCGGACCCTTCAGGCTCTATGCACGATTGCGGTCACGGAACGCAACTAAGATGGGCAGGTATAGCGATTGGATTTCGCGCTTCGCCTACACGGAGAGTATGCGCAATGATGCCGCTCAGGAAATCGGTCGCTTTCTGCTGAAACCTACGATTAGCGTTCTAATGCCAGTCTATAATCCTGATCCGAAGTGGCTGACAGAGGCGATCGAGTCAGTAAGAGCACAGATCTACCCAAATTGGGAATTATGCATTGCAGACGACTTATCAGCGGAACCTCTTGAGAGAGACCATTCAAGATTATGCCCGCCAAGATAATCGCATCAAAGCCACTTTTCTGAAGACGCATGAAGGAATCGCCGGAGCCACTGCTCAAGCGCTCTCCCTGGCAAATGGTCAATTTGTTGGATTCCTAGATCACGATGACAAGCTTGCGGAGGACGCTTTGTTCGAAGTTGCAAGGGCACTGAATGTTCGACCTGAATTAGATTTCATCTACACAGACGAAGACATACTCAACGAGCATGGGCACCGAGTTGATCCATTCTTCAAACCCGATTGGTCTCCAGATCTACTTCTCTCGATGAACTATGTCCCGCACTTCGTAGTTTACCGAAAAGATGTTCTTTTGGCAGTCGGGAGCGTTCGCAAGGGCTTTGACGGAGCACAAGATTACGACCTGGCCCTGCGAGTGACAGAAAGATCTAACAGGATCGGCCATGTGGCGAAGCCGGTTTACAGCTGGCGCAGAACGAGTGAATCTACCGCCTCCTCTCTTGCAGCAAAACCATTTGCTAGAGATGCTGCGAAGAAGGCGCTGAAGGAAGCCATGTACCGACGAGGTATTGAGGCAGAGGTCTTAGACGGATACAATCAATGGTATCGGACTCGATACAAACTTGCGAACTGCCCATTGATCTCCATCATCATTGTCACGCACGACAGACCAGACCTACTGAAAACGTGTTTAGAAAGCATTGAGACGAGGACGAGCTACAAGAACTACGAAATAATCGTTGTCGACCACCGCAGCGAGAAAAGGAAAACTATGGAATATCTACGATCTTTGGCATGTAAAGTCATCAGATATGACGAAGAGTTCAATTTCGCAAAGATAAACAACTTTGCATCTGAACGCGCAAACGGAAACTACCTACTATTTCTCAACGACGACACTGAAGTGATAGAATCCGGATGGTTGGAGGAGATGGTCAGTATCCTGGAGAACCGTGCGGAGGTGGGAATCGTAGGAGCCAAACTTCTGTACAAAGACATGCGAATTCAGCACGCAGGTGTAATCCTTGGTTGTGGGGGTTCGGCCGGTCATCCATTTCGCGGAACTCCCGACTCGCATTCTACCTATTTTGGATTTGCCCATGTCATTAGAAACTGCATAGCCGTAACTGCTGCATGTATGATGATCAAGCGTCAACTTTTCGACCGTCTGAAAGGGTTCGATGTGAACTTGACGGTTGGAGGTAACGACGTGGACTTGTGTATTAGAGCGTATGAATTGGGATATCTTACGGTTTACACTCCATACTCTGCGCTTTATCATCTCGAGGGCTCAACCCGACGGACATTTCCCCTAAGTGACTACGAATATTTCACAAAGAAATGGGAAAAACTATTGAGATGGGATCCATTCTATAATACTAACTTGTCCCTTGAATCGGAAGACAAGCTTTACACACTAGATTTCGCCGCGCTAAAGCAGACATCTACCTAATGTATTGCTCTACCGAAGTTGGACGCGGATCTTCCAAAATCTGATGATACTGCTCAGTTGAGTTTCAGAGAGACTACGATTTAGCAACATTCTACTGGTAGATATACGCTACCATCGAACAGCTTGATAAGAGCACACAATTGAATATTTGAATGGTAACAGATGAATCGAAGAGCCTTCCTAAAGCTTTCAGGGAGCCTATTCGCTGCAACAGGCTTCGGCTATGCCCTGAAACCGACTAGGATAGAGAAACTCTTCCCAAAGGTCTTGGCAAACATGCTCCCAAGGTCTACTGTTCCTTCGATATACGTCCCAATCTCAAATGAGCCGCTGAACATTCCTATGGACGGACAGTGGCATGACGTTTGGAACGATTCGACAAGAATTGATTTAGTGAAACGCGCTGGGTGGTACTTACCTGTTTAGCGGAAAGACTGGCTACGCATTTGCCGGTCTCAAGTGTGACCAGAATTACATCTACGGTTACGTTGAATACCTCCCCTCTCCGGACGATTCAGGAAATAGAGCATTCAACCCCAACGAACTCTTGCTTCTTCTAGACACGAAAGACGAGGGTTGGATGGTCCCTCACGGTGATGACTATTTATTCGACGTAAAACCCTCTGAGATCTCAGAACCATATCACGAACTATACTATCAAACTGGGCTTGGCGATCAAACCAAAGGATGGTCAACTCCTCCGGGTACCCATGTAACTGACAAATCATTCGGAGATTCCGCATTTTCAATAATTAGCAGCCCGACAATCCCGCAACCCCATCCTTACTACGAATTCCTAGCTTCCAGAAATAGGCTTGAAATGCATAACCCCTTTAGATTGTGCATTGTTGTAGTTGACAACCAAATAGTATCACACGATAATGGCGGTACCCAATTCTGGGCGTCTTTTCCCGCCAATGATTTTGCACCTCCAGACAATATATTTTGGTGGCCTGGCGGCTGGGCGAATGTCTATCTCCAGCAACAAACCTCAATCACCTCCATTACAAGTTCTCAACCCTTTGCGACCAAGCCCTTCGATTTCACTGAGCTAGTGGAGCTGGGTGGCGTAGCAGCGCTAGGCCTTGGCCTGATTGGTCTCTATTCAAGGAGAAGGTCGAAGAATAGGGACGACTAGTAGATTGAATCTCTGCAGAATGAGAGAGGATCTTTACGAAATGAACCAAGAGCGATTCATGATAGCCTGGGATACATGTAGATGAGTAACGAAGTTGTGGGGTGATAGCTTACTCTGTGATAAGCGGTTGAGGGAGGGTAGTCACATTTCTCGTGTGATGGAGAGAAGACGTCATCTAGGCTTCACAGATCTCTGTTTTGCTCAGAGGGAAAGAGGGGGATGATTTGTTTTTCTCAGGAGGAGAAGTCCATGACTGTTCCTGTACTCGTACATGGTGATGTCTTTTCTTCCTTCAAAGTACTTGCGAACTGCGCGGTTTACTCCTGGGAAGCTGAATGAGTCATGAAGGCTGATTAGGCCATTCGGCGACACGAATGGCTCGAACTTCTTCAATTCTGCTAGCGTCTGTGGGTAGATGTGGTGGCTGTCTATCAATAGATGGTCAATTGGTTCTTTCCATTCAACGGCAAGGTCGTTTCCTTGGATGAAAGTCCAATAGGAATCCAAGCCACACTTGCGCACTAGCGCTCCCGCTTCTTCACAGGAGCGATTATCGATACTCCATAGGTGGCCGTTAATCTGGGACACTGCTTCCAACAGTGCGATCGTTGAGTTTCCAATGTCAACTCCAAGTTCGAGAACTCTGTCGAGTCTCAGTTCCTTTGTTAAAATGAAGAGCGTTGGGAGATGAGCAGCAATGTCCGAGGTCATCTCGTGCCTCGTGAGGGTATGTGTCATTCCGTTAGCCATCGCGGGCGGAGGTGCTCCGATGAATTCCTTGTACTGACCAATCCACTTCTTGAGCGAGCCCATCTCAGGGTCATTCTTCTCAATCTCTGGAGCAAACTCCAAGAATCCGGTCACGTATTCAGTCAATCCGAGCAGATCACCTCTAGCGGCTTCGGGATACAAGTCCTGTAAAATCTTTCTGTTGCGATATAGCTCCAATAGCGAACTCTGCGGGTCAGACATAATTACCGATTAACCAATATTTCATTCGGTAAATAACCGTTGGCAAACCGTCGGCGGCGTATTTTGCGTCATCACCCGATTTTCCAAAGCCAATGTTTCAGCCGACAACTTCACGTTACCTGGCGCTGTGTCCGCACGGTTACACATATATGAGGAAGTGGATTACAGCCATATTCCAGGGCCAGGGTTTTGTTCCCCCAAGCCTGGAAACAATTTAGCCTGAATTCGCGAAATCGTTCACTGCTTGTCTTCATCATCGTATGTTTCGTTATATATGCAAGACGTCCCGATAAAATTCTCAACCCACAGCCGTATGCAGAAGACGGCTCCATTTTCATCTATCAAGCGATCGAAGATCCCGTGGGATCGTTGCTGACGCCATTTGCGGGATACTTACATTTTGTTCCAAGAATCGTCACAGGTCTGTCACTCTTGGCAGGGATGTCCGCTGCGCCGCTTCTGATGGATTTGTCCAGTCTTGTAATCAGCGCATTTTGCATCTCTTATCTCGCTTGGGTAAGATTCAGGTTTCTCATTTCAAACGATTGGATTCGATACATGCTCTGCATACTAATCGCGTGCATCCCCAGCAACGGAGAAATCATCATGAACATCACCAATATCCAATGGTTTCTAGGGTTCTACCTTACGCTCTGGGCTTTGGATCAATGGCAAAATTTCGATATAGTTGAAACGCGCCAACGCGCCTCTTCGATCCTGGAATCCGGCATTGCAACAATTTCCAATCTCAGCACTGCTATAGGGTTCTTGCTATTGCCAATTCTCATTCATGTTGCGTTGAAGCGATCACGCGCTGCTAAATCGAGACGTTTTACAGTCCTGGTTGCGATTCCGATTATGGGGTCTTTGATTCAGTTCCTAGTGTTTGCGTTAGCCTCTCGGTTCTTGGAAGGCAACAGTGATGATTTGGTTTCTGCGTTTCATCTGTCAACTGCAATCATGACGAATATGGTATATGAAAACTCGACCTACATTCCTGCTGGCACTGTACTTTACATTGCCACGATATTCGTCCTGGCTTTCAGTGCGATAACCTATTCTTTTGTCCGAACTCCGATAGGCAGAAACGTTCGTGGCTGGCTTATGGTTCTCCCCGGAGCTTTTATCTTAGCAACGGGTGTCTTTCGAACCATAGCGAATGCGGGTCGTTACTACTTCTTTCCTTCGGCTCTCTTGCTAATATTGACCGTGGCTAGCTTCCAATCTCTTAAGAGAAAGAGAGCACAAGTGTTCGCAGTCCTTCTTCTCGTCATAGTGGGAACAAATTTCATGGTTCACTACATGATACCGCCATCCTCCGACTTTAAGTTCCAATCGTATGCCAAATTCTATGATCCAAATGGGGGGTCGTTCATCTACGCTCCGATTCCACCGTTCGCTGGCTATCAAGGTGCAGGAGGGTGGTTCTGTCCTATTCCTGCCTCTCCAGTAGAGATTGAATCGAGCATTAGTCCGGCAACAACTTACCAAACAGGTTCAATAGTCCTCGACATCGCCCTAGCCTACCCAAGCGCCACGCCTTTGGACATTAAATATCCAGACCTATCGGTCAACAAGGCTAACACAACTTTTGTCTTCCTAAGAGGATGGACCGTGGGTGTGACTGACCCTGTAAACGTTTTCGTGGTGGTGGATGGCGTTCAAGCCTTCCCGACATCTTTTCACTTAAACTGGCTCTGGGGAGGAACAGCTCCACAAGGATGGGACGATTCAGGATGGGTAGGAACAATAACGTTGTCGGGCCTATCAGTTGGATGGCACGTAGTGTCATTCCTGATCTTGACCCAAGAAGGAGAAAATTATGTCGCAACCACTAAGCTGTTCCTAGATGTGTACGAGTAGTCTGGACTCTAATGATGCGTGCACGATTATCAAGGCCTATCCGCTTTTCCGCTTCGAATCATCTAACTCAATGGTGTTCTAAAATCGTGATGGGATACCTAAGATCTTCTTCGCCCTAAAACCAATTGTGCATTATTCGGAAAGGTTACGAATGAACCGAAGCCTAGAGGGGCGACTTGTTCAATTTCTTCCGTTCGCTCCGCTACCCGGTGCGCACACACCCAGAAACGACATATTCCGTCTTTTTGAGAGGTATCCCATAACCAACCACCTCCTCTGCACACACGAAACCTCAACCGAATCTGCAACTTCTTTCGTTCATTGAAATCTTCACAAGGTTTTTGTCCACAGACAACCAGACCGGTGTTATGCACAACGGCATTGCCGCCATTTTAGTTGTAGTGATCGCTTTGTCATCGGCCATCGCAATCCCAAACTCAATGATAACGGAGACCACTTTGCCCCATCTCAAAGTACACTGTACTCAGGTCTAGGAGGCGTTCCTGATTAATCGAGATCTGATCTTGGGCTGGTTACTCATTCGCAGACGATCGATGTTTTCTCGACAGCGTCTATTTTCGAAGTGTTTCGCGATAGGATCGTGTTAGGCACTCGCAGCGTGACACGATTTGGAATCAAGAATTAATTCATCAGTAACAAGAAAAGTGCGGATATCTGACCTTGTTGTAGGATTGTGCTTCTTGGTCGCATGGGCAGCGACCTTTCCCCCTCCATTCTGGAGGGCAGCGGCCGGCCTGGATTCGTCTTGGATTCAGGCACTGCATATGGCAGCGGCGAGTGGATTAATCTTTGGCAGAGACATATTATTCACCAATGGTCCGCTTGGCTACTTGTTTTTTCCGATCGGACTTAACCCAATGTTTTGGATTGAGGCGGTCGCTTTTCGAATCCTAATTCATACGTTGTTTTACTTGGTTCTTCTGTTCCTCGTGTTGAAGAGCGAACATCACCTCTTCAATGCAGTGATTTTTGCGTTTTCGGGAACTATCATCGAATCGGTACTACAGGAATCCTACGTACTTGCAGCCGTATTCTTACTGATTGCAATCTACTTGATCGTGGAAGAACGTTACTCCTATTTTCCTTTACTTTCGGCTTTCGCCGCGACGACACCATTTTTCAAACTCGATATCGGCCTTGCGGTATTTGCAACCATGATTCTTGGGACTGGATTTCTATACTTCAAAGGACACCATCGGCTCGCTCTTCTGTCGCTTTTTGCATGGACTTCAGTTTTCATTCTCGCTGGAATTGTGTTAACTAAGAGCTTTGAGACTTTGGCCTCCTTTGTAGTTGGCTCGTATCAGGTAGCGATCGGCTTTGGTCCAGCTATGTCACTAGACGGACCGCTATGGGAGGTTTACATTGGAATAATAGCAGGTGTGGTATTCATGCTTCATTTCATTCGCGAAGTGAGAACCAAGAATTTTTCTCCCGTCGTGATCCTTTCGCTTGGCTTTCTCTTCTTTGCGTTCAAAGAAGGGTTCGTTAGACAGGACGGAAGTCATGTAATTGTTTTCTTCGGAGCATCGGCGCTATTCTTCGGGTTGGCTCAGATAAAGGAACGAAATAAAGTCATTAGGAATGGTTGCATTCTCATGTTGGTTCTGCTGTTGGTCTGTCAAGGTATGGCCATTTACCCCGGAAACTTCATCATAGGGGGTAGATACTCACCGACAAACTTCACAGACACAATTGCGTTAATGTCCAACCCAAGCGTTTCATCACGCATGTTCTCGTCGAGTCTCCTTTACGTTAGAAGTCAGTACCCGCTTTCCAATAACACCATCAAGCTTCTTTCTAATAACAGCGTAGACGTATTTCCTTGGGATGTGGCAATGCTCCTCGCTTATGGGATGACGTGGGATCCTAGACCTGTATTCCAAAGCTACTCGGCGTACACATCCTATCTTGATAATCTGAACTCTCGCCACTTCCTTGATTCCAACGCTCCCGAATTCGTACTGTATGAGCCTGCTTCAATTGATGGTCGGTATCCTCTCTTTGATGAACCGTTGACCATTCGAGTCTTAATGTGTCATTACCAAGTATCCGGATTTGATGAAACGTTCATGGTTCTGCGCAGGGGGGAGAATTACTGCGGGTCACCGGTGGTTATCGAGGATGTCGAGTCGACTTTCGGCCGTACCGTTACCGTCCCGGCAAATTACAGTGGCTATGTGTTCGCTCAAGTGCAAATACAATACAATCTCATTGGGACTATCAGAAATTTGCTATACAAAGCTCCCCCAGTCTTTGTGCAGCTAAACTTTTCAGACGGATCAACCGGAACGTACCGTTTTGTGTTTGAGAACGGAATGGACGGCCTGGTAGTCTCGGCTGTTCCCAATGATCTCTTCGGGGGCGTAATCAAGCAAATCCGTGAAATCTCCTTCATCACACCGGGGGCATACGCCTTCGATTCTCACATTCAAGTGACGTTTGTTGAAGTTCCCACATCACAGACTGATCAGGAGGCTTTCGCCAATTCATATTTTTCTAATCAAACTCAACCAAGTTGGCAGCCGTCAACCGGCAACATGCTCCCAGGCAGTACAATCCGAAGCACAGTACGCAACTACCCGACGAAGGCCTATTCAAATGACAAGTCCAACTTCAGGTTTACGTGGATCAGGTGGGTCTCCTTGTTGAATTGATACCGCGGGCTGCCAATTTAATCGTCTAGGAAGAATGCGTCAACGTAGTAGAGGGGGGCGCAGCAGTAATGGACCTTGGTCGGATAAGTCTCTATTCAAGGAGAAAGGTCGAAGAATAAGGGGAAAAGCCAGGCACGAATACGCTAGGCGGGGCTTTTCATACGTGCGAACCGATTCCTAGGGTTGGATGACCTGATCAACTTTCTTGGTAACTGCACGCATGGCAACAACAGTATTACGAGGGTGGCCGCAGAGATAATCGAAATGTAGACACCAATTTTGAATGAATCGGATTCATATTTGAACGAAACTTGGTGGCTGCCCGCATTGACGAAAACGGCCCTCACCAACCCATATGCCCGGTAAGTATTCACGGGTTTATCATCAACATATGCGTTCCAGCCTGGATAGAAAGTGTCGGTGAGTACCAGAAAGGAAGGATTAGCGGTCGTAACTCGCAGGTCTACTTCCTCAGGGGAATATAGTTCAATCTCAGCGCCACCGGAAGCGTTCGGTGCGGTCTTCAATAGGCCGAGTTCTTCTGGAGCCCCCTCGATCACCAGTGAGTCGCGAGTTTCCCAACCGATTTCCCTTGTTTTGTTCAGTGCGTCCTCCGGACTATTTGCCGTAATTATCCGATTGACCAAAAATGTTCGCGGGAACATTCTGAGATTCTGGTAGATGGTTGCATTCTGATCACGGTACACGATGGGTAGTGTTTCGTCTCGTTGGATTAGTCCCATCGCGAGATTGAGTGAACGATTCTCAATCGACAAGTCCGGATCCTGCTTTGCTTGGGGATACCACATTACGGCAAGGGCATTTCCCAGCTCGGTATCAGATTGTGTCACATTGACTCGGAATTCAGTCGGGCTAGCCACCTCAACATTAGGAAACGTAAACTCATTTCTCCAACCATCGTTTGATATCGATTCTGCTGGTAGGCGAGCAACTCTATGCACTGTTACGTTGGTTGAGATAGAATCGAGCGTGAGTAAGAGATCGCCTTGGTTTATTCGACCATAGGTCCCGACGCGTAAGACCAGACCATCAAATGACCTGTCGGTCAGAAACTCTGTCGAGATGGAGTTGTTGCCAATAGGGATCCATCTGAAATTTCCTTCGGTTTCTGGTTGAAGGAGTATCTCGTATACCAAGCCGGGATCAGTGCCGCTTGTGACGAAGTATTTTACTCCGAGTAGGCTGTAAAATGCTAGGTTGTTATGGATTTCGTTTCCAATATCTACGTCGCCGTGACGATAAAATCCGTTACCAAGGAATACGGTTGATACAAGGCCTGGGTCGAGGTTCATAATGGTGAACGCCTCAAATGAGGAAGGCATGAATGAGGAGAATTCACCCAGATCCTGCACTGAAAATATGCCTGCGACCGGAGCAAGAAATAGACCGTCGGTAGAGAAAACCCTTTGAAATCCCGTGTTGGCCTGTAAGAACCTGACATATGGCGCAGCAGTGAAAGCGTCATAACGCTTTGGTATTCCTACGGGTGACGCGCTCGCAATGGCAAACTGTAAGATCATTGCAGCAATGATGAGCATGGCTAACATATGCTTCCGATTTGGAAACCGGAAAGAAAACGGCCAACCAATTCGCTCCGAGTTTTCTCTGGGCCAAACAGCTATGGCAGTAGTTATGAGGCCTGCGACCGAGAGTACTGCTATTCTGCCTGCTTCATACTCTGGGGCGAGAGATCGAGGGATGTAAGCTGTTAGTTCTAAGACAATGAATACTACAAGGATCTTAGGCGCCATGCTCCCCCCTTTCGATGCTACGATACCACATAGCCCAAGGGCTCCTAGGCTGAAAATCAGATACCCAAGCGATGCTGGAAGGTAGTAGGACAGTGACACTACCGAGGTTGATAGACTCGCCCATAATCCTGCTATAATCATGATAGCAACGGCGAAAACGGCCCCTAATGCTCTCCACTTTGAAATTCTTCGCCGCTTTCCAGCCCAAATGCGGCAGCTCCAGCGAAAGACAGTGCCAAGACCGAACCTGAATAGCGCCAGTTTACGAAGGTCATGACAGGGAGATATCCAATCCAATTAATTGGTGGAACGCCAAAGTTTTTCATGAGGATCAATATTTCGCTGGTCAAAAAGAACCAGTAGTACTTCAATCTGGGGTCACGAAAACTTCCCAAGAACAAAGGCAAGAGTGAAAGAAAGAAAATCGTAGTGCCAACGTACCCCGGGAAAAGGTCCCAAAAGAAAACGTGCCTAAGGCCAGCGTAAGGATAAGTCTGGAAGAATCCGTAAAAGTATGGCACAAAGAGGGTTATCCAGTAAAACGCTGGATTCAGATCTGTATAGGGTAATCCTCTTGTTGAGAGAGATTGCAACCCGACGCCTGCGCCGTGTGCAAAAGCGGAACCCAGCAAGTATTCGAAGACAGGAAATAGGAAGAATGCAGCGACTCCGAAACCCAAGACTACGCTAGAAAGCAACCTGAAGAGGCTCTTTATTCGCCCAGCTTTCCTTGTAATTATCTCGAAGATTGCGAACCAGCCGACAAGGAGAAACTCGATAACCAGCGTTTCTATGTGCGCACCCAATATCGTAATTGAGACGACGACACTCGCCAGAGCTATTGACTGACGACATGTGTTATCGATACATCTCTTAACTACAAGCAATACGGCTGGGGTCATAATGGCAATGTCAGTCCAGGGGACAAATGGGTTCACGACCAAGGCTCCTGAAAGAGAGTACGCAAACGCTCCGCCCATGCACACGGCTTTGCTTAGACCGAATCGTTTCAAGAGTAAGTAGGAGAACATGGCTGCGACCCAAAGTTTGAGAAGCTCCACGTAATCCCAGTAATTGTTTGGTATGACGTAAAGTAGGTTTGTTGGGAAATATGTGCTCCAAGTGGGGTCGCCAGCAAGAGGAACTCCAGTTCCCTGATACGGATTCCACAGGGGAAGGTGCCCGGAGTAAATTCTCTGAACAATTAACTGAAGAGCTGGTTCTATTTGAGCGCCAGTCGAAAGTGGGTCCAGAACTGTGATGAAATTTGGACGTCGTCCAGTGTAGCCATACTGAGTGCCAACGAGCACACCTTCATTGTCCACTGCCTGAGACAGAGTGTATCCCATGAAAGCAACGTCACCGTAGACAAGGAGTATCGTTATCCCTAGAATGACAGCTACCTTCAGGTACTCTTCTCGTCTAAGCTCGTTCACACTGACCAACTATCGGCACCAAGCCATGAAGTATTTTGCGTATGCAGGACTTACATTCGGCCTATTCAGATTGACAGCCACATTCCTCCCTATATCGTATAGATTGCTCTTAGGAAGAGTAAGAAATGAATGCTCAGGGCGAACATGACAACCACTAACCCTGAGAGGACGATGCGTGGAAACCAGTCGGATTTTGTTCTAACCAGCTCGGCTCAATCCCTGAGCCAAGAGAACGCAAAATGGGGAGATCGCGACAAAGAGAAATCGGCCTTGGGGCGTATCCAGCGTTAAGTTCAACGCAATGAGTGCAGCAAGAGCGAGCACGAAGAACCCAATTAGCATCAATAACGTAAGTCTTATTGTTGAACGTGAACTCGGCGTACCCGACGGGTCAAAGGTCTCCACAATCGCGCCAGTTCCTCCTACCAAGCAGAGCATGCCGTAAAACGCGAAGTAGAAGCCATATGGGCCAGAGGCCATACTGGGCCATATGTTCATCCATCCAAAAACTGCCCAGAAGCTATAGAACACCCAAATCGGAAAGACTGTCTCAAAGTATGGTGACCAGATACTCCTGTTCACAATTAGAGACGGGTTGAGTTCCGCATTCATCTTCAACCCCGTGAAATCGTTGTAGAGCACAAAGCTTCTAATGTACCACCATCCCGCCAGCAACGCGACCATCACAACCAGGCTTAGCGTGACTTTGAGCAGTTCGGGTCTGATTCGTCGTCCCTCTCCTAAGGTCGCCTTCAGCATGATCACTGCAATTATGAAGGGAATGAGAATAATCAAAGTCGTTTTCGTCAGTAAAGCCGCACTGAGTGCCGCTCCCAAGTAGAGGACATTGTGCCAGTCGACGTCTTTGTTCATGTACAGGCGTAAGGTTAGCAGTAGGACCAATGAGGACATCGCCCAAGACATGCTGTCATTGCTTACGGTTCCGGTTAGAAAGAGAAACTCCGGAATGAAGGCGTTGATCGCAGCCGCAAGAAGTGCTACGTCAGTCGTTAGCCGAATAGTGCGAGCGATCTTGTAGGTTAGATATACTGTCACCGCGCCCCAAAATACAGACAAAAGTCGGATGATGTGCACTACTAGGGCATCTGGCTGAAGATACTCGTTAGGTGAATGAAGGTACGCATTCAGCACGTTAGGGACGTTCGCAAAAAAAGGCGGGATTCGGCATGTATTACTGGGTCGACTCGACTTCTGCCAAGAAGATTAAGCAGTCCAGCCGCTAACGCGTAGTAGAGCGGAGGCTGATACCCCTCGTTCGGAACACTAGCCCTATCTGGAGTGTTTAAGTTCGGTAATCTATGCTGTGCAGCGATGAAATCAACATACAACAGATGATGAGGTTCGTCTGGAGCCTCATACAATGGTACTGAGAAACTGAAAAGGCACGCAACAGCAACATATGTCAAAATTATGGTAACTAGTAGGAGCATTGCGATTTGATCGCGGCGCACCAACATTCTCGTTTGCATACTCAGTGTCCGCTTGATAAGCTATCTCATTGATCTCAGGATATGGTCTCCGTCTGGTCTACTCTGTTGGTACGATCCATAACATTTCCTGATCGGAGAAGAGGCACAGTTTTCCAGGGCATGTTATAGCCAGCGAGAATACAAAAGTAAAATATTAGGATTAAAACCACGAAGAAGGCTAACGGCCAATGTTGGGTGAATTGATAGTATAAGGTGATGTCTGCTGGTTCGCCCGGATTAGAGTTAGCAGTTGCTCGCAGGAAAACGTAGAAAAGCACCATCTCAAACGTACTGCCCATGAAGACGAAGGCACGATCCTTACCAATTCTCTCAAGCCCCGCGACCGACACGATCGTCAAGAGTGCGAATGCGGGAAACAATCCCTGGATTCCAAGTCCCAACTCGCTTCGCACGAACCATCCCCAATCAAGAGTCATTAGGATTGATGAGATCGCGACGTAGCCAGCAATCAGTCTAAGTGTAACATTAAGACGGGCATGTCTAAGGGAAACCAGCAGAAAGATGGACAAAGAAATAGTCAACGCACCAAAAAGTGTGTCAACGCTATAGAACTGATATACGAATTCGAATGCCCATGTTGCCACTTCGATTCTGGGTAGGTATGGTATTGCAACATACTTCTCAAGAAGCCCGAGAAGGGGAGCGTAGGTGACCAGGAGATTACTCACTCTTATCCAAATTAATGTTGAAATGGGCGTCGCAAAGAATCGTTGGTAAAACTCGGCCGTAGGTACTGCTGGAGGAATCGCTGTAGGTCCTCCTACTGCAAACGGATAATACTTGAATGACGAGGCAATTGGAGATCCGAATGTTGTGAGATTGTACAACCACCACGGTAACATAATCACAGAAAAACAGATCACCCCTCGTAAGAATCCTAAGTAATCCAACTTTCTATAGACCAGACCAATAATCACCCCGGAAATCGCAAACAAAAGCGCATATTCATGGGCTAGGACAGCTAACGCGGAACTCACCATGTAAAGTGGCCAGTTGACTGGTTTTCGACGTACGATAGCAAGCAGCTCGTAGAAAGAGAGCAGCACGAAGTATGCTGCGAAAAGCTTAGGCCAAAAGTAGATCGCGTTGTAAGAAAAGTAGGGGAGAATTGATAAGAATACGAGAGCGCTTATTGCGGTATTTCTTCCGAAAAGTTGTCTAGTGATGTAATAGGAAGGAATTAAGAATAGGCTGTTAAGAAAGTCACCGACGATCTGCGCTACCCAAAATTCACTACCAAATACTGACATAAACATGGCGCAGATGAGACTGAACAGTGGCGTGCGATCCGGTGCAATAGTCCAGGAGTTTGATAACAGCACCAGAGCGGTGTCGTAATGAAAGAAATACCAGTCTCCTCCTCGCCAAAAGCCGGAAATCAATCCACTTAGCAAGACTCTAAGCACAAATCCAGTGACCAGAATCAGCATTACCTGGTTACGAAGGAGGGTCTTAGCTTCGCCAACAATGGCTCCTGACCGAAGCCTCTTCTGCGAGCATAACCACGCAAACAATCAGCGTGGAACTCGACGACTAATTCCATCAAGGTTACTTGACCCACACCAAGCAAGTGGCCCAAAATTGCAACTGAAGCGTAGACCAAAGTTGACACTGAATAAGAGTACAAGTTGATCCTCTCTCGTTGCAATTTCAAGAGACGCATTACAGCCGCCCCGGGGATGTAATACAGAATTGGAACGGAGACTGCGACGGCAACTAAGAGGAGGACCATGGAGAGTCACTCAGGCGATGATCCTAAATGATTTCGTATTCCCGCTTTCGAAGTAGATATTTCAACTTATTCCACTATCGGCTATTCCGCTGTTCTAGCTGAAGATTTTGGAGTAGGGCGTTCAATTCCCTATCTTGGTCCGCAGTTGAGGGAGGACGTTTCGTAGGTGCTGAAGCTCCGGTAATCTGACTAGACAGAAACAGACTAGTTAGCAGGACGCTTATATAGTAATTTTCCACAGTCGTTGATCGGTTAGCTCTTCATTTCCATTTTTAATCGGGGAGAGAACAAGAAAGTGATTTCGGCGGCGGCTTAGTTGGCAATTATTGGTTGGATCGCGGATCGGAAGAGACTAGGCTTTGCTGTCAGGAAATCTCTCCTGACATGGCGATATTGGATCTCGGCTGTGGTGATGGATGGCTTGTAAACGCATTGAGGAATCGTGGGTTCAACATTGTTGGGATAGATCCCAATTTGCCGGATGGCGCAGAGAGTCCTTATCTGCAGAGGAAGAGTGCATATGAAACTGGTTTCGAGGATGACACGTTTGACTGCATTATTTGTGTAGAAACAATCGAGCATCTCGAACCCAGAGCCTATGTTGAGATTAAACGTATCTTAAAGAAGAGTGGGAAACTTATTGTTACAACGCCCAAGAAGAAATGGAATTGGTTGATAGAATTTCTCTCTTTCATCAGATTAAGCCATCCGCTTGTTACACCGCATATAAATTTGGTCGACCCTGACGAGATCCCGCTTCAATTAGTAAGGTACAATTCATCCATGTTGCTTGGATGGTGGGGGATCTACCGCAATCGCAAGTGATCTCTCCTTCGCGTATAACGAGTGAGAATTAGAAATAACTCTCAACCAAGTTGATCTAATACGATAACCGCACGTAGGAGTCTGATAGCGTTTCATGACTTGGAGAGTTTTGGAGCCGTTCTTCCATCTCTCTTGACGTTGATCTTCATTGTCAGATTCGGAGTTAACGTAATCGTTTGGGATGAGATTGTACGTTATCCCATTAGTTAAAGCGTTCTTCGAAGGCGGGCCTTGGTTAAGCTACCTCATCCTCCCCATAACGAACATCTCGTTGTCTTTCCGAGTCTTGTGATTCTTAGCCAACGCTGCTCTTACGTCATGGAATGTCGTTTGGGAAATGTTGACGGGCTGGTTCCTGATCAACGTGAGTCTAGTGGTCCTGTGGAGGTTAGCTTAAGGAAACTGTTCCTGATTCGACTTGGCTGATCGTGCCTGTCTCGTGGCTCCTTTTCTTGTTTGAGCAATCTGGGAATTATGTTTCAGGATTTTCTCCTCTTGTATGGTACATGACGGCATCCTTTTTCTTGCCTTCTTCCTCTTGAGCATCTATTTCCTTTGGCATATCCCTCGAACTCGGCTTCGTTTTTTATCGCTTTATTATTCGCATATCTAGCCTCCTTTTCCAGCCTTCTTGGTTTGATTGTTTGGCCAGTCGGACTAGGAAGTTTTCTTAAACTGAGTGGCGGAAGGAAGATTCATCTTTCTGTGCGGATGGCTGGTCGCTGGGGGCGTTGCAATCCTAACGTATCTCAAGCTTTGGATTCCAGGAGGATTTTCAGGATCGCTTACGCTGGATCCGGTTAGTGTCCTCGAATTCGTCTTTGCTTATCTTGGAGCCGGCCTTGGGGCTTGGACTCCTACTATGAACGAAGTGATGACCCTGAATATTCCATAATCTCCTCATCCATGTCTTTTGGTATGTACTCTGTAAATCAGCGAGTTCGGAAGTCTCGTGGTCGGGGTCCTATACTCTCTCGCATTCGTGGCGGCAATCTATACCGTCCGGCACGGGCTTTCACTCCTAACGCCCTGGTTGCAGATGGCCGCGTTTGCAGGTGATATCCGGAGTTGTAACCGCGTTTGGTAGGTTTGGGGTTTGCCAGGTCTTGGTCTAGCGGTTTCGTCACGCTACGTGGCGGTCTCTGTACTATTCCTGATACCCGGTTTCGTGATCATAATGCGATCGTTCGCTGTTAGCCCTCACGGCACGTTTGCGCTACTGTCGTACGACTTTTCTCGGTCTCTTTGTGTTGAGCCTGTTTCTTGGCTATGTGGATGGTTTTGAGAGGGGTGTGAGTTTGTACTTCAATATGCTCATGAATCTAAATTGTCTACATCACTTGGATTCCCGCGCCTATAGGGCATGCCTCGAAGCTGGCGTTTACCCCGATTACAACATACTTCTGCAGCGAATCGCTGGTCCTGAACAAGCTCTGTCTTGCGTACTGGCGAGCTGCAGCAATTTTAGCGCCGTTCGCGTAATCATATTCGTGTCAGCGGTGGCGGTTATCTCATTGGTTTGCTGGCGTCTTGCAAAGCGCCTAAATCGCTCAAAATGATAGCTCTCTCTGTTTCATGGCTCAACGAGGTTTTATGTGGGAAGCTTCAGCCTTGATCAAAAGTATCGGAATAATCTTCACGTGATGTAATGTCCAAGAAATTAGATCTCGGATATCGATACTTGAAGAAGTTCGGTCTCCGACGATTTCTGGCAGCCCTGCTGCATGTATTCTAGTAGACAACTGTCAAGGGAAATTGACGTAACTGCAGCAGATCGGATCACGTCAGGAAGTACGTTCCACTTTATTGATCGGCAGCTCGTTGTAGATGACTTCACCGAACGTGATCTCAAGGAAAATCAGCGAATTGTCGAGTCTTGGAAAAAGGTGGATAAGCGAAATATTGCCTCTGTGAATTGGTTTGTGCCGGATTTTCCCGAAGTTTATGCCGGAATAATGAATATCTTCAGATTCGCCGATTACCTTCAACGAAAAGGGATACACAACAATTTCATCATCACTGGTGAAAACCCGAGCACTGAGGATATCATCGCATCGAAATTGACGGAGCGTTTTCCAACGCTTCGGGGAGCGAGGACTTATCACAATCCCCAGTTGAACTCTATACCCTATGCCGAGGTTAGTATCGCGACATTCTGGACCACCGCCTATCCGCTTCTAAAATTCAACAACACCCTTGGCAAATTCTACTTCATACAAGACAACGAAGCATTGTTCTATGAGGCCGGACCACGGTCAGCACTAGCCGAGCTGACGTATCATTTCGGATTTCAAGGAATAACAACAGCACTATCCCTCAAAGACTGGTACGTCAAAACCTATGGCGGAGAGGCGGTAGCGTTCAACCCGTGTGTAGATACAACTCTCTACTATCCAGATGTGAAGAAGCCGCGCGAGAAATTGCAGAAAATCTTCTTCTTCGCAAGACCGTTGATGCCCAGAAATGGATTTGATTTAGGAATTCTGTCTCTTGAAAGAATAAAGAAATTGCACCCCGAGATTGAAATCGTGACGGCTGGGGCAAATCTTGAACATTGGGACATTCAAGAGGAGATTAAGCATCTGGGTTTTCTCTCATTGGAAGATACGGCGCAGCTATACAGATCGTGTGATGCAGCCCTTAACCTAATGTTCACCCTTCATCCAGGAGTCATTCCGTTCGAATTGATGGCTTCGGGGTGTGCCGTGGTTACCAATGATCACCCTGCGCATCGATCTGTCCTGAGGAACGGTCACAATTGCATTTCATGTACTCCTACCATAACCGGGATTGTAGAAAGCTTCGAGCGATTACACAACAGCTACCAATTAAGGAGCGAACTATTCGAAAACGGATTGAAGACAGCAGTCCAGAACTCTTGGGATGAGGAAATGGAAAGAGGATACAAGTTCGTAACTGGAACCCAGAATTAAGCCGGACTCCTCACCTGTTTGGCCCCCGAAAGGTGTTAAATGCATCATTACTGGAAGTAAATCGGGTATTCAATGAAAATCGACAAGGTTACCCTGTCCAAAATTGGTAGCGCCTGCCTGTTCGTGAATGGAATCATACTGCTCTTCTACGCCTTGTTCGTTCCGACCTTCGAGCGTGGGGTTCACTGGCTCATCACACTGGTCGCTATACTCTTCCTCGCGGCGATACCCTCGATTTACCATTTCACACGAAAGGCGCATAAGGTTGCTGCAAAAGTCGTAGCGGTACTCTTCGCATTCGGGATGATTGTCATAATTGCTGCAGACCTCTTGTTCACGTTATCCTTTCTTACGAGGTTACCCCATGATTTGGCATACGCTCTAGGCAATGCGGTTTTTGTAGTCGGCGTGCTGATTTTTGGTCTGATAACATTGAAGGCTGTTCGTTACAAGTGGGTTGCTTATCTGAGTATAATTACAGGAATAATCGGGTTAGCAACTTATCTTCCGCTGCCGTTAACTTTTCTTCCGGCAATCTCACTTTTGCTCCTTGGACTGTGGTCCTTAGGAGTAGGGTTCAAAATACGCAAACTTAGGAAGTAGACCATTCGCTTGTGAATTGGCTGTGGTCGAGTTAGAGCCTCAAACGAAGTAACTTGAATGATTAGGTGAGTTCAAGCGAGACAACAAAACCCGTTGCCTCTGTGTCGTATTACATGGAAATTATGAAGAGTTTCTGCTAAGCTGAGAAGCCTCTATTTATTGAATAACAAAATCAGAGCCCTCGGGAATCTGATCAGGCGATTACTTGCTAGCTTCAGCTGCGTGGGCGAAGAGTTGCCCTCAGTTAATCCCTGGACGTTGCGCGGACGAATCTCATGTGCTCAGCATCTGATTCGTGACCTATCGTGTGGTCTCAGTTTGACATCTTTCCATCATTAGACAAGTACAAGTTAACAAGTGCCGTCGTGGTGGATTTGCATGATTGTGACAATCGGCTCAGGTGTTGTGCCTCGACAGGCATATTGTAGATGTGTTGCACATAGCAACAATTAAATAGCTTACAGGGCATACCATGCGCTGGAGCGGTCAGCTGCAGATGATGGTAACCAAGTCGAAATTGTCTCGACTTCCGCAGATGAAGCAGAATCTAGCAAATTTTGCCGTCTGTCTGTCAATAATTTGCCGTATTCAGTCAAGATTCGTTAAATATCGTCAAAGATCGCTTCAACATTTATCTTCAAAGATGTGCTTGAGTTGAAACTCCGCCGCATCAAATACATAGTCACACTGCTCCTTGTCCTATCCGCATTCGCTGCAACGACCGCACAGTCCAACATGTTCACGCCAGTTCCCCAAGCTGTTGCAACCACGCAAACCGCGAACTTCCTAGATCTCTTTCCGACTACGGGTCCTACTGGAGAAGATGTTCAGTTTAATGGGACCATCGCGAGCGCGAGTATTAGTGGCACCACGACAACAGGTGGGACTGTAACAACCGGTTTCGAGACTAGTTGCTCTGTCTCAAGTCCAACTAATCCAAACATAATTACGCAAGCAGCCTGCGCCATAAACGGGGGTACGAACAACGGGAATTTTACGGGAAGCTTTACGGTTGGAAACGTTCTACCAGGCCAGTATGTAATCGAGATTACGTCTTGCGTCGGGAACACTGGATGCGCTCCCAGCGCCGGCGACTTCGTACAAGCAATCTTCACCGTGAAGTCAGGCCCCATCATTAGTTTGAAGCCTTCGACTGGTCAGCCTGGTGCGCACATCCTAGTCAACGGTACAGGGTTCCAACCCACCGATACGAGTTGTACTGTTACTAGTGTTGGTTTTGATGCTAACGGGCATAGCCCACTCTTGTCGGGTACTGCGGGTTGTGCCATAACTGTTGGAAGTGGGGTTGTTAATGGTAGTTTTACGATTGGTAACGTGCTCCCCGGCCAATACGTAATTGAGGTCACGGGTTGTGGTGGGAATAATGGTTGTAACCCCAGCTCGGGCGATTTTGCGCAGGCAGTGTTGAATGTGGTTAGTGGGCCGGTGATTGGTTTGATTCCGTCAACTGGTCAGCCTGGCGCGCATATCCTAGTCAACGGTACTGGGTTCTTGCCGACGGATACGAGTTGTACTGTTACTAGTGTTGGTTTTGATGCTAACGGGCATAGCCCACTGTTGTCGGGTACTGCGGCTTGTGGGATTAGGGTTGGTACTGGGGTTGTTAATGGTAGTTTTACGATTGGTAACGTTCTCCCCGGCCAATACATAATCGAGATTACAGGCTGTCTTGGGAACAACGGTTGCTTCCCCAGTTCAGGTGATTTTGCGCAGGCAGTGTTGAATGTGGTTAGTGGGCCGGTGATTGGTTTGACTCCGTCGACTGGACAACCGGGTGCGCACATCCTAGTCAACGGTACTGGGTTCCTACCCACCGATACTAGCTGTACGGTCTCAGCGGTTGGTTTTGATGCTAACGGGCATAGCCCACTCTTGTCGGGTACTGCGGCTTGTGGGATTAGGGTTGGTAGTGGAGTGGTTAATGGTAGTTTCACGATTGGGAGCGTTCTCCCTGGTCAGTACATTATTGAGATTACGGGTTGTCGTGGAAATAACGGCTGTACTCCAAGCGTCGGTGACTTTGCGCAAGCTGTACTTAACGTGGTTAGTGGGCCTATCATTGGTTTGACTCCGTCAACTGGTCAGCCTGGTGCGCATATCCTAGTCAACGGTACTGGGTTCTTGCCGACGGATACGAGTTGTACTGTTACTAGTGTTGGTTTTGATGCTAACGGGCATAGCCCACTCTTGTCGGGTACTGCGGCTTGTGGGATTAGGGTTGGTAGTGGAGTGGTTAATGGTAGTTTTACGATTGGGAGCGTTCTCCCTGGTCAGTACATTATTGAGGTTACGGGTTGTGGTGGGAATAACGGTTGCTTCCCCAGTTCAGGTGATTTTGCGCAAGCAGTGTTGAACGTCGTGAATGGGCCAGTGATTGGCTTGCGTCCGTCGACTGGACAACCGGGTGCGCACATTCTGGTTAATGGTACAGGGTTCTTGCCGACGGATACGAGTTGTACTGTTTCGAGTGTTGGTTTTGATGCTAACGGGCATAGCCCACTCTTGTCGGGTACTGCGGCTTGTGGGATTAGGGTTGGTAGTGGAGTGGTTAATGGTAGTTTCACGATTGGTAATGTGCTTCCAGGCCAATACATAATCGAGGTTACGGGTTGTCGTGGAAATAACGGCTGCTTCCCTAGCTCAGGTGATTTTGCGCAAGCAGTATTGAACGTGGTGAGTGGACCAGCGATTAAGTTGTTTCCGTCGACCGCACGTACTGGGGCCCATATCGCAGTTAATGGTACTGGCTTTTTGCCGACCGATACTTCGTGTAGCGTGTCGGGTATTCCCGCCTCCCTCGAGGTGATAGTTCCAGGCACTGAAGGCTGCGTCATCAATGCTGGGACGGGTTTCGTTAATGCTAGTTTCATTGTCTCTAATGTGCAGCCGGGGCAGTATGTGATTGAGATCACTGGGTGTAGAGGCAACAATGGTTGTTCCCCGAGCGTTGGCGATTTTGCGCAAGCTGTCCTCTTCGTTGTCAGTGGGCCATCGATTTTCCTGTTTCCGTCCTCAGACTGCGCCGGGTACGCATGTTGAGGTCAATGGTACTGGGTTCCTTCCTTCAGACACGACTTGCGTTCTTGTTAGTGGTTCCAGCAACCTTGTGAATCCAATCTTAGCCGGGACGGCGGCTTGCATTATTCAGGAAGGATCTGGGGTTGTGAATGCTAGTTTCACCGTCGGAAATGTACCCCCAGGTCAGTATGTGATTGAGATCGATGCTTCTTCAGGTATTATCTCAACCGTAACCACCACATTAGCAGCTAGCACTACCACGGCGACCACGGCTACCTCGTCTTCTACTACCACCACGTTCACCAGTACTACAAACCTCCAGATCGACACAGCTCAAGCTTTGTTGAATGTGGTGGGTGGTCCTAAAATTAGTTTGAATCCTGCTACTGGTCAGCCTGGTGTTCATGTTGAGGTTAATGGTACAGGGTTCTTGCCGACGGATACGAGTTGTACTGTTTCGAGTGTCGGTTTTGATGCTAATGGGCATAGCCCAATGTTGTCGGGTACCGCCGCTTGTGCCATAGAGGTTGGTAGTGGGGTTGTTAATGGTAGTTTCACGATTGGTAACGTGCTCCCCGGCCAATATGTAATCGAGATTACGGGTTGTAGCGGGAATAATGGTTGTTTCCCTAGCTCAGGTGATTTTGCGCAAGCAGTGTTGAATGTGGTTAGTGGGCCGGTGATTGGTTTGAGCCCCGTCGACTGGACAACCGGGTGCGCACATCCTAGTCAACGGTACTGGGTTCCTACCCACCGATACTAGCTGTACGGTCTCAGCGGTTGGGTTTGATGCTAATGGCCATAGTCCACTCCTGTCTGGTACTGCGGCTTGTGGGATTAGGGTTGGTAGTGGAGTGGTTAATGGTAGTTTCACGATTGGGAATGTTCTCCCTGGTCAGTACATTATCGAGATTACAGGCTGTCTTGGGAACAACGGCTGTTTCCCTAGCTCAGGCGACTTTGCGCAAGCAGTATTGAACGTGGTTAATGGACCGGTGATAAAGTTGAGTCCGGCGAGTGCCCGCACTGGTGCTCACATCCTAGTCAACGGTACTGGGTTCCTACCCACAGATACTAGTTGCACTGTTTCAGCTGTCGGTTTTGACGCTAACGGTCATAGCCCACTCTTGTCGGGTACTGCGGCTTGTGTCATAAGTGTTGGCAGTGGAATCGTTGGCGGTAGTTTCACGATTGGTAATGTACTCCCTGGTCAATACGTGATTGAGGTTACGGGTTGTCGTGGAAATAACGGCTGCTTCCCTAGCTCAGGTGATTTTGCGCAGGCAGTCTTGAATGTGGTGGGTGGGCCGGTGATTGGTTTGAATCCGTCGACTGGTCAACCGGGTGCTCACATCCTAGTCAACGGTACTGGGTTCCTACCCACAGATACTAGTTGTACGGTCTCAGCGGTTGGTTTTGACGCTAACGGTCATAGCCCACTCTTGTCAGGTACTGCTGGTTGTGCCATAACTGTCGGAAGTGGAGCTGTTAACGGTAGTTTCACGATTGGTAATGTACTCCCCGGCCAATACGTGATTGAGGTTACGGGCTGTGGTGGAAATAACGGTTGCTTCCCCAGTTCAGGTGATTTTGCGCAAGCAGTCTTGAACGTGGTGAATGGACCGTAATAACACTGAGCCCCGCGAGCGCCCGCACTGGTGCTCACATCCTAGTTAACGGTACTGGATTCCTGCCTACCGATACTAGTTGCACGATCTCAGCGGTTGGGTTTGATTCGAATGGTCATAGTCCACTCTTGTCCGGTACGGCGGCTTGTGGGATTAGGGTTGGTACTGGAGTTGTAAGCGGTAGTTTCACGGTTGGTAACGTACTCCCTGGTCAATACGTGATTGAGGTTACGGGTTGTCTTGGAAATAATGGTTGTACGCCGAGCGTCGGTGACTTTGCGCAAGAAGTCTTGAATGTGGTGGGTGGGCCGGCGATTAAGTTGAAGCCGTCGACTGGTCAACCGGGTGTCCATGTTCTAGTTAACGGTACTGGATTCCTGCCTACCGATACTAGTTGCACGATCTCATCGGTTGGGTTTGATGCTAATGGCCACAGTCCACTGTTGGCTGGGACTGCTGGTTGTGCCATAACTGTTGGTAGTGGAGTTGTTAACGGTAGTTTCACGATTGGTAATGTGCTCCCCGGCCAATACGCGATTGAGGTTACGGGTTGTGGTGGTAACAACGGCTGTACTCCGAGCGTCGGTGACTTTGCGCAAGCAGTAATCAATGTGGTGAATGGACCTAGGATTAGTTTGCGTCCGTCGACTGGTCAGCCTGGCGCGCACATCCTAGTCAACGGTACAGGGTTCCTACCCACGGATACGAGTTGCAGTCTCTCAACTGTCGGGTTTGATGCTAATGGCCATAGTGCAATCTTGTCGGGTACGGCGGCTTGTACCATCAATGTTGGAACTGGGATTGTTAACGCTAGCTTCACAATTGGTAATGTACTCCCCGGCCAATACATAATTGAAGTCACGGGTTGTCTTGGAAACAATGGTTGCACTCCAAGCGTCGGTGATTTTGCACAAGCGTTACTCAACGTGGTTAGTGGGCCTATCATTGGTTTGACTCCGTCGACTGGTCAACCGGGTGCGCACATCCTAGTCAACGGTACTGGGTTCCTACCTACCGATACTAGCTGTACGATCTCAGCCGTTGGATTTGACGCTAATGGTCACAGCCCACTCTTGTCTGGTACGTCTGCTTGTGGGATTAGGGTTGGTACTGGGATCGTTAATGGTAGTTTCACGATTGGTAACGTTCTCCCTGGTCAGTACATTATTGAGATTACGGGTTGTCTTGGGAACAACGGCTGTACTCCAAGCGTCGGTGACTTTGCGCAGGCAGTGTTGAACGTGGTGGGTGGGCCTAGTATTAGTTTGCGTCCGTCGACTGGTTCGCCTGGTTTCGATATTCTAGTCAACGGTACAGGGTTCCTCCCCACAGATACGAGTTGCACTGTCTCAAGTGTCGGGTTTGATGCTAATGGCCATAGTGCAATCTTGTCTGGTTCAGCGAGCTGCGTTATCAACGTCGGTACTGGGGTTGTTAATGGTAGTTTTACGATTGGTAATGTGCTCCCCGGTCAATACGTAATCGAGATAACTGGTTGTCGTGGAAACAACGGCTGCGCTCCAAGCGTCGGCGACTTTGCGCAGGCCAATCTCAAGGTTGTTGGTGGGCCTAGGCTTACGTTGAGTCCTGGGACGGGTATGATTGGGCAGGAGATTCTGGTGAATGGTACCGGGTTCCTCCCAACAGACCAATCATGCTCAGTCAGTAGCCCCAGCACACCCAACCCCATACTCCCAGGTTCCTCTGGATGCGTTATCACAGTTGGATCAACGCAAGGGAACGTGAGCGCCAGCTTCATCATCGGCACCGCTTCGCCGGGTCAGTACGTGATTGAGGTCACAGGTTGCGGCGGCAACAATGGCTGTGCTCCAAGTGTAGGGGACTTTGCTCAAGCCGTCCTGAGAGTCATCCCTGGCCAATCAGAAATCGATCTCTTCCCAACCAACGCAACTACAGGCGCAACGGTTATTGTCAGAGCGTATGGTTTGTCGACATCAGATACGGGTTGCGTAATCCTAGCTTTCAGCGGCGACATCACACCGCTACATCAGGATAATACGCTGATAACTTCCCCAACCTGCTCCATCGTGTCTCCGCAGTTGGCACAAGGCAGCTTCGTAGTAAGCCCGTACGCCACTGAAGATATTCACTGGAACGTAACGGTGAAGGGATCACCCTGCAAACGACTTACTCAACGGAACCTTACACCCCATCGGTGCACCGTTCGGCGTAACTGCCCAAATAACGGTCGTCCCCACATCCGGAACGATCAACTCAGTCTTCACCTACACCGGCACGGGCTTTGAGTCGGATGCGACAAAATGCAATGCTACTGTGATTCCTACATTCAAGGGATCTACGGTCCAGCCGAGTTGCGCCATTGACCCATTCGGCCAAGTCTCGGGCTCAGTCATCGTACCCTCAACGGCTCTTGCGGGTACGTACGCGATTGAGGTCGGAGATAATACAGGCTCGAATGCATCAGCTGTCTTCACAGTAGGAACGCCATCCGCCTTAGTAGTGCTGAATCCGGCCAGCGTGGAACAGGGTCTGGCGGTTGGGGTTGCAGGTACCGGTTTCAATGCGCAAGACGCGTTCTGCACGATAAGCTCAGCTTCCGGAAATTCGTTATTCGACCTTACCCACCCTGTGACGTGTCTGATGAGCAGCGGATACGCTTCCGGAGCGTTCGTTGTGTCTCCCTACTGCGCCTGGTGGCTATTACTTGATCACGCGTAACCGGGTGCAGCGTCGCTCCTACTGCTCAGACAACGAGCACGCCTCCAACCTGCCCGCCAGGAGATAGCCTCGACTTTGCGTCCAACTTCCTCGGCGTCACCCTAGCAACCACCATAACCACATTCAGCTCAACAACAACCTCATCCTCAACCACCACCTCCCAGTCCACAACCACAACCAGCGTCGCCACCAGCTTCAGCTACTCATCAACCACCTACAGCACAACCGGCATCTTCTTCACAACCTTCACCCACTTCACGATCACCACAGTCTCCGGAATGACATCCACCCAATTCACCTCAACCAGCTCCACAACACAAACCCAAACCACGGTCACCTTCTCAACCACCACCCAATTCACAACCGTCCCATGCGGACCACTACCATGCGGCTTCCAAACCCAACCCACACCCTTCAATCCGGCTCCGGGTATAGATAGCGCCGGCTTACTGGCGGCGTTATTGTTACTAATCCCGATGTTACTCAGGAGGTTGTTCACTTGAAATTCAGCACTCGAAATGGCGCTATGGCGCTACTACTAATCGTCGGTATCCTAGCCGCCTTGATGGCTACTAATTCCCCCGCGAACCTAGCGGTGGCTACGGGGACTTGCGGAATCAACGGCTGTGTCTCCACCCCACCCCTAAGCTCAACAACCAGCTACTCGTACAGCGGCACCAGCACTGCAACCATAACTGCAACCACGACCACACTATCCACCAGCATCTCCAGCTCCACCACTAGCACAACCGCCACAACCACAAGCACCTTCTTCAGCTACACCAGCACAATCTCCACAACCCTAACCACTACGAGTTTCTCAACCGTCTACACGGCCACCCAATCAAGCATCAACACCGCCCTCTCCACAATCCAAACCACAAAAGTCAGCACCGCCACGTTCACCGCCATCGTAACCCAGAAAGGGGTCGGAGTCGGAACCAACTGCCCCGTCAGCTACGTAACCAACGGCAACCGCCTCCAACCATACGCAGACTTCCTCCGCAACTTCCGCAACAACCAGATCCAGAACACAACTGCCGGCCGCACATTCCTAACCACCTTCAACGCCTGGTACTACTCATGGGCCCCCTCAGCCGCTTACTCAGCTGCCACCAACCCCTACGCTTACACCGCCATCCAAACCACCGTCATCCCACTACTCGGCATCCTATACGCCTCCTACTACTCCTACGGCTTCGTAGCCCCACTCAGCACTGAAGCAGCCGCGATAACCGCCGGCTTAGTCGCCGCTTCCCTAATCGGCCTCATCTACATAGCCCCAATCGCCTACCTCACCTCACGACTACTCCGCCGCCACACCCACATCTCTCGTCTAACTCTCGCACCCTCAACCCTCTGGCTCACCGCCAGCACCCTACTCACCCTAACCGCCTACGCAACCGGCTCAGTAAGCCTACTAGCATTCTCCACAACCAGTCTAATCCTCTCAACCCTCAGCCTCACAACTCTAACCGGCGCCCGAGCCCTAACCTACATACAACTACCCTCCGTGAACCCGGCGAACCTAACCCAACTCCTCCACCGCACCACCAGAACCTACCCATAACTCCCCACTTCCTTTCCCCTACGATCCTGTTACTTCGTAGCGGCCAGCATCGCGAAAAGATCCGGCAATCCTAGCGCCACCTCGTGGGCGCGCCGAACACATATACACCACAATGCCTCGGCACTTGAGGAATAAGGAATGCCGATCGTCACCATCACTGTACCCGACGAACTCAAACTAGGTATGAAGAAGCTTAATCACATTAACTGGAGCAGCGTCGCACGCAAAGCCTTCGAGGAAACAGTATCTCGGGAAGAGATGAAAAAGGTGGCGGAAGGAATCGATCAACTTCGTTCATCAAGTAAAGCCCGTGGCTGGAGTGGAGCTAAGGAGATACGAAAATGGCGGGACGAAACCAAATTGTCATAGACTTTATGCGGTTGCGGGTTAGAATGGGGTAGCTGTGCGCGTGGGATGTGCATCCTATGAATATGATTTTAGAATCTACATTACATCGGTGTAAGACGGGCCTCTTGGGGATCGCCATCTCGACCAAAACCTGATCAACTGCCGCGAAATTCCATCCGCTTCCCAGTCCGTCATTACAAACGTACCTGCGAAATCAGAAGGCCTCAGTCTTCTCGCCTTCACCAATCTCATTTAACCTCCGTAAATCTCCAGGTTCGCTGGTCAGACTTTTGGAAGATGTTGTTGTCTCAGCTTAAGCTCCATATTTATTTTCGGTCAAGCCCGCGCTAGAATCTTGGCTTTTAGCTTGAATTCCTTGAGGTCTTCAGGCACGGGTCCTATTATCTCGATACCGAGAAGTTCATTCTTCTTATTCAAATCAAGGATGATGTTGTCAGCGAGGGGTCTACTAGTAGCCACTTTTCCCCGTTTCATTCTTACGTAAAGCGCAGTGCTGCTGGGGTCATATTCGAGTGAAGCCATATTTTCTCAATCCATTCTCATTGATCCAGAAGGCTGTAACAACTTCTACCTCGTCGGCGTTAGTCTGGCAAATTACAAGTAGACGTCGCCCATTAACATTTCCGAAAGAAGCTCGTCTCGAAAAGCGCACCAACACGGTCTCGGTCGGCGAAGCGAGCACTTGTTCGATTTGACTCTGCTTAATCTGCCGTTCCTTCATCCGGGCCAAAGCATGAGGTTTGAATCGAACGTTCAACTTGCGTCTGCCGTCCAATTAATGAGGATGCAAGATAAGATGTGACGTTATAGTGCGATGAGGTCTCCCGGTTGTCTACTGCCGCCGGTGTGGCCGGTGGATACGAACCCGCAATTTCGTCGGCCCAGAATATTTCTATTCGCCAATACATTGACCCGACAAGCTAACAGAACCACAGAAATCTATTCTTAGCGACTAAGAGCCCAGACACTGATCCCAAGTACCCACGACAGTAACATGTTCTCCCCACAAATTACACCCCCCACCCCCCCACCCGCAAACAATACAAACCCCCCAACCATCCCACCCACGGCCATTCAACCATGCTCGAAGTATCTGGGGATCTCATGGAAGGTGGGGGCCAGATTGTTCGCACCACCATAGCCCTATCCGCCCTCACCGGAACCCCAATCAAACTAACCAAGATCCGCGACAAACGCCCCAACCCAGGCTTACAAGCACAACATGTGGTCGCGGTGAAAGCTGTCGGCGCAATTAGCAACGCCGAAACCACCGGCCTAACTCAAGGTTCACAGGAACTAACCTTCACCCCCCACGGTCACGTCGCGGGACGGTGGAGTTTTGATGTGGGCACGGCCGGCAGCATACCCTTAATCCTGCAGGCTCTCATGCCCGCCGCCGCCTACGCCCCCGGCGACGTGACGTTGGATCTGATTGGTGGGACGGATGTGCGGTGGAGCCCAACCATCGACTACCTCCGCCTCATCCACCTCCCCCTCCTACAACCAATGGGGTATCGGGCAACCATCCAGCTCCAACGCCGAGGCCACTACCCAAAAGGCGGAGGCCACGTATCCATCACCATCCAACCACCCCGACATCTGAAAGCCATCACTCTTCTGGATAGGGGTGAGTTGCTAGGTATCGAAGGAATCAGCCACTGCGTCCGTCTCCCAAGCCACGTAGCCCAAAGGCAAGCGAGTGCAGCGAAGGAGAAACTCAACGCCGAAGGATTCCCCAACGCGAACATCACCACTGAAACCTATTCCCCAAATCAAGACTCACACCTTGCACCCGGAAGCGGCATCACCCTCTCAGCAAAATTCAGTAACGGAACGATCGTTGGAGCCGACAGTTTAGGTGAGAGGGGTAAGCCCGCTGAATCGGTTGGGGAAGATGCTGCCACCAAACTCCTCGCAGAACTAACCTCAGGCGCACCGGTAGATCGGCATATGGGCGACATCTTAATCCCATACATGGCCGTGGCCGAAGGCAAGTCCATGATTCAAGTTTCAGAAATTACACTCCACACCCTGACCAACATTAAAGTCGCGGAGATGGTGGTGGGCGTGAAGTTCGAGGTAGAAGGAGAACTGCATCATCCTGGAAGCGTAGCAGTGAACGGCATCGCACTGAAGACGTAGAGCACAGTTGGCGTGAACTACCAGGTCTTAAATTTCGCAACCAAAATCCTTGATGACGCGGGAATCGAGCGTTTCACTCGCGACGTACTCCCAGGCTTCAGTTAGATCCTGATGGATTTAGGAGGGTGCGAGTTTCGCGAAAACGTACGGAAGCACTCCGCCATCCCGATAATATTCAACCTCGACCTGATTATCCACCCTGGCGGTAACTTCGAAGCTTGTTTGCTTGGTTTTTCCCTTGGCGTTCACAGTCAACGATGTTTTTGGTCCGTTTATTCCACTAATGCCCTTCACCTCATAGATTTCGTCTCCCTGAAGGCCTAGGGTTTTCCAGCTTTCGCCTTGTTTGAATTCGAGTGGTAGTACGCCCATTGCGACGAGGTTGCTGCGGTGGATTCTTTCAAAACTCTCCGCAATAACCGCCCTCACACCTAACAGTTTCACAGCCTTCGCAGCCCAATCCCTTGAACTGCCCGCCCCATACTGTTTCCCAGCAAGAATTAGGAGGGGCGTCTGTTCGGTGATGTAACGTGTAGCTGCGTCGTAAATCGTCATCAATTCCCCCGAAGGCTGGTGCACGGTCCAACCCCCCTCCTTCCCCCTAGCGAGTATGTTCTTCAATCGAATATTCGCAAACCCACCCCGTACCATAACTTCGTGGTTGCCTCTCCGACTTCCGTACGTACTGAACATGGTTTTGGGTACGTCATTCTGTTGAAGGTATAGGCCTGCAGGACTATCGATGGGTATTGTCCCTGCGGGGGATATATGGTCGGTTGTGACCTTATCTTCGAAGATCGCAAGCACGCGTGCCTTAGAAATATCGGCCACTGCTTCCTTTTCGTTCGCAAACCATGGCGGTTCGCGAATGTAGGTTGACTTCTCATCCCAAGCGTACGCGTCGCCTGCTGGAGATTGAAGTGCTTTCCATTTTTCATCGCCTTCGAGGGCTGCGCCGTAAGTTGACTTGTAGAATTCTGGTGAAAGTGAGTTGGAGATTGTTTCGCGGATCTCTTTCATTGTAGGCCAAATATCTTTGAGGAATACCTTCCTTCCATCCCTGCTGGTGCCTATGGGTTCCTTGTAGAAATCAAATTCAATTCGGCCAACCAGAGCATAGGCTACGACTAGCATGGGTGACATTAGGAAAGATGCCTTGGCGAGGGGATGGATGCGTCCGTCAAAGTTTCTGTTCCCACTCAATACCGCAACCGCGTACAAGTTCCGGTCCCGAATCTGCTTCTCAATTTCAGGAGCAAGTGGACCACTATTCCCAATGCAAGTTGTGCAGCCGTAACCAACTATGTCGAACCCGAGAGAATCGAGGTCTTGCAGCAACCCGGATTTCGCTAGGTAATCCGTCACAACTTTCGAGCCAGGCGCAAGACTTCTCTTTACGTAACCCTTGGGCGTAAGTCCCAGTTCAACTGCTTTTCTTGCAATCAACCCAGCTCCAACCATGACTGTGGGGTTGGAAGTGTTGGTGCAACTCGTTATTGCGGCGATAACAATTGAGCCGTCACTCAATTGACCAGGGTCGGGTGTTCCATTTCCCTTCGGCGTATTATGGAGCAAACTAAGCTGGTACCCGTCGTCAGCAATTTTGCGGGCGCTAGGCGGAGCAGGGCCGGATCTCTTGTATTGTTCAAGAACGTTCGCGATGAGGGTTGGAGCCGACTTGAGCGGTACCCTTTCGTCAGGGTTTCGTGGGCCTGCTATCGACGGTTCAATTTTGTCTAGGTCGATTGTGATGGTCTTCGAGTAGTTCGGATGCGGGCTATTCTTCTCTAGAAAGAGGCCTTGAGACTTGCAGTATTCCCTTACGAAATTCGTGTGACTGCTCTCTCTTCCTGTCCCAGTGAGGTAGGAGATTGTTTGTTCATCCACGGGGGAGAAGCCGACCGTTGCCCCGTACTCTGGCGACATGTTTCCCAACGTCGCCCGATCGGGCACACTCAACTCCCGGTACGCATCACCGAAATACTCAACGAACGCGCCCACAGGATCCTCCTTTCGCAGAGCCTCGGTAACCGTTAGCACTAAGTCGGTTGGAGTCGCGCCCTCGGGAAGTTGACCCGTGATTTTGACCCCGATAACTTTCGGGATAGGCATGTAGTAAGGCTCCCCCAACATCACCGCCTCCGCCTCTATTCCGCCAACACCCCAGCCCAACACGCCTACTCCGTTAACCATCGTCGTGTGGGAATCAGTTCCAACTAGTGTGTCGGGGAAGGCAGTTAGGGTGCCGCCAGATTCGTGAATTGAAACTACTTTCGCCAAGTACTCTAAATTGACTTGATGGCAGATTCCTTTGCCCGGAGGGAAGATTCTCATGCCACTAAACGACGACTGAGCCCACTTCAACAACGAATACCGTTCAGAATTTCTCTCGTACTCCCTCTCCAAATTCATGGACAGGGCGTTCGGAACGCTCCAACTATCAACCTGGACCGAATGATCTATGATCAGATCGACTGGAACCCGTGAATTGACCGTCCGCGGATCCAAGCCTTTTCGTGCGAAGGCGCTTCGCATCGCCGCCAGGTCGACAATAAGTGGAACGCCAGTGTAGTCTTGCAGCAATACACGGTAAGGCATGAACGGCAATTCTTCGCCAATGCTCTTCGGCCATTCAGAGAGCCTATACACGGCTTCCTTGGCGCCTGCAACCTTCCCGGATGAACGAAGCGTGTTCTCAAGAAGAACTCTAATCGAGTAAGGCAGTTTTTCCAGCTCGCAGCCTATCTCTTTCAATTTCTTGAGGCTGAAATAACCCGCCCTACCCTGAGGACTGTCAATGGTCCCTTTCGCAAAATCGAAATTGTCGTTCACAGAGAATCGAAAGCAGCATCAACAAAAGCCGATATTTCTAGTTTCGTTTGAAGCCAACAATCGACTAGCTTCAAGCTCAGCTTTACTTCGTGCACATCTTCAGATGCTCTTCCAAACAAGTTTCGCACATAGTGTTTCCGCATTTCGGGCAAGTCTTGAGCGAGGTTTCTAACGCACGGCCACAGAATCCGCAGTATATCCCAGCTAACAAATTTCGGGCCCAGCTTGTGGGTGCCTCGTATCCATCGGGTAATCATCTCTACGGTTGCTTTTTGCGGCTTATCCAGATTATGGAGTCATCGAGCGTGTTGCGGATTTCGAGGATTCGGTGAAAAGGAATGAGAGATTCATCCGCACCATCAACTTCCTGAATGGTGAAGTAGGATTTGCCAAGTTTCTTAATGTTCGAGGCGCGAATGATCTTCACATCCCCTGGTGCGCCCCTGTGCCGGTACATTATCTTGTAATTCTCAGGTTTCTCGTCGGTGTCCCAACGAAGTCGGTTGAGAACATTCTTGAGGGGATGAACCACGGGTTTTTCATCTGATGTGTCTGTGACTAGGTTTTGGAGTACTAAGCCCTTATTAGTACGCCTGCGACGGATTTGATTAACTGGTGTTTCAATTGAGCGAATATTATTTGCCCGGCGCGACAACTGTCGGCGTGGTCTGCAAGGACGGCGTAATTCTCGCCTCCGAACGTCGGGTCACGTATGGTTATTTCGTTATGAGCAAGAGTGGGAAGAAAGTTTTCAAGATCGCGGAAAAAATAGGCGCCGCCTGCGCCGGCATAGTAGCCGATATGCAAATACTCACACGGGAAGTAGGAGCCTACCTAAACCTATACTCCTACGAGCGGGAGCAGAGTATCACCGTCAGGACAGCTGCCAAGCTGATGGGCAGCATGCTCTTCGAACGCCGCTACTTCCCATACATTACACAAACGATCGTCGGCGGAATCGATGAAGCAGGGCCGAAGCTATTCGTCCTTGACCCCTTGGGGTCGGTGATCGAAGACAAGTTCACCGCAATCGGCTCAGGGTCAGAGATTGCAATGGGTCTCCTCGAATCGGACTTCAAGGACGGCATGGCTATTGATGACGAAGGGCTTAGTTCGTAAGGCCGTGAAAGCCGCTTCAGCAAGGGACATCGGGAGCGGAGAAGGGATCGACATGCTCATCATAACTAACAGCGGAATACGCGAAGAACACGAAGCGGTCATAAAGTAAACTCGGTTCCATTCGTTTAATTGCCTCAGGGCGTTAGCGTGCAGCGAGCGCTTATGCTCTCAAAGAGCGACATGCATCAAATTCAAGCAGAACTATTATCCTATGACAAAGCGAGGGAAGAGCTCCAGACCATAACTAGAAGCACAACGAGGTTGTGCAGCTGGGCGATCATTCAGGTCCATCGCGGCAACCTATCCCAAGCAAATAAGACACTAACCGAAGCCAAGCAATCCCTCGACGAGCTTCAAACCCTGCTCTCCGCCCACTCCGAACTCCCCCAATTCGGACAGGTGCTTGTTGCCTTCCAAGAATACGCAGAAGCCAAACTCCTCTTTCAACTGAAAAAAAGCGGAAAGGTTGCAACCCTAAGTGAAGTTGGAACAGGCAGCACAGCCTACCTGCTTGGCATGCTCGACTTTGTGGGTGAGATGCGAAGGCTGATTCTGGACTCGCTACGCCGCGGAAACGCCGAGGAAGCGCAGAAACTTCTCTCAACCATGGAAGGCCTCTATGAAGACCTCATGTCCCTCGATAGAACCTCAATTCTACCAAACTACCGCCACAAACTCGACGCCGCCCGAAGAATACTCGAAACCACGTGCGGCGACGTAGCAACGGATCTTCGCCGGGTTTCATTGGAGAGAGCCCTAAGAGGCGTAGAACGCAGACTCGGAGCCAAGTCCAAGCAACCAAAAAGCGGACGACATGCGAATTAGGATCCCATCCAATATTACCTCGAATAAAGGAGTGGCAATGCAAGAACGGCTCGCCTCTCGTGTGGAAGAGACAAGTGATCTCCCGAAGAACCTCACCTCGCTCGTTGGCTGCGACGCAACTTACTTCAACGGGACAACCCTAGCCGCGGCGGTGTTAACCGATTACAACACGCTCCAGCCGCTAAGAATCAAGACTGTTAAGGAGCGAACCAGGTTCCCATATATTCCAGGTCTTCTGGCGTTCAGAGAAGGGCCCGGAGTTCTTCGAGCCGTCCGCCGGTTGAAGGCTGACTCATACGTTTGCATCGTAGATGCTCATGGACTCGCGCACCCAAGGAGATTTGGATTAGCTTGCTTCGTTGGCCTGGCCCTAGACCGCCCTACCATTGGTGTTGCGAAGAGTCTACTTTACGGGTCTGTGAAAGGGAAGCATGTATTGGACGAGGATGGTTGCCAGATTGCTGAGAGTTTGGTTCTTCCGGGGAGTGGGAAAACCATCTATGTCAGTGTGGGGCACAAGATATCCTTGAGAGACGCGGTTAGAATTGTCAAGCACTGCCTCACAGCACATGGTCCAGTTCCGATCAAGCTTGCTCATGAAGAGGTAACGAAGGAAAAATGGCGAATAAGGAAATCAAACCCAGCCTCCTCATAACTCTTTACAAGCTCATAGAGGTGGGCGCTTACCCAGACGAGGTCATATTCACCACAACCGAACTCGCGAAGCTTCTCGGTGCGTCTCAGCAAACAGCCTCCCGCCACCTAATTGAACTGGAGAAGATGGGATTCATTCACAGAGTAAGGTTAGGCCGTCGTGAATCCATAAAAATCACCTCCGGCGGCGTTAAACATCTCGATAACATGTTTCTGACGCTCAAACGAGCGTTTGAAATGAAGAAAGCTGAGCTAGTCTTCGAAGGCACCCTGTTCTCTGGACTCGGGGAGGGAGCCTATTACATGAATCAGGAGGGGTATAGAAAACAGTTTGTTGCAAAGCTCGGCTTCGAACCCTACCCCGGCACGTTGAACCTTCGAGTGCGGAAAGAGGATCAAGAGGAAGTGCGTATGCTTGAAGCTTCACCTTTCATACTTATCGAGGGATTTACCGACGGGAATAGAAGCTTCGGCCCAGCCAAATGCTTTCAGGGCAAGGTCGCGGACAAATTCACCTGTGCCCTAATCTCTCCAGTCCGAACCCACTACCAAGGCGATGTCGTCGAGATTATCTCGAGTGAATATTTGAGAAAAGCATTGCGAATTAAGGATGGGGACACGGTGAAGATGAGAGCGTTTAGCTCAGCTCCTCAGAAAGCTTCTGCCTCAGCAAACTAGAACTCGCATACTTCTCATGATCAAACCTCGACAACTTAACCACCTCAATCCCCAAGCGGTGGCGTTGAATGATTTCCACGACTATTTCTTCTAGCTTCTCTTGGTCGTAACCGAACGCGACGAGATCTGGTTTAACTTCCGCCAGAACTTGTTCAAATCCGAAGCCAACATCCTCATACCCTAAGATGGCAATGTCAACGGGTTTTAGGCCTTCGACGAGGGCGCGCCGATCTTCTTCCGGCACGACCGGTTTTCTTCCCTTCAATGTTTCGACGGTAATGTCGGTAGCAACAACCACTACCAAGACATCACCAAACGATTTTGCTTCTGTGAGTGCAGCCAAGTGTCCTACATGCAGAACGTCGTAGACGCCACCCGCCAGTACGACTTTGATTTGTCTGCGGCTCTGCTCGGATAATGTGTAGCGGGTTTCGGAGTCGGTCTGTTGGGGAACCAAATGTTTTGAGTTTATCAGGCGGGCTATTGCGTCGTGCTTCATTGTGTCTTGGACAGTCCTTTCGGTAAAGGGACCGTGCCTAAGCTGCGCGAGGTAGGCGGCTTTAATTAGAGTCCGTTCATCTGCACTCATTTCAACCGCCGGGCATTCGACCAACGCCATCTCACGACTAAATGCCTTACTGCTCATTTCGAGGTTGAGTTAATTCTAGGAATTTCAGAGCATCGAGTAAACCTTCAGCGTAGGCTACGGATGCTAGGGAGGTTGTTGCGAGTCCTTGGTCTAGGTAGTGATGTGCGTCTTGGAGATAACGGTGAATTGCATCGGTGACTCCATCAATGTTGGATGTTTTGACCAACGTGTTCGCCTTCAGTGTGGATGTTTTCTCGAGGTCTGCTGTGAGATTCGCAATGTATCTGCGGGCTCGGGACATTGGATCTTCATTGAATGCGCTCAATGTTCCGAAGTCACCAAGCCTTTCCGTGCGCCACAGAAAACTTGCAGGGCCTCTGCCTCAACAAAATGCAGGGTGCTGGGAAAGATGAGGCAGTGTGGGGGTTTACCGAAATCAACCTGCATAAGTTCCGAGATGCTTGCGGCATGAACAATCATGTCTGGTGCTTCCAGTCTCGCTATACCCACAACCAGCATTTCCGGTTTTATGACTGGGTTTTGTGTTCGGGCCGCGAGGGAGAGTAATCCTTGGAGTGCTTTGGGGATGGTTACGTGTTGTTTAGTCTCAGCGTTAACTTCGAGTAAAACTAGTGAATGTAGGCCGGCTTCAAGGTTGACTCTGAGCGCCGCGTAAATGCTCTCAGGTAGGTTGTCACCTGTTGCGAGAGGTACCGTGATGGTTCTGCCGAACTTGTAGGACTGTAGACCGGTCGCTCCCGCTGCTCCGGACGTTACGGTGGCTGCGTGGATGATGCGAGTTCGAATACCTGCCCTATGAGCTCGTAGGCGTAGGTCAACGTGAGTTGTTGCCACCATCGGATCTCCCGCCACCAGAATCGCAATTTTTTCCGTCTTAGCTTTCGACAGAATCTGTTTTTCTGCGTCCTCCTCAATATCAATGCGTGATAGGATCTGGACGGGTTTACCCACCGTTTCGCTGAGCTTTTCTATTTTCAGTCCGGGCATCACGCTGGTATAGAATTCTGCGAAGACTCGATCACAGGTTCTTGCTTCGGTTTGTCCGCGAAGTGATAGGCCTTGTTCGTCGTACAAGCCTAAGCCTATGAAGATTAATTCCCCCATGACTCAGACGCATCCTCAATGTCCCTTGTCGCCGAGAATACTTTAATGTGCGAGCAAACTTTCACAGGCCTTCAGCGGGTCCGTAGCTCAGCCAGGTAGAGCGGCGGACTAGGCTCAGCTTTGGCCGAAGCTCTTAACCGGATGGGGGATACCCGAAGGTCGAGAGCCACAACTAAAGGAAAGTGGCCGACAGGGTTCAAATCCCTCCGGACCCGCCATCAAGCTCGCCCAAACCCGTAGTTTACGTCTAGTGATGGGGTTGTTGATGATGTGTCAAGTGGTGGACGAGAGTCCTAGTAACCCACCGGGAATCCGGCTAAAATAGGGAACTGACGTAGTAATTTGACTATCGCTCGACCTTGAACCCGATTCGCACTACTGTCTGGAATTGACTCACTTTGCCGTCCTGAATAGTTCCCCTGAAGCCGGTAGCTTCGAACCATTGCATCTGCTTAACTGTTTTACTTGCTTCAGCGATTGCATTTCGGGTTGCGTCCGCAAAGCTCTCTTTCGATTCGCCTACTAATTCAATGATTTTCCAAACCAAAACACTCACCTCCGAACAAGCAGCGCACCTTTCACGTCGTATACTTCTCGTGCGTGGGACTCGATAGAAGGGGAGTAGAGGGTACTAGACTCTGGGACAATTCTTCTTGTGCAGAGGGAAGATTTCCGGACTGTTCGTTTCGAACCCACACTTATCACACACAAACCGTTCCCCTTCCTTCTCGAACTTAGGCAACATGGCCAAAACGACGCCACTAGAGAACAATGATCAACGCTATATCGGTTCTCCTACCTCATCCTCAAACCCCGGCTTATGGTGTACTGGTAGTTATGTTCAGGTAAATTGGGGTCAGAATCTCCTACTCAAACTCTGAGCAACAGGTTGCCGGTACGTCTCGGCCATTTGTTACAACAAGAGCGAGGCTACAATTAAATGAAACAAGAAGGGGAGAGCTTAGAGGTCTTCCGGCCTTAGAGTCTTCCTGCCATTTGCTTTGGCTCTGGCGACTGCCTTTGCCAATTCATCAGCTAGGTGCTTGTCCAAAGCTTTGAAGAAATCTCCAGAAGCCCTCATACCTTTCAACCGAGTACGTACCGCTGATTTAACGACTAATGCCATTCCATTTTACTCCTGATCTTATGAAAATAACGAGGAAGCCGCTCTATAAAGGCGACTCTGACCTTAATCGAGTTCAAGTCCGTATCGTGGCTCCCGTGTCTGGATGTAATGATCACACACCAGGGGAGAAACTAGATAGAAACGCACTTGGAGCTGGTTGATTTCATTTCCTCGCATCCGCTTTAATCCCTAATATCGAGGTGATTTCAACCTCAGTCATTCCTGTGATTTGGATGACTTTCACGTTCGAATGGACGCCAGCAACTAGCTGCACATTCGAGGATGATGTTCGGAGCGTCTTGGACATCCATCTTACGATCTCGCGATTAGCTTTGCCTTTTATCGGAGGCGCAGCGACATGGATTGTGAGTGTTCCATCCGGCTCGCAGATCAGTTTGGTTTCGCTTCTCAGCGGCTTCACGTTCAGCGTTAACCTGATGCCATCCGACGCTGCTCGCAACGCATACAACAATCTCACTCGTCACCCTTCCATATGTGACGTTATATTGAGGTCAGGATCCCTCGTGTTCATCTTTGCCGTCGTTGAGTCGTTTCTTTGTATTTTTGAGGAAAGTGGAAAGCTCTTTCATATGTTTCTGAATTTTAGTGGCCGTTTCTTGATATGTGTGGAGGTCGCCGCGGTAGGGGTCATCTATTCCCCATGAGGGCATCAGTTTCTTGCCTAAGCTTGGAAAGCTTTTCTTCAGATCGTCTTGAATATCGTCGGCCATTGGAACAATGTAATCGAAATCTTCGATGTGCACTTCATTTACGCTTCGTGATCGATGTGACGAAATGTGCACTCCGAATTTGTCACGTATAGTTTTCACAGCATTGGCGGCCGGGGGGTCCCTAACATGGGCGTGGGTTCCGGCGCTTTCGACATGAACATTGGCTCCAAACATCTTGCGAGCAATTCCTTCAGCCATAGGGCTTCGACAAGTGTTGCCAGAACAGACAAACAAAATCCTCATTCCGTCGTCGTCTCCACAACCAGGTGATTATTGAAGCGAACAGTAATAGTCTAACTCCGACTTAGTTTCGGGTCAAAATCCTACTGATCCCGGAAGGAGAACAGCGTACTTCAGAAAAGACGGTCCAATGACCCCGTTCGTATTTCGCCGTCACGAAGCAAGTCCACAGTGACATCCTCATAACCTTCAGGAACATAAAGGCAGAAGTCTCGCCACGACTTGGTCATCCAGGGTAGGAAGAGTCCCAAGATGAGTCTTCATTATGAAACTAGGGAGTTGTCGCTTTCAACTTGGGTTGATTTTGAGAGGTTATTCGAGAGGCACGGTGGGGTGCAAGGTGGTTGCTGGTGCATGTTCTATCAGGTCGCGGAAGGTTGGAGGGATAAGAATCGAGAGCAGAACAAAGCAAAGAAACACGCACTAGTGATGCAAGGGAAAGCGCACGGAGTAATCGTGTATCACGGCGGAAAACCTGTTGGTTGGTGCCAGTTCGGTCCAAGCGAGGAATTGCCACGTATCGAGAACATGAAGGACTATAGACCCACGCCTGGGAATCTCTGGAGGATAACCTGTTTCTTCACTGACCGCGATTACAGGAGGAAAGGCGTGGCGGCTGCGGCTTTGGAAGGTGCTCTTCACTACATGAAAGCTCACGGCGCGGAAGTGGTTGAAGGTTACCCGGTAGATCCTCGGAAGAGGCATTCATCGAATTTGCTTTGGAACGGGACCCCTGATCTCTTCGCTTCCCTGGGCTTCACCAAGGAACGCAAGCTGGGCAGTGAACGATGGATCTTCAAGAAGACCCTGTAAGGAAATCTCACGCGACTATTTTCTTGTCACAGCCATTGAATCTCTTGTATTGAAGGGCAATTATATGCAAACAAGATAGCCCTGCATACTGCCTACTACCGCAGAAATGTCCGCTAGAACATCAGTAATACTCACATTGATGGGCAAAAAGTCCACTGAGAGTCAGAAAGCACGGTGCGCAGCGTATACTTACCGTTAAATTTGGATCAGAATCCCCTACGCTCACCTGGATTGTTGTCTACCTTAGCATCACTCTGCGAGTGACTGCTTCGTCATGTGATCGCATTACCAGCCTGACCTTACCATACTGATTCTTCTCTCTGATCGACGCCCATTCCCTAACACGTATAGAACCAAGTGTCGGTCTCATTAAGCAAAGCAGACTCGCATAAGTGAAATTGAGCAATCGAGGAATGGAAACAACGTGGCTCAGCCTGTTTAGGAAGATCGTTAGCATACTCATTCAAACCACTTGCTCGATCAGTTATGTCGTGATGTGATAAGTGGGTTGACTCCGGATCTTGCGTTCAAATTCAGAATTAACCGCAGCATATTTTGAAAGCAAGTTTCGGAGCCAATGATCTTATTGGCTGAACCCCTTTCACGTCCGATATCCCATTAGGCGACACGAGTAAGTGAATGAGAGTCTTCTGCATTACCGACAGGTCATGTCTTAAGAGATTCCTTTATTCTAGGAGTTATTAGCGTTCGACAGAGAGACGGGGTATGATATTCAACCCAGAAGCGATTGAAATAATTGAGGGAAAGAATTTTGCGTATTTGGCTACTTCGATGCCTGATGGTTCTCCGCACGTATCTCCCGTGTGGATCGATCGTGTTGGAGACATGCTTTTGGTAAACACTGTTCCTGGAAGGACCAAACAGAAGAATATTTCAAGAGATCCAAGGGTGGCGATTAGCATGACCCAAGAGAAGAATCCTTACAGACATTTGTTCATAAGAGGAAAAGTTATCGAACAAACGCAGCAAGGCGCATTAGATCACATCAATCGCTTGGCCAGAAAATATCTCGGCAAAGACTACCCGTGGAACGATAGGGACAGAATCATACTCAAGATTAAACCCAAATTTGTAAAGATGGTTCTAGACTAACCCCCTTTACATCTCTAACCGTCATTCATGAAGACCAAGGAGATCAATCGTTTTCATGTGTGCGGGTATATTGGTGCGCACACAAATCAGAGAAGACACATGATTTCTGCGACACGCCTGAATGCGAAATTCTTATCGAAACCTTCAAAGTATCTTTGAGCCATGCCGATTCCTGTTGCTGAGGCAAGGAAGTTGCGCGTTGCTACGTTATCCCAAAAGAAATTCGAGTCGCCCGATTTCATGATTAAACCTCATATTATTGATTTTCTGGCAAAGAATAAGGGAAGAGCGTTCTCTTCGGATGAGATCTATCAAGCACTTCTTCCTACACCATCTCGACCCTATTCAGAACCGGTTGAGTTACCAAGTGAAGTCGACGTGAAAGAGCACGAAATTAGAATTAGTGTGGCACGAGAAACTTTCTTCATTGTCAAACTGCGAGAGTTAGCCGATAGAGGCGATATAATCGCCAGCGAGAAGGACGGAGAAACCTACTTCTATGTTGCCTAGCCACACAATCACAACTCACCACAGGGATCCGATACTAGCATAGATCGATAAATCGAGGCAAGATGAATGGAAGAGGAGTTTGAGATTACCGTCAAAAACCTCAAGCACCTAATCGACAGCGGAACCAAGGTTCGCCTTGTCGACGTGAGAGAACGTTACGAGTACGATTTCTGCCACATAGAAGGAAGCACGTTAATCCCCATGGGCCAATTTTGGACGGGCGTCAACGATCTTAACCCCAACAATGAGTACGTTTTCTATTGCCATGTCGGAGAACGAAGTGCATGGGTAGTAAACCTCCTGCGTCAGCGTGGATTCAAGAAAGTGAAGAACCTCAAAGGGGGCATCGATCAGTGGGCACTGGAGATAGATCCATCGACGCCACGATATTGAAATCGCGGCTCATGAGGCAGGGTTTGTTCTATGCAGGTTCCTAAGAGGGTTGAATTTTCAGGGGAGAGGCTGTGCAACTGCCCTGAGAATCACCTGAATTGTTTGACTGCGAAGGAATGGATTAAGGCTCAGATAGGTGTCTGGGAGGTTTTCTACGAAGGGCGTGATGTCCGAGACAAAGAGATCCATCCCGCTGTAATGCCAATCGCCCTAGCTCGGAGGGTCATTGAGCTGTTTACACATCGCGGCGAGCTGGTCCTAGACCCGTTCAACGGGATCGGGACGACTCTCGTTGCTTGCAGTGACCTTGAAAGAAACGGAGTCGGTTTCGACATAAACCCCACCTATTGTCACATCTCCAAACAACGTGTCTCCAACAACAAACCCGATAGGCGAACGAAACAGATTGTGATCTGTGACGACGCTAGAAGCATTTCGGAATATTTAGAACCCGAATCTCTCAGCCTAATCTTCACGTCGCCGCCCTACGCGAACCTGCTAAACCGAGCCCGACTCAACAAGAGTAGACGCGGTGACCTCAGGCGAAACAAGCAGTTCCTAAGGGTTGAGCAGTACAGTCAAGACCCAAAGGATCTGGGGACGCTTGAAGTTGAACGCTATGCGGAAGAGGTGAAGGGAGTCTATGCGAAGCTTCTTCCTCTTCTAAAGCCGCACGGTCATGTAGTCATCAACGTTCCAGATATGTGGTGGAAGAGCGAGAGGTACGGAAAAAGAATCCCAATCCACATCAACATCCATCAATCCCTTGTCGGAGCAGGCTACGAGTTCCGTAATACGATCATTTGGGATCGAACGAACATAGTGAACAAAGTTGGAATTTTCGGCTGGCCATCAAACTACATCACGATGGGAACAACGTTCGAATATCTGCTAGATTTTTGGAAGCCACCAGCCCAATGATAATGGCGTTACGGTTAATTTCCTAGACTAAGCTGACTAGCCGTGATGGAATCTTGACAAGGGCATGGCGTGTTGTAGACAGAGGGATCAATGGCAATCCTTTCCTTTGGAAAAGACGAGCTAAGAGCAAGTATGTCATGATCGACATTTTCACTGCGCAGCCCAACCGGTGCTATGCGGTTCTCGCGTTTGAGACGAATCCGATCTCGAGCAATGATTTGAAGGGTAAGCTCATTGGAATGGGTTGTGCCAAGGGACCGAGGGATTGGATTGGTGCGTATGAGAGAGCCAGGGTGATTGCTGATCGTTACATGGACCGAAACTCTGCCTAGCCTCGAATGGGAGTGGAGTTGCTCGACTAAGTGGAAATGCGGAACATTCTCCAATGCAGACTTTTTCTCCAAACCATGCTAAATACTCGGTTGGGCTTCATTTGTTCTAGTCAAGCTTGGAGGTGAGTTGAGATGGCTAAGAAACGTAAGGTTAAGATGAAGTTAGGTACCGAGCACGACAAGAACATTAGACAAGAGGAAATGGTAGCATAGGCCTACCTAGTCTGATGTCTGTGCGGGCTCCGATTTTCTCTTTTGATTTTAGTATCGGACGGGGTTTTTCTGAGCGCTCGGTTATACCTTACGACATTACGGTTACCGCGCCAGTCCCAAGATCATAAATGGCGCCGACCAAGTCGATTGAACCTTGGGCTAGGGCTTGCGATATTATTTGACTCGATGATTTCAGGTATTCAATTTCCAATGCTACATTTGCTCTTATCGAGTTATCGAGTAGGTCTCCTGGTTCGAACTGTGCTTCCATTACTGCGGGTTTGATGGCCTCAACTAATGTTGCGATCTGGCCGTCGGCATGGCCGTTGCTTTGAAGGGTCTGGATAGTCGCCTTTACCGCTCCGCAGCTTTGGTGACCCAGCACCATTACCAATTTCACGCCTTCTTCGACAGCGTACTCGAGGCTGCCTATAACGACATTATCGATAACTTGGCCCGCCGTCCGCGCCACGAAGAGATCCCCTAATCCCTGATCGAAGACAAGTTCAGGGGGCACTCGAGAGTCAATACATCCAAGAATCGCCGCCCACGGGTGTTGCCCCTGAGCCACTTCCGCCTGCCGTTCTGCCGACTGATTCGGGTGAATCGGTGAACCCTGCATGAAACGTGCGTTTCCCGCCATCAGGTTGTTCAAGGCATCGCCGGGGGTGTTTACCGCGGGTTCGGGTGACGGTAGGATTTGTGACAGGATAAGGCTCTTGGTTACGTAACCTAGAGCAAAGCCGCCAGCAGTAAAAGCTGAGGTTGAAACGAATTGTCGTCTCGAGATTCTAGCCATTTACAAGTCCTTTTGGTTCAAGACGTTTCAAGCTGAAAAGACTTTTGTTACTTTCGCCTTTTCCTGTGACGAATGCGGTGCTTGGTCATTCCGGTTAATCGTTTGTACCAATACATATTCGATACGAGAATAATGGCGACTGCGCCTGCCAGGAGTGTTAGGAGGGTTGTGTTGTTTTGTCTAAGAGGGATGAGTGGTTGAAGTTCGCTTAGTGCTGCTTTTGCGTAGGTGAGTGCGTCGTTGATCTGTCCTTTCGCGACTGTGTACCAGCCTAGGTTGAAGTTCTCTTGGGCGGCGGTCACGAGGTTGGCAGCCTCGTAGTATGAAGATGTGATGTTCTGAGGGAGAGAGGTTGTGTCGTTTCCAGTCATCTGGCCGATTTGCTCAAGAATCTGAGCCGCCTCATACGAACTAGAGTTGAATGTTAGGTAGCTATTAATAGCAAACGCTCCGAATGCTATGTCTCCGCCATATCTTGGTTCGAAGCCTACGTTTGGCCACCAACTCCACGCCATCTTCATGAATGTCGGGCCGCGACTTGCCATCGCGTAATCGATTAGGTTGAAATTGACGCCGAAGGTTTTTTCGAACCAGGTCGTTTCTTGGTCTCGAATAGAGGACTCGTTCTTCATTCCTGCCTGGACGAAAGATACTATGCCGGCTTTTTCCACTTCGCGCATGTCGAGTTGGTAGTATTGTGGGAAGAGGCCCCACCAACTTGAGATTGGATACTTGATGATCGCTAAGGCCTGAACGGGCATAAGGGCCTGGTCTGGGTATCTCATTTGGGTCAGCCAGTCGGCTGCAAGCAGGGCTGAATCGTAGTAGTCGCTATCGCCTGTGAGTTGTGAGATCACTAGGAGTGCCGGTATTGCGTAGGCTGCGCTCCATAATGACTCGGCGACCCGCCAACCGAATTGATGTGTTGCCGTCTGGTAACCGTAGTAATATCCTCCTACTGCCATACTGTCGTTAGCATAGGTGTGGTTTCCCCAATTCGCATCTGTATTAGTGACCTGGAAGCTGAGGAGCCAATTGGCATATTTCTCCGCCGCAGTCAGGTATCGTTGATCTTGCGTTAGCCTGTAGAGTTGTGACCAAGCAAGGATCGTGAAGCCAGCGTGATTGGTGGAAACACTGTTTGAATAATGCGTATCATTCCACTCATACGGCAGTGCACCGTAAACTGGCTTGTCCTCCCATTCGGGGCCGATGAATTGCCTTGAGAGCATGTACTGCCCCGCGGCCTCAGCTGAGTTCAGGTAAGTTTTGTTTCCGGTGAGCATGTACAATTCTGTGAGAACCCACGCTGACTCGGTGGTTTCGTACATTCTCGGTTTCCAACCTATTCCGAAGTAATATTGAGTGACGGGGAAAGCGCCGGAATAATTTCCACTATGAATCTGTGTTGCCACTAACCAACTTCCATACCGGTTGAGCATGACGAGTGCGGTCGGGTCGTGTGTGAAGCGATAATATGCAATCAGAGTTGTAGCGATCGGGTTTCCGTGTTCAGCGGCGGGATAAATCGCTTGAAGCGTAGTGCGGTCGTCTTCGCTTCCATAATTACCATTGGCGCCAGCCGAGACGCTGGCTTGTTCTGCCCAAAATCCGGAATTATCAACGCTAATATTTTTTCCATTCGCGCTAAGTACAGCGTGCCCAGGGGTTATGCTTCTCGTGCCTGGTATTTGGGAACCTTGGAAATATCCGTAGTAAACGTTGAAGATTTCCAAATACTTTGGATCCCCTGTTTCTAGGTAAGCGTCGAGAGCGGCGTTAGCTCCTTCGCCCGCGTCATGTCCTCCGATTAGGTACGCTAGTTTTTGTCGTTCTCCGCCCGCGATGCTTCCCGTTCCGGCTGTTATGGTTCCATTCTCAAAGTAGTACGGATCCATTCCCCAAGCTCGTTCGTCTCTGTATGGTATACCCCATGTGTCGTTGAGCGGTGTTACTTGGAATGAAGCGATCCAGTTTGCAGCTTCCAACCCGAGCTTCGCATACTTTGTCTCCGATCCAGATGATTGGGTTGATAGAGCTGGGACAACCAGAGACTGATTCATCAAACTGGCTACCAAGATGAGGAGGAAGAAATAATGGGTTAGAGAGGTTAGGCTCTTCAGTAGATGAGATGACGTTCTCCGAACCTGTGTCGGCTCCATACGTGAACTGCTGAAATTTCCTTGAAGCATAGAAGAGCCGACCTGGGGCATCTAATACCATTCTTCCGAGCTCTTTCAACCTTCTCGTCTTGCTAGTTCCTAACGAGAGTTAGGGCAGCTCAGACTGGGTCGCCCGATCGTTTTGAGATGCAAAGTCTTACAGCATGCACATCTGTTATGTCCTTTGATTGTTATGAGTCAAGTAAGCAAGACACCTAGAGAATCGTACGTTACCGTGACGAGGATAATGTTACCTATGGATGCTAACGCGATGGGTAATGTGTTCGGCGGAAGAATTCTCAGTTTGATTGAGGAGGCCGCGTGGTTGGCTGCACTAAAGCATGCCCGATGTAACCTAGTAACCGCCTCAATAGATCGAATGGATTTCCTAGCTCCCGCCTACATTGGGGATATGCTTCGCTTAGAAGCCTCAGTGAATTACGTTCACAATACCTCAATGGAGCTTGGAGTCCGGGTGGAGGCTGAAAATCCCCTCACCGGTGAGGTAAGACATGCTGGGACGTGCTTCCTAACCTACGTCGGCCTCGGGAAAGACAAAAAACCAATAATTCTACCGACACTCGCACCGGAAACCGACGAAGAGAAAAGACGGTGGAGAGAGGGTGAGCAGAGACACAGGGATCGGCTGCAGAAAGCTGGCAAACCGCACTGACCTGGTCTGAAGGTAGTCTGGTTTGCTAGTTTATCCAAACCGTACGTTTGGCTGTGAACTCGAGTAGTCCATACCGGGAGAGTTCGCTTCCCAACCCGCTTTTCTTTAGTCCTCCGAACGGTAGCCGTGGGTCTGAGGCAACTATCTTGTTGATAAATACCATTCCTGTCTCTATCGATGGGATGAGTCGTTCCGCTTCTTCGGGGTTCCCCCACACGGAAGCACCTAACCCAAAAGGCGTTTCGTTCGCTATTTTGACCGCTTCCTCGTTTGTCTTGAATCTTTTGAGAATCGCGACTGGACCGAACACTTCCTGATCGTACAGGGCATCAGTGCGAACGATCGTTGGAGGAACGAAGTTTCCGTCCGTTTTGTTGGCGAGTGCTTCGACTTTACCAATTGGCTTTAACTCCTCAATTTGTTTCGTTACGGTTTGCTTCTGTTCGCTGCTTGAGAGGGGGCCTAGGAAAGTGGTCTTATCGAGCGGGTCGCCGATTTTGACGTTTGAAAATTGTTCCTTCATGCCCTTGTAGAAGCTGTCGAAGATCTTGTCGTCGACGATGAAACGTTTTGATGCGATGCAGGATTGGCCGTTGTTCTGGATTCTGGCGAATGTAGCGTTCTTGATGGCGTCGTTTAGGTTTGCGCTTCCTAAGACTATGTATGGGTCAGAACCACCTAGCTCCAAGACAACCTTCTTGATCTCCCGCCCGGCTTCCTCCCCAATCTTCGACCCGATCTCGGTGGAGCCGGTGAAGGAAACGCCGTCAACATATTTGATGGCGCTCAGTGCGACGCTGCCTCGGCAGATGGTGGATTTGAAAATGTCCGAGCCTATGATTTCCTCTAGTTTGAGACTGGTTCCTGTTACGATTGAGGCATGCTTGAGCAAGATAGTGTTACCTGCTGCCATTGCTGGGATGGCTGCGCGCATGACCTGCCAAGCGGGGAAGTTCCAGGGCATGATTAGAAAAATTGTGCCGAGCGGGTCGAACCTGATGTAGCTTTTCTTTGCGTCAGTCTTTACCTGTTCCGGGGCAAGCATTGTGCTTGCGTTTTCGGTTATGTAATCAATTACCCAAACGCACTTCTTAACTTCGGCTTCACCTTGCGCGACGGGTTTCCCCATCTCGGTACTCATGAGTGCGGCGAGCGCTGGCAGCTCGGTTTCCATTTTCTTCTTGATTTCTTTCAGTCTCTCAAGCCTGGCATCCAGGTCGCGCTTCCATTTCAGCTGCGTTTCCTTTAATGAAGAAATCTTACTTTTGATATCGTCAATGCTCTCTTCTTGGTACTCATGCAGTCTCTGCCCAGTGTATGGGTTTATTGTAACGATGGCCAATGTGTTTCCACCTATCCACATCGAGCGGCGTTCTTTATTATTCACCTGTTAACTTGCAGAGGATTTAGCGGCTCTCTCATAGACCTCTAAGCCTTTTTCCAGGAGAGTTTCGCTGATTACCAGTGGTGCCATGAAGCGGAGGACATTGCCATAATGGCCGCATGTGTGCATTAGTAGTCCGTTCTCGAGCATGTCCTTTCGCATTTTGACTGCGTTTGGCTTCGACGGTGCCTTAGTTTGCTTCGACTCTACGATCTCATTGCCGATCATGAACCCCCGTCCTCTGACTTCGCCCACGTTCTTGCTGGACTCAGCGATTTGCTCAAACCTCGCTTCCATTTTTTCACCTAGGCGGGTGACGTGGTTGAGGAGGTTTTCTTTTCTAATGTAGTCGATGGTCGCGGCGCCGGCGGCCATGGCGAGTGGGTTACCCCGGTAGGTTCCCAAATGGAACGCTTCGGGGACGGTTTCATCAAATTCTTTCTTGTACGCGATTAGTGAGAGAGGTATCCCGGCTCCAACGGATTTTGAGACGCACATGATGTCAGGAGAGGTGTTGGTGAGTTCGCAGCCCCAGAATTTTCCGGTTCTACCGTACCCAGTTTGCACTTCGTCAATTATCAGTGGGATTTGAAATCTATTCGCAATTTCTCTCAGGCCGGGGAGGAAGTCATCGGGTGGGACAATGTATCCCCCTTCTCCTTGGATGGGTTCCACAAAGATTCCGGCCGGCTGATCGAGGCCTGAATGTTCGTCTACCAGCAAATCCTCTAGGTACCTCAGAATGACCTTACCCTCGTCTCCCTTCTTCTGAACTGGGAACGGAAACCGGTACGTGTACGGGTAGGGTAGGTGGAAGACGCCTGATCGTACGGTGTGCGCCGATTCAAGGTAGTGTCTACTGGATGTTAGGCTGACGATGCCTTGATGGACGCCGTGGTAAGATCCTCCGAACGCAATGATCGTATTCCTCCCAGTCACATGTTTAGCCAAGCTAATTGCAGCTTCACATGCGTCCCCTCCGGTCACCGTCAACAGAACCTTCGCATTACCACGTAGGTGACCTGGGAGAATGGAATGCAACTTTTCAAGAAAGTTGATTCTCGCTTCGGTTGGAATCTCAAGCGCGTGCCAAATTCGCTCAAGTTGAGATTTCACGGCTGCTGTGATGAAGGGGTTGTTGTGGCCTAGGTTGAGTACGCAGATTCCTGCAACCCAGTCGATGAAAACGTTCCCATCAACATCTTTGATGGTCGCCCCTCTAGCTGAATCTATACCTATGGGGAAAGCCTTGCTGTAAACTACAGCCCGCGTTTCAAGCGCTGATTGTTTTGCTAACAGTTCTTTAGATTTGGGACCTGGAGGTTTAACGACGATCCTCGGCGCTTCTTCAAAACTCAATTCTTGCAAGGAAACCATAATCCGCCTATTGAGTGCGCGCAACGAAGATACTTAGGATTATGGGCAGTGCAAGCCGATGATGCTTCATTGGGTGTTGAGTGGCGTTGCAGTGCGGGCAGATGCTTGTTCCAATGGGGAGTTGAGCGCCGCATTGGATACAGTAGCGTACCGGCGGCGTAGCTGAGGGGGGTTTCCACTCTGACTTTAGTTCAGGGTCCTGTCGGGTCTGGATGGTTTTCATTAAATCCCCCCTGGTTACGATGCCGAGTAGCTTTCCGTTCTCTGTAACTAGAAGCCTACCTACCTTCTCGCGCCATCTTGTGTACCGCATCTAGAGGCTGAGAGGTTAGGCGGGGCTGTCACTGCACGTTCCATAGGTACCATTGCTTGCGCAACAGTCTCGGAGCTCCGCATCTCCTTCGGAACAGTACGGACGCATTGTAATGTAATCAACCCCAGTAGCTGCCCATCGCTGACGACGGGGTAGCCCCCGTGCGGGTGGACAAGGAAGTAATCAGAAACCACCTGTTGAACAGTAATGTTCGGCGGCACCGTCAAGGCTTGCCATGTCATGATGTTCCCTACAGTTACTCCACTGAGCGATTCACCAACTAGCGTCTGTCTAAGGCTGGTTTCTGCACCGGACTTGATGAACCAACCCAACACTACAATCCAGATTCCATCCACGAAGTCTCCAAAAATTATCGCTACGAAGCCACCAACCATCATGAGTATTGAGAGAGCTTCACTTACTCGCGTAGCGGTTCGTGTTGCACTGATTAGATTGTTCGAGTGCTTCCACAGGCTTCCGCGGAACACGCGTCCACCGTCAAGCGGGAAGGCGGGTAAGAGATTGAATGCGCCTAGTACCGCGTTGATTAACGCCCCATATCCAACCGTGGCCGTTATGATGATTGGTAGATGAGCAAATTGCCCCAAGTACCAGATCGCACCAAGAACACCGGCAATGAGAAAACTCATCAGTGGCCCGGCAGCGGCCATGCGAACCTCCAGCCCAGGATCTTGAGGTTCCTCTGTCATTTCAGAAACTCCCACCAAAGAAGAAGAGTGTAATTCTGGCTATCGGCAACCCATTCTTTTTCGCGATATACGAGTGCGAAAGCTCGTGGATGAGAACAGAAACGAACAAGACAATGGAAGATGCGATTCCAATGGTCCAGTATGTTAGTTCACTGAGCCCGGGATATTGATGGGGCATGTAGCCGTATGCTAGTGACCATGCGATGAGAAGGAAAACGAGCCATAGAGTGTAGTGGATACGTACGGGTATCCCCATGATTTTGCCGAGCCTAATCGACATTGTTTACTGCTAGTTCATCAAGAGGCGAGGCCTTGCAGAAAAGCACTTCTCAACTCTCCACATCTAAGGCAGTGTCGACTGTCATTTGGATGAGGTGACGTCGTTGAGAGTTTTCAGCATCAGATCAATGTCGCTCATTTCTATGTAACCCATGTTTCCGATTCTGAATGTTTTCTTCTTCAGCGGCCCGTATCCTTCCGCCAGTTCGAATCCATTTTGACGCATGTTCTCATAAACGGCACCGCCCTCCATGGTTTTTGGTGCGTTGATGCAGTTCACCGTGGGGCTCTCAGAGCCTTTCTGTGGAAAGGTGGATAGTCCGATTTTTTGGATCCCATCTCTAATTTTGCGATTCCGTTCTCTATACAGGTCGAAGTACCATTTCTTTCCGCCCTTCTGCTGAATCATTTTCAGCGCTGTGTTGAGGCCAGCGATTTGTGGTATGACTGAGGTGACGGGGGTCCCATGCCCTTTCTTCTGATCTTCTTCCCAGACTTTGAAGTCGAAGTACCATCCCTTGTTCGTAGCTGTCGCGGAAAGGTTCAGCGCCTGTTCGCTTACGCTTCCCATTCCTAAACCGGGGGGGACGCCGAAGCATTTCTGTGAGCTTGAAAAACAAACATCAATTCCCAATTCATCCACCTTGATGTCGGTACCTCCCATTGAGCTTACTGCGTCTACGAAGAGTAGCTTGCCATGTTTCTTGACGATGGCTGCTAGTTCTTTGAGTGGGTTGATGAGGCCGACGCTTGTCTCATTGTGGGTGAGGGCTACAGCTTCAACGTCAGGGTTTTTCCTCAAAGCCTGATCCAATTCCTCTACTGAGATGGGTTGTCCGAGGGGTGGGGCTAGTTTCACGATGGTTATGCCATTGGATTCTGCGACTTCGGCGAAGCGTTCGCCGAAACTTCCGTTTATGCAGCACAACATTTTCTTTCTAACGCAGTTCCTTACAGACGCCTCCATGAAACCTGTCCCTGTGCTGGTGAATAGGAAAATCTCGTTTTTCGTCGAAATGAAATCTTGTAAAAGTTTGACGGTCTCATAGTGCATGGTGAGGTACTCTTTACTCCGATGGCTTAGCATCTGGCGCCCCATCGCTTCAAGCACTTCAGGATAGCAGGCCACCGGTCCAACAGTGAAGAGCTTCACCTAACCACACCGCACGTTGACCACTTTGACACCGCCATAAAAGAATGGAGTTGAAAACTCAAGAGCGGAGAAGTTCAGAAAAAGAGTCGATGCTCGTGAGAGTGAAATAACATTGGCCCGCTGCAGAGAAAATAACCCTTAGAGGAGAAAACCAACCGCAGCATTCGTATTGGCATTGACCGGGGGTGCTTTAATCCTGAAGGCCATCAGGTGCTGAAAGATTAATGTAGAGCGGCCAAATCTTAGCTCCACCTTCAAAGTTCAAGGTGAATTCGATTGCCAGTTAAGAGTGGAGATTTCATACTCGCCAACTACACACTCAGGGTAAAGGAGAGCGGAGAGACCGTTGGGACGACGCTGGAGAGTGTAGCTAAGGAAAAGAAGCTCTACCGCGGGGAAGAGCATTACGAGCCGTTCTTCATCATAGTCGGGGAGGGATGGGTGCCAAAGGGACTAGACGAGGCATTGCCGAATCTTGAAATCGGAAAGGCGACCACTGTCGAGCTCCCTCCAGACAAGGGATATGGTGTTCGTGATCCCAAGAAGGTTCGACTTGTTCCGCTTCGAAAATTCGCGGCTGAAGGCTTGAACCCTGTTCCGGGATTGCAAGTAAACATAGACGGCAAGACAGCCCTAGTTCGCTCCGTGGGAGCGGGCCGAGTTCAGGTAGACTACAACCACCCATTTGCGGGTAAGACACTCATATACGACATAACTCTAGAAAAAGTCATTGAAGCCGACGATGAGAAAGTACGCAACCTAATTCACAAACAAATTCCATCTGTAGACCGACAAAAGTTTTCGATTAAGATCGAGAACGTTAGCCTCCAAGTCGAGATTCCAGAAGAAGCGTTCTTCTTAGAAGGATTGCAAGTTGCTAAGCGTACGTTAACTGCTGATGTAGAAAAATACCTGCCAAAGATCGTAACAGTTACGTTTCTTGAGACGTTCAAGAAGCCTCCGGAAGCACCTGCCGCCGCACCACCACCGCCGGTGGCGACTGTTCAGCCAGCCACGACAGCTTAGTCACTGGAATATTCAAGGTCGAGCGCAACTCACACTCTCGACCTTCGGATCAGGAATGGGTGGAAATCTGACTGAAAGTTTGCAGTCCAGCGAAGAAATGAATGTATCCTTGGAGCTACCTGATTCTTCGTTCTCTGTTTAGAGTGTGCGTCTGCCAGGAGTAGCTTCGCAGTTTCTTGGATGCTCCAAAGCCGCAAGCCGAGCAACGTTTCCATCTGATGTGATAAGAGTGTCGTCCGCATCGTCTGCATCGGATGTGAGTCTTGGAACGGCCTCGTCTTCCGAATGAGGCGGTTCCTTTCGTCAAAACCTTTCACGTCCCGTGATCTGCTAAATTAACGAAACTACCGTTTCGGAGGTGGAGATACGAGAACTACGTTGTCGCCCCTAACAATAATCGTTCCAATGTTCCGAGTATTCTCTGGGTTCGAAACGTCTTCCGCGTCCTCGAGGACTAAATTCATGTGCTGGTCGTAGCTGTAGAGTTTCCCGCGTATGGTGCGGCTTCCTTTCAGTTCCACGAGAACGGTTTTGCTGAGGCTCTCTTCGAAGATCTTATCGGCGACTGCTGACATTGCTTTTTCTGACCTGATTTGTTGACGTAAGGGTTCCGTAAAAGAGGAAGCTCCAAATTAAAGATTAGGCTACGTAACCTACTAGCCAGTTTAGCTGGAAGCGCCTTCGAATGATTTCGCGTCTGGTCGCCAAGGAACATGAGAGTTGAAACTCATTGCCGTCAATGATCCGTCTTAAAGACAAAGAAGTCAAGGGGCTTGTTAGAGAATTCGTTGGTCGTTATCCTGGCAGTGAAGGATTACTCGTAGCGGCGAAGAGCTTTGATGAGCTCGAGGTCGGTGACGAGATGGTGTATTTCGTGGATAATTCACCCTGGATCCTGCGGAGAACAATTGGTTTACTCCCATCGTTGAAGTTCGATAAATTTGTCAACTTGTTGCCGCGAGTTGTTGTCGATATGGGCGCAGTGGCGCATGTCGCAAACGGCGCCGATATTATGCGCCCTGGAATAAGGGAAGTTCCGAGCAATCTTGCTAAGGGCGATCTGCTGGTAATTGTAGATGAAAAATACGGTAAGCCACTCGCTTTAGGCCTAGCCGAAGTAGAGTCGACGGAAATGAAGTCGATGAGTAAGGGTAAGGTTATCAAAAACGTTCATTTCGTCGGTGACGAGCTTTGGACGGCCTATAACAAGCCCAGTTGAGCCATTTTTCCAGTAGAAATCGACGTAATTCCGCTGTGTTATGGTGCTGAATTTGTAGGCGCGTGCGTGACAACCTCCGCACACTTCTCTATGCTGGCCCTCCTAAGTCTTAACACGGGCATGTTAGAATCCCTCCCTTTGGGCGCAAACGTTTAAACTGTTATCCAGAGAGAAACCGCTCGAATTAGCTGGACTAAATTTGATTGGCTCTAATTATGTAGGAGACGAAAGGTTTCCTTTAGTTAATCCTTCAATTCAGCATCCAATCTATGTTAAGGCGTTCCCGCTTCGTGATCCAACTGATGTGCCGAGGATCAAGGCGGAGATAATTGAGGGAAATATATTGATCGTTAAAATCAGCCCTATAGCCAAGAGGAGCGTCGAGGAGACCAAGTCTGCTATCAGTGAACTCTTAGCTTTCGTGAAATCAATTCAAGGAGATATCGCAAGACTCGGCGAGGAACGAATTGTCATGACGCCGCCTACCGTCAAGGTTTGGCGTCGGAGAGAGAATTCTCCTGTAGAAGCCACCGCTACTGGCGTGGCATCTAACGAGGAAAACTAGTCCGTCTTTTCTGCGCTGAGCTGGGGCCTAGTCTACCTCAGTCTTAACTTCTCTTGTAGGTCGGGCGCTACCGTTCGCAGTTTCAGAATTCTTGATACTTGGTGCGCAAATAGATCGGTCTTTCGTCTTTCTCCATGTCCCATTATTACTCTCGAAGGCCTAGGTGACACCCGCTTAAGGAAAGCGAAGAGTTGGTTTCTGTCGGAATGACCCGAGAAGCCTTCAACAGCATCGACGTGTAGGTTGACTTTCAAGGCTTCAAGTTTGCCGTTGCGTCCCATCAAGGAAACTTCACGGGCGCCATTCTTCAGCCTATTTCCTAATGTTCCTTCAACTTGGTAGCTGACAAAAACCAAGGTATTCTTCTCGTCGGGTGCCATGTAACGGAAATAATCTATCGCAGGCCCGCCTTCCATCATCCCTGAAGTAGCGAGTATGATGCATGGGGGTCCCGTTGCGATCTTCTCACGTTCAGAGGGGTGATCCACATTCGTGAAGTATTCTGACTGGAATGGGTTAATGTCCTTGTACAAAATTTGTTCTCGGAGGTTGCGGGAGAGGTATTCAGGGTAGGCTGTGTGAATCGCCGTGGCCTCGGAAATCATGCCCTCCAAAAAAATCGGGAGCTCTTTGATCTTCTTGTCCTTCATGTAAGCGTTCAAAACAAGCATTATCTCCTGAGCACGTCCCACAGCAAGCGTCGGAATCAGAACTCTACCGCCTCTCTCAGCAGTCTCATTCACAATCTTTGCAAGTCGACCTTCCACCGTCTCCCTATCCGACATGACATCATCCGGCCCACCATACGTACTCTCCATGATCAATGTCTCAGCGCGCGGAAAAGAGCAAGTGGCCGGTTCGAGCAGCATGGTCCTGCCGAACTTGAAGTCTCCCGTGTACACAACATTGTGGAGGCCTTCGCCGATGTGGAGATGGACTATGGAGCTTCCGATTATGTGGCCTGCGTTGTGGAGGGTAAGTTTGATGTCTGGAGCCACATCGGTTACGACTCCGTACTTGACTGGTATGGTGTGCAAGACAACTTCCCGCACGTCCTTCTGGTCATATGGCGGGTGGCCTCCTTCCTTACCGAATATGTCCAAGTAATCCAATTGCAGTAAAGTCATCAACACCGCCGTCGGCTCCGAACAGTAAACGGGTCCATCGTACCCGTACTTGTAGAGGATCGGAATCAGCCCGCAATGATCGAGATGTGCGTGTGAGAGGATGACCGCGTCTAGTTTCTCGATGTCGAAGTCGTCGGAATCTAATCTGGGATATGCGTATTGGGGGATGTCTGCACCGGCGTTGATGCCGCAATCCATTAGGACACAGCTTTCTTCAGTTTCTATGAGCATTGCTGATCTGCCGACTTCGTGGAATCCTCCGAGTGTCGTCAAGTAGACGGATGATGTTTTGGATAACCTGGGACGGAAGATTCGTTCTCCTACATCGCGGAAGATCCTGCTTCTCTCTTCGCTTTCGGAGTGTAGGATGTGTCGGCTGCTCGCTATGATTTTTGATGGAAGTGGTGGGGCACGGAGAACTCTAGGCCGCCAACTCGTGGTCTTGATGATTTCCGAAAGTGTGGACCCATCCTTTCCTATGGCTAACCCAGGTTTCTTGGCTTCGATAACAACCTCGCCGAGACTTGGGTCGAAGTTTATCTCAGTAATTTCGGCTTCAGCGGGAACGATTCCCTTTATCAGGCGTTCAGCTTCAATCTCTTTTAGTCGAATCGATGGGTCAGAGCGTACCACAACCCGCTTATGGAGTAGGTTGACGATTTCGGTTACGATGTGGCTCTGTTCAAGGAGAAGCCCAACGTTCTTGACGTATATTGCGAGACGTGGTCCTTCGAATTCGATTCTTGTGATCTCGGCTTCTTTCGGCATGTGGGTGACTATGGTTTCGCGTATCCTTGCCTGAGTATCATCTACTAGTCTAGCCACTGCCGAATCCACCTTGAAGTTTAGTTACTTAGAATTCTCATTACGGGCGCTTAGCTGGCTGGTATGGCCAGTTTCTTTTTCTCGTCCTCGCTTAATTCTCTGTACCCTTCTTTCGTTATGACGGCGACGTCAAAACTGTCGCCGCTAGCTGAGTCACGTTTCATCGCGGAAGTTACTGCGCGAACCACCAGCGGTATGGCCTCACTGATGGACATGCCTTCCTTGTAACCGGGCTCGAGTACACCGTAAGCTACGGGCGATCCGGAGCCAGTTGACACGAATTTTTCTTCGGTTACGCTACCGAGTGGGTCGAGAGCGAATATGTGAGTGCCGCTATCATCCATTCCGCCAATTATGGATTGAAGTATGAATGGATAGTATCGAGCGGAGAACAGTAAGTTGGCTGCTAGGCGTGCTATGGCAGGGATCGGCATGGGCAGCCCTTTTTCGTACTTGTAGAGTTTCGCATTTGCACTTAGCGTCTGGACAACGCTCTGCGCATCTGCAACGCCCCCTGCTATTGTCATGGCGACGTGGTCGTCGATTTGGTAGACCTTCTTAGCTCGTTTGTGGGCTACGAATGTTCCGAGCGTGGCGCGAGTGTCGGTTCCTAGAACTATTCCATCACTACAGACAAGGCCCATCGTGGTTGTTCCTGTCAGTACGTATTTCGGCATATTCGGATTATTGTTCTTCTGTTCGTGGTACATGAGTTTGTTTTTCCTCCGAAAACATATTCCGGAGCACAAGGCGACGCGCAGAATAAGTTTCTAGCGCGAGTGGGTAATCCCAAGCGGGACAACTTAAAAACGTTTCCTGACGTTAGCGAGGACGCGTTGAGAATCGATCAATACTCGGTCAATAAATAGAGGGAATTCAGAGAAAGAAGCCTCTAGAATTCGAGTCGTCACCGAGTTTCATTGTTGTTGGAATTAAGATGTCAACTGCTTTCCATCAAGAGAAGGAGTTGATGGATAAGGCTTACAGTGAACTTGAATCGGGTAAGGAACTTTCCGCGCAACTTAGTGAGTCGTTGAAGAAAGTGTTGGGAGAGCGATTCACTAACGGCTGGGAGCTTGCAAATTCAAAGAAGGTGACGCGATACGACTTTAATCCTAGTGGACGGGCGGTGTGGGTTGTTCAGGGTAGAACAAGCCAATACCAGGTCATGCCTGACATACCCTTCTGCTATTGTGACGATTACTACTTCCGAGTAATGGATCGGAAGCGGGGCTTGTGTTATCACATAATCGCCCAACGTATCGCAGCGGCCCTCGGTAAGTATGAGAAGATCGCAACACAGCGATTCACAATATTCAACCGTCACGGATCGATGGCGCGCGAGAGATACGGGTACTAAATCCGACTGAGTACTTTTTAAATGGGCATTTCCTTTCTAGCGACAGGCGTGCGTTAGAATCTTGACAACTGATGAGTTCTGGGGACTCCTCCAGATCGGCATAACATTCCTGGCGTTCGTAGCCGTAATTGTAATCTTCGTATACTTAGCCTACGAGAAACCTTCTGCGTAAACAGGATGATTGTTCCGCAGAGTACAGGATTAGACAGTTTTCGATTGGTGGTAACGGGTAGCGGGCTTGGAGCCTGCATAGTGTAGGGTGAGTTGGTTGATGGAGAATTCGTTCGCGCAATTGCACCGGCCTATCCGCGCCCACCTAGAGAGTATTGGGTTAGAAGAGCCGAGCGACATACAGCAAATCGCCATACCTCCCATACTTGAGGGTCGAAACGTTCTCGTGATCGCCCCTACAGGAACCGGGAAAACGCTTGCATGCGTCCTCCCGATCTTCAACATGTTCATTGAGCGTCGGTCTGCTGGTGAAACGAGAGGGATCTCGATACTCTATGTCACTCCGTTGAGAGCGCTAAACCGGGACATTGTTCGTAGACTTACGGACATTGGGAAAGAGTTGGACATCAAAGTCCAAGTTAGGCACGGGGATACCACCACCAGCGCTCGAGCCGCGCAAGCAAGATCACCACCCGAGATGCTGGTTACTACGCCCGAGACTCTGCAAGCGATTCTTCCGGGTAAGAGGATGCGGGAGCATCTGAAAGGTGTCATGTGGGTTGTGGTTGATGAGATTCATGAACTTGCTACGGACAAACGAGGTATCCAACTAGCATTAGCGTTAGAACGATTAGAGCACCTTGCTGGGCGTAGTTTTCAAAGAATAGGGCTTTCCGCGACCGTGGGTGAGGAAGATAAGGTCGGCCAGTTTCTGGTAGGGACAAACCGAAGCGTGACGGTTGCGAAATCAGCTGAACTCCGACAAGTCCAGATTGGGATCGAGTACGTCACCCCGAATCCCGAAGACGCCAAGGATGCCGATAAGTTCGGATTACCTCCAACAACTATTGCGAGATCGAAGAGAATCGGGGAGATAATTGCAGACAAACGGTCGACACTAGTTTTCACGAATACACGCGAACAAGCAGAAGCGGTGGGGTCGCAGCTACGTGCTTTGAAGCCGGAGTTACCGATACGCGTCCACCATGGATCACTTTCACGTGAAATTCGGGAAGAGGTTGAGAAGGCTTTCCACGACGGGTCGCTGAAGGGCGTAATTTGCACGTCTTCGCTGGAGCTGGGGATGGATATTGGCAGGGTGGACTATATTGTCCAGTACATGTCGCCCAGGATGTCCACGCGTTTAATTCAAAGAATCGGCCGGAGCGGCCATACTTTACGAGGCCTCGCCCAGGGAACGATCATAGGCGCATGGGCCGACGATCTCTTGGAAGCGGCCGTGTTGGCCGCCAACGCCAAAGCCGCGAAAATTGAGAAGACAGCAATACACGACAACGCTCTCGATGTATTGGCACATCAAATAGCCGGCATCGCACTCGATTTGAAGAGAGCCAAACTCGCCGACATCTACGAGATCATCCAACACTGTTACTCCTATCGCAACTTCACACGGCGAAGAGTTACATGATTTCGTAAAGTTTCTCGACTCAATCAGAATAATCAGACTCATCGACGATGTGGTATCAGCCCGTTACCCGAGAACCTTCCGACTATTACTACGAAAACCTCTCCGTCATCCCTGACGTGAAGAGATTCGATGTCTTCGACTTCTTCAGGAAACGCCGAATTGGGACGCTGGATCAAGGATTCGTGTCCAGGAAGTGTAAAGGGGGCACGATCTTCATCATCCATGGACAAACCTGGAAGATCATCAACGTAAACGAAGAGAAACTCTCGGTCGAAGTAGAGCCCACGGCTCCCACACTTGACGCTATTCCGAGCTGGGAGGGAGAAATCATTCCAGTTAGCTTTGAAACGGCTCAAGAAGTCGGCAGGTTGAGAGCCCAGATAGCTTCGGTCGATCGATCAACCCGAAGAACTGAGAAAGATACAGCAGCAACTCCAACTTAACGAAGAGGCCCTGGTCAAGATCACCGAAACCATAAGCGCCGAGCTGAAACATTCACAATTACCGTCAGATCGGCGCATCATTATCGAGAAATTCGAGAACTGCATTATCATCCACGCGTGTTTTGGTAGTACGGTTAACGACACCCTAGCAATGATACTCGCCTCCCTACTCAGCTCGAAATATGGAGTGAACGTACTAACCCAAACCGACCCATACCGCATAGCGCTCATATGTCCCTTCAAAATCGAACCGGAAACTGTGGCCCTTGAACTTCTGAAGTTCACCCCAGAAGATGTTGAGAATATTCTCGTGGAGGCCCTCCAGAATTCAGACCTCTTCGCATGGCGACATTGGCACGTAGCCCGACGCTTCGGTGTCATAGAAAGGAAAGCCGACTACAAAACAAACCGTGCGCGGATGCTAGTACGTGCGATGAAGCAAACACCGGTCAACACTGAAACGAATAGAGAGGTTCTTCTCGAAAAATTCGACCTACCAACTACTCAAGAAACAGTTGCGAAGATCCTGAACAGGGAAATTGGAGTCGACGTAGTCACAGAAAAAGCCGACACGTGCTCTCCTTTCGCTACACCGATTGTCGACAAGATAATCCCGCATGACTTACTCAGACCCGTAGTTCCTTCGAAGCCGCTGACTGACATTGTTCGAGAGCGTCTCTTATCGGAAACAGTCCGTTTGGTCTGCATCTTCAATGGTGATTGGGACGCGATAAGGGTGGTCGATCAGATAGGGCAGAAGATCCGTTGTCCCAAATGTGGATCGACCCTTATCGCTGCGACTTATCCACGGAATGATCAGCTCGTGAAGGTGGTGAAGAAGAAGAAAAGAAACTCGAAGTTGACGCCGGAGGAAGACCATGTGTGGAGACAAGCCTGCTTTAGCGCCAGTTTGGTCCAGACGAAAGGTAGAGAGGCGGTTGTCGTTCTGAGTGGGCGGGGCGTAGGCCCGACAACGGCGACCCGGATTCTTAGAAAGGTTCACCGGACAGAGGAAGACCTATACTTGGACATTCTGAAAGCCGAACGGGAATACGCGAGAACCAGGTTGTTCTGGGACTGAAAACGTTCAGCTATGTTAGACTGGTTAGGATGATCACTTTCAACGTTATCGACAAGTGATCAGGATACCGCGGGCGCCCTAATTCTTGGTACTCTTCTTCGGTTAGGGTGACGATTAGGCGCGGGGTTCCAAGTTGCTGGCCGACGCCCGGCAGTTGTGTAAGTACCCTCTGAACCGCAATCGTAACCCCGGCCATTTCCCGGTCCATGTCCAGAGGCATCGTGACGGGTCCCTTGATCGTATCGCCCAATTGCATCTGCACCATAGGTCTACCCTGCGAGGATTGTATGGGTGTAACGACTAGTACGGTTCCTTCGATTGTGACGTCCGCCAAGATTCTTGCACCTTATTCGTTCGTTACTCAGTAACGGGCTATTCTAACCTTATGCCACTTTGTATACGATATCGTTCTCTCGGACTCGACCCGCTACCTTGAGGCCGACCCGCTGTCCAGCTTCGGCGAGGGGAACCTGTTTATGTTCAACCTCCATTGAGTCCACCGTTTGATCAACCTTCGTAGTGCTACCTCGAATCGTTATCTTATCCCCCTGCTTGAGCGCTGATGTGACTTCCACAATAGCTACGCTTGCTTTCGAGTAGAAGTGTTCGATGCGACCCACCTTAGTGTACGGAGCTTCCATAGGTCGAATCAAGGAAGATTACGTCGGACAACCTTGAATTCGTTACGGTCCCTCCCGTTGCCCTCGGTGGAACGAAACCTATTTCCCATATGCGTATATGGCGCTTGGTTCAGCGAATGAGTGAAGATTTTAATGTGCTTCACTGCAGAAATGAGGACATTGATTGTTATGCCCGGTGAAAGGCGCTACGAGAGGATTTAGTTAATTTCTGGTCAACTTCCTGGAGTGAATCTGCTGTAAGGCGAACGAACCTTTGTCCATCGTCCAAACTATAGTCGAGGATATACTCGCCAAACGCCGCGAGCTTTCACCTGAACAGATCCTCGCTTTGATCGAGGAGAAGAAGAAGGAAGGCCGCGGATTGCTTTCAGACGAAGGTGCCGCGAGGTTAGTCGCGGAAGAGCTTCTTATACAAACCCGCGGATCGGACCTCGGACACATGCAAGTGAAAGACCTCGTTTCCGGATTGAATGACGTGAACATCTCTGGACGAGTCCTGATGACGTGGCCACCACAACAATTCCAAAGACGAGATGGAACCCCAGGGCGCGTCATGCGAATTCTCATCGCAGACAAATCTGATCGCGCTCGTTGCGCGATATGGGACAAGCATGTTGACGTACTTTCTCGGGCCGGTAATCTGCAGGGACGGGTGTTGAGAATTGGACATGCCTACACGCGACAGGGATTATCCGGAGACACAGAGATTCATGCAGGTGAACGAAGCAGCATACAGATTGACCCCACGGACATGCCCAAGGCTGATTTGCCAGAATTCGGAGATCTCTTCACTCCACTCGGAAAACTGACTGAGGGCGCGAGCCAGGTGAACGCGATAGGTGTTGTCCAGATGGAGCCCAGGTACTACACATTCGCGAAGGAAGAAAGAACGGGGAGTGTACTCAGAACGATAGTTGCTGATGAATCTGGAAGCATTCCACTTGTTGCTTGGAATGAGAGGGCTGAGGAATTGAGGGAGGTGAAGAATGGGAACATAGTCCAGATGATGAATGGCCGAGTGCGTCTCGACAAAAACTCCCGACTCGAATTACACGTCGAGAGCAGAAGCCAAATTCAACTGCTAAAATCCGCGCCCGACTATCTCAAGATCCCCGGCACTAAGTCCTACAAGATTGCAGACCTGAATGATCAAACAGGATCCGCGGACCTTTATGTCCGTGTCCTCGCGAAAGGACTGCCTCAGGAAATTAAGAGGCAGACCGGCGAGACGGTCAAAGTGGCTAGGCTCATAGTTGAGGACGAATCTGGGATGGTTTCCCTCTCGCTATGGGACGAAAAAGCACTGCTCGTAAACGACCTTGCAGAGGGCGACGTCATTGAAGTTAAGGGAGTCTCGGTTCGCGAAAGAATGGGAGAAATTATGCTGAGTTTAGGCAGGTCAGGCGCACTGCAGAAGACCTCGGGGAAATCGGTAGAGCTTAGACCTGTTACCAGCTTAAACACCCTCCAGCAATCGAAAGGGCTCGTTACCGTGGAGGGTTCAGTGAGTGATCAACCATTATCCAGGCAGGTGGTCACAGAAAAGGGTGAAACGATAAACCTCTCCTCATTTACTCTTCGAGACGGCTCGAGTTCCTCCAGAGTTACTTTCTGGCGAGACCAAGCCGCGGATGTTCTAAAGCTCCGTACGGGCTTGCATGTGAGAATTCAAGGGCTCAAGGTTCGGACTGGACTGACCGGAGATTTCGAATTGAGTTCAATCCCTCTCTCCCGAATCGAGGTTCTTGATGAGATTGTAAAGGAAAAACCTGCCTGGGAGGACATAAGACACGTCATTGCTCTGGAACCGGAACTAAGTACCTGGGTAAAGGGTATGGTGCTTGAAGTAGTTGAAGCCCCCAAGCTAGTTGCCTTATGCGAAATCTGTGGATCGTCGTTGAGGACTTCTGAAAATGAGTATAGGTGCGAATCTTGCAAAAAGCCACGATCTGGAAGGTTTGTGCTCACGGGACGAGTGCGAATTGATGACGGAACAGGTGTAGCCGATGTAGTTTTCTCCGATCTCGATGAGCAGGCCCTGCCGATCTTGAACCTTGCTGACATCAAGTATCAAATGGTCAAGAATCATGAATACGAGATGCCGCTGAGCAAAGAACAATTTTCGAAGGTAATAGGAAGAGAGATCGAAGTTTACGGAGTAGCGAAGAAATTGGCTGGGAATGGCAAGTTTGAGTTAATTGCCAAAAAAGCCCTGCTGGCCAACGCATCCTAGGCGGCAACGAGTCTATGTTCCATGCAAAGTCACCATCAACGTACGCCGAAAATCTAATAACCTATTGAACCAGCCATTAGCATGTGGAAATCGGACAACAGAATGGAGACTATGCAGTCCGTATGACGCCACCGTTTTTCTTCTCATAGATTAAGCTAAACACTCCGAGTAGGTAGACCACTTGTCGCTTCTCCGAAACGTTATCGGCCCCTACCCTGGCCTACGGGACTACATCAATAACATCAAAAACCAAACCGTGAAAGGGACGGTTAAGAAACGTGTTCAAGAATACCAACCCAATCTGCTGTGATTGAGAAGTTTTCGAGCTTAACAGATCGATTCTTCTTTGTTGTTTTCGCCACAGAATGGAACGCGGAATGTAGGGCACAACTACCGGATTTGGCCAAAGTTTTCATGGCGGCGAACAACGCTGCCTTGAACGTTAAGGTGATAGATTTTGATGAGAACCGGGACATTGCTGATGAAATGAGAGTTCTGCGAATACCTACCGTAATAGTTCACGACCGAGCATGGCGAGAAATTGGACGATTCGTGGAACGGCCGCAGCACGCCGGCACTCTTGAAGAGGAACTGTGGCAGATCATAGAGAAGAATTCACAGAAGGTACAGTGAACCATCGCAGGATTGTCATGGATACTTTCACCTGCATCAGAACGCGCCGCGAAGATCCGAGATTACCTAGACAAGCCGATCCCTGACGAAAGCCTCCAACGAATCCTAGAGGCAGGTCGCCTAGCCCCGAGTTCCAAGAACTCGCAACCTTGGCATTTCATAGTAATCAGAGATAAGGTAACGCTCAAGAAGATCTCCGAATTGACGCCTACCGGCGAACACATCGCAAAGGCACCGCTGGCAATCGCAATTCTGATGGACCAAGCAAAGCTTCCTGAGATTGATGGTGCGCGTGCGGTTCAGAACATGGTACTTGAGGCGTGGGACATGGGGATTGGTTCGTGTTGGGTCACCAATTTCTATGATGACGGAGTGAAAGACTTGCTTGGTGCGCCTCAGAGGATGAAACTGGTTACGGTTATGCCGTTTGGCTATCCGATTGAACCAAAGGCGAAGGGAAAGAAGAATCGTAAACCGTTAAGCGAAATAGTGCACAGCGAGAGATTCGGACAAGCGGTTAGTACGTCGAAATCTTGATGACGCCAGGGATCTTGAGTAGTTTCTGGAGCGTTGTACCGCTAGGCTGTTTCTCAACGACTAGGGTTAGCTTTGGTTCCGGGGTGAGGTCGGGGTCGTCAGCTACTGCTTGTCTGATGGCGATGTTTTCTTTCGCAACTAAGGCCGCGGCCGATGCCACGACGCCAACGGTGTGAGGGTCCGCGGTAGATTTCGATTACACTGTAGCCGAGAAATTTAGCGACGTCGGCTAGGAAAGGGCCTGCAGGTTTGAGCTTTTCAAAAACAGACTTGAGTTCCGGGGTCTGAGGTTATGAGTTGTGCTGTATCCCTTACGGTCCTTCGATCGACGTCTAGGAATCGGGCGATCTTGACGTCCGAGAGTTCGATGCCTCCACAGTAGATCTTGTTGCCTTCCTTGATGGCCAACCCGGATTCTACTAGGGCTCTTGCGACCTTCTGCCGTCCGGGATATTCTTTGAGTTTGTCGGAGATTTGCCTCCACATTAGCAGTCGAACCTATGACGTACATATTTGTGCAACGAAGTCTTAAATGCTGCTATGAAGCTTCAGAGCGACATCAATCAACAGGATAGTGCACTCATGAGTAAACCAGGCTCTATCGACAAAGAACATGCAGTCTACCTGCCCCAAGATGAAATGCCAACCCACTGGTACAATATTCTTGCAGACCTTCCCGAGCAGCTACCTCCGCCTCTAGATCCGGGAACTTTGAAGCCCATGTCGCCTGAACCATTGCTGCGACTTTTCGCGAAAGAAGTCGTCATGCAGGAAGTCTCCGCTGAACGTTTCATCAAGATCCCCGACGAAATCTACGATGCGTACCTGCGCCTCCCGCGTCCCACGCCGTTAATTCGAGCGCGGAGGCTTGAGAAGTTTCTGAACACACCCGCCGAGATTTACTACAAATGTGAATACGTCAACCCCACAGGCAGTCACAAGCCCAACACCGCAATAGCGCAAGCCTACTACAACATGGCCGAGGGAACCAAACGCCTCGTAACAGAAACCGGCGCAGGACAGTGGGGTTCCGCCTTAGCTATGGCCTCGGCGATTTTTGGTTTGAAGTGTAGTGTCTACATGGTTCGCGCGAGCTACGACCAGAAACCGGGAAGAAGGACGATGATGGAGACGATGGGTGCTGATGTGGTTGCTTCGCCTAGCAAGAATACAAAATACGGTAGATCGGTCCTCGAATCGGATCCCAATAACACTGGGTCATTGGGCATGGCGATAAGCGAAGCCATCGAAGACTGCGTAAGTCACGAGGATACGAAATACTGTCTCGGCTCAGTCCTCAACCACGTCCTCCTACACCAGACGATTATTGGGCAGGAGGCGAAGAAGCAATTCGAAATGATAGACGTTACCCCGGACTTGATCTGTGGTTGCATTGGTGGCGGATCGAATTTCGCTGGATTTGCATACCCGTTCATGGCTGATAAATTGAAAGGCAAATCCGAAACTGAATACGTTGCCTGTGAACCGAAAGCCGTCCCATCAACAACCCGCGGCGTCTACACCTACGATTTCGGTGACACGGCTGAGATGACACCGTTAATCAAAATGTACACTGTTGGCCACAAGTATCAACCGCCCCCAATCCACGCAGGCGGACTCCGTTACCATGGGAAAGCGCCGTCGCTCTGTTACCTGATCAACAAGGGTTACATGAGTTCCGTTGCCTACTCACAAACCGAAGTCTTCGAAGCCGCACGAACCCTAGCACGAACAGAAGGGCATGCTAACAGCGCCGGAAACGGCGCACGTTGTGAAATATGCGATTGATGAAGCCTTACGCTGCAAGAAATCCGGAGAGAAGAAAGTGATAGCGTTCAACAACTGCGGACACGGCCTACTCGACCTTCAAGCATACGACGCCTTCCTAGCCGGCAAGCTCCAAGACTACGAACCAACCCACATCGAAGTCCCAAAACTAGTCCAATGAGGTAGAGTTGCTGGGAGAATTTTCCTCCGCTTCTCCGGTAGCTGTAATCTAAGGCCTAATGTTGGGAAGCCAGCGTTCAATTTGAGACTCGTCTAGTAGGCGGGTTTAGTGTGTGTGGGGTACTAATGGTGCGCGCACACGCACACTAAACGAACACCCTGGTAAACCGGGGGGGAGGGACCTGTCGAGGGACCCTCCTTCGACGGACCTCCTGATGTTGGGTTACTTCGCTCTTATACTATCGTCCCTTGTACGCCTTTCTCAGCGCCGCGATGTCGATCTTTTTCATCTTGAGCATTGCGTCCATAACTCTTCCCGCTTTCTCGGCGTCCTTGTCCCCCAATAATTCGCCTAAGATGGTGGGATTGATCTGCCACGACAATCCGTATTTATCTTTCAACCAGCCGCACGGCCCTTCCTCTCCGCCTTCAGAGAGCTTCTTCCAGAAACGGTCAACTTCCTCTTGGGTCTTACAGTCCACGGAGAACGATACGGCCTCGGTGAACTTGAACTGCGGCCCACCATTGAGTGCGATGAACCTTTGTCCCTCCAACTGGAACTCCACAATCATAACTGACCCAGGCTCTCGCCCATGGACTTCATTTCCCACCTCGGTGTAGCGGGAAACATTCAGAATTTTTGAATTCTTGAAAATGGAAACGTAAAATATCGCTGCTTCTTCGGCCTGGCCATCGAACCATAGAAATGGAGTTATTTTTTGTATCATGTTCATTACTTCTGCAGACACGCAGGATCCTAACTCTTATGATAAGATATTCAACTTTGTCGTCGTCCGTCCGTCGTCGGTAAAAGTGTGCGTGGTATTAATGGTGCGCCGCCCCCGCCGCCGTAAATACGTTGTGCACGATGAGGGTATGTTGGCGTAACGTCGGCGAATCGCACTCTCTACGGAACGTAAGTCTCTGTGAAACGGAAAATGAATGGAAATGAAGTGAAAACGACAAGTCGATAGATTATAAGTTATGAGAATTGAAGCACGCGAAGGCTACACAACAGTGAAAGTATACGCGGAAGCGGCGAGGAACCTTAGAAAACGCCGCACTGAAGAATATGAAACTATGGATATACTAAGCGGGAAAAATCCCAAGCGATGGGTAACGTGAATTTGACGATTGATAGCTTTACCTTCAAAAAGTCGGTTGAAGGAGCTAAGCGTCGAGTAGAAAACTGGTCCACGCTAGAAGGTGTGGTATGCACAATAGAGAGGATCTGTGCACCATATTGCTAGTTGAGGCTCATTGAAAATCCTTGTTTGATATGTTATAATTGTCGTATAATCAAGCGTGACGAAAATAGCCTTGCTGCATATTCCGCCCCGTTGTGCTTGTTTGGCACTAGCTATGTGCTCAGCGTCTCTCTTATCCAAGCCAAATCCCTCAAGCATGATTACATCAGCTTGGTTTGGCGTAATCGTGTACTCTTTAGCTAATTCTTGTTTCAGTAAGATTGCTTTGTCAAGAGCAGTGCGAATATCAGAAATTCTCTTGAGAACCCATGCTACCATTTCTATAAAAGCGGTTTGAGGTGTAATTGGGGGATTAGAAGAGAGTTTGTTCTCAAGATAGCATACGACAAAGGTCTCAATCGCTTTCAGATCTGCAATACCAGCTCCGTAAAGATAGAAATGGTAGAACGCCGCTTCCACGGCCAGAAAATCACGTATGCCAATGGGTTCAGAATCCTTCCTTTTATCCAACTTTCGTTGTTTTGCCATTGTGTTCTTGATCGTGACAATTAGTGCCTTATCAAGAAACTGAATCAATTGATTTACTTTGTAGACGGTCTCGGATTTCACGCTGCTGGACACAGCGCAATTCAAGTGATACTTGGGTATGTCCTTCGTGAATTTGGTCATTATTGTTTGATTCTGATTCAGTACATGGGACATCACAATTGATGAATCTAAGAAGAGTATCGGCCTTGGCGGAAGAGACAAACGTCAATCAGCCAATTACGGACATCGCCATCTCGTCGAAATTGGATTTGAGTTCGCTGTCAGGCACGAGAGATTTGAAGGCGTCACTATCAAGACGCATAATCGTCTTTCTCAGATGCGTTGCCTCCTCTTTGAATTCCCAGTGTAGTCTATTCAACTCATCTTTGTCCAGAGTGAATTGTAATGATTTCTCAACATCGTCTGCACTATCGGACAGAATCATGTACCACTTCAGGGTTTGGGCGCGTATGAGGGCACTTTCGACTTCTTCAATCAGCGGAGATAATTTGAATTTCATCTCATCAAAACGTCTCTTGAATATATCTGAGCTAGATTTGGCTCTTCCAGTAGCCATTAGTGCCGCGAACTTTCGGACCAATGATAGGATTACCTCAAGTGTCGCACCATAGGTCACTTCGAAATCAGTAAGGTCAGTGAATATTTGCAGCGGTAAGTTCCTGTTGTCTTCTAGTAGCAGTCTCGCGGTACGCTTCGATGAGGTTATTCACAGCATTTCTTTGTCTGTCCAAGAAGAATTGTATGAACTTCGGTAAATATCGCGGTCCTTGTGAAGTGCTCTTGATTCGGTCTGCAAATTCAAGCATTTTCTTGAATTCCGCGTCAGACTCAATCAACTCAATGCGTTTGTTTGAGATTCGAGTGGCAAGGTCTTCAGCCTTGATGTTGCTAGGAAGCGACATGTTATCGATTGTTGCCGCCGTGTTGAACGCTACGAAGTCTTGATAATTGGCAGATGGTTCGAATGTCATTGTTCGCTCAATGAATTTCATTCCAAATTTTCTCTTTACATGTATTTCTTCTTTCGGCTCTATTTCGAGCAAGCCGTAACGTAACCCAGAAGCATCCGCATCGAACTTGTGAACCTGATTCAAAACGCTGCTCAATACTAATCTCCAATCTTAGATTTCGTCGCCGCAAATTGGTGCGGGCGAGTGGCGCAATGGAGATTTGTTCGTTCCGCTTGAGCACACAGAGCCTTTGACAGCGACGCGTCTATCCTTTGCTCAGAATGAGGTGAAATATACAAGTCAGACGGCAAGCTTTCCCACTTTCCTCTATAGTCGGAGCTAGGAAAATAACTCTTTTGCTGCAATCGTTTCATTTTCATCTTAGATTGATTGAATTCCGCGGCATTTCTAATCAAGGTCAGCCAATGCATGTGCCTTTCTGACCGCTGTGCTTTTCCACAGGATACATGTAGAGCTTGTTTTCGTGGATTACGAAGATTCCTAAGTTTTGTTTGGGTCTGTGTGCTTTGAAGAAGCCCCATATGCGTTGTCTTTCACGCTGCGTCCAAGGCGTCGCCTTGAAAACTTCAACCCGTCTATAATCCCACTCGCCCGTTTTCCTATTCCATAACGTTCCAAAACGTATCTCCCTGTAAATGAATCCCCGCTCGTGCGTCTCCTCGCCAACTACTGTCTCTGCAACGCTCGGAGGAATTGTAGTGGATTGGGCTGAAGCGGGTTTGGTACTTAATACTAAGAACAGTCCACCCATCCCTGAGTATCCTCTCGGCTTAGTAGTACTCGTCCTTCTGATGATACTAGCCTTCGAATTAGTGAAGAGAAGAATCCGAAGTGCGGAACGAATCTATCAGTCAACCTTTCGTTTCCAACGTCGTTCGGTTGGTGTGTGTGCGCACCCATAGACTCACACGATAGCGAAGCAGGGATTAGAGTACCAAGCGGATCTGGCCGTTCAGTGGTTCAATGAGCACCTCCTCTGCAAGCCTTAGGAAGACATCATCGACCGCGAATCGCTTTTCGCATCACCAGCTTGCTTATGCCGAGATGACCGATCGGACGGAATCCGGCCTCGGCGAACATTGATTCAGTTCCACCCCACAAGAATGAACTCGAGTAAGGTTTCCCTCGGGTGGCGATTGGATACCCGTCGACCGTCCCGCCCCCTTTGGCGGCAATCATACCGAGTGCGCCTCCCAAGGCGGCTTCTGCTACGCCCTCCTTCCTTCGGTCACTGTCGACGAAGAAGCATGTAATCCTCCAGTCAGGAGGCGCCGCACCCAATTTAAGAAATCCTCCCATTCGGGCTGGGAGCTCGGAGGGTGGTCCGAACTGACACCAACCAACGACGTTCGCCCCGTCGTAGACGAGGGCGGCGTGGGACCGGTTCTCTTGAACAAGTTTCTCCTTCAACTTCCTGTGCTGCCCAGTCCACTTTTTTTCCTCGTTGCGGTTGAGGTGGAATGTGACGCACCAGCAGCCACCCCACACACCATTGTGCTTCTCCATAATTCGCACGAAATCGGGCCATGTGCGCTTTCCGAGTTCCCTGATTCGAAACCGCGTTATGGGTTGTCCTTTGTGTTTGGTGTGAGACAATAGCGGTCTCCAAGCGAGTCGCTCATAATCGTTCCTCTATCATTAGCCTAACGATAGTCCGTTTCAGTCTTGTGCGCACAAGCAATACTGCACAATAAAGTCCGTTGGAGCTCATTCGCCTATCGGTTCGGGTGGCTTTGCAAGTTTGAATATGGGCCCGAGAACTATCCAGTTCGTGGATTGCGTAAAACTCCAGGGTTCATGGTCTGCCGTTATTTACTTCTGCGGAGTTTCGCGACAGTTGAGTCACCGTAACTTACAGCGTAACCTCGAACGCGTCCCGCCGCGTCGGCGTTGATTTGAAGTCTCATATACCAATTGGGCGGAGCTTTTTCTCTCTCAATAGCGTTCTGAAAGAGCCTGAAGTGCTCTTGTAGGTGCATCAGCCGGTTTCTATGAACCGTAGTTTCAAATTGTTCGAACTTGCCTCCAAGCCTCGTCCTTACCTCATCATGCAAATGGGGGTTTAGGTCGCCAGCTCTGTAGAGCCCCAAGTCCGTGAGCGTGTAGAACTCGACTGGAAGGCCCACTCGCGACTTCGCGGTGGCTGTGATCGTAATCCAACCAAGTCGCTTGAACCGTGATATCTCGTTGTAGAGCGTCTGTCTTCCGACCTTGCACGATTTCTGAATCTGGTACTTATTGAGAGGTAGCGAAGAGGTGGCCAGAGCTTCCAAAATGCGTGGTACAGGCCTCTGGTCGGGCTGTATATGTCTAACCATGATATATGTCTATAACATAGACAGTTATAACTTTGCCACGTACTTGCTATTCTGAGACGGTTGGAAAGTGAAGCAGAGTTTGCGTGAGAAGGCTCGCGTACCCACATCTGAGGACCTTGACGCTCTAATCAAAGAAGAAGACAGGGCCCTCGAACAGAAATACCAATGCTTGCTCAAGAAAAGACAAGCGATTGACGAACAAATCACGAAGACCATTATAGCAATGCAGGAGGCGCAGAGGATGAATGAGATCCTCAAGAATCTCATGGCGGATCCTGAGAAGCAAGGCCGATGATCGAACGTGGCCGAGGCTACAGGGACGGTGGCCACGCGATATAGGCGTTGGTCGATTCGAGTTCCAAGAATGCTTCTCTTCCAGGTGAGGGGTGTGGCTCAGAAAGAAAAATGGGCGTTGAGTGATCTTGTGAGGATGCTGATAGTTCTCGGAGCAACTCTGAAGTGGCTGGGGTTACGGAAGCAAGAGAATCGGGACAGGCTAGAGACAATGGTTCATCTGGGCCGCATGGCTGACATGTTAGAGCAGGCTGCTTCACATAAGCCCCGAACGAGAATTTACCCTATCGTGAGGGATGATGTGGGTCGAGAGACTGATGTGTTCACGTTGATCCTTCCCGCAGGCTACGCTAGGTTGATTGAAGCCTATGCGGCGACAAAACGGACGTCGAAGAGTGACGCCTGCGAAACACTGCTGACCACAGGTCTGATCTCGTATTTGACGGCAGAGAACGCCCTGCTCCAAGCCATTCAGCGAGTGCGTAGGCAACCTGAAAGCCAGCAGGCACCATAGACTCGAATGTACTAGGGTACTACATTCACATTAGCTCTCAGGAAGAGTTCCAGATGGTTTGGTAGGAAGTGTACCCGGCGAAGGGTTCTGATCTCGAACCTTAGCCTAGAGCTTCGGGCAGGCAAGTGAGAAGGGTTATCCTTGCCTTCGAGAGCAGCAAATGACGTAACGGCGCATGTGTGGGTCTAATGGTGCGCGCACACTTTTACGGACGACGATGGTTCAAATTACGTTGCCCAACCTGCACGTACAGGCTTATGGTTCGATCGATCTCAGAGTCTTTTCAGCTTAGCTGCTATCCTTGATGAGGTTATGGTTGCGGTTAGGCTTACGGTTGAGAGCACGATCATTGCTGTCGAGATCATAAGTAGGAGCGTGGAGAAGTACTCGCCGACGATTAAGAGTAGAATCCCCCCACCTATCATCAAGGTCAGCGCCTTCTCCAACAAGGCCCGGCTTTTCCATCGCTGTCGTGAAATTCTTGCCCTTAGCAACCCCACTGGTATGCCTATGTAGAATGCGCCTATGAGGGAGCTTGCGAGTAGACCGGAGACTAGAACAGCAATCTCCGGTTGAGCCTGAAGCAAAGAGTAGGTTGCTGATGTTAACGCCATTATTCCGATTAGAGGATATAACACGCCCTTCATCAACTCTCTCCCAGCAGGATGCGTTGAGATTTGGAAGGCCACGTATGGGCTGAAGGAGTAATACCACGCGTTGAAGAGGAGCATGAATTGCCTGCCAGCGTGGGTCGACATTATCGAATCATCCCGAAAGTTTCGCAGCAGCTGAACTTCCGGCGCAAGCTCGGATCCGAACGTTGCTGTCGCGATCAAACAACCACAGTTCCAGCTCACTAAGCCGCAGATGGTTCCTCTTTTGTTGACGGCGAACGTGGCCGATGGTTCGCTACCTGTCCCGTATCCTCGCAAATTCGCGTTAATCACATACAGATTTACCTTGTCCTCGACAGGTGTCCACTCCTCCTGGCAATTTAGGCTGAATGATCCGTCAGGGAGGGTCGTCGTACTCTCAGGTACGGAGGGGACGAGGAAAGAGCAGCCCGCCTCCACGGTTACGCCCGATACAGATCTGTTGGGCTCTTGGTGGTCTGTAACCTTGCCAGTGATTGTTATCTCGGTTCCTGGCCAAACTTCGCTTGGCATCACCGAGACTTGAGTTATGTCCAAGGTGTGTTCTTTGATTGTTATGTCTACCGTAGCCTTGAGGTTCCCTTGAGTTCCTGTTATCGTGGCAGGGCCTTTGAAAAGGCCGGCATTCGTGTAAAGACTGTAATCTAGCGCAAGTTGTAGGCTTACTGGATTGAAGTGTCCCGACCCATCTGAGGAAGCTTGTGCTTGGCCTATGCCTGGGAATACTATTGATACAGGTTGGTTCGGCATCCACTCGTCCCCTGATATCTGAACCGTGTCGCCTGGATAGGCGGATGTAGGGTTGACCGTTAAGGTTGGCATATATTGAGTAACATCGAAGTTATTCGTGTTGACTGTGACCGTGGATCCGTCAACGGATTCGGCTCCGAAATTCGTTTCGACGGTACTTGTCGGCATGGTCGCGGTCACTGGAAAATTGTAGGTGCCAGTCTTCACCGATTCCGGGAGTGTGAGGGTGGCTGAGAAGGAGCCGGAGGAGCTTACAGCAAATTGATTTCCGCCGATTGTTATGGTAACGCCGGAAGGGTCGGCTGGGCTAGAGTTTTGAACGGATTCAGAGAAACCGCATGTCACGCTGCTTACTAGGTCAGTCTCTTCATATGTTAACGTGACCGTTCCGCTTACTATCACCTTGCCACCTACCATGTAACTTAGCTGATCGGTTTGGGCGGAAGTGATTTTGACTACGTTGTTCGCAGAAACGAAGCTGGTCACTAGGTCAGGCCATGTGGAAGGATCATTTGGATCACAGGCCCAAACCGGTGTACTTGACAGGTGGGAGGGAACTAAGAGTAAGAGTGCGAGAGCTATGAAAAATATAACGCGGATCGTTCTCAACGAAAAAGATACGCTCCCAATTGAAAGGATCAACTATGCATAAAAGACTTGGGTTGAGATGCCGCGCATCCGATTACTCGGGAATTAACTGCTAGGTTAACCTTGAGTAGAAGCCCAATTTTTTTGTGTGTGGGATCAATGTTGGGCACACACCAAAAACGAGTTAGCGTCTACGTATCTAACGTGACTTCGAAGTTTTGGTCGACCTTTAGCGGATGCCAGCGCGCGTCAAACGTGGCGTTAAGCATTTTTCGGATGCGAATGAGATTCTTTACCTCGCCTTCCACCTCTTCGACTTTAAGATCAACAACACCGTCCGCGGCCGCCTCAAGTTGCCTGTAAACCGAGTCACTGTGAACACCCGTGATGATGCCGCGGACGCTAGTGGATTTAGTTATGGTTGCTGTCGGAAGCGCTCTTGTCAAAAGGTATTCGACCGTACTTTTCTCGTCGTTGAATCTGGTGAGGACGGAAGTGTTTTCGGTGATGTACATGTGGTCCGGTGAGGGCTGTCGATGCATTTGCCCTCTTGAGATAATTATGCTTAGGTCGGCGACTTTCAGTGAATCGAAGCCGTACTTTTCTTGGGACCTCTGGCCGAGAGTGGCAGAGTAAAAGTCCCATATCTGAAGCCTGCCCTTACTCTCGAGTTCTCCCGGATCTAACCCAAAACGGCGAAGTTGTGAGCGGATGCTCTCCGGAGGTCTAGCAGACAAAAGGTAGGAGGTGCTTCCGCCTGTCTTGACCCAGCCTGCCAGAATTGTTACGCACGCATTGTACCACTGCGAAGCAGCATCAAACTCTACAAGAATATTCGTGCCAGGTGGTATGGGAGCGGTGGTTAGGTTCTCGATTAACGGGATCCTCGGCACGAGGGGAACACACAATAATCATCTATTAGACTGGGAGTTTTGGTTTTCGGTTTTTTCAGGGTGTGTTGGTCTGATGGTGCGAGCACTCAAATTTGACCCCTCCCGGATTCTGTGCGTGTGCACCACACTGAATAGTCGTGGTTCTCCAGCAGGTATCTAGTCCTCGATACACGAAAACCTTTAGACTCCAACTACTACACTCACCTAGATTTTGTGACGTGGTTACAGGTGAAGCATGATGCAAGAGTTGGACCTACTCCTTGCCATAGCGATCGTGGTAGTGGCTTCTCTTAGTTCATTGACCAATCTCTTTGTGATACACCGTTTCTGGCAGATCCCCCAAACACCCACCCCCATAACGAAGGGGAGTGATGAAGAGGACGAGGAAGACGATGAAGACGAGGACGAGGATGAGGCTGAAGGTGAAACCGAGAGGACCCCCTCGAAAGAAGAGATACTCTCTCGGAGGGCTCAGTTGGTTCATGAGTTGGAGGAGGAGCGTGGGTCGAGGGTTCTAACCCTTATTCACCGGAAGGAGCCTTGGAGTGCGAGTGATGATGAGCCCGAGATCGGGTTTGAGGATTCTGAATTAATCCTCCAACAAGTGCGAGAGACTCCGCCGGATAAGCCGATAGACTTCATCGTACACACAGAAGGCGGGCTGACTTTTGCTGCTGACCTGATCTCGATGGCGTTGAGGTATCATCAGGCGAAGGTGACGGTTATGGTTCCGTTCTACGCCATGTCCGACGGCACATACGTCGTCCTGGCCGCGGACGAGATCATGATGGAGAAATGCAGCATCCTAGCCCCCCTAGAGCCGCTCATTGATGATATGCCAGCGACCCTGGTAATGGGTATCCTGAAGCGTAAACCAATCGAAACCATCTCCGACCGCACCATCCTCCTCGCCGAATCTGCACGCATGGAGGAAGAAAATGCAAAAGAGTTTGTGAAATGGCTCTTGATCGATCATATGAACGAAGAACAAGCGACACAGGTAGCCAACTTCCTGGTTGGCGGGTTTATGTCGAGTAGTACACCGATCACGTTGGATGTGGCACGCGCTATCGGGTTGAATGTTGTAGAGGGTGTGCCTGAGAAAGTTCACCAACTCTTCGAAACCATCGAATTCACAGGCGGCCTCAGGCCGGGTAAACAATACCAGTAAAGGAGTAAGGGATCTAGGATGGATGACGCGGAACTCTTCCTCGGACTAGGGATTACTCGCTATTACTGCCATTAACTCAACCGCACTCCTCTACGTGCTTCGCAAAATTAACCCACCCAATGGAAAACAGAGATCCAAGGACGAGGAAGAAGAAGACGACGAGAAGGAAGAGGAAACTGAATCCTCAGAGGAAAGGGAGGGAGCGCTAAGCCCCAAGGAAACCCCAGCAGAGACAGAATTCAAGCGGCCTACGACCAAGGCAGGGATTCTAGCGTGGCGCCAAAGCATCATCGAAGATCTGGAGAAGGAGCGTGGAACCAGAGTTCTCACGATGATTCACAAAAAGGAGCTCTGGACCGAGCCTGACGCAGATCCCGAAATTGGAATTGAGGACACTGAGGGTATTCTTCAGAAGATGCGTAAGATTCCACCGGACACGCCCATAGATTTCATCATCCACACTCCCGGAGGCTACGCGTTGGCGGCTCAAATGATGGCTATGGCGATCAAATTCCATCCATCGAAAGTTACCGTCATGGTACCATTCTACGCGATGTCCGGAGGTTCTCTAATGAGTTTAGCAGCGGGTGAGATACGGATGGAGAAGTACAGCGTTCTCGGCCCCGTGGACCCACAGATTCCAACACCAGACGGCATGTACCCCGCTGGCTCAATCACCACCCTAGCGAAAACAAAACCAATTCAGAACATAACCGACCGCATGGTCATAATGTCAGATGTCGCCAACCTCGAAATAGAAAACGCCAAAGCATTCGTAATGTGGCTCCTGCAGGGAAAGATGGATAAGGAACAAGCGGAACGAGTCGCCGACTTCCTCGCCCGCGGCTACATGTCCCACGCCACACCCATAACACTCGACGTAGCCCGAGCCATAGGCCTCAACGTCGTCGAAGGCATACCAGACAAAGTATACGAATTATTCAAAACATTCACCTTCACCGGACAACCCTACCGACGCCACTAGCTAATCACTGGATGAGTTGGTGAATCGCCTGCTCCACCAGATGATTGCCCAAGATTCTGGATGCTGCACTTACTTAGCCGGTTCTGGGAAAGAATTCGTTCTAGTCGACCCGTTGATTGATGTTGAACGGTTCATGAAGAAAGCCCAGCAAGAAGAGGGCAAAATCGTAGGCGTTATCGATACGCACATCCACGCTGATCACATCTCCGGCACCCGTGAGATACAGAAACTCAATGATTGCCCAATCTACATGTATGAGACAAGCCCGGTCAAGTTTCCGTTCGTTCCTCTAACAGAGCAAGAATACCATATAGCCAACTTGAAGTTCCGGGTCCTTCATACGCCGGGCCACGCGCCTGAACACGTCAGTCTTCTCGTTGAGGACAAGTCGGTACTGACGGGTGATACACTATTAGTCGGGGATGTGGGGCGAACCGACCTCGGCAGAGGCGACCCGAACCAACTCTATGATTCGATCTTCAACAAGCTGCTTAAGCTCGAAGATCACGTCGAGGTGATGCCTGGCCACGTGGGGAAGACCCACTTCGTGTCAGGCGATGCTTCATCCACAATTGGACTCGAACGTCGAACCAACCCGGCACTGAAACTGAAGGCAAGAGAAGATTTCCTGCAATACATGAAAGAAGGATGGCCGCCTAAACCCGATCACTACGAAGAGAACATCAAAGTAAACTCCGGACTAACAGGATTGTAAGAAACACACTTCTGAAGCGGTCACATTCAACGACTCTGGGGATCGTTCTATTTCTCCAAGCTTATCGAAAATACGCAGGTAGCAAAGAAAACTGAAAGCAGGCGTTGGTAAAATGAAGGATCTGCTGAACAGACAAGTTGAGCATTGGGAAAGCACCTATTCAAAAGAACCAACTCTGTACGGCAAACTTCCAAGCTTCGCCGCACAAAGGGCACTACAACAATTCAAGGCAAACGACATCCGCGACATCCTTGAACTCGGATGTGGTCACGGTAGAGACACGTTATTTTTCGCCCTACATGGTGTTAGAGTGCATGCGATAGATTACAGTAAGACTGCAATAGACGCATTGAAGAGAACGGCACAAGCGTTAGGACTTTCCAATTCAGTAATTTCCATGTGTCATGACGTGCGAACCTCCACTTCCCTTTCCAAGCAAATCTATGGACGGTTGCTACTCTCACATGTTGTACTCTATGGCCTTAACAGTGGATCAGCTCGAATCTCTTTCACGAGAGGTGAAACGAATTCTCAAAGCTAACGGCCTGAACATTTTCACCGTCAGAACAAAACAGGATCCGCATTACGCGAGAGGAATCGCTAGGGGTGAGGATATGTACGAAACTGATGGGTTCGTCGTTCGTTTCTTTGATGAAAAACAAGTGGAATCTTTGGCAGAAGGATACGAGATAATGGATGTCCAGCAATTCCAGGAAGGAGAACTTCCTCGAAACCTCTTCTTCGTTACTCTGCGAAAGAAAAGTTGACCAACTGACTGTCTCTTTGCCTCTCGATTCCAAATTCTAGCTTACGAAAGCCTGTTTGGTTGTTTGTTGGGATGACGGGAGAAACCGAAAGACACGAGAACGCGGGCGTGTCTGAGTTTTCCAGTTGACATGGCGGTTCGGGAATATACCGGCTTGTTAATCATGACGAATTTCCGCGGCTGAATTATGGCGTAAATGTTGTGCGAATTAATCTAACCCCTCCTGCAAGCTCTCCGTTCATGCTTCCTCAAACTACCGTTCAAACCCAATCCCTCGAATATGTGAGCTGCAAGAATTGCGGGCACCCCGTCATCAATCATTTCGCGAATAGCTCTCCGGTAAGAAAGCGTTGCATTGAGAAAGACTGCACTTGTAATTGGGTTTGGGATGGGGCAAAAGAGACAACGCCGCAGTAAACTCCTAAAGATTTCTCATCGGCCCGTAGTCTTCTTTATTGTTCTTTCCATGCTTGTGGCCGATAATTTCTGCCATTATGCTCAGCGCTATTTCGGCCGGCGTGTGGGATCCTATGTCCAACCCTATCGGCGCGTTTACTCTTGCCAACAGCTCTTCTGTGATGCCCTGTTCTTTCAGGTGAGAGAAGTTTGCTGTGACTTTCTCTTTATGCCCAATCATGCCTATGTAGCCGGGTAGTCTCTTCTTGGAGAGGCATTCTTTCAAGACGACTTCATCATGCTGGTGCTCGTGAGTCACTATGACGACGCAATCCTCTGCAGCGAAATCAATGGACTTGATTACTTCAACGAAATCGCCAGACTTCACCTCGTCAGCCATGGGAAAGCGCTTTCCATTAGCGAACTCTTCTCGGTCGTCAACCACTATCACTGCGAAGTCAAGCGCCTTTGCGAACTGAGCCAGATGCACAGCGATATGGCCTCCGCCGAAAATGTATACAGTCGAAGTCGCCAGGATAGGTTCCACGAGGACCTTCACCTTCATGCTTCGTAATTGAACAGCTGGTAAGTTGCAGATAAAGGCCAGTTTTACGAAAGCGTCGGAAGTTGCTTATTCGAGTGTGAGTACTATGTTGTGTCTGAGAGGTGATTAATGTATGGCAAAGCAGAGTAGGGCATCTAAGAAAGCGTGGACGGCTGCTAGAGATAAGAGGGAGTCGAAAGCACGCGAGAAGAAGAAAGATCGAAAAGCCGCCCTTTCCACGTATCACTAGGAACGCTTCACATTATGATATGTTGTCACGAAAGGGCTAAGATGGATGCCCAAGAAGCTGTGTGTGCGCACCAGCATACCCCCCACCACACAGAAACGATGATTGAGCCATTCGACGCCGTCGCCCGCAAAAACCCTTCAAAGAACGACTCGAGCACTCCCACAGCGTGATGAAAAAACTCAAATATTCTGTCAGGGTCAACTGCGAAGATTGATTCTCACGAAAATTGTGTGGATGCGATAAGAGTTTGTCTAGCGAAAAAATATGGCCTCCAGGTATTAGATGCGCGGTTGTATTCTCTTTTGACAACGATGACGAATCGGGAATGATTGACTCATTCGGACCGGACAAAATGTTCTACGTTAGTCAGGGCTACTATGATACAAACGCCGGGACGTGGCGCGTCTTGAGAATCCTCGATCGACAGAACGTGAAGGGGACATTCTGCATGGTTGGGAGAACCGCAGAGAAGAGGCCTGATGTTGTGAAGGCGATACGAGACAAGGGCCATGAGGTCGCCGTTCACGGATGGGATCATCGCCCATACTACAACATGAAAGAGGAAGAGGAGAAAATGGATATTCAAAAGACGGTTGACATTGTTCAGAAGATTCTAGGGAAAAGGCCGGTCGGACACAGGACTCCGGATTGGAATCCTAGCAAGAGCACCATCAACCTGCTCCATGAGATGGGCGGGTTCATCTGGAGGGGTGATGCACTCGACAACGATCTACCCTACATTCACAAGTTCGACGATGGGAAACATATTGTTGAACTTCCCAGCGCCGTTACCCTCGACGATTACGATAACTACGGAGAGGGGATACTCGCCGGAAGAAGTGTTCCAGCTCTGGCGAGATGAATTCGATGTCCTATATGAGGAAGGAAAATTCTATTGCCTAACAATGCACCCGCTGGTTACAGGTAGGCCAGCTCCAAGCAAAACGCTTGAAAAAATAATAACGCATGTCAAGTCCCATGAAGGAGTCTGGATAGCGACGGCGCAAGAAATCGCTCGATATTGGCTATCAAAACCTGAAGCATAACCGTAAGGGAACCTTCAATCACTAACTCTATGCTTGTCTCATTGCAAGTCCAGAGTCGACTGAAAACAAGAACCTTCTGAGAGTTTGGATGTATTTTTCCCTCTCCTCCCACATGGGAAGATGTGAGCTCTTTCGAAACGTGACAAGTTTCGACCCTTTAATTTCCCTGTGAATGCTTCGAGCGACCTTGGGAGTCACCTCATCGTACTTCCCGCCAGTAACTAACGTGGGTACTCGTATCGTGTGAAGTTGACCTGTCACGTCCCAATACCTTGTGTTTCCGATTATTGTGAACTCGTTTGGTCCGTTCATTGTGAAGTAGACGGGCTTGCTGAGGTGGGCCATCGTGTAATTCTGCTCAGGCGGCCACTTTCGAAGCCTGAGGAGATGTTTCCGGTAGAAGAACATGACCGCTTTTTCATATGCGGGATTTTCGTACTCTCCTAGCGCTTCGTACTTTTCGAGTATCCTTCTAATCTTCAGCGGCAACTGAGACTTTAGCCTCTGCATCTCTGCAACAGTGAGAGGGACGCTTGCGAGACCTCCAGTTGTGATTATGCTGTTGAGATTTCTTTGATATTTGAGTGCGTATGCAAGGGCGAGCATTCCGCCGTAGCTAGAGCCCATTAGGTGTATCCGTCCGAGTTTCAACGTCCGTCTGAAAGCTTCCAATTCTTCGACTGCTCTCTCGACTATGTAGAGGGCAGGGTTCTTGGGGAGTTCCGAGCTTCCACAGCCTAGCTGATCATAGAATACGACACGAAATCCGAAGTCTGCAAGATCCGCAAGCGGCAAGAGATAGTCGTGAGTCGCTCCAGGTCCACCATGCAAACAGACGAGCGTGCTATTGTAACTCTCGGGACTGAAGACCTTGTAGAAGAGCTTGAAGCCCAGTACCCTGACTTTGCCTTCAGTTCTCTTGACCATTGCTTTCATCAAATGGCGTTGTCGCGTCCGGCTAATATCGAGGTAACCTTGCATGAAGTAGCATTACTGAGATGGAACATGGCCACTATTTCTCTTGACTTGGAGAAGGTGAGTGTCGTGACGATGTTTCGTCTTACTCTGGCGGGAGTTGTTTGAACGCGAGGCCTAGAGTGATGCCCTGTGACTTTCTCACGTAATAGGAGACCGCGTATATCAGTAAGCCCGCAATTATGGTAAGAGGAACGCTTGCAAAAGCGAGGGACTGGAGAACGGCTCCGCTAGGCGGCGGCGTAATGGCTGGGGAAGTCGTTGCGTAACCAAAATACGCGTTCACGATCACACCTATTATTCCGAGAATCGTTATGAATGGTACTCCTCCGATCTTCCACCTCACTGTCCTTGGAGAAGCCTCGAAAATGGATTTTTGTCTGTATGGAAAGAGGATCGCTGCTATTGAAACCATTATGAATACTATGAAGAGGTTAAGCGTCGCGTAAACGTAAAAAGTGAAAAACGGAGTAAAGAAATAGACAGCGGCGAAGACAATGGCAAGTACGAGAATTACGAGCACCGCGACGTAAGGTGCTCCTCTCTTTGAGTCAAGCCTGGTCATAGCCGTTGGCATTACCCTGTCAAACGACCAGGCAAATAGGTTCCTTACGCATACGAACGCAAAAAGTGTTGTTCCACCTAAGCCCGTCGCCAAGAGCGCAATCCCGGAAAGTGCTATCACAAACGGGTTAGGTGTAGCAAATGCTACTAGGAAATTCAAAACCGGAACCGCGGGCAATGTGTAACTTGTGGCTCCTGTTCCAGCTAGGGTGGAAATCGCGTTGAGAAAATCTGAACCGGCGGAGTAGTAAGCCGAGCCGTAAACTAAGAATGCGATCGCCATGAGGAAGAATAGCGAGCCAAACATTGCTATGACCTGAGAGCGTGCAACCCGCTTTACCTCACCTGCGAAGTAAGATGAGCTGAAGAACCCTAGAAAGTTCGTCATTGTGAAAATTGATCCAGTAAGAGTCGCTGTTGCGGCAAAACCCAACGGGAGTGCAGCCGTGCTAATCGTAGTGGCATAGTTCATGCCCGAAAATTTGTTGAAATTCGCGATAAATGTGGCCTGCGGGGCGGAATAGAATGCCGCGGCGGTCACTAGCGTGCCTATGAGAGATATTACAAACATTACCATCATAACGCGAAATGAAATCCTAGTTCCCAGCAAGATGGGAAGAATGAAGACGGCGATCAAAACGGAGGTCAAGATAAAGGCGTTCATTGGCGACGTTAAGCATTGCAGAAAGGCTGGTCAGTGCTGGATTGTTGTCGACCAGGCCGATCGCGGCCAGCGAGGGAACCATGCCATAACTAATGCCCCACGCGACCGCTGTAGCTATGCTGCTAAGCCACGTGAACGTGAGCAGAAGATTTGTCATGAAACCGAGAGATGGATGCAATATCCTACTTGTCCAAACATAGTCTCCACCGGTTCGGGGCATGGCTACCGTGAACAGATAGTAAAGGAGCGCAACGACCACGCCTGGAATCAACGTTACCAACACGGTAATTGGAAGGTTCACTCCCGGGAATAGCAAAGTAGCAAAGAACTCGAAGACGAAGAAGTAGGCTATCCCCATAGCGAGGATATTCCCCAAGAATGATTCCCAGGTTCCGATCTGCCGTGTCAGGCCAGTTGCATCACGCACAAACACATGTGTTTCTTTGCGTCACGCGGAAATACCTTTGCGACAACTCGTAACGACCCATATTTAAGTTAAGAACGAACTGAGCTCGCTCTAATCGAGAGTGACTCTCCCGACGATGTCTGCGAGGATTTTCCTTCGAGTCACGCAGCCGATCGTGGCCTATGGAGTCACGTTGCAGTCTATTGGGAATAATCTGCAATCGCATCCGGCGAGGTCTATTGGTGCGCATCAAGAAAGCGAAGTATCTCTCAGTGTAATTTATTTTAGAGGACGCTACGGACCAATGGGGAGAGGCTTAGACGAGTGCGGCAAGAATATATCGGCAGAAAGATGTCGACCCTCAAGAAGTTTGAACTGACAATCCTCATTATCTGTTTCCTATCAACCCTTCCCGTTATCGCGGTTCACGGTCAGCAACCGACGATCATTTACGTAAGCCCCACCGGAAGCGACGCCAAAGGTAACGGTTCATCAACCAATCCCTACGCGAACATTACTTACGCAGTTAGCGTCGCACCAGCTGGCGCAATCCTCAAGATTGCTCCAGGGACTTATACCGAATCCGTGACAATAACCAAACCGCTGACTCTGGAATCAGAAAGCTCACAACCGACAAATACGATCATCAATGCTGCCGGTGCGCTCAATGGCGTCGCGATCACCGGCGCAAATGCGAATGGAACGACGATCGAAGGCCTCACAGTTGAAAACGCCAACGCCCAAGGGATATACGTCCAGGACGCCTCGCGTGACGTTCAGTTCGACTACGTGTTCAACAGCGTCCTCAACGCGAGTCAGGTTTGTCCTATCAACATCCTCGCCAGTACTCCGTCATGTATCCTGGACGACAAAGCGATACAACTCGTCGGAAGCTCACAGTCAACCGTTATCGGGAACACAGTTGTCGGAAGCGTCGGTGATGGGGGAATCGGAATCAGCGATGACGGACCGCTCGATCCTGGGAATAGTCGAAAACGTGTTCCATCCTGCTACACCCGGTGCAAACCACCCATCCACCAACAACTTGGTCGCCGACAACACTGTCATCAACAATGTCGGAGGCTGCGGAATTGTGGTTTCTGCATATGATCCGGGTCAGGGGGTGCTGGACAATGTGATCCTTAACAACGTTGTTTCAGGCAATGCCGAAGGAGTTGTCGTGGCGACGCCCATACCTGGGACATCCCGTGGTCAATAATACCGTGAAGGATAACACGATCGTAAACAGCGCAACCGAAGGCGTTGACATCGATGGCAGCTCACCGAACACAACGGTGGCGGGTAACAGCGTCATAGGAAACGTCTTGAGCGGAAACGGACCGGACTACGACTTTCCCCAGCCAGCTCCGACGGCAATAGCCGTGCTATCACCCACCAATGATCCAGTGACGGACACTCTAGTAATGGGAAATACTATCCAGAATGAAGTCTACGGGATCGGAGTGTTCAACGCTTCGAAGACCACGATTGTGGGAAACATCGCAAGCTCATCCGTGAAGGTCCAGTTGCTGGGCGCAGTCGAGAACCAGACGGCGGTAAGCGCGTTGAGTGACCAGATAAGTATTGTACAAGCTTCCCAAAGCGCTCTTCAAAACTCACTCGCGAATCTTCAGAATCAGACGAGTAACGCTATGTACCTCGGGTATGCGGCGATAGCCATAGCAGTAGTGCTGGGCGGAATCGCCATAGCTACTTCGAGAAGGAAGCTCTCATCTTCGACTACACGGTGAAGCGTTCCCGGCTTTAATTGCCCACTCCGCTTCGCCATTTGTCGTTCCCATCAACACAGTAAGCCGGCGATGTAGCGTCCGTTTTGGTGTGGGTGCGCACTACCACTGGAGATCTTCATCGATTTATCATGTTGCAAGTGGGTGGTGTGCGTACACGCAAGAAATCGAGCTGATAAATTGCGTGGTGTTGAAACCGTGGGTTTGTGGACGGTCACATTTGTAACTAGCTCCAAACTCGTTTATGCTTAATAAGAGTCGGGTGATTTGGAGTGTCTGCGTGCAGATTTGGCAAACGAACTTCCTCTCGGAATATCAATTCTCAGCAGAGGCGGAAGGACGACCGTTCCTAAACAGGTAATGAAAGTATTGAAACTGAGATACACACCCCAAAAGAGGGAAAAACTGCTATGGATACAAAAGGCCGATGAGGTGATCGTCAGAAGAGGAACGCTCCAATCGAGTTTCAGAAAAACAATCCTCAGTAGAGGTGGAAGGGCGGCCGTTCCCAAACATATTAGGGAATTTTTGAAACTGAAATCCACACCCCACGAAGAGGAACGAATTCTATGGATACGAAGTGGGGATGAGATCATTGTCAGGAAGGGAGCGCTCCAGTTGAGTCCCACTGACTAGCCCAGATTCGCGGAAAACCCGACGTGGCGTCACGTTTGTTATGTGTTTGCTGATTTTACGGTAGTATAGAAGTATAGGATACTAGCCGCTACAATATTTCATGAATGCGCAGCTTCAGCGGCGCGAATATCGATAGTTTGAATGGCGGCGGTGCCTTGGGTATTGTGATCTTCCCCCGAAAGCGCGACGAGTTTCACCACTAGATATCCACGATTCCTCTCGCCCCCCAGGGCCAGAGGTGAAGTTAAGTCGCTCAATCCGGTCGTCTGCCATCGATTGTATTGCTCGAAAGTCGCTATTTTGTTCCGCGGATACTATCGTCACTGCCCTTCCTGTTTTGCCAGCTCGACCGGTTCGACCAATCCTGTGGAAGTAAGTATACGGATTCTCAGGAACGTCATAGTTGATGATGTGTGTAACGCCGTCAATGTCTAAACCTCTTCCGGCTAGGTCAGTGGCAACCAGTATACGGCTGTGACCCCCTCGAAATGAGTTCATTGCTCTATCGCGTTGATGTTGGCTGAGGTCACCGTTTAGCGCTATGGCGTCTTGATTTCTTCTCCTGAGTGATTGGTTCAGCCAGAATGTGCTGCGTTTGGTTCGGCAGAAAACTATGGCACGTTGTACTTCTTTGTCCTGCAGGATTCTTAGGAGCGCATCAAGTTTTCTTTCATGGTCCACTTGGTAGTAGTATTGGCTGATCTCCCTGACGCTGAGATCCTCCGGTTCGATCAGAACTTCGCGAGGATTCTTCATATATCTACGGGCAAGTTTCAGTACATCCTTGGGCATAGTTGCGGAGAAGAATGCGATTTGACGTTTACTTCTAGTCTTAGTTAGAATATGCTCAATGTCACCAATGAAACCCATGTCCAGCAACCTGTCAGCCTCATCCAGAACAACGTACTGGACTTTGTCAAGGTGAACGGATCCGCGCTCTATATGATCGATGATTCGCCCGGGCGTTCCAACTATAATCTGAGGGCAATCTTCCAAGGCGCGCATTTGAAGGTTAATTGATTGACCACCATAGATCGCAAGAGCACGCTTGCGAGTGAATCTGCCATACGAGTTAATGTCGCCTGCTACTTGCACCGCAAGCTCGCGTGTCGGAACTAGCACCAGCGCCTGAATATTCAGATTCTTTTCGTCAACGATCTCCAGGAGCGGTAGCCCGAAGGCTGCGGTCTTTCCAGTTCCAGTATGAGCTTGACCAATCACATCGGTTCCGCGCTGCAGAAGCGGAATCGTTGCTTCTTGGATCGGAAACTGTCGCTCGAACCCAAGTGCTTTGATAGCATCCAATATTTCTGGGCTTAAACCCAGTTTCTCGAAAGTACTCATCGATTTTTTCTCCTTATCTTCCACGTCGCGGGTCCAAGATGAAGCCGAAGACTGGTTCCGTCTTTCACTTACCGTCGGAACGAGATTTCGGTTGTTTCCTCAGACTCCGGCGACTTCGGTCAGTTGCAACAAGAAGAAGAACATGCGGTCAATCGTTGCAAATGACTCGTCCCTCTCGTTCATGACAACTAACTTTGTGCATTCTCGCCTTGGTTCAATATAAGGATAGAAAGACAAGTACATCGCAAGAATGTCCTTGCTTTGAACTACGGCTTTGTCTGAATATTCGCGAATGCAGCACTCATCGCCTAAGAAAAATGGGTATGAAATAAAACAGTTCCAAAGGGCACCAAGGTTTCAGTGGGAGAGCTTTGTGGCACCGGACTTCTGTGTGTGCGCACCAGGAGACCCACTGACTTTTCTATTCGAATAGTGTGACTTCGCCGTTATCCGACAACCGGAGCTTCCTCCACCGTGAATCGCATTCCCTGCCGCGAAGACTTCTGACTCTCACGTAATGTTGAATTTCGTTCTCTCGTTCTTCGCTCTTGAAATCAATTATTCCGTCACATAACGATTCGTACTGCTTGTAGAATGAGGAGGAAGCCACGCCCTTCAAGAGTGCTTGTACCATGACACATTCGCGTGCTCTCGAATAGGGTATATACCGGGTACGCCAGAAGTCTATGATGGACTTCTCCTCGTTGTACTGAAGCAGGATACCAGTGTTATCGTCAATATGCAGGCGCTTTTTCATGGCTTCAGAGATGCCTGCCTTAAGATCCTTAGCCAGAGCGATGCTCCAATCCGAAAGCTTCACGGAGACTTCAGTAACATCCGACCGGTCTCTAGAGCTATCAACTCCTGTCTGTACTGTGTAGCTATCAACGATCCAAAGCATGTCCTCATCTTCTAGCCTCTTCACGTCTAATCCTCGTCGGTCGAGGGCTTTTCTGATGTCATCGGGAGTGTGCTGGAAATTGTGGTAGTCAATCTTTATCCCCGCTCTTATTGCGCCAGCCGCGATTGTGAGCGACGTTTCGTACCAGACGGAGTCGGAGTCAAATTCAACAAGAAGATTGGCACCATATTCGAACCCACCGGGAACTAGTTCCTTCAAGAATGGGGGAACCATAACGGTAGCCAAGCGCGGGTCTCCTCTGGCAAAACAAATCTATGCTTGTCGTCTGTACGATTTCTATGTTATGATTCTTCGTTAATGTCACGGCGCAGTGGAATCCCGGACTTTACACACCAGCTCGACTTTCACGCGTATCCCTTGTGTGTGGTATCAATGGTGCGGCCGGTCAAAATCGGAACGTCGTTCGTTTGAAAAGTGTGTGTGCACACCCAGAAAGCAGTCGAATGACTAACTCTCGTAGTCACAGTTTTCCTAAACCAGCCCCCATGTGTGCTCGCAGTTGCAGTAGCTTTTGCCAAAATCATCATTGTTTGCGCTTCGATTGCTGTTTTTGAATTTGAAATTCCTGACCGTTGCTGGGTACTCATTGTAGAAGATCCCAGACCAAATTGGTCCGATGAGAGGTTGTGATATGTTCCAGCAACATCTCGCGTATGTTGCCATCTCTATGCTGAGCTCGCTTTGACCGGAGGTTGCGCTCACATTGAATACGGGGAGGTCATTTTCGTAGTGCTTGGTTAACTTAACGTCCGTCATGGAATACTCCTTCCCTTCCTCGGGGTCGTAGAAGTTGAGTGTCTTTGAAATCATCTTCTCACCCCAGTCCATGGTACTCTCATGGGATATTGAATGTCTGAGCATCGGGACCCCGATGTGGGGCAAAAAGTATTGTAGGTAGGCTCCATTGTCCCATTGTACTGTGCCCCAATACCAACAAGGAGTTAGTGAAGATATTCGCACCTTCTGGAAATACGATCTACCCTTGACTGGGGTTTCGGTGTCGCCTAATCGGATCCTTCCCGAGGAGGACAGACCCCTGTATTTCAACATCGAATATCCCATGTTTCCAACGAATTTCCTTCCCGTTGACACCAGTTCCGCCATTGCGTCTTTCCATTTCTCCATTGACAGTTCAATTCCTACGCTGTCCGTGTCTATCTTCAGCCAGAATTTTTCGCGGTTTCCGCCGTATGAATAAACCCCTTTGCGCCCTTCCATCCTGATTCTTCCATAGTGGTCATCCCACTCGGTCTCAGTCTTCCCGTGATCAATGAGGAGCGGTTCGTGCATTTTTTTGCCGTCATAATACCAGGAGGCCACCATCGATTCGAAACTAGCGTGCTTGCCGTCAGTCTCCATTGGGATTGTCGGTTCCCAGTAGAAATCATTCACGCGAACCTTTCTGCAATTCCTAGTGCCCCAAAGGACCATTAGCTGTCTCGGGAATTCGGGAGCGTCAGGGTTCTCGAAAAAGTAAATCCACCACCACCAGTGCCAGGTGCGGTTCTTGAGCATATTTTCAGGATAGATTTTCCAAATATCCTCGAAGACTTTGTGCATGGAAATCTGCAACTCAAACAGCCTCAGTTCATTTAGGATTGGATCTAGGAGCGATTGTGGATTTATCGAATACCAACGCATAGTATGTTCAATAATGTCTAAACCGATTGGATACAAATGCAAATAACACTTCTGCTGGTGCCGTCAGAAATCGGACATGTTGTTCAGGCGTGTGTATCTATTCGTGCAACCGTCCTAATTCGAACCGCCGCCAGTGGCCCATCGTAAAGTGTGTGTGCGCACCACTCGACCCACACAAGAAATCGCTTTTGTATATGGATGGTTTCTGGGAGTCTCGGATAGGGTTGCGGTAATGGCTTGAAGCAAATCTACTCGGCCGCGATAGGGATCATCGGAGGGTTTGTCGACGTAGTCGCAGGCTTAGTGCTTCTTCAACCCGCGGGAATGATGGTTTCTTCCACTGCCAGGTGGGGCGGTTATTTCCTTCTGACACTGGGGTTAATCGTTCTGTTGACCGGCCTGTATTTGCTCACGTCGCATATGATGAAGAACCGCTCGACGATTAGAATGCTAATGTTGCTCTACGGTCTAATTATGTTGGTTTTAGGAGTGGCTATGCTCGCGCAAGTGTTCTCGATGATGCAAGGTTCAACGCTTTCGGGTTCGGTTATGCTGTTGATGGGCGTATTGATGCTCTATAGTGGGTATGGCATGACGGGCAATCGCTAGATTGAGAGTGCGCCCCCATTGCGCCTAGAGTTGTTAGAAAGTTGCGTGCGGTGGGTCGGCTGGTGCGCACACTAAACGAACGCCCTGCTAAACGCACTCACTTTTCCAAGGCGACTTCGAAGTCTTTTCCGATCTTCAATGAGTACCATCGCGAATTGAAATGAACATTCCGCATGTTCCGAATTCCCATGAAGGTCTTGCGTTCTCCGTTTACCTCATCAATTTTGAAATCGATGACACCATCAACGGCAGCCTCGAGCTGCTTGTACGCCCAGGTACTGTGAATTCCGCTCATGAACGCTATTAGTTGGGTTATTTGTCTGGGCTTTGCCATTGGAATGGGTCGGGTGAGGTACAATTCGACCCAATTCCTCTCGGCGTTGAATCTATCGAGAATTGAATTGTTATCCGCTATTACGAGAAATTCGGGGGCGGGTGAATCACCCATCGCCTCTCTCCCTATCCAAATGCTAAGGTCCGCGACCTTCAACGATTCAACCGCGAATCTTTCTTTGGATTTCTGTCCTATCGACGCACTGTATAGATCAGTAATCCATAACCGATCGGTCCTCTCGAGTTCCTCAACAGCAAGGCCCAGTTTTCGAAGGTGTGAACGAATGTCGTCTGGGGATTGGGAGTTGGCAATGTAGCTAACGCTGCCTCCATCCTTCACCCAGCCGGCAGCAATCGTTAGCGATGCGTTAAGCCACTGGGAGGCTGGATCAAATTCAACGAGAATATTAGAACCCGGAGGAACCGGTCCCTTAATCAAGTCCTCGACTAACGGCATCTTCGGCAATCAGAACACCGGGGTCTCCTCTAGTACAGCAGATTTGTAGTTTTCGTGCGTGCGGTATCACTGCGCACCCCCAAGAAATTCAAACGAACCACGGTTCAAATTCCTGTGCCCGCACCAGCCGACCCACACACTTTCTCACGACGAACGACTGTTAGAACAAGAATTTTCATGGCAGGATTGTCTCAAGTGGTATACGTTCGTAATTGTTCTCTTTACGCCACTCTTCCAAGAAATCTAAGCGGCTGCCGTAAGGAGCAATTGTTGAATCTACTCCGTGGGGTGTAGGGTAACCGTAGTGAACCGCGTACATCTTCATGGCGACTACAACGGAAGCCTTCTCCCACGCCGCTTCGACAAAGGGGATGTTGTTTTCGGGCCAGCGTGAACCTCGTCCATCATAATCCATCCCTAACTTTTCTATGAGGTTGCGACGGAATACGCTTATGGTGTAACTTCGATAATGCTTCCGCAAACAAACATAGCCCTCCGCGTCTAGTAGGGTGGGTTGAATCATTTGAAGCGTCGGGTCCGTAAAGATGTGGTCAGCTCGGGTTAGGTAGTCGTTGGCGAGTTTGAGATCATCGTCCACGTTTACGATAAATTCACCTCTTGAGGCATCTATTGCGTCACTCCAACAAACCCGATGGTCGGGCCGACAAACGATTTTTGCGTTGCGTGGCTTTGTGACCCATGATTGTTCTAAGGTGGGGTTGTTCGTGCCTATGATTAATTCCGTATCATTTCTTGTTCGTGTGAAGTGCTCGAAATTGTTTGCGGATGCTTGGAGAGTGAGGCGGGTTCCGGTCGTGCTGAGAACAATACTGTACTTCAAGTTTGTGACATTCCTGATTGACTCTCTCACCAAAAGGATTGATGGTCAGCTCGCTTTTTCTCTCTCAGTGCGTGTGTGCGCACCACTAGACCCACGCACACTTTTAGGATGACGACGCTTCAACTTATGACACGCGCACGCTGGGCAGTGGTGGTTAAATGTGTGCACCACCGGGCCCCCCAAAAAAAATATTTATGTAATGTTGCCGAAGAGCATAAATGTAATTTGGATCAATGTGTGAGGTTACACTTTGCATGTTACTGTCCTAATACCTGTTTACAACCGTGAATATTTCATCGGGGACGCAATTGACTCGGTGATTGGCCAGGATTATCATGACTGGGACCTGTTAGTTGTTGACGACGGTTCAACTGATCGAACAGTGGAAGTTGTCAAGTCAAGGCTGTCAGATGACCGGATTCAACTAATTCAAATGAAGCACTCGGGTGTTACGGGAGCTATTGCAATGGGTATAGAGCACGCAGGCGGACCTGTAGTGACACATTTAGGTAGTGACGATAAGCTTATGCCTGATTCGCTTTCCGCTGTAATGCCAGCATTTGAAGATAATCCTCGTCTTGGTTACGTTTGGACGAACTGGGTTGATTCAACTGGCGATAAGGGTACGAGTGATTTTCTTCCTGACGGGAAGACATTGTTTGAGGCTTTAATCTCGGGATGGTGGCGCGCTTCAGCACAGCTATTCTACAAAAAAGGCTTCTATATGCAATCCGAAAGATTAGACCAATCGATACAATATGGTGAGGATTTGCAATTAGCTCTACTGATCGCCAAGACCGGCTGCGACACACTCCATATTTCTAAGGTAACCTACTGGCGTAGAATTCATCCTCACAGAATTCAAAATGAGCTTTCATACGATGAGCAGATAAAAGCAGTGCATCTGATAAGGCGAAGGTTTATGGTAAGAAGTGCCGCACTGGCAGACCTCTACTTTGGCGAATTGGAGAAGGAGATAGGAACACTTAGGAGTGAACTTACGGGCATCACGAGTGAACTTATGCGAACCAGAAGTGAACTTACGGACATCAAAAAGTGCCTTGGCTACAAGTTCATGCAACTGTATGGCCCCATAATCGACGCAGCACTTCCGGACGGCACGAGACGTGGAAGGCTCAAGAGAAAGGTTAAGGATTGCATAAGAGATTCGTACCGAACAGAGTAGAACCACGGTAACTACGTGGCAGAGTTCTTTCGGTGTGGTGGTTATGTTTTGCATGTTACCGTTCTGATTCCTGTTTACGATCGTGAACGTTTCGTTGGGGACGCCATTGATTCGGTGATTGCGCAGGATTATAGTGATTGGGATGTTTTAGTTGTTGACGACGGTTCAATTGATCGAACAGTAGAAGTTGTCAAGTCCAAATTGTCAGATGATCGAATCGCGTTAGTTCAGGTGAAGCATGAAGGTTGCTCCGCGGCTACTGCAGTGGGCATTGAGCATGCACGTGGACCTGTAATAACATGTTTAGGTAGTGACGATAAGCTTATGCCTGATTCGCTTTCCGCTGTAATGCCAGCATTTGAAGATAATCCTCGTCTTGGTTACGTTTGGACGAACTGGGTTGATTCAACTGGCGATAAGGGGCCGAATGAATTTCTCCCTTTCGGGAAGACATTAGTTGATGCTATAATTTCAGGATGGTGGCCAGGTTCAGCGGAGCTATTTTTCAGGAAAGAATTCTATTTGCAGTCTGAAGGATTAGATACGTCAATAAAATACGCGGAAGACATGCAGCTTGCATTGCTTATTGGAAAGACCAGTTGCGATATTCTTCATATTCCTAAGGTAACCTATTGGCGTAGAATTCACAGGCATCAGATTACTGTTGAGCGATATGCTGAGGTGTTGGAAGATGCGCGTCTGGTGAGGCGAAAGTTTTGTGGCGGAAGCGCGGCGCTCATGGACCTCTACTTCGAATTGGAGAAGGAGAGAGATGCTCTTAGGATCGAACTTATGCGAACCAAAAGTGAACTTACGGGCATCAAGAAGTGCTTTGGTTACAAGTTCATGCGATTTTACAGCTCTATAATAGAGCAAGCCTTGCCGGACAACACAAAACGTGGGGGATTTAAGAAAAAGGTCATAAATCGCATAGTAAACTCGAAACGGACAGACTAATGCTACTGTGACTACGTAACTAGATTTGTCGTGTATGTATCTCTTGGTGCGCACACCTACACTAACGACCGGTCCGATTGTCGGCGTCCGCACCAGATTATACACACACCAGACCTACCCCCCAATGATCTTAAGACCCATTCCATCGAAGAAGAGATCACGACAGGTGCATTAGTTTGGATTTTCGTTTCATCTACACCGGTATACGAGTGAAAAATATGGAAGAATCTCTGAAGTTCTACACGGGCATCTTGGGCATGGTTATCGTGGAGCCGCTTCAGAAGACGACACCAACAAAAGGGAGTGTGGTTACACTCAAGAGCCCAAACTCACAGCAACTTCTAGAACTCAACCATTATGAAGACCTGAGCCCATTCAACTCGCATTACGTTAACGGCGAAGACCTCGACCACGTTGCCTTCGACGTTCAAGATCTGGAAGCTAGCGTGAAAGAACTGAAACGGAAAGGCATCGAAGTGGTCGTGGAACCATACCAAATTGGCTTCGACGTAGGATGGAAAGAAGCCTACGTCAAAGACCCAAACGGCATATGGATAGAACTGTTAGAACGAAAGTAGGTCCAAGTGTGTGTGCGCACCAGCCGACCCACACACAAAATTACTTGACCAAGGTGACTTCGTGACTCTTAGAAGTCTTTAGCTTGTGCCACCTTCCGTCGAAGCCCACATTCCTCAAATTCCTAATCCGAATGAGATTCTGCGCCGGGTCAGTAGTTTCGTCTAGCTTGAAATCGATTACGCCATCGGCTGCTGATTCCAATGCCCCATTGACCCAATCGCTGTGCAAGCCCTTCACGTGTGAGCTGATCAGAATCGCTTTCCAGAGTGTTGAGCGGGGAAATACTCTCGTCAAGATGAATTCAACATACGCTTTCTCATCATTGTATCTGGCTAGTGTCGAGCCGTTCTCGATCATTCTCAGCGTGGTCTCGTTTTCGCTCAGCTCATCGCTTCGCATCCAGTTGGCATAATCGGGACTTAATTCGTGCACTTTTAGCGAGGTGACCGGATCCTTACCTACAGACCTGCGGCCTAGGGTGAGTGAGTACCAGTCGTATATTCTCAACTTGTCTTCTCGTTCAAAATCCTCCGGATTCAAACCGAGTTTTTTCAGGTGTGAGCGGACAGTGTCTGGGGGTCGAACGTTTACGTTGTAGTGTACCCTTCCGCCTGAACTTAACCATCCTGCCGTGATTGTAACTGCCGCATTGTACCATTCTGAGGCCGGGTCAAATTCAACGAGCAGGTTCGACCCTGGAGGTATCGGCTCAGTTGTTAAGTCCTCGATTAACGGAATTGCGGCAACACAAGAACACGGGATTACCTTTGAGTTCACTGCAAGTTGGACATTTCGGTCCTTCGTTCTAAGTGTGTGTGCGCACCAAGAGATACACACGCACTTTTCGAGCGACGAACGACTATGGTTCGAATGGGGATAGGCGCACTACCTATAGGAACCGGTTCGGGAGCAAGGCGAGTGTGTTTGGACCTGCTCAGCCTAGCCTTGCAGCGTGTTCGACGTAATCAGTCAAATTGTAAGTCTGAACTCCAGAGAAGTGTATCCCTAATCGCGCATAGAACCGCCGAGCAATTGTTCTTTCAAGCGTTCGCGCTCCCAACCCAAAATAGTCTGCGAAAACAACGCTGAGAATAGGCAACTGATTAGGTAGATCTGCACGAGCAATGTTTCTCTTAGCTGAGATTCAAGTAGAGGGCGTCAACAACCTGTTGACTGAAAAGCGCCTTCACTCCCTCGTCCACGGATTCGATTAACGCTTCGTCGAAACCCGCAGCCCTCGCACTCATAGTGACGCTTCATCCCCAAACAGGGCAGGTTTAGCAGCCTCATAGAAGCCTAGAGCAAGCGCTAGATACGACCAGTCAAAAATCAAGTCGGTAGGACTGCCCGCGTAATAGACCCCATTCAACAAACCCTGAGCAAACGCTAAGTCACCTACTAATTGCAGAACAAGCCCGAGTAATACAAACAACATCGGCCGCCAGTAGCTCCCTTTGCGGAACAGCAAGAGAAGGGGTACAGCAACCGTTAACAAAATAGTGTCCAAGAACGGATAGGCAACACTTACCAGGAAAGAAAGGGAGTCTAAATCCTCCTTAAACAGTGGCGGAATCGTTAACAATAGAATGATACTCGTCACAGCCAACATCGCTACAATCAATGCCACTCCTTTCCGTGGAGGGAATACATCTCTGAACGGCCAAGCTTGAGAGACCAGCGCACCCAAAAGTGGCGCATATCCCACTAACCAAAATAGGTCAGCGAGCGATGGGAAAGGAACACTGATACCAAGTATCAGCTCGTACACGGACCAGATGCATTCTGCAACGAACCAGCATCCCATACCTAGGAAATACAACCCGTAGGGACGTGTCATCCCTCCCCCTCTACTCCCAACATTGTTCTTGAACAAGAACGCGGCAGCTGCGAAAGCAGCCAACGCCTCAAACGGCGTGATCGCATTCGAGAAGAAAGCGATAAATCGTAAATTCGTCGTGCCGTAAGCGTACACGATTACGAGCAATACGCTAACAGTTGCGACGAGATACTCGACTCGCCCGTGGATCGGAAGATTGTAACACTTGTTTGTTCAAACTGGTGATTCGTCTCGCTTACTCGGCTAAGTTCACTGTTTCCCGGTGCAGTAGGGCAAGGTCCTTGGTTCCAAAAGCCTCCTCTAGGATGGGCGCGAATAGCACTCCGCTTTTTCTTTGAAGACGGTCATTGAGAACCTGTAGAAACCTGATGAGAGAGTCGAATCCACTGTTGGTTACGAGGTATTCGAGCCCATCAAGCAATATTACAGGGCTCGTAGCTTTCTCCATGAAGTTCGCGATTATGATTGATATGTCCTGAATAGATTGAACAGTCTTCTCGCTCTCGGATGCTTCGCTCGTCAACCAAACGATCGGTGTCTTCTCAAGTCCATACTCGCTCCGCACCTTGGGTGGATACCTTCTCGTTATACACAAGCCTTCATGGTTACTGAACACGTTGCTCGCGAAAATTTCGAATGCCTTTTCTGGATGTTTCTTGACTATGTATATCTGACCAGTCTCAAGATCACCCGATCCACGTCCAACCCTTTTCGTTTCTAGTGCGGGAACAACGGCGACGGACTTTTCCATAATGAATGAGTAGACTAATTCGGCGTACAGTTCCAGCATGCGCATGCTGCTTGGTTCAAGCGTTTGTTGTTTCACGCTGCCAAACGCCAACAGCCCATATACCTCTGCTCCAGAAAGGATTGGGATTATTGTCCGCACTGCGGCTTTGCCAAAGATACTTCTCTCACCTTCCACAGCTAACTTACTCACGCTCTTTGTCTGCAAGTCTTCCAGTTCCACAAAGCTTCCAAGCGGATAACTGTCATCAAGTCGAAGCGCCTGCTCTCTGCCCTTAGACGCTCGAACATTCGCTCGATTCTCATGCCGATCAATTACGAGCACAGCCCCAAAGTCCAAACCGAAATCCCAAAGAATTGAATCTAGAATTATGTCAAGCCCAGAAGTTACATCAGGAACTGTCTTCAACCTCTCTCTTGACCTGGATAATGATTCAACCTGGTCCGTGACTTCGGTCAGACGCAGTGCCACTTCAGCGTTCAACTTCCTGTTTTCCTCCTCCATCCGTTTTTGTTCATTAATTTCGATGGAAGTTCCCACCACCTCGATCGGTTTGCCATCGGGATTTTTGATGAGATCGACGGTATCTCGCATCCACTGATATGTACCGTCCTTACGATGAATAGCGGTACTCCACGCTGACGTGTCCATCTGTGAAGACGCGGCGTAATTGTGATAGAGTAAGATCGGAATCCTCGGGGTGAAGATGATTCACCCAAAAGTTCGGATCGGCCAAGTAATCTATCCGGATCGTAACCTAGAATCTGCTTAACGTTGCTACTCATGTAGGTTATCGTGAAATCAGTTAGATCAGCATTAGGCTTACCTGTGAAAGTGATAGCTGGGCTGGAGCGTAATATGAAATCAAGGCGTTCTCGCGCTGCTCGAACCTCTTCCTCAGCTTTCTTCTGGGCAGTTAAGTCGACTAAGCAGTACAGAACCTTGGCGAGAGATTGCTCGTACCCAGGAGCCACTGCGCATGTCAAGTTGCAGTATTTCGTCTCACCGTGCACAGTTCTGATTGTCGATTTCTGCTTCATACTGCGTCTTGCCTTGAGCCAACGCAACGATATCCCCCACAAATTCCCGCCCCGCTCCGTCTAAGAAGATTACGGTGTTTCCGTTCGCCTCCGATAATCTCATCCTTCGACTTCGCGCCGGTGAGGTCTAAGGTGGCTTTGTTCACGTTGACGACTCGCATTAGTGAAGCGCATTTAGCAAAATCTTTTGGATGGTTGGCGAAGTAAGCATCAAAATCTGACACCCCACTTTTTCGTAATTCGTCTAGGAACTGTTTCACTTCGGAGAAATCGTCCTCCCAGAGGGAAACTGGAGAGGCTTCGAACAACTCACGATACTGCTCCTCGATCATCTTGTTCTCCGTTACGTCGGTCCAGTAACCGATCACATCCTGCACCTCGCCCTTTGCATTACGAATCACTCTCTCCTCCTCACGTATCCAGCGATAGGCGCCGTCCTTATGCAGGAACTGATACTCGAAGGTATGCTGTCCGTTGCGCCAAAGGAGTGGAATTTCAGCCAAGAATTTTTGATAGTGATTGGGTGGGATTCTCGTCTTCCAAAATTCCGCCCCTTTGAATCCAATCAACTCGTCAGCTTCAAATCCCGTTAGGGCTTTGATGTTCTTGCTAAGGTATGTTGTATTGAAGTCCGACTGATCGGGGAGAGGCTTTCCAATGCAGAGGACCGCAGGATTCGATTCAACTGCATACTCCAGTCGTTCTCGAGCTGAACCCAGCTCCTTCGTCCTCTCAGCCACCAATTCCTCCAAGTGCAGCGAATGCTGTTTCAATTCCTCCTCTAACCGTTTACGACCGGTGATGTCCCGGGCCATCGTTGAGGCCCCAACTATTCTACCGGTGGAATCTCGAATCGGGGAAACTGCCAAAGAGACTTGTATGACAGTGCCATCTTTCTTCATGCGTTCGGTCTCGAAATGTTCAATCCTCTCTCCTCTCTTGATTCTCTCGAATATCTTCGGCAGCTCATCGGTAAGACTAGGCGGGATGAGAATGGAGACGGACTTACCCTTTGTTTCTTCGGCAGAATAGCCGTATAAATTCTCGGCACCCTTGTTCCAGCTCGTGATCACTCCGTCCAATGTTTTGCCGATGATGGCATCATCCGAGGATTCAACAATTGCAGCCAGAGAGGACTTGGTTTCATAAGCATGTTCGCGCTTCGTCATATCTCGAAATGAGAACTGAATCGCAGGCTTTCCTTCGTAGGTAAGCATCGTTCCTTTAACACTGACTAGGATTTGTGAACCGTCTTTCCTAGTCAGGCTTATCTCGTAAGGAGAGATGTCTTCGCCACGCAGTCTCCTGCCAACATTTTCCTTTAACAGACTCCTAGATTGCGGCGACACAATGTTTTCCATTGGGTCAAAAGAAGACGATACGAGCTCTTCGTACTTCCAACCCAACTCTTGGATTGCAGTAGCGTTGACATACTTCAGCATGCCATCCTGGAAAATGCCGATCATGTTGGGAGAATTATCAACCATCGCATGATACTTATCTTCGCTCTCCTGCAGCGCCTTATCCAAACGTGCGCGTTCGGCTATGCCTTGGTCGATCCCAGCTCCAATCCTACTGCTCAATCTCCCTATGCCAATGATCACTACCACAAGCCATCCCAACAGCGTCATCGACGCTACGAATGGTGCAGCGTAGATACCCCCAAGCGCATCATCAAGGACGAGAGAAATCACCAACGTCAGTGCTGAGGCTGGGAGAAACGCACGCAGTAGCCTAGCCTTGACAGAATCACCCGTTAAAGTCCGCGTAGGCCAACAATCTCGCCCAGCCGCCGCCCAAATTTCCGTTCCCAAGAACAGGAAAGCAATCCCGGCTAGGATCGAAACTGGTATCGTAGGGCTACCATAAAGCAGCGGTGCCTGATACAGATAGCCGAGACTCGTCACGACACCAGAGAAAAGGATAACAATCCCAACCAAAGCGGCACTGGTTCTCGATCGGCGAACCTGAAGACGAGACGAGTAAGACTAGGGAGAGGCCTCCAAGGAGGAAGATAACGCTGGTGACGGGTGATATCCTGGCTATCGGATATACCTGAACGGTGCCGGGATTAGGAAATAGCAGTGCTTCTAAACTAAAACTTCCCGGGAACACGGCGTGATAAATGGTTAAGGATGTCAGTATGACAACGAGAACACCTACCGCCCCAGCCTGTATTCTAGACCAGGAATATTTAGGCCTCATACCGTACAGAAACCACGATGTCCCCAGCAATACTAGGAGCAGAATGGTCAATGGGGCAATTGGAACAAACAACGGGTTAATTTGTGCAAGGGTAAACTGACCGGTCACCCAAGCTATAGTTCCAAACGCACCAATCGCAGCTACTGCAGCAAAGCATATTGAGACTATGAGCGGAAGCCTTGATCTGCCCCTAGGCATCGACAAGATCAAACCATTCTCCCTAAGGTTGAGATTTCTTTAACAAAATTGACCAACAGTTGAGAAGATTCAGATACCCCCGCATTCGGGGTAGGTAAAGTCAAACCAAACTCCGCATGGAGTCTTCGAATAATTCTCTGACCTAGAACACTACCGCCCACACCGAACGAACTCTTGAGTTCTGTGAAGAACTCGTTCAGATCGGTCGGAACGTCTGTCGTACTTACTCCAAGATACGCGTAGAGGTGATGGCTGAAGGCTTTGGTAACGTCTCTACCTAAGAATTCAGAGATTGTTTCGTCAATTGATTTGGTGAGTGCACTATTGGAACGTTCTTCCAGCTTTGCGACGTTGTCTCCGTCTTGAGTTAGAATTACTCTCCCAGCCCGTTATACGAGCGATTTGCCTGTAAAAGTGCTTTTCTATTTACGATAATTTGGGTAGAATATTATAGAGAGAGACTTGTCCTTTCTAGCGCCTGCTCTAGCCTTCTATGAGGCCGCTAAACATTCCGCTCTGTCATCTGCGGTTATGAGTCTACTCTTTGTGCTCTTGGGAATCGTCTGTCGAACGTTCTTCATTTTCTTCGTCCACTTCTTGAAGCTCTCTCTCTTCGTCAAATCTTTTCACCTCTCATCGTATTATGAAATGTCATGTAAGATAAGAGGAGATTTCATCTGTTTCGCGACATGAATACTGATTCACATGATGCGCGGCTCGTCGTTACCGGTGATTACGCGTCCCTTTGTCATTTTTGGCAGAACTTCATGGCCAATTTTTCCGAATAATTCATGTGATTCTAGATGATTTACAGCCATGTCAAATAATCCTATGTGTTGTGTTGCGATTAGTTTGAAATAGTTCCTGAGATGGGAGGAAACTGGGTCCTCATAATGGGAAAGTGTTTGATGTACATCGAGCCGCAATCGCAGAGCTGGTATGAAGCTGTAGTTGCTGTGCCGTGCCCACCGAACCTTCATCTCCGGTGCGAGTATTCAAGACCCTACGATTCCCTCCCAATCGGAAAGGCGAAGTAACAGAGGAAGATTTTGAACTCCTCAAACGCCACGGCCACATAGGCGAAGGAAGGTTACAAGTAATGGAGATTTTGGGTACTGGAAAACGTAATCTTGTATGATGTCAAAACTTAACCGGGTAAGGCTGAAAGCACATATTCAAAGTAAACTTACTCAAGTTCGCCCAGCAATCCTTTTCGACATTGAATCCAGACGCAAGAGGAAAGGGAAAGCGTTCTTAGTTCAAAGAAACAATTTCGAATTCATTGGCTCATTCGATGGGTTAAAGGATGTCTCGGAAATCGTCAAGATGGTCTGCGAAATATCACTCAGGCAGAACCCACCCAAACGTCACCGCATGAAACCATCCTCATGATTTACCAGAATCGATCAAAGAACTTTTCAACACAGCTCAGCCACTAAATCCCGATTCCTCTTTGGACGAAACAATGAAACAGGCTGGGCCGCGAATTGCCAAGTCCCGGATCGAGTCGCTCTCGGACATCATATTCGGACTGGCCCTAGCGATCAGTACCATTCCCTTGATCACTCGGCTCCCTCCGAAGCCGTTCGGGATCCTTATCGACATTCTAGAGTTCGGTTTTGGGTTCCTGATTTTGATCTCTGTATGGCTAAGTTATACGAACATAATGTCGGTTCTCCCTCTGGAGGATAGCACCATAGTCACCCTCAACCTCGTGCTACTCTTTCTCGTCTCCATTGAACCCTACCTCTTCTACCTCAACATAACCTTCGACCTCCTAACCCACGAAATATTCCTCTACTACGCCTCAATCCTGTACGCCCTAGACATGGCCGGACTGATGCTGCTCCTCGCATTATTCACACATCAATTAGCCTCGGAAGAGAAAGGGTTGGTTCCGAAGGAATCACTCGCGAAATATACGAGGGTTAGGAACATTCTATTCATCTCCGCAGCCCTATTCGCCATCACCGTGCTGCCAGTATTCTGGAATATCAAACTCTTCGACCAACCCATACGATTCTACTTCTGGTTCATTCCACTAATCGTATCATCAGCCAGACGAATATCAGAACGCAAACTTCAGGAATAGTTTCAATACTCCCGGTATATCTTCACTAATTCTGTTGACCCAATTTATTTAGAATATATTCCAATGGCAGTAAGAGCGCAATTTGAATATGCAATCCAACTGACCGGTCACTTCGAGTCTTCTCTCAGGAACCTTCTTGGACAGGTTATTCTTTCCCCCGCGTTCATAACGCACGTTCCAAGAGTCGGGCGGAGATTTCGTTTGGGAGTACACGTGGTTCTATGGAATGTGTGGGGGAGTGGATTTCAGGTCCAAATTACTAGTAACCATAAGCGAACCGTAAGTGTGGCGGGTCCGGAGGGACTTGTACCTATTTAGGTGCGGGTCCGGCTGACTTCCGTCGAAACCTGTAGAATGCTAAGAGATGAGTGGCGGAGTGAGATCCAGACAAACAGGATTAGTATCGTCCCAAGAAAGAGTGCCGCGGTAAACAAAGCCATAGTCAATTTGCCTAAGGAGATCAACGCCAGAAATAGAAACGTAATGATCAGCAATAGAATGGCGGTACTCGATCTCGTTCTCAATCGTACGCCCAAAAGAAACAGCACACCAACTACCACAAGCACCGACAGGAGTTCGATGCCACTCAACAAGCTCATGATTAGTCGTGACCTAACAGATCGAGATGGGCCTTTCTACTCTTTGAGGCCAGTACAATGTGCGGGGGAGGGGATTTCAGCCCCAGTTTACTAGTAAGCCTTCAGCGAGTATCAGGTATAGTGAGACTCCGAGGGACTCTTGATAGGGGCGGCGCCTACCATATCTTTTTCCTTGCGATAAACAGTGCAAACGTGTAGCAGCAGATTGGAAGCCACAATAGGCTGTATGTGAGAGTGACGGCGAGACCGTTCTCTTCATACTGAGAACCGGAGTAATAGCATGCTGCGACTAGGAGAGTGTAGCCGAGAAAGAGGCTGAATCCAAAAACCAGGTTAAGCCTGAAAGCCCCCAGCAGGGTAAGAACATAGCCGGTGGAAAGGGCGGCGTAAAGGACAGGCGTGTGTCGACTCAGATGGAAACGTGTTTGTTCGAGTGATCCCAGCATGAACCGAATTTGTCTTCGTAGTTGTCGGATTAAGGTCTCGTTTTTCCTCCACATGAAACAGACAGCGTTGGGAACGAATTCGGCGTTGATTCCCCTCTGCTCGAGTAGTTTACCGTAAACAACGTCCTCAAGTACAGTTTCCGTAGGCATAGGGTTGGCTACGAGGAAGCTTCTTTGCATGTACATGCATCCCCCGAACCAGTACCAGCGCATTGCCCCACTACCGAATCCAATAAGTCGGTTCTTCCTCGCCGCCGTATTCTCTGATAGTGCGTAGACAACGCCGCTGCCTACGGTCGGCATTGTTCGTTCGAAGGCGATCTTGAATGCCTCAAAGAATGTTGGCGTTAACTCCATGTCGGCATCCAAGACTACAATGTAGTCGGTGTCGAGCTGCTTGGCGTAGAAGTTGATTGTTGCAGCTTTGTTTCCAAACTGGACGCATCCACTCTGGCCAAGACACTTATCGTGACCTACGACAACTTTGTCTGGTTGAATGGTTTGTTCACTGAAACTTGAAACCAACTTCTCCGCTGCGTCGCAGTCGTTCCGACATGGTACAATCACAGCTAAAGTAACCATCCGCTATCGCCTTGGACAAGTACTCTTGGTTCTGCGGACGTTAAGGGCTATGGCTGTGATGGCTGTGAGTGTCATGCGAGAAGAGCGTGAAAATCGCTGCAAAGTGTGCTGTGACGAGATATTTTTAGCAATTTCACTCTTACTTCATAGGTGTCAGCACAACGACTGGAATTTTGCGCGTAGTCTTATGTCGATAATCATCAAAGGCAGGCATCATCTCAACCATCTTATTGTATAACCGCGTCCGTTCCGGTTCTTCAGCTACGGTGGCATGAACCCGAAATCTTTCCGTTTCAACTTCAACCGTGAGTTCGGGGGTTGCAACAACGTTGTAGTACCAATCCGGGTTTGTCGGTGCGCCTCCTTTAGACGCAATCACCACGAACCTTTCCCCATCTCGCACATACGCTAGTGGATTGATACGTTCCTGCTGGCTCTTAGCCCCTTTAGCGTGTAAAAGAAGCAACGTTTTGCCTTCAAACATCCCGCCGACCTTCCCCTCATTCGCTCGAAACTCATCGATGATCTTTCTGTTCCAATCGTTGAAATCACTCACTTCTTTCGCCCTCTTCAGTGAAATCGGGATATTGTCATAATAAGACTTCGAAAATCTAAGGCATGAGATTCGGGCGCTTGAACGCATAAATCGCAGCCTGCCGGAGGCGAGGTCACTTTCGCTAGTTAATCAGGTCACAACGGAAGCTCTTGTATCCCAGTTTGGAATTCAGCTCAAGTCCAGTTAGTGGACCGTTGGGTTAAATGAAAGGACACCGACTGACATAGGAATCCGTGCGGCCAGAGAAAATAAGTCGCGTACATTGATTCAAACGCCGAACGGTATAACACAGGGTATAGGAGTAAGAAGACTTGCAACTGATTCGATACTTCGAACGCTTTCCGTTTGAAGTAAGACAACCGCCAAACCATGATTGGTGTATCCCTGCGAGTATTGAGGCAGTCGCAAAATATCACATGCCGAACTCAACAGTAACGCAGGGGCAAATACTACGCGAATTCGTGAGAAGGAAAGGGCTGGATCAGATAGGACTCAAACCAATCCAAGATGTATTGAAGCAATACTCCGAGTTTTCGTGGGCCGATATCCGATATTGTGAAGAGTATCAATTTCATGGGTCATTCAATGCGTTAGTTAGCTTTCTTGAAGAATGTGTAGACGAAAATAGACCCGCCATAATTTCGGTACCGATTCCGCCGAAAAACTGGCATATGCTGAGTGTGCTTGGTTATGATAGGGAATTTCTTAGAGTCTACGACCCAAACCCATTTGTTTGGAGTGCGTACTGTGATGCTGCAAAATTGAAAATTCAAGGTGCGCTACGTTCACGAAAATTGACATCGGATACGACGGATGCTCTTGTCATTTCTCCAAAGACACGCACTTAACTTAACTCGATCAGGGTCAGAGACGGAGGGGCTTGAACCTGTTTGGGTGCGCGCCTCCCTCTTACTCGTAGCAAATCTCCTTCCGGCGATGGGGGTTCTGACCACCCAATTTACGGGTACGTATACGCTGCGCACCGTGCTTTCTGACTCTCAGTGGACTTTTTGCCCATCAATGTGAGTATTACTGATGTTCTAGCGGACATTTCTGCGGTAGTAGGCACTTTGCAGGGCTAGTACTCAGGTATGTTCTTCAGAGATTAGTGAAAGGGTGCTTCCTATGGCTTGGTATTGTCCTAAATGCAAGAGTAATTTCACTGAATATCAGCCAACGTGCCCATTCTGTAACATCAGGGTAAGAAAATCAAGTTTCTACTCCGAGTAATAGCTCCTTTCGCACTGAGCCCGAAATCAGAGACGGGGATTCTCACCCCGGTCATCCGAGTAACAATAGCAAGGGATACCTGAACAACGCCTGAACAATGGGTTCCATAGTCGCATCATGGCATAAAGATGAATGCCAACGGTTTTAGGTCAGAATCACCCAAATATCCTACGAAGCAATATGATCGACATAAAGCAGCCATTCAACATAGCTCGTTTCCCGACAAGAAGAGAGGCTGGAACGTTCGCTGAACAACAAGCACCGTTCATTGAACTCTTTCGTATTCAAGATGCGACTGAACTGCACCCGCAAGTAAATGACGCGATGCCTGTCTCGGTTCTATACCAATTAAGAAAAAAACAGATGCCTTCAGCATCATATGCGTTTGATCGCTACGGTAACATGCTACCCAACTCTCTCTGGCCAGTCCTGCTAAATTCTAGACGGTTCTGGCCCTAGCCCTTTTTTCGTCTTCACAAAAATCATCGGCTACCTGACTTCCAAGATGGGTCAGGGAGTTCCGACCCCAATTTACCGGTACATCTCAGCCCTAAGATCCGGCCGTGAGTTTGGTTTGCGTATTTTCTAGGTCTCGCATCAGATACCTCCCGATAACCGACAAGAATTAGTCGTGTGTACCCAAGATGCAGATCAACGTCGCGCAACGTCGCCGCAGAGAAGCATAGATAACGCTATCTAGTAGCTGGTATAACAACCTCGATTGAGAAACTTGGTTAAACAACACGGATTGGATAAGGCAGCCTATTACCTCGTCCTCATTGGCGGCATTATACTCGTAGTCTTGACCCTCCTGGCACTTATCGGACATGCCATTTCACTCCCCTTCAGCGTCCCGCTGCTAGGAATGACATTTGGCTTCGCTTTCGTCCCCCTGATTCTGGGGATAGTAGCAATTATCCTAGCCAAACGTGTCCTTGAACCCATATGGGCGATTGTTCTAATCGTCGTTGGTTTTCTCGGCGGAGGCATTGGAGGTATCCTAGTGCTGTTAGGCGGCTTGCTGGGTCTAATACTTCACTTCATCTAGAAAACCCTCAACGCATTAACACCTACAGGCAGAATTCCGTCCCGGGTCCATCCTCGGGCATCGGTTTTCTACCGTTCGCATTACCCGCTCTCGGCCACGCATCATTGAACCTGCAAAATGGTAATCTTGAAAAATGCCCACGAAACGTTGTTGATCGTATCCTAGATGAACGTAAACATCCCTGAGAAAATATTTCTCACAAAGGGCGTCGGTACCCACAAAGAAAGACTGGCAAGTTTCGAATTGGCTCTTCGCGATGCAGGCATAGCCTTCTGTAACCTAGTCTATGTGTCAAGCATCGTACCTCCCAATTGCAACGTACTGTCGAGGCACGAGATCTTGCCACTTCTGAAACCCGGTCAAATACTATTCTGTGTGATGAGCCGGATTGATACGAATGAGCCGAACAGGCTGATGGCTGCGGCTATAGGGATGGCTTTACCGTACGAAAGAGCGGTGTACGGTTACCTGTCTGAACACACTTCGTATGGTCAGACGCAGGAGAAAGCTGGTGACTACGCCGAAGATCTGGCTGCTTCAATGCTCGCCTCGACACATGGCGTGTCGTTTGATGTTGAAAATGCTTGGGACATTAAGCAAGAGATATGGAACATATCAGGCATGAGGGTCACCACAAGAAACATCTGCCAATCGGCAGAAGGCAACAAAGACGGACTCTGGACGACAGCAATCGCAGCCGCCATAATGATCTAATCATGATCCCGTAAAGTTACACTTGAACGCCAGATTCACACCCTCAAATCACTTTTTCCTATGTATTTCCAGGGTCATGCTCAGTCGGTTTCTTAGCGTTCTGAGTCAGAGTCAACCATTCGCCTTTGGCAGTGACCGGAATGTCTGAAGGATTGTTTAGATAATGAAGAAAGAAAATTGGGGTGGACACATCCACCCGCTTTTGTAGCCTTAAGCTACCATTTCCTCTTGCTTAACGTTCTTGTCGTGCTCAGTACCTAACTTCATCTTAACTTTGCGACTCTTAGCCATCCTCAAAACACCTCCAGAACTCATCTAGAATGAGTATATATGCCGACTAAGTATTTAAGGTAACTGGGAGAGACAGTCGTAAAGGGTAATTATGCCTCATTTCTACTTAGTGGAAATTGTAACTCGAGAACGGCTAAGGCCACAACGGATTGGGTACGGTCCTAAACTACATCCAGTAGACCCTCACACAAAATTACCTGACTCAAATTACCCATAAATAACCATGATAACCATTAATGGATGATGGGATTTGGTGGAAGAAAAAACCGCTCGAGAGTTGAAGAAGCTCCTCAACGATCTCGTGGATCACAGTTACGGTCATCACAAAGCCATCCACGGTCTCACGAGACGCATCGAAGAACTAGAACGCCGAATGAAAGCGCTAGAACGCAAACGCTGAACGAATTAATCGTATTTCAAGCTCTTCGTTCCTTGAAGAGAGTCTCAAGTATTCCGTGCAAATTAGAACGTAGATGAGCAACTTGAAAGAAGGTTCCAGACAAATAGCAGGGGCTCGTCCGATCCTTGTCGAGACGGAACCCTATAATGCTGAAACTCCGCGAGAGATTCTACTTCGTAGAAATATAACACCCAGCGGCTCCTTCTATGTTCGGAATCATTTCTCAGTGCCCACAATCGATCCTAAGACATGGAGATTGCGTGTAATCGGCGCGGTAAAAAATCATCTAGCCCTGCCGCTAAGCGAAATCACACGAATGCGTGAGAAAACTCTGGTTGTTACGCTTGAGTGCGCGGGTAATGGCCGGACACGGATGCACCCCATTCCCCCCAGCACCCCTTGGGGCGATTGCGCCGTAGCCACTGCCTCGTGGACCGGTGTGCCATTGAAGGATGTATTGGAGAAAGCCGGGCCAAAAGACAGCGCAGTTGAACTTCTCTTTAAAGGTGCGGACATGGGTGTAGAGGCCGGTCGCGAATTATCGTTTGAGAGAAGCCTCTCGTTATCTGAGGCGCTCCATGAAGACGTAGTATTGGCGTACAAAATGAATGAGAGACCAATCTCGAGGATCCACGGAGCCCCAGCGAGGCTAATCGTGCCTGGATGGTACGGTATGGCTTCAGTGAAGTGGCTCACTGAAGTACGTGTCCTAACCGAACCGTTTCAAGGATATTTCCAGAATGAGAGATATGTCTACAACGATCCGCCCGAAGGGCTGCACCATGGGGTGGACCGGATTCGGGTCAAATCCTTAATCCTAAAACCTGCTGAAGAAGCGATTCTCAAGCGCGGCAGATCATGCAGTGTTAAGGGCGTTGCATGGTCGGGCTACGGCCAAATAACGAAGGTCGAATTCAAAACTCACAATTCGGAATGGAAAACCGCCGAATTATCCGAAATTGCGCCTAATTCCTATGCATGGCGGCGTTGGTCAGTAACTTGGACCCCGGAGAAACCCGGAAGATTTGCTCTGATGTCTCGGGCATATGATAGAAGCGGCGCTCGGCAACCAGTCGAACCCGTATGGAATGCGTACGGATACGGCTACAATACCGTGACCGCAACAACCGTGTTAGTAACCTGAGCAATCGTTCTGCGATCGTCAAGGAATTCCTAATTAGAAGATGAACCGGTCTGCCCGCACCAGTAGGATGAATTGTCACTGGAACTGGCAATGCTTGCATACATTTTCAGTATTAGTACAGAGCCGAATAAGATCAGAGAGGGTGTAGGGGATTCTGACCCCAACTTACCGGTACTATAAACTGCAAGTTCTATAACAGACACAGCTAGATTCCAATCATGTGAGACAAGAGAAAATGCCACGAAAAGCCCTGAAAGGAGTTTTTCCATTGATGCCGTTTGTCGTCAAGAATAACCAAGATCTCGACTTGGATGGCCTCAAGAGCAACATTACTGCTTATGAGGAGGCAGGGTTTCAAGGTTACTTGGCTTTTGGATGCATGGGCGAATTTTATGCTCCAAGCGACGAAGAGTTCAGAAAAGTTGTGGACACCGCAGTCGATGTCACTCAGAAGATTGCATGCGTTTTCGGAACTACATTCCACAATACTGCTGAGTGCATAAGGCGTACGAAATATGTCGAAGATGCGGGCGGCGATGGGGTTATGATAGGTTCGCCGTATCTGATTCCCTGCACTTTCGAGGCCGCCTATGAGCATTATCGCCAAGTGAACGATGCCGTAGATGAGATTCAGATAATGGTTTACAACAATCCATCCTCCTTCCGTTTCAATATGACGCCTGAATTTTGGGACAGGCTGATGGAGCTTGAGAGGATCAAAGCTGTGAAGGAATCTAATGGAGAAGTCGTTCACAGGACACGGGTGGTCAGTCACATTTCTAGTCGTATCAATGTGTTCTCAGGAGGAGAGAATTGGCTCCTGGGGGACGCAATGGTTGGTGCCAACAGCATTGTGTCTGTAGTGGGTCCTGGAACGCCAAAAGGAACTCTAGCATTCTTCAACGCTTGCATGAAGCGGGATCTCGAAAGAGCCGTTCCGTTCCATGTCAAGTTCACGGAACTATTCAGGAACATTACAGCTGAAAACGAGGTGGCGTGGTTGAAAGCATGCGCAGAACTGGGCGGCTTCAAGGCTGGTCCGCCGAGAGCACCATATTACCCTCTGGACCAGGCAATCAGAAAGGGTCTCGCAGCTGAACTAAAGGAGCTCACAGCCATGGCCGAGCAGGAAATGGCAGTGGCTCGGTAAGGTTTCATGTGAGTAGCTCCTTCTGTGCTGATCCAAGTTGTACTCTGAGCTGACAGGCCACTGAAAGCTAGGAAACTGAAAATAATAGAATATAACTGGTAACGCAGAAGACTCCTCAAACTTGAATAACGACGAAACCAGCCGAAACCTAAGGCCTTGCCTCGGGTCATATTGCATATCGATATGGATGCATTCTACTCCTCAGTTGAGCAGCGCGAGAACCCGACCCTCATTGGGAAACCCGTGATTGTCGGCGCGGACCCAAGGGAAGGAAAAGGGCGAGGAGTTGTGATGGGCTGCTCCTACGAGGCACGCAAACTTGGAGTACATTCCGCACTGCCCATCTCCATCGCTTACAGGCTTTGCCCAAACGGCGTCTACCTACACCCCAACTTCACTCGATACGAACAGGCTTCGGAGCAGATTATCGGACTGCTTCGAGCTTTCTCAGAGAAACTTGAACAAATGAGCATCGACGAAGCCTTCCTAGACATAACTGACAAAGTATCCAGTTTCGAAGAAGCCGCCGCACTGGCCGAAACGATCAAGCGGGAAATACGTGAGAAAGCAAAACTCACCTGCTCCATAGGCATCGCCCCGAACAAAGCCATCGCGAAAATTGCCTCCGACTTCAAGAAACCAGACGGCTTAACCAGCGTTCCGCCACAGAAAATCCGAGAATTCCTAGACCCTCTGCCCGTAACAAAGATCAGTGGAGTCGGCAAGAAGAGCTCAGAGGTACTGACTCAAACAGGGATCGTAACTATCGGCCAACTGGCTTCCACGCATCCCAGCAGGTTGACTGAGATTTTCGGAAAATATGGGATGAGAATCTGGCAAATAGCGAATGGAATAGACGAAGAAGAGGTCATCACATCATCAGCGATCAAATCCATCAGCTCAGAAACCACCTTTGACGAAGACGTGATCGACAAGACAAAGGTCATGCAGGCTTTTGACTCCCTCATCCAAGACGTACACGCCCGAGTTCAATCTCAAAGAATGCTCTTCCGAACCATCGGCATCAAGGTTAGGCTAGAAGACTTCGAAACCTTCACCCGAGCAAGAACCCATACGAGGTACACAAACGAAAAATCCATCATCGAGGAATACGTAAAACAACTCTTCCGAGAATTCGAGAATCCACCCCGCAAGATCCGCCTCGTCGGCGTACGAGTATCGACCCTGATAGGCCTAGACTCGGAGCAAGAGAGCATACTACGCTGGGCCAACCCGAACAAGTGAGTTAGCTTACTCCTGTGAGGTTGGCAGATCCATCCTCGACAACTGAGCTCGTAGCTCGGTGAGCCAGTCCTCGAATGGCTTGTTACTCGGAACTACGATTCGTACGCGCCGGTCGGGAAGAATCGTAACGCTACCTTCACCTTCGGTCGAGAGTGGAATCGTGACTGATTCCCGATGCATATTCAGTGAATCCGTTACCTCAAGGATCTTCAGCATCTGTTCCGGACGAACCGCAGCCATAACTCTTCAGCTATGATTCACTTAGAGAGACTAATTATTCTCTTGATCCTCAGAGCCATTAAATTAGCCTCAGGAAGATAGTTTCTCTAGAAGCTTGTTAAGTTCCGACCGGCTCCTAACCCCAGTCAATCGGTCCCACTCTTTTCCGTTCTTGAAGAGGATGAGGGTTGGGATGCTTTTGACTCCAAATTGCTGGGCCAAGTCCCTGCTGTACTGAGTGTCCACTTTCGCGAAGACTATCCGGTCTTCAAATCTCTTAGCCATGTCTCTAAGGATCGGTGTCATGACGTGGCAGGGGGCGCACCAGGTAGCCCAAAAATCCACAACGACCGGTTTTTCGCTTTTTAGAAGCTCTCGCATGTTTCCGAGAGTAGCCTGGTGAATACGGCCGCCCATGATACTAACGCAGCGGGAGCTGGGTTGGCTCACCTTTGTAAAAAACAAAACAGAACAGGCGCACTCAACTAATTGTCAGCGAATCTAGAGGCTAAGGGACAAGCACATTTTCCAACAGCCTGATAATTTTCTTAGCGCACATACCGCCTGTGTCTGCGGTTGGATCGTAGAGTGTAACGTCCATTCCCACAAGCGGCAGATCAGACAAAACCTTGCAAACGGACAATGCTTCTTCGAGGGTAAGTCCGCCAGAAGAATGAACCTTAGCCTTCATACCTGCCAGCGAAGGCATGTCTTGAGAGTTCATTACATCACAATCGAAGTGCAAGTATACTGGTCCCTGAATTTGTTCAGCTAGGCGTTTTAATTCGCTCCTGAAATTGTCAGCTCCCTGGCTTTCCAGAATGAGCGTTCTGACACCCACTTTGGCTAGATCATCAGTTTCAGATGGATCTATGTTTCCCACACGAGGGCCTGCGAGCAGAACATTCTGAGGGTTAACGATAGGGAATCGGCTGCCCATGTGCGTTAATTCGTCAGGCCCAGAACCCACAGTAATAGCTAGAGCCATACCTGAGAAATAACCAGACCTTGTGGTGTCGGGAGTATGAAAATCTGGATGCCCGTCCAAGTAAATTACGCTAATGTCATGATCTGCTGATACAATACCAGCCAGTACGGCTGGAACGAGGGTGCAATCGCCGCCAATTACCAAGGGGAAATATTCCCTGCTGACAAGCTGAGAAACCATGCGTTTTATTGCTTGACAACTCTCAATAACCGACCTCAAGTTTCGGGCTTTCCCTGTGAACTCATCCTTCAGAGGCGTTTTGAGCGGGACGTTTCCAAAGTCCCTACCCTCCGAGCGCGTCTTCAGACTCTCGAGGACGCCAGCATCACGAAGCGCCCTAGGGGCATTCTCAACGCCAAATTCGCGCTCACCATCACAGAGCGGAGCACCGATAACACCAATTCTATGTCTCATGGGAACAAAACCTCTTCCAAGCTATCCTGAATCGCATTTGAATGCGACTCACCAATCATAGGTCACAAAATGTGCGTGGATCGAACTTCAGCTCCCAGATGAATTCTGGAATCTCTATGCGGATCTGAACCTGCTCAGTTTCATTTCTTAGGAGCCTCGTATTCGTGGTCTTCCCACATATCGTAAGCGGTCGCAACCGACGCGGCCTGAGTTATAATTGCCAATGCTATTACAATGTGAATGAAGACTATGACTTCTACTAGGGGGATGCTCACGTTCATCCTGAGGTTAGCGTAGAGTATTACCCCTAGAATTATCTGAACCGTTGCCAAAATAGCCGTGGCTTTTGTAATCCGTTTAAGCCGATTCGGCGCTTCAGTATGTTTCATCTTCGCATTGTTGTAGTGCGCCAATGCCAAGATTACCACGCCGAGGAGCGCATGCACGTCAACGAGGTAGAGGGTGAAGCGCGGCATTACGATGATAACGATTTGCAAGAAAGCAAGCCAGACCATCGCGTAGAGTGTTTTCCAGAGAGTCAATGATGGTCCCATTGCGGGAGGTTGGGGAATACTCTAAAGATACCGGTAGGATTCCCTGGATGACAAAAAGTGGTTTTTCGGTTTATGCACGTATGTCGTACCAATGCATTGTTTGCACCGTTGCTAAGGGTGCTTGTGCGAGTAGGCGTGCTTCGTTGAATAGGTCTATTACTCGTTGGACGGGACCGTTGTCACTGTTTATGCTGTATACGGATATTGGGCCGTAACTTTTCATGTGTACGAGGTTTGTTTCAACTAATTTTCCTAAATGTTTCCGTATTACCTTCCTGTCCAACCCGCTGAACTTCGCAATCTTGTAAATCGTCAAATCTTCTCCACGACTTCGAGCAAGAACTAATAGGATCCTTAACCGGGCCTCGCTCCCCAGCGTCTTCAAGAGTAGAGGTCTCAGTGGCAATTTTACTCAACGGGAACAATAGACCCCCTGTGAAGATAAGCAAGAGAGTTGAGTGAAGCTATTATTTTCTCTCTGAGAACCGCGGATATGAGATTGGACGGTAACGTGAAGTTGCCGCTTGATAGAAGGGTTTTGAAAATGCGATTGAAGGTGGCCCATACTCACCTAGTTTTTTCAAGATAATGAGTATGGATCGTGTCGTTCTTGGTTCTTGCTTACATGTGCACGATTTCTTCTGGCGGTGGCTCATCGCTGGGCTGTTCTAGGTCGACTCCCGTAACTGATTTCACTTGTTGTTTGAACCATACCCTAAACGGGTCTTTTGACGTGGCTAAAATTTCGAAAGCCTTCTCCACGTCCTCGGCTTCAAAGTGAACGATCACCATGTCGCCTTGGGGAGTCTTCTGTAGGAACCATGATTCCTTCGTTACGCCTTGTGTCTTCAGTGATTCCGCAAATTCGGCGCGTCTGGGTCCCATGCATGCCTTCGCAAACTCTTTCCCAGCTTCCGTCTTACCTGGAAGGAGTGGGAATGCTCCGCAAAATGTTTTCATGACGCAACACCTTCACCTGATCGCTAATATGCCTTACTTTCTGCGTCTTTGGCGCTTCGCTTTGGGTTTCGCCCTACGCTTCGTTTTACGCCTCGTGGGAGGTTTCTTCTGAGGGGATAGGTCTCTTTGCATTCGTTTGAGTGTTTTTTCGTCCACGAGCCTGAGCATGTATAGGAACATCATGAAGACAAGCAAAGCATTGAAGTGCGTTTCTTTTGGCGCCGCATGCTTTCGTCTGGTTCTTGACGTCCTTCTCGGCGTCGTTCTCCTGGTGGTCCGACTTCTTGCTTTCTTAGGCCTCGTTCTTTTTCGTTTTGGCAAGTTTCTTCGCCTACAGATGAGGTATTCCTATAGTTGCGAGTCGTTTTATCTAACTTTCGCCTTATCACCTAGTGACGGCTAGAGTGGCTCATCAATTGGCATGTGTCTTCTGCGACATCGTAAGCAAAACAACACCAGCATACATCATCTACGAAGACCAGGGCTACGTTGCATTTCTCGATAAGTATCCAATCTCTATAGGGCACACTCTCGTCTTACCCAAGGCACACTTCGAGCGTGTGAACGACATGTCCCAGCGTGAATTCTGTGCACTCTACTCGCACGTACACGCTCTGAATAAGCTCATAACATCCAAGATGGGGGCCGCCGCGTCCCATATTTCCATAAACGACGGTGCTGCCGCAAACCAACTCATACCCCACGCGCACGTTCACATAATCCCTCGAAGCCCAAACGACAACGCCGGATTCAATGCAAGAAAACTCATGCGCCCAGAACAAATGGAGGAAATCAGGAAGAAACTAGCGGTCGATAATCTGAAGCTTGAAGCTTAATGTTTGATGTTAGCCGTGATCATCTGTTCCAATGACGGCGCAATCTGCTTCGGCTCCGTAATGGGAGCCGTGCAGGCTCTTCCCACACAGACGTAGGCGGTTGGAATATCACTCATTGAGTAACCCTTCGCCTCTATTTCCTTGGAATCCACACCTGGGTCAAAGATTTGCACGATCTTCCTTGGCTCATAGATGCGGTTGGCCTCCGCAAGTAGGCCCTTGGTTTGCGGCTTGTCCGGAGATCCAACGATCTGTATCATACTCGGTTCATTCATGAACGCGTCAACGGCCAACGCGAACTCGGCCGATGAGAACCCGAAGCTGAGATACGAATCCACGAAACGCTTCAAGGTATCCTCCGCGTGCGTTCGATAGGATGGTTCTCCTGTTAGGTGATGTAGCTTTGTAAGCACGCGGGCCGCGGCGCTGTTCTCTTCGAGGGGTTTAGCTTGTTTACCGAGGAAGCCAGGAGCGTTAGGGTCAACTACAGTATCGAAGAACCCGCCAAACTCTGGATCATGCAATTTTGTTACGGTGAGATTCATCAGCTCTGTTGCGGTCTTGAGGTACTTCCTTTCTCCCGTGCATTCATTGGCACGGCATAATGCACTGACGGTTTGTACTTGGTCGGCAAGCTGGTTCTCCAGTTGCGGTTTGTCGTCATAGCAATGGTACATGCCTTCATTTCTCCTGAAATTGAGCTGAAGTAACCGATCGAGACTTTTGAGTGCGAATTCTCGTGGGAACGGATCCGCTAGGATGAAGGAGGCATCGAGGTATGCGGATATCATCATTGCATTCCAATTGGTATAGATTCGTTTGTCAACGAAGGGTGGCTTTGTCTTGAGGCGTTCAGCTTTGCTTAGTTTGTAGTATTCTTCATCCGCATCTTGGCTTCCGTAGAAACACCCCTGCTTCTGATCACTTAACCACGAGTTCACGTACTCGATAATGCCTCTTGACACTTCAGCGTAGAATGGGTCGGCGGTGGATTGGTAGGCGTGCATGTACAGTTCGAGCCATTTTGCGTTGTCCTCAGACATTTTCTCAAAGTGTGGGATGCTCCAGTCTCTAGATGTTGAATATCGGAAGAAGCCTCCCATCTCCTTGTCATAGGTGCCACTTCGGCCTGCATTGTTCAACGTCACAAGTACCATTCCCAGAAACTCGCGATTCCGAGTGTAATGATACTTCAAAAGTGCTAATTCTTGAGCTTCCGTGTTGGGAAACTTAGGTTGCGAGCCGAAACCGCCGTAAATGGGATCAAAGTTGTTGGCAACCTCCCCAAGTATTTCGTCTACGATGGAATTTGACAATTCACCGACAGGTCTGCTTTCGGCTTCGGAAGGCAAAGCCACAGTTGGGGTTTTTTCTTGAGATTTCTGCCAGTTTGATTTGATGTCGCGAGAAGTTGACGCATCTGGTCGGGAGGGAAGTAAGTCCCGCCGCCAATCACACGTCCGTCTGGGGTTAGGAAGGCGGTTGTGGGCCAACCCCCCATGTTGTATCTGCGGTTGATGTCTGGTCGTTTGTCTGTGTCCACACGGATCGGAATGAAATTAGCTTGAATGTATTCGGCTATGTCGGGGACCGCGTAAGTGTCCTGATCGAGTCTGTGGCACCAGTGGCACCAAACCGCGCTAATGTCCATTAGAACCGGCTTCTTCTCTGCCTTCGCCCTCTGAAATGCTTCCTCGGTCCAATCCACCCACCCGATCTTAGACTCTTGTTCAGGTTGCATGTTCCCACGTTCCCTTTTTTCAATCCGCCTTAAAGAGGCTTAAAATCTGAAGTTGTATGGAAGGCTGATTTAGGAACCCTTTCACAGCTCAATACGCACGATCCACGCCTAGCGCATCTTATAGTTTTGGAGCAGCCCGCATGGGTATTATTCTCTTGTAATTTTCCAATATCTTATCGTAGATCGCAAGCGTTTGACCCAACGCTTCTTGAGACTTACCGTGGCATTGGTTGTCCGGTTTGGGTGTTGAGAGGCATTTGGCTTTCGCTTCTTCCAACTGTTTCAGAGCGTCCTCGAACTCCTTTCCCTTTTCAAGTCTGAGAATCGCGAGGAGGGAATTGTAGGCGGCCAGATGGGCTCGTTTACATTCCAAATGATCTTTGCTTTCTCTCTCCTGGTAACATAGCTTGCAACAGTCCATTGCCGTCCGGGTCTGAACCCAAGGTTGGACTAAGAATACTGCTTCCATGTTAGCGGTTTAGGGTATAGGTCGATTTATCGATTGTGCCGGATTTGAGGCACAAGATATAGCCTTGGATGAGGGAGTTTACTGGAGTGCTGACCTTGGAGTATCATGAAAACATTCTCAGCCTAATCGGCAACACTCCCATTGTGAAGATAAACAAAGTAACCAACGGCGCGCGATGCCTAATCCTCGCGAAACTGGAGTACCTGAATCCAGGCGGAAGCGTGAAGGATCGAATCGGAATCGCCATGATTGACGATGCCGAACGCAAAGGTTTGCTGAAGCCCCGCGGCACAATAGTTGAGCCCACTTCGGGAAATACAGGTATGGGACTAGCGCTCACAGCCACCATAAGAGGGTACAGAGCCATCTTCACCATGCCTGACAAGATGAGTGAAGAAAAACGTAGGCTCATTCGAGCACTCGGCGGGCGCGTGGTTATCGCCCCCACGAACGTACCACCCGACTCACCAGAAAACTACTACAACGTAGCTCAAAGAATCGCGAATGAAACATCAAACGCGTACATGCCCAACCAGTACGTGAACCCAATCAACCCACTCGTCCACTACAAAACCACGGGACCGGAAATTTGGAAGCAAACCGACGGGAAAGTCGACATCGTGGTGATTGGTATGGGTACCGGGGGCACGATTACGGGTGTTGGGAAATATCTGAAAGAGAAGAAACCTGAAGTCAAAGTCATTGGCGTAGACCCCGAAGGCTCGATTTTCTATCCGCGCTACAACAAGATCGACAAACCGCCCCACCCCTACAAGGTCGAAGGGATCGGAGAGGACTTCATGCCCAAAACGCTCGAGATGGATTATGTGAATGAAGTGATTAGTGTCAGCGACAAAGATTCGTTCATCACCGCCCGCCGTCTTGCTAGAGAAGAAGGGCTTTTGGTTGGAGGGTCCTCCGGCGCAGCGATGTACGCCACCCTCCAGGTCGCCAAGAAGGTTTCCAAAGATCAGGTAGTGGTCGTCATCTTTCCGGATACTGGAAGAAACTACCTCAGTAAGATGTATTCTGATGAGTGGATGCTCGAACTAGGATACATTGAGGCTGAGAAGGAAGGCAAGATCACGGTCGAGGCGATATTGAACGCAAAACCCTCTCAGGTGCCAGCCATGATTGCGGTGACCCTCAATGAACCACTCGCGAAGGCAGTCGAACTGATGCGAAATCATGACGTATCTCAACTTCCGGTGATTGAAGAGGGCCATGTCCTTGGTACCATCTACGACGATACGGTGATGAAGAAACTGCTCACAAGAGGAGCATCATTGTCTCAACCAACCCAAGAAGTCATGGACGCAGCGCTCCCGAGCGTAGACTCGAAAGCGGACATCTCCGAACTATACAAGCACTTGACAGCAGGCCACAACGCCGTTGTAGTCGTACACGATGGAGTAGCCATCGGCGTCTTAACAAAAATGGACGTCATCACACACCTCTCCAAGAAAACCTAGCTTCGACCCTGCCTACGAAACCCAAGCGGCCTTGTGATTCTGAACCCCGAGCCAGCTATGAGAATCGACAGACCCAATGCTCCGATCAATATCACGAGCCCGGAATAGAACAGGCTACTCATCCCATACTTATCCAGCAAATAACCGCCGAGAAGCGGGCCAATAATCGTTCCTAAACTTATGACAACGCTATAGACTCCCATGGTCGTTCCTCGGTTGCGCTCGGGGGCTAGATCGCCCAATGTTGCGAGCGCGGCGGGTGGAAAAGCGAAACTACCTATTCCGAAGACTACGAGGAAGGGGGCTCCGAAATTGAACCCTAACCTACCCCGAAGCATGTTTATGGCGGTGAAGAACAGCCCCAAAACGGAAAGCAAGCCCAGCATCATGAGCTTATCACGGCCATACTTGTCGGAGAGGTGGCCGAAGAATGGTTGTGTAACCGCCAATACCAATACCGCTCCCCCAAACAATAGGCTCGTCAAGATCGGTGATGGGCCGAGGCGTGGACCGAATGTCAGGGCTACACCAACGAACGTGGTTATGGCCAACCAGATCGGAAACATCGCGGCTGCGCGTCGGTGGCTCAAAAGAATCTTTAATGTTTGGATTGGGGAGAGGGCGCGTTGCTTTCCTTTCTCTTTTGTTTCCTTAACTTTGAAATAAGCGAAGAGAGCGCCGATTGCCGCGAGAGCGGCGGCAAAGTAAAACGGAGCCGTTTGTGAGCTAATTCGCGTCAGAATTCCGGCCGCTATAATGCCGACCATATACCCTCCTAGATTTGCGAAATCGTAGACCCCCATTTCTTTCCCTCGCGTTGCGCTGGTGCTCGCGTCCGTTACCATGGTCAGGGCGCTAACAATGATCATGGCCGCCGCGACGCCTTGCACTGCGTGCACGGCTACCAAGTATCCGATGTTCGTGCTCAATGTGAATGCAAACAGCGCCACAGTGGAGATTGTCAGGCCGAGATAGATCCATTTTCGCCGCCCAAATCTATCAACTAGAATTCCGATCCATGGCCCGCAGATGGTCTCGGTTGCTGGGTATGCGGCTGCGATTATTCCAACGGTCAGGTTCGAGAATTCATGTTTTGGAAGGTAGATTGGAAGGGTGAAGAGTACAAGTCCGAAGCTGAACCTCATCAGAAAAACCGAGACATATAGCGGCGATTGAAAAAGGAGTGAACGGCTCAACGGTAACCGTGACGAATACCACACTCTTCCTTCCTCCATTTCGCCGATTGAGTTTTCTTGCGATCAGCCGTCACCTTCTGTATAAGTCAATTAAACATCTGAGTGTTTAATTAGATGCGAATGGATGCGGACCCTATGCCTTTGAAGACTCTTCAAATGGCGATTCTTGGAGGCAACGAGGAAGCAGTTTTTGTTGGGCTCCGCAACTTTCCAGCACACAAATTGGTCCTCATTACAACAACCGAAACTAAGAACCAAGCGCAACAGCTTGCCGGAAAGCTAAATGACACACTCCGGCTCGCGGTTGACATAGTACCGATTCAAGATTCCTCAATACAAACCATGCTCGATACAATCGGGCAACTAGTGAAAAAGGAAACGGAAGGCTTTCAGGATTTTCTCATAAACGTCGGACCAGCCAGCAAGCATCTGACGTGCGCTGGTGTTACGGCGGCTTTCATTCACGGGATAAGAACATTCGACGTGGCTGGAGATCGTGCTGAAGTGCTTCCGGTTATGAAATATGGGTATACTCAAACGGTGACTGAGCCTAAGCTCGAGATCCTGCGTGCAATCGAGCGTTCTGGAGGCGATGTTGAGAGTCTAGAGAAGTTGAGTGAGATTGTGAATTACGGAAAGCCGCTTCTGAGTTATCACATTCGGGGATCGCAGGAGAGTAAGGGATTGGAGAGTCTGGGGTTGGTTGAGATTGAACGTGGAAAACGCTGGCCGCCTCCGCGTCAGGCTAACCTCTCTTGGGCGAACGCTTCTTTCAACGACACAAACTAAGTAGCCTGTTTGGCTTCCTTTGCAGGAAGATTGTTCTTTTTCCTAGGTATAATTTTCAAATGACAGAACACTGCATCGCCATCCTTAATTTCGAAGATCTTGCGAATTTCTTCAGGTATAGTTATCCTTCCGCCTGCCGTTACTTCAGCGTAGAAGGGAATGTCCTCATCATTGAATTCTGTTGGCAACGAGTCACCATTCATTCAAGCTTGGAATGAACATTCACTAAAAAAAGTTGTTGACACCAGGTTACTGTTGATTTCGTGTTAGACGGTGCTGCTGGGACACAAGTTATTCACAGGACAGATGGCGCACCGAGGCCGGGGTGTGCGACAGATTGCGCGTCCGAACGCAATAATGGAAAGGTGCCATGGGACTCTCTTTTGAGGTGGAATCAGAGCCTCCAATGGCAATCGGACTCGTTCGTAGTTTGCGTTAGGCTTAGCGATTCCGAGTCGTTTGGTAACTCTCGCAATGTGCGTATCTACGGGGATTATTGGATTCTTCGCTACGAATGCGAGCAGAATATCGGCGGTCTTAGGCCCAACTCCGGGAAGCGTCATCAGTTCACCCTTTGCCTCCGCATACGGCCGGTTTATGATGGGTGCGAGGCGCCCACCGTACTGAGTTTGAATAATTCTAGATACTGCCTTGATTCGTGGACCCTTAGACCTGTACAATCCAGCCTGCTTAATGCATGGCGTTAAGTCTCTAATCCTTGCTTTGGCGAGCGTTCGCGGGTTAATCTTGTACCGCTTCCTGAGTTTTATCATCGCTGCGTGACTGTTGTGGTCGGTAGTGTTCTGTGATAGTATGGTTTCAATAAGGGTTTCAAAAGGACGCCCCGCCTTCCAGACCTTTACCGGAAATTTCCTGCCAATTATTCTAAGCATCAAACGTTGCTTAGTTGTTCTTGATTGTGACAAGAGTCTTCTCTCGAATCTTTTCCAGAACTGTGGACATTTTGTCGACTATTCTGAAGCAGGGTTTAAAGGACGCCTTCCTCCTACCCAATGAAGAGACGCCACACTGAATGAAGCCTCTAGCGCTGGTTGCAGTTGTCACCATCGTAGTGCTCATGGCGCTCCAGCCTACTGCTCGGGCTCAGGGCAGTGTGCTTGTTGTTAGCGTAAGTTCAGACATTGCTGGCCCTACCGTAGAGTTAGTGACGCGTTCCATTGATGAGGCAACCGCTGGGGGAGCACGACTCATCGTCTATGAGCTTAACACTCCTGGGGGAGATTTGAGTTCCGTAACGGATATTATGAATGCGTTCAACGGTTCACCAATACCGGTTGTTGTATGGGTTACTCCTTCAGGTGCGGCGGCCTGGAGCGGCGGGACGTACATTTTGATGGCGTCGGACGTAGCCGTGATGGCCTCCGGAACGACCATAGGCTCAGCTCAACCGGTTACAGCAGCGGGGGAACCCATCAACGAAACGAAGATCATCAACGCTCTAACCGGGCTGATGCGGGACAACGCTCGACTTCACGATAGAAACGAAACAGCGGCTCAACAGTTCATCACGCAGAACATCAACCTCGGCCCGGAGGAAGCGCTCAGGCTTCACATCATCGAATTTGCAGCTGACACTCTCGACAGCCTGCTCTCTCAACTTCAACCTTACACCCTGGTTCTTTCAACCACCCAGATGGGCACTTCCGTGCGGAAACTCGTTTTGACATCCACACTAAGCAATGTAACCTACACGAAGAGCTTTGATTTCTCAGGAATCTCACAAGCCCCAACCTACAATTACACACCTAGCTACAGCGTCCAACTCCTAACATTCCTCTCCAACCCCATAATCTCAATCGCGCTCTTCCTAGTCGGCATGTACGCGGTCATAATTGGGTTCAAGACGCCAGGGTTCGGCGTTGAGATTGTCGGTGCACTGATGGTTTTGTTTGCGTTGATAGGATTTGGAGCGATAGGAATCAACCTCGCTGCCACCCTCCTGTTCCTTCTTGGTATCGCGCTTACTCTGCTAGAGATCAAAACGCACGTCGGAATTTTCGCCATAGCTGGAATCGGAATGGTAATCGCCGCGAGCTTCTTGGAATTTCCGCTCCCGGGATGGGAGCTGATCGCCGCAAGTTCAGTCCAATCGGCACGGGAAACACTGATCTCGCTAGCCCTCGTGATGTCCGGAATATTCGGGTTCGTAGTTTTCAAGGTGGCCCAGTCAAGACGACTGAAAGTAAAGGCTGGCCCGGATCAAATGATGGGTAAGACTGGGACGGCGGTGTCATCTCTCGTCCCGAGGGGTGAAGTGAGTTTTGAAGGTCAGATTTGGAAAGCTGAAAGTCTTGGTGCGCAAGTGAAAGAGGGCGAGCAAGTCGAGATCGTTGGGAGAGAAGGGCTAGTCTTAAAGGTCAAGCCGTTGCAAACTCAGGAGTGAGGGACAGTTTCATGGCGCTTGCAGATTTGTTGTTTGACCCTGGGTTCATTGTGGGAGTCATAGTCCTACTTTTCGTTGTAGTCATCGTGGCGTCTGGCATTAGGGTAATCAGGGAATGGGAACGGGCGCCCGTTCTACGCCTAGGGCGTTTTACCGGTTTGAAGGGTCCTGGCCTCTTTTACATAATCCCGTTCATAGATCGAATTCCAAACATCGTCTCAACGCGCGTACAAACGTTCCCATTTAGAACCGAACAAACTTTCACCAAAGACAATGTTCCCGTCAACGTCGATGCAATAATGTTCTACCAAGCTATAGATGTAGAGAAAGTGATTTTGAACGTCGAAAGGTACCTAGATGCTACCACTCTGGCTGCTCAGACAACCTTGCGAGAGGTCATAGGCAAAGTTAGCTTTGACGAATTACTCGCGGAACGCGAGAAGGTAGGCGTCGAGGCCCGGAACATAATCGACGAGAAAACAGAACATTGGGGGATTAAGGTGTCCTCTGTTGAGGTCAAAGACATCGGAATACCAGGAGCTTTACAGGATGCCATGTCTAGACAAGCCCAGGCTGAAACGCGAGCGAAGGGCACGGGTGACTTTGGCTATGGCAGAGTATGAGGCGGCCCAGAAGATGGTTGACGCCGCGAATCTCTACGAGAAGAATATTCGGGCTTTGGAATTGCGTTGGATGAACATTCTCTACGAGCTTGGCCTTCAAAGCAAAGGAACCCTGATGTTGGTCCCGACGAACACACCGACCGCAGGGGTTTCTATGGGATTCCCCCCATTGGGAGTAGTGAGTGTTGCGGATCTCACTAAGAAGAAGGACGAGAAAACCTAGAGCGTAGATCAGCGTGTTCTAGAGCCATAGATTTCCGCCAAATGAACTAACTGCTGTATTCGTAGCTTTATCGGCGGATGACGGCTCAACAGTGTTTTACCCGTCCCAAGAATCGATAGAGTTCCGTAGGATCGAAGGGCATTCTTGGGAAACGCGTCAGAGATCTTCAGCAATGCCGACGCAAGTGACAAAGGCTTCTCAGTCGTTCTGGCCGCGGTCTCATCCGCAACCATTTCCCTCTCTCGGTGAAAAGCTGCTTCAACCAACCGTATGATTGGGTCATGGGGAAGTGCGGTCTTGTAGGCGGTGACCAAGGCCTTCAGGATCGTATCAGAGTTCTTCACGTGAGCTAATTCGTGAGCCATTACCGCTTCAATTTCGTCTTTCTTCAGTAGAGTTAGCAGTTTCTCCGACATGACTATGATTGGTTTGTGGACCTCAACGGCGAACGAGATGGGGACGTTTGTCTTGGAGATCATTAGTTCGGCGTCTGCTACTCCCATTCTTCTGCGGAGGGCGTTGAAGGAGGCTGCGGTATCTGGTTTAGGGGGTGAGAGATTCTTCACCTTTGCAAGAACTATTCGTGGAGAAAATCGCGTTAGGAGGATGGATAGCGGCAGACCGCCCATAATTGCAAGCAATAGCACGGTTCCGAAGACCGTTCGAACTGCAACTCCTGGTTGATACTCGTATAGTTCTGAAAGGGCGTAACATAGGACGAGGCTGAGGCTGATGAAGAGCCAGAAGAAGATTGAAGAGAGCATCATCATGCCGAGGCTCAAGGATCGGGATTTCGGGTTACTGCTTCTTCGGAAAATCAAGAATAATACGAGGATGGATGCGAGAGGCAGTATGATTGCGGCAAGTACTCTAAGAGTGCTGAAGTAGACCGCATAGATTTCTAAGATCAATTGTGGGCTACCTTCTCGCCTTATCGACCTTTCTCTTTAGCTCGTCGGCTTCTTCCTTCGAAATTCGTTCGAGGTTATCGTAAATTGTCGGAACTATAGACGGTCCGAAGGCGTTTATGAGCTGGCCGAGCGCTCGCTGAACAAGATTCGATTGAATCTCCTCAGAGGGCGCAGGATAGTAGAGATATTTGGCGCCCCCACGCCCAACCACCTTGGTCCTTCGAACCAAGCCCTTCCGGTAGAGGCGATCGAGAACTGTTCCAACGGTTGTGTAAGCAACCTGGCGAGTCGTGGCCAACTCTTTCATTACTTCTCGAGCAGACGCTTTGCCTAGTCTCTGCAAGACGCCAAGTATGTCGGCTTGAAGTTCGCCTAATGACATCGGTAGTCTCCACAACCTCCTATAACTGTAGTATCTAAAAGTTTCTTCCTCAGGCCCCGAAGAGCATAACTGGACTCCGAGACGAATCCAAATTGAATTTGGGTTGGTTAAGACTTGATCAATTCTCGTTCCGCTATTGAGAGAGGTTTGCCTGTCCTTTTCTTTCTTCGCATCACTATCTCGGCCATCGTGCTTACAGCTACCTCCGCAGGTGTCTCAGCACCGATGTCAAGTCCGATGGGCGTTACGACTTTTCGCAGGAGGTCATCTGGAATTCCATCTCGCCTTAGCTTCGAGAGAATGCCTTTAGCTTTGGATTCGCTCGAGATCATCCCAATATAAGCCGCATTCGAAGCGACTACCGTTCTCAGAGCTAGCTCATCATATTCTCCAGCGTAAGTTAGGATAATGATGTACGTGTTCGAATTTATGCTGACTTCGTTCAAGGCTTTGGCCCAATCGTCAACGATGACCCTGTCAGCCTCAGGGAATCGTTCCTTCGTCGCATACTCACCCCTGTCATCTATTACAGTAACTTGAAAGCCAAGCATCTTCGCCAGTTTTGAAATTGGTTGGGCAACGTGACCACCTCCTACGAGGATTAGGTGATCAGGGGCGTGGAAGACATTTACGAAACAAGTTATGACGCCCGCACAAACCGGTAACGGTATCTTGATTGTCCGCGGTTTCCCTTCCTTAATTGCTTGCATTGACTGTTCGATAAGTTGAAGCTCAGCAATTGCTCCGCCAACTGTGCCTATGACTTTACCTTCGCTAGTTACCAACATTGATGAACCCAAATGTCGAGCGCTCGACCCCTCTTGATTGATTATCGTTACCCAAGCAAACGGCTGCGATGCTTGCATAAGCTCATGGGCCTCCTCAAGTAACGCCTTATCAGAGTAAACGGGAACGAGCTTCAAATGATCCCCAGCCCTACCTCTTCCGTAACTGATTGGTTGTCCTCAACCCCGCCATTACTCTATCGGGAGTCGCCGGTATCTCGTTGATTCTCACACCGATGGCGTTGTCGATGGCGTTCACGATCGCAGGGGCCGGCAAGACTATTGGAGGTTCACCAATGGCCTTCGCACCGTAAGGTCCCAAGCGGCCTGGGTATTCTACGATTATCGTTTTGATTTCGGGTACGTCGAGTGAAGTGGGAACATAGTAATCTCCCAGGTTAGGGTTAACGACTACCCCATTCTTGTGGATCATTTCTTCCATTAAGGCGTAGCCTAACCCTTGAATCGTACCTCCCTCTATTTGGCCTTCAACCGAAATCGGGTTGATGGCTTTACCTACGTCGTAGGCTGCTACCATCTTCAGTACCTGCACTCGTCCAGTTTCAGTATCAACCTCAACCTCCGCTGTGACCGCAGCGTAGGTATATTGCAAATACACCGTTCCTTGGGTGGTCTCAGGGTCGTAGTCGCATTTTGGCGCTGTGAACGTGCTGGACTCCTTCAAAGATATCCCTCGTGAATAAGCGTGAGCTACTACCTCACGGAAGGATACTGAGTGAGCTGATTTGGAGTGGAAGATTCCTTCGCTTGATTCCACCTCATTTGCCGAGCACTCAAGCATCGATGCTGCGATCTCTCTTAGCCTCTGGCCAAGCTTTCCAGCAACCATCTGGGTAGCACGGCCGCCTATCGTTATCGTTCGGGAGGCGACCGTCGGCCCCGAGTCGCCGCAATATTCTGTGTCGGACGAATCGAGAGTGAAGTAGTCTAAGGGTAGATGCATTGTTTCGGCCGCGATCTGAAGTAAGCCGGATGGAGCTCCTGTTCCATACTCGGTGAGCGCCGTTCTAACTCTGATCTTGCACTCGCTATCAATTTGCATGTGCACCGTGGCAAAGTCGTTGCCTTCTGGGCCTAGGCTGTTGCCATGATACATGATTGCAATTCCTAACCCTCGTTTCTTTGTCCCTGTCATACTCTGGAATTTTCGACGTTTATTATACCAGTCCGATTCCGCAATTGCTTTCTTTACGCATTCTTCGAGCCCACAGCCTTCGTCAACCATTTGGCTTGTGGCGGTTAGTGTTCCAGGCCTAAGCATGTTCATTAAACGAAGTTCCAACGGATCCATGCCGAGCTTCTTTGCGATCTCATCCATGTGGGATTCAGCAGCGAAATGGGATTGTGGTCCTCCGAATCCTCTGAATGATCCGGCCATCGTGTTGTTTGTGTAGACGCAGTAGGCGTCGGTTTTGACGTTTGGTATGACGTAGGGGCCGGTTGCGTGGAAACATGCACGGATTACGACCAGCGGACCAAGCGAGGCATACGCGCCGGTGTCGGCGACCATTTTCGTCTCCCAAGCTGTGAGTTTCCCGTTCTTCTTTACGCCGACCTTCACGGAGATAACGAATGGGTGTCGCTTCGTGTGGCCTATCATGGACTCTTCTCTGGTGTAGGCGAGGGCGGCAGGCTTCCCCGTTCTAACAGCAACCAGCGCCGCCATCCCAAGCACGTCGACTGGGATTTCGTCGGATTTTGGTCCGAAAGCTCCGCCGGTGGCTGCTTGAATGACTCGAACCTGTTCGGGACGAAGTGAGAGGATCTTTGCGATTCCTGTTTGCACGTGGTAAGGGCTCTGAATGGAGCCAACGCAAGTAACCGAACCGTCGGGTTCAGGTATCACGAACCCGGCTTCAGGTTCCAAGGGTACGGGTTCCTGAAATGGAGTCTTGTAAGTTCCTTCAACAATCATGTCCGCTTGCTTGAAACCTTCTTCCACATTGCCCTTTCGAACCTTCAGATACTTTGCTACATTTCCTTTCTCATGAATCTTGGGCGCTTCAGGTTTCATTGCGTCGAGCGGTGAGAATACTGATGGGAGGGGCTCATACTCTATCTTGACGAGGTCAACTGCTTCCTCGGCGATGGAGGCGTCGTAGGCTGCAATCGCCGCTATCGGTTCGCCCGCAAAACGTACTCTATCCGTCGCGAACAATGGTTTGTCAGGGAGTAGGGCAGTCGACTCGTTGATTCCAGGGATGTCCTGAGCTGTTACTACAGCTACGACGCCTGGATATTTTCGTGCTTCCGATAAATCCACTCGCTTGAGTAGCGCGTGGGCTACACTGGATCTGACTACTTTCAAGTAGAGTGCGTTTTCTGGTACAATGTCCATCGTGTAGATTGGTTTACCAAGTACTTTATCGAGTGAATCTACTCGTCCAACACTCTTACCAACTACCAGCATCTGTTGGCTCTGCGCCACCTTCTTCACAACTGCATGATCAGTCAACTACTCGGCCTCCCTCATTTCAGCGGCAGCCGTTTTCACGGCCTCGAAGATTTTCAGATACCCTGTGCATCGGCAAATGATGCCGCGAGTCGCGTTCTTGATCTCTTCAGTAGTGGGATCGGGATTCTTTTCGAGCAGATCCTTACTTGCCAAGATCATGGCTGGGATACAGTAACCACACTGGGAGGCATTCCACTTCATGAACGCCCGTTGTATTGGATGCGGGTTTTCTGCGGAACCTACCCCTTCGATAGTCACGATTTTCTTGTTTCTGGCTTGAATTGCAAAAACCAGGCATGAGTTCACCAGTTTCCCATCCATCAATACGCCACATATACCACAGTCGCCTGTGCTGCAGCCTTCCTTCGTTCCCTTCAACCCTAACTTGTCCCGCAACACGTCCAATAGTCGTTCATGTGATTGGACGACGACAGCGTGGTCTTTGCCGTTAACCGAGAATTTCAGTAAATGTTTAGACAAGTATTTTCTCTCCAACGAGTCTATCCGCGCATCTGCCTACCGTACGCTTGAAGATGGAACATGCGACCTCTACGCGGTATTCTTCCGAGACTCTAAAGTCTGAGGTCAGCTTGAATTCTTTTCTCAATATTTCGACGGCGTCGGATAAGGTTTGTTCACTCAGTTTCTTTCCTTTCATTATTCTTTCAGTCTGTCGTGCCCGCTGCGGAATCTTTCCGTTAACTCGGTTGAATGCGATCCGAACCTCCTCGCACTCCTTGTTCTCAGCAAGCTTCAGGTAGACTGCGCAATTTACGAATGCTATGATGAGTGAATTTCTCATTCCAACCTTTTCAAAGCTGCAGGCGGAACGTGGTTCTAATTCCTTGAAGCTTGTCTCTACGAGGATCTCGTTTGGCTTTAGGTCGGTCATTCGTTTTCCTTTGACGAAATCTTCCACCCGCAGCGTTCGCTCTCCGTGGATACTGCGAACCTTAACTTCTGCGTCAAGAACCAGTAGCACTGGCAGCAGGTCCTCTGATGATGAAGCGGAGCAAATGTTTCCCGCGACGGTTGCCATGTTAATTATCGACGGTCCGCCAAACTTCGTTGCAACCTCTCGGAAGACATTATATCGCGAGTCTAGGAAGGGGGAGGCAATAAGTTCCGATATGGTCGTTAAGCCTCCGATCTTAATCATACCGCCCTCCCACTTCACATAACTGAACTCAGTTAATCCCGTGAGGTCCACTAGCATTTTCGGACTAACCTGTTTTCGCTGAATCCTATTGATCAGGTCGGTGCCGTTCGCGATTATATGGACTCCAGCTTGATGTGAGTCGAGATACTGCATCAGATCGTCTAGGTTTTCCGGTACGAACATGTCAAACCTGCGCAACTATTCTCATCCACCCGCTGCTGTTGGAACTAATAGGATTAGGTCCCCGTCATTTAGTTTCCTTGTTAATTCCGGAGGATTTTGAGGAGTATTGTTAATGTAGAACATGGTGTAGCTGCGCAGCTTCCCTTGTGCGTCGAAAAACAGCTCTTTCACGGAACCATTCGCCGAAATCAACGATTTCACGACGTCGTTGAGGGTATTGGCTTCAAGTTCTATCTCGCTTTGGCCCAGGGCGGCCCTCAGTTCATGAAATAGCCTAACCCTGACTCTTGCCGCCATCTCGATTCTCATTCCGTCTGAGGGCTTGGAAAACCCGTTCTGGAGTTGCGGGTAGGGTGAAGAGCCGCGTTCCTGTGGCGTCGTAGATTGCGTTTGCGACGGCTGATCCGACGGGTATTATGCCGATCTCTCCCAAACCCTTGGCGCCGAAGGGACCGATCTTTTCGTACGTCTCTACTGGCTCGATCTGCATCTCCGGGACGTCGCGGATGGTGGGTATGATGTATGTTGTGAAATTATTTGTCTTGACTACTCCATTATCGATCTGTGTTTCTTCAGTTAAACGCGAACCCTAATCCTTGCACTATTGCGCCCTCGCACTGGCCCGTGTACGATTGTGGGTTGATTACGGTACCAGAATCTGGTGAGAGGTAGAATCGCAGAACTTTCGTGGCGCCGGTTAAGGTGTCAACTTCTACAAGGGCAATGGCGGTGGCGTACATGTATGACCAATGGGGAATTTCTATGCTGCCCTCGACCGGTTTGTCGACACGCGGAACTTCGAACCCAGCGACAATCTTTGTTTCCGAGCCTCTGTTGTTGAGAGATTGCGCGATCTCAACATATGTGACGGATTTCTCAGTCTTCTCTCTACTGATGATTCTTGATTCGCCGAATTCAAGATCACTTTTGGGCTGCTCAGTTATCTGGCTGGCTACGTCGAGGAGTAATTCATTCATCTTAGGCGCGGCAGCCAAGATTGCATTTCCGCCCCTGACCAGGGCCATCGACGCGGATGAAGTCCCAGTATCGGGTGAGAGTTGTGAGTCGGCGGAGGCGAGGTATATGTCTGCGATGTTGCAATGCAAAGCCTCTGCAGCAATCTGGGAATAGGCTGTGACCGCACCTTGGCCAATCTCGGGGCAACTAACGCCCACTACGAATTTGCCAGTCGGTGTGATTTGAATTGAGGCGGCAGCGAAGTCGGGAAGGGCGCCGAAGCCAAAGCCTTTGATAGCTGTTGTTACAGCGATTCCTCTCTTACACCATGGAGCTGACGCTTTGGATTTGTGTTTCATTCTATTTTTCCAAAGATCTGTGCGCTCGGCGTTCTGGAGCGTTTCATAGATTCCAACGCTGCCGAGCATTTTGTAGCCGAAAGGTCCGATGTCACCTTCACGAAGCACATTCTTTTTGCGAATTTCCAGTCTATCGATCCCTAACTTCTCCGCGATGATATCTATGTTCGATTCGATTGCAAAATTTACTTGGGGCGCGCCGAAGCCACGGAAGGCGCCGGCAACTCCGTTATTCGTATAGATTGAGTAGGCATCGATATCGATGTTCGGAATGCGATATGGCCCGCAGGAATTTTCGACGGCGACGTCAAGTACTGTGGGGCCGAGGGATGCGTAGGCACCTGTATCGGCCACTATTCGAACCTGATTCGCCAAGATTCTTCCGTCCCGGTCGGCCGCCGTCTTCGTTGTTACAATCATCGGGTGCCTTTTCATCCCCGCCACACCCGATTCCTCGCGCGTCCAGACCATCCTGACGGGACGCTTTGTTCTCATAGCCAGCAGAGCAAGGTGAATTTGGACGGTATTTTCTTCCTTCCCGCCGAATGCGCCCCCTACCGGAGTCGAGATGACTCTAATTTCCTCAGGTTTGATTCCTAAAGATCTGGAGATCTGCATTTGATCTCGGTACGGGGACTGGCCCCCGGTGTAGAGAACGAGCCGTTCATGCTCGTCTAACATCGCGATCCCTGCCTCGGTCTCGAGGTACATGTGCATTTGTCGCCCAGTCCGGTAGGTGTTCTCCACAACTACCGCCGCATCGCGGAATGCCTTGTCTACGTCTCCCACTCGAACCGTTGCGTGTCGGAGGATGTTCCCTTTCTCGTGAACTTTAGGAGCGTCGGGTTTCATCGCTTCGAGTGGATCAGATACGACTGGAAGCGGTTCGTACTCAACTTCAACTGCCTGCACCCCTCTTTCTGCAGCTTCTAGGCTTTCAGCCGCGACTACGGCGACTGCGTCTCCAAGATACCTGACCTTATCGAAGCAGAGAACGGGTTGGTCGGGGATCAAGATACCGAACCCATTGACCGCTGGAATGTCCTTGTACGTTAAGACGGCTACAACGCCAGGAATAGCCTTGGCTTTCTCTGTGCTGATTTTCTTGATCAGCGCGTGCGGGTATTTGCTACGCGCGACTTTTGCGTAGAGCATGTTAGGCAGGGCCATATCGGAGAAGAATTTCGTCTCTCCCGTGACCTTGCCCCGACCATCTTTACGTACGATTGATTTCCCTACCCACTGCGTCCCTTCTCGTTTGATGGTCATTTGTTTCAACCCCCTGCGATCGGTGGGACGACTAGGATTTCGTCGCCGTCCTTGATCTTGGATTTGGAATCTAGCCGGATACCTTCGCGAACAACGTACAGGTAATCCTTGTCTTTGACGGGTAGTGATTGAAGTAGGTCTTCGGTTGTTGCGTTGTCTTTCAATTCGAGAATAAGTTCCTTTCTTTCGAGTGCGAGAGATGGGGCACCGAAAACCTTGACCTTGACCAGCAACCGCCTACTCATCCCACTTCTTCCTGTAGAGCGCCTGGTTTAACGCCTCGAACACGAGGGAAGCTACAACCTCTTTTCTGTACTGAGCTGAACCCCCGGATGTCATCTATCGGTTTAGCATCGTCGGCCGCGAGAGATCCGGCACTCTTCAAGATCTCTTGGTTCAAGGGTTTGTTCGTCAAGGCGCGTTCACATTCTCTGGCCCGTAGAATGTTAGGCGCGACTGCTCCCAAAGCAACCCTCGCTTCAGCAAACGTTTCATTCTTGCCCCTATGCCTCAATACGGTTGCCACATCCACGATTGAGATTGCGTTCGCTTCGCGGAGTCCAAGCTTCACATACGCTCCTCGGTCCTGTTCACCTAGAGCGTCGAAGTATACTTGCTCGATTAATTCATCAGGCTTGAGCGTGGTCTTTCTGTAGGCTAGGAAGAATTTTTCGATTGGAATTTCACGTCTTTCTATCTTGCTTCGTGTGACTACAACTGCGTCGAGGGCGTAGAGTGGGGGTAGGCTGTCACCTGCCGGTGAAGCATTCCCTAGGTTGCCACCTATAGTTGCTGTATTTTGAAGTTGAATTGCTCCAATCTGTCTTGCCGCTTCCACTAGGGGCCAAGCATGGTCCCGGGTTGCTTGAGAGTGAACGATGTCGCTATAGGTTGCGAGTGCTCCGATGTGGATTCGATCCTTGTCTTTTCTTACAAATCTCAGTTCCTTGATTGATAATATGTTGAGGAGTTCATTCGCTTTGATGACGCCGTCCCTAAGTTGAACAATAACATCAGAACCTCCCGCGATAATCTTAAGCCCACTCCGGTTTTCATGGAGAATATTCAGTGCTTCGTCGAGGTTTCTGGGCGTTAGTACGTCAACTTCAGATCGCATCAACGATTCTAACGCCTCCGCAGCTTCGCGGCCTCCTGAACAGCTGTGATGATCTTTGAGTAACCCGTGCACCGGCAGAGGTTACCCGAGAGGGCAGTGCGAATCTCATCTATTGTTGGGTGCGGGTTGTGCATCAAGAGGGCGGAGGCGGAGACGATCATGCCTGGGATGCAGTGGCCGCATTGCACTGCTCCTTCATTCAGGAAAGCCTCTTGAACCGAGTTCAATCTTTCGTCCTTAACGAGTCCCTCGGATGTTATGATTTCAGATCCTTCGGCTTGTGAAACGAGCACGAGGCATGAACACACGGGTACACCGTCCTTGATTACGGTGCATGCTCCACACTCTCCCTTGGCGCAGTCTTCCTTTGGACCCGTAACGTGGAGTTCCTCGCGGAGGACTTCAAGCAAAGTGTAAGCTGGGGGACACTTGACAGTAACAGGCTCCCTGTTGAGTTTGAAATTCACTGTCTTTTCAACCCGCAAGAGCTGTTTACCTCTGGATCATTACGAATTTTCGTAGTCGTCGAAGGTGGAACGATTCTATACGTGTAACTCTTAACCCTTGACGAGTTCTTGCAGAAACAGACAGCAAGACTCTGGAATTCTTCAACCGATTTTACGCTTAATAAGTGAACGCGGCTGAGAGCGGGGCAAAACACTCTTGTTCAACCAAAGGGCACAAACAATGATACTATAGGCTAGACTTGCATACTATGCGTACCTTAACGTGCCAGTGAAAAAACAACCGACGAAGCATTGCAAATAGCCTCAAAATACTTCAAGACCACATTCCCTAACTATGCGGCTCTTGGTCTCCATGCTACGAGCGTAGCTTTTGATGGAACATTCTTCGTGGTTCGAGGGGATGTCGGTAGCGACCAAAATCTGGGTCCTTTTGAAGTCAAGTTGGATACAGAGGGCAATGTGGTTGGATGGTCTCTAAACCCCAACTCTAGAAAGAACCTAGCAAGCCCCAACGTCACGTAACTAAACTCAGCCGTGACTATTCAAGCATAATAGTCTCGAGAACCACCAGAAGAGACGCTGACCTTACCTAACTTGTCAAAGACCTCCCTCCCAAAGATAATTCCATGTGACTCCCACCGCACTCCGACTAAGACGTAACTGTTGCTTCGTGGATTACTGGCTTACCATTTTACCATGACTACATGGGTCCACATTAAGCCTTAGAAGGCAAGAAAGCCGCTGATATTGCAAGCATTCATGTTTTAGGAGAAGATAAATGCCGTACCATAATTCAAAACGCAGGAAAAGTCCAAGAATACAGAGAACTCTAACTCAACGACAACGTGATCTGGTGCTTACGCTCTTTGGTGTGCTTGCTGGTGCTACAATAGGTCAAGCGTATTCTCTAACGACGCAAGCAGGCTTTATGCTTGCAAAGTTATCGCAACAATCGGAAAACTTTCAGGTCTCGGTTATGTTGAGATACTAGGGATTATCTTTTTGGTTACGGGCATCCTCTCCATAGTAATTGCTATTCGAGTGACGAATTTGAACTAACTAACCAAAGCAGAGGAACACGTTTGCTTGCATGTTTAGTGCAATGACTTAGTAATTGTATAAGCCAGCGCTGGCGCTTGTTGTGTTTTAACTGTGGTTGTTGCCAGTGTGGCTAAGCAGCTTGTTGTTGGGGGATCAATGGGGGTGTTTAGTTCATTCGCACGTGTTGTTCGAGCTACTCTAGGTCGATCCGTGATATAGCTTGACGCTTGACAAAAGCCGGTCAAAGGAGACCATTTTGCATTCAGGCAATCCGGGGCACTATCGTGGAAGGATGCTGGTGCGATTCTCAGTAGGATAGCGAGTGAATTGCATCAACATCTCATTGGTCTATGTGTTCCTTTGGATACGGCTAAACTGCTTTCAACCATATACTCATACTTCGACTACTCCGCTTTCTATTCAAGCCCGCTTGGTCTAAGCACATTCGCAGCACGTTTGCCTCCCGAGTCCATCGAAAGCTCGCTAGCGGCAGCGAATGGTAACACCGTAGTCTCGATCTACTTGACCGAGGTCGCCACGGTTTACAGTGGAAAAGGCGTAGAGGACTTGTCCACACAACAAACCCATAGCTTGTTAGAAGTAGCACGTGAAGTAATGGCTTATTCAAGAACTGCGGAAGCATTCACTTATGAGCTTGTGAAAGGAGAACTGGTAATAGACGAAGACGGGAGTATCCATTTCCCTGAGGATGAGATGATTAATAGCCCCAAAATTCTCACACAACTCGAACATGAAAAGAGGAAGGCATCGCCATCATTCGACGGTCAAGTTACGCCTGACAAGCAGGAGTTCATGAATAAGCACGGTTATTCTGTAAACGACCTTCTCGCCACGGAGAAGGCGATTGCATTATCGGTTTTTCCCAAGTATCGAATATTGTCCGAACCCAGGAATATGCTAGTCAGTGAGTTGTTAAGAAATCCGATTCTCGAGAGAAAGAGAGTGGAGGCAATGTTCGCTGACTATGGGTCTAGCAAGGAGACGATAGCGCCTAGCGGCATCTTCGAATACACCAAGATTTACGGGCGCAAGGGCAGCGTAGGACGTCATCCTTTCTTGACTATTTCCAGCGGTGTAACATTTGTTGGGCTGTTTACTTTGGCCCGAGCGATTCCAATTAGGGTAACCGAGGAGTTTTTTGGTCACCCATTGGTCCACGCACAGAGAAAGTACGGGCAGAGCATGCGAAGTCGTTCGAGGTTCACGTGCGGCAAATAGTGAGCAAATCTGGATTTGCTGCAAGTGAGATTTCTGAATTCCAATGTCCAACCGGGCAAATCGATTGCGTAGGCGTACATGAGACTGAACCCTTATGCATCGTTATCGAGTGCAAGACTTCTGCTTTTGTTCCTGAGCTTCGTCAATTTCTGCCCAAGACGGAGTACTTCTGGAATGGGAGCAGAAGTTACGAGAGAAAATGGATTGGGCAAAGAAGATATTCTTCCTGAGCTGGAAAAGCAATTGCTAGGTCGAGTTATTGCTGGTGAACGGAAAGTTCTTGGTCTTTTTGTAACTGAAAGACCACTATTCTCACAGAATTCTTCCCACATTCAAGTGGTCACCATTTACGAACTCGGTGCCTACTTGGAAGCTATCCAATCCAATGCAGGGCGACTGGTTCCGCAGTGAACACTCGGGAACTTACGGTTTTTCGTCTTTCTTTGAGGCTCAACTAGATACGGCAAAACACAATATTCACGCTTACTTTAGTTTGTCAAGGTCGATCGGTTACCTTGCACCTTGAAGAAAAGAAGCGGCTGCAGTTCGATTTCATTGCGAATAACTTTACAGAATCGGCTCTGATAGAATTAACATTGTTCAACCGCATTCCATCGCTCTGATAAACGTCATCAGGCTCGAAATGGCGTTACATGGAAAGATCGAAAGAGGAGAATTTCAGACCGGACTAACTGAGGACTTTCTATCGGAAACCAAGCAATTCCTCTACATGGATGCGCTGGCAAAAATAATGATGCTGATCGAGGGCTTGCTTGCGCTGTCGGATGCGATATCAGATCCTGCCAAGGGGTATCCGAAAATTGCGGAAACAATGGCAAGCTACAGGGATTCCGCCAACTTAGCCTTTATAGGGAAATTTAGAGCGCAGCAAATAGACTTGCAAAGACTTGCCGGTCTTCCCGACCTGAACAAACTATCGATGACTCAATCAGAAAAGGACATCATCATAAAAGCATTCGAAGAAACCGAGATGGTATTTGAACGGCTTCTTAATGTCGTGATAACCTTCTACGAATGCAACTCAATACCCTACAACAAATTCAAACATGGTTTATCTCTGATACCGGGAATGAAGCTGAAGAACCCGCAACAACAAATAACTGCATCGCTGTTGACTGCTCTTGACAGACGATCGAGAGCGCCGTCTTGCACCACAATCGAAACAAGAGAGAGCCTTGTACCGCCTCAGGTCGGATGGTTCAATATTCTATGCTTCGTCCCGTCGCCGCAAATTGAGATTTACGAGTCAATAATAACGCCTTTGCGTAGCGTCATTTCCTACATAACGGGAAACCACCTGTTCTACGCAGTCAATTGTGGGGAAGATTACTTCCCAGGAGAGCTAGGGGATGGGAAATTCACACCCAAACTGCTACTTCTTCCGGGTTCGCCGTTTGGACAGGCACCTGGAAAAGAGCAATTAGAACCAATCATAAAGAAAATTCTCGAAAACATGAACATGCCGTCAATGAAGTTCCATTTCGACCTGAGCTTCTCACAAGAGATAATTGCGAAACTTCTGGAAAGTTTTCAGGCACACGGGTCTGCGTTGATATGGAGTTCTGAAACTGAGCCTGGTTCAGCGAAAGTTAGCTTGAGTTATTGATCGCTGTTTGAGTGCATTCTCTTAGAGGTATCAGATGAATTCCCAGTAGTAGGGAGCGAACCTCACAACCTCACTTTGGCTGGTCATCTAGAGGAATCGCATTCTTCAAGCAGACTAGATAGTTCAGAGCATCTTCTCAATAACGTTACTCAGATTTGGCAAATCACGAGAACTGAGTACGATAGCATTATTGATTGAATCAAGCTTTCTGCTTTTGATTCCATTCTGCCAGAGAATCGTTCAGTCACAACCACTTTCGCATACGGAACTGCTATAGCAAGACCCACAATGTCATGTAGGTCATTTGGTTGAATTCTCCTTTGTTGCTGAGAATCTCTGTAGAAATCAAGTTCGAAGAAACAATAAGCTGTGGGAATTGATTTGAATAAATCGAATATCTTCTCTTTACTACCGAATGTTGAGTCCATTACTGTAGGCGAAACTTCATGCGCCAAGAGGCATTTGAGTAAAGGGGGGTCTATCGTACTATGGAAGTATTCGACGACTTGCCTTAAGTAACGATCTTTCATGTCTTTGACGGAAGCGGTTTCTTTTCTGATGCGTTCCAATCTCTCGGCAGACGTGTTGCACGCTCGTTTAATGTCTTTATTTTTTCAGGGTTGAGACCGATGCTCATCAATTCGAGAATCGTTTCCGGACTTTCTATTTTCTGAAGGAGGTTACTTTCTAACTCTGGTTCCAAAGTACTGTTGCTTTCGATAACGCCCTTGCTCCCAACATATGAGAAATCCCTGTTCCAAAGATTATACTTCGCAAATCCGTCGCAGAGCTGCCACAAAGTCTCCTGCATGCGTTGTCAATCTCGAAGTTGATTGCCGTCGGTGCAGGACTATTACGTTCCCTTTGGAGAGTTCGAACATGAACCCAGCCAAACGACGCCTACTCGGCTCATCGAGTCGCTTCACTGTTTCTCCAAAGTGAGTAATAGAAAGCGGAACTATCACCTTATTGTCACTGGCAGCACTACGGAGGTACTCGCTGAGTCTTCTACTGAATCTTCCCCGCTTCGTCCTCGGGCAAGATAGATCCAATCTTCTGGTCTAGAATCACGGGTATAGGCGTATTCGTGGTGGATTCTGACAAATCACAATTCTCTAGATGAACTATGTCGTGTGCGGAGATATTGATGTTGCCGGGAACCAAACAGCTAGATTGCAGGAAAGTGATCTTGCAAATTCAGCGAAAATTTTCAACTATCCCTTACAAATAGGACGAATTGTTTATCTCCAGATTTGTATTCCTTACCAGACTGATGGAAATTAGAAGATTTTAGTATGCGTTTCATCGGCTCATTATTGGTGCGAGTGGTTGCATTAGATTTTCGTACCCTTGACTTTTCCGAGTAATTTACCCACAATCTTCGTGGCGATATGCCGCCCCGTAAACTCACGCTCAATAGAAATCCATCCTAACTCAATTTCATATTGCGTAGGTATGGCTTTTGACTCTGCAATTTTAAAAATTTTATCTCGATAAGAATGATAAGGTCGTTTTATGGCACCTACACCCACTATCACGTTTGTCTCTTTGTAAAACGCTAAGCATTTCGCTCAGTTCAACTCGCTCTTTCAAACCATTTTGCTCAACTTGATCTTCCTTTTTAACCAGTTCGATAAAATTCGTCTTTTCCGTAGCTAAACACTCACACGGTGCCTTAATCCTGATCATCACATCCGTCTGACCGATAAAGCGCTTTCAATTGGATCAAAATTTGACCAATCAAATCACTAATTTGATTCTGCGTCGATTTTATGTTCGAATCAGACAATTCGAGTCCTGATTATCGCTCAGCGCTTTGATTTTGAGCTTGCGTTCGGAAAACCATCGCTACAAAACCCGAATGCTATATGACTTAGCCTAACGACAAATGGCTGACGGTAATGCAAACGCTGCCGAGCCTGACAAGCGCTAGTTTTATCATGTATACTAGCGAGTCCATGGGTATGGTCGAAGTACCATTAACCGCAGATTTAGCCCTCAAGATAGATAAGCAATGGCGAAATGGCTCGTGTAGAAATGATACTCAAATAATTGCCAGCGTGAAAGTTGCAGAAATTGGCGGTGGCATCATGATTGAAACTGAGCATTGGCATAAGTCTGAACCTCATCAACGGTATTGGCGACTGATTATGAGAGGAGAAAATATCGTGATTGACGAGTGCACTGTCAATCCAGTCCTGTTCAAGTAGTTTCCTGATCGCGATGTTGCGTTTTTCCCTTATGAAACAAGAGAGGACTTACGAAAAGCCTACTTGACCATAATGAAGTGTAACTATGAATTCACGAGAACTATAGGGGTTGGAGACAAATTTAGAACCGAAGCGGATACTCCTGACAAACGAGAGTAAATTCATCTAGCTTGGCTTGCAGAAACGGCGCAAGCAGACTATATGAGCGGTAGCACTCTTATCGTACCTACTGAGCCTGTCCGAGAAGGAATGGTTTATCGAAGCGAGCAAATACAAGCCCGACTAACTCCGTACCCGAGCGGATGCTCGCAAGTTGTCGGTTCCATCAGGTCGTCGTTTGCTCAACACCTTGTGGACTAAACTTGTTACACTTGGTACAAAGCCAAGCCACACCCTGGGGTCTCTCAGGATGATTCTCATTGTCGAGTTTGCCTTCCGGTCCCCGGAAGTCGTGGTACAAGTCACATTCCTTTCTGAAAGCATCTTCAGGTGAATTTGCATATTCGAACTTAAACCGGTCATATCTGCCAATGTGTTCCTTGAGTCGAGTCCTCACGTCAACATCAGCCCGACCGACGGTGCGAACGTAGAAAGTCTTGCCCTCCTTGCGCCCGAGAACAAATACTCCAGGCGAAACGTTAGAAACCTCCTTGTTAATCGTGAGTTCATCAAGCGGAAACGAACCCCTCAACCCCGTTCTCCGAGGTTGCTCCTCAGTTAAGAAAGAGAGATCGTCTTGACTTTCTTTAGAATCCCTTCTTACGAGAGCTAGAATTCCAGCAACTAGCAGCAAGAGACCTCCAACGTAGAAGCCTGAAGCAACTATGACGCCGATAATTCCACAAATCACCAAGCAGATGCCCCACTCTCTGGGTTTGCTCTTAACCAGGACTGCCGCAACAAGTCCGATGATAGAAATCAGAGCAGCAACTGCTGCTTGCGCATAAAGAGTACCCGGGCTTCCAGTAAACGCCTCCCCGAAAGCACCGAGGAAGACCATTACAGGTATGAATAGAAGCCCCAAGACGCCACCAATCAGTCCGAGAATAAGTTCAGGCATACGATTGATGCGGTGTTCAGATGCAGGTTGCGATGGGTTCGCATTCCACATGTCTGCTCCACATTTCGGACAGAATCTCGTCCCAACTGCAGTTGCTTCGCCACAATTCCGGCAAAAGGGCATTTTGACTGAACCTCGGATCAAAACCCCACTCATTCATATTTTACATTATGCAAGACAATCTATTCCTTAAGGCATGTAAAATCTTAAGCACGACGAACTGAAGCATAGGCATACCTGGGAAAGACTTGCCTTTCTGCTCGAAATGTGGAAGCCAGTTCGCTGCTAACGTGAGCTTCTGTCCATCGTGCGGAACACCAACAACGCCTTCCACGTCACCCGTCAAAACTGTCGAGCAACCAATTGCTCCCAAGAAAAAATCTCAGGCTAAGACACTCGGTCTGCTAATCATCGTACTCGTCATAGGAGGTATGCTAGGGGCTGCCGGTTCAACCCATAGCGGGGCGACAACTGCAACGGAGACGACCACGTACACGCTGCCAGTCATGGTCACGGTGGAAGCTAACGTTACAGAATACAAAACCGCAATGTCAGCCATATTCTCCGAATTTCACAACATAACGACTCAGAGCGCAGATAACTTTCGTGCGTTCAGTAACGGGCAGATGTCTCAAACTGACTTAATCTCATTCGTGAGCCAGCAAAAGGACAACCTCAAAGTTCTGATGGAAAGCGCCCTCAGACTACACCCTCCATCAGCACTTCGCCGAAGCCCATGTCCATATCGTCAACGCTTTGAGTCTCTGCTACTCAGCGTTTACGCTTTACGAAGACGGGCTTATCCAAAATAATCCATCGCTGATCACAGAAGGCAACGCCTTCGTTAACCAAGCGACAGACGAATTTAACACCGCTACATCGATCCTTAACTCAACAAGTTAGCCCCGATCAGGCTTCCCCGAAACCACCGCAAGACGATGAGCCAAAATTTGCAGGGCAGTTCCTCTTATGAATCGAGGTATGTCATTCAAACTTCAAGATTCTGGGATACGCGAAATCTTAAGTTGTTCTCGCGCGAGAGACTCGCATGCATATTTGCGAATCTTGTAGACGGAATCTTACTGAAGATGCGACGTTTTGCGATGGTTGCGGAACATGTCAAGCTAACCGTCAAGCACTGCCGTATGCTCCTTTCTACGCTCCTATCGACATAGCGCAAAGCGTTATGCGGTTACTCGCCGCACTCTGGAATAGTCTGTCTGATGACGAAAAGGCGGCAATTCTAAGTGCCGTGAGTACCTACGTGTTGGCGAGGTCCCCAGAGGCGGCTAGAACTTTATCTGAATGGTTCAAGCGAAACAAAGATCGAGCATACATAAGCTAACGGAGACTCCTACCCGCTAAGAATGATGAATGATGCTCCATACCATAGGGCTTAAGCAACCGAAGTGAATGGAAAATGAGCCAACTAGCAGGCAAAGAGTAGAGTCCAGGGATTTCGGACTTGATTTCTGAACTAGCCTTCACGACTGCGGACAAGATCATTTCACGATTACCAAGCGTCATTCTGCATCGATACTATAGCAAAATGCGCCTAGACAAAGAAGTCTTAATTGACACCAGAAGCACCAACCCGTTGTCCTTTGTACTTGGCACTTACTTGCCCATGGTACATGGCTGGTTTACGGTAACTAACTTTACGAATCTAGCATGGCGAGTTCACGAATTTACAGTTCAAATCTTACTTCAGCAACAGTTTTTCGCCTTCGCAAAGTGTTATGATAAACCCGATGAAGGCATTCGACCAAAAGGGCGCAGCGATGTCTTCACTACTTGCATGCTCAATGAGTTACAGGTAATCCGTTTGAGAGAACTACAGCAATCAAAATCTGCAGTCGCCACGCTCTACGTCAATGCACAGTTGGAGTCAAAGATCGGGCTAATCGAATTTGCCAGAACGATCACTAATCGTCAGCCACAAATTGAGTGAACCGAACAAGCGAAAGCTGAGACCTTAGCACTTCGTGGAATCGAAGCCAAAACGGTAATCGAGCTAGGTTCCGTATTCCCTTACTTGTTTTCGGTCTTTAGCGTAGCGTCCACCGAACAGCCTCCTAACGAGGTCTGCCCCTGCCGAAACGGAGCTTTGATCCTCGGTGGCTTCTCTAATTGGAGCCGGGTAAACAGATTCTTTTTCCCTAGTTTGGTAAATTTTCCTCCCGAATAACGCTGTTTCTTTGTACCTCTAGACTACCACATCTACATCTTTCTAGCTAGAAGCCGTTCGGGATAGTGGCTTCAGAATTAGAGGACGACGAAACCGCTTAACGTCCCGATAACAGATATTGCCGTTGAAACGGCTCATTTCTTGACGTTTCAGTGTTCCAAAACATGTATTCGTATCCGTTTCCTAGAATGCCGCAGAGTAAGTTAGCTGGGAGGAGTTAATGCTAGTGGATAAAGCACAAAGAGTCGCCCTGTACCTTCAGGACAAGCATACTATTCGCGAAGAGATGAAGCTCGCTCAGTATGCTGAACAGAAAGGGTTCGAAGCGATCTGGCATGCCGAATCCCGCCTCGCACGAGACGCCCTCACACCATTAGCGGCTATGGCCGCCGTAACCAATAAAATCAAACTGGGAACTGGGGTGATAAATAATTGGACACGGAACGTGGCGCTGACCGCCGTGTCTTTTCTAACTCTCGATGAACTCTCTGACGGTCGAAGCTTGCTTGGAATCGGTGCTTGGTGGGATCCCCTAGCGTCAAAGGTTGGGATCGAACGGAAGAAACCGCTGAAAGCAATGCGAGAATACGTCACCGTTCTCCAACGCCTCTTCCAAATGGAGAACGTCACGTTCGAGGGAGAATTCGTAAAAGTACGGGACATACGACTAGACGTTGTCTACGGCGACCCTACTACTCCACGTAAAATTCCAATTTTCATAGGTGCGACTGGTTGGGACATGATTGAACTAACTGGCGAGATCGCCGACGGTCTTCTACTCAACTACCTAGTCTCTCCGAATTACAATCGCCAAGCCTTAGACCACCTGAAAGCAGGGGCGGCGAAGAGAGGTCGACGATTCGAGGCTATTGATAGACCTCAGCTGATTGTTTGTTCGCTAGACGACGACGCTGACAAGGCTATTGATGACGCGCGACCGCTCGTCGCCCAGTATCTGGGCCAGCAACCCCACATCGCCAAAGCCAGTGGTGTGAAAGAATCCTTGATTGAAGAGGTGAAGTCTGCGTTGGGGGGTTGGCCCGCCAAACCGGGTGGCTTAGAAAAGGCCAAGCAGTTAGTAGATGATGAACTCGTTCGACTAATCACAGCCTGCGGAACCGCAGAAGATTGCCTCAAGAAGGTTGAGGAGTACAACTCCACCGGATGCACTGCCCAATCCTCTACCCCTTAGCCGACAACGTTCACGCCATGATTGACGCATTCGAGGGCAAGACCATCCGCAGGTCCACTGATCGCTTGAAAACTGAATTTGTGTACTAACGCACAAATCTCAGAGAGAGAATGACTGATATAGGTTCACATTTCACCTAGAATTCAGTTCATTCAATGATTGGCTTCACGAATCTGAAGTGGACCGTGTCTAAGACACCCTTATCCGTAATTCTTAGTTCCGGAATAACCGAGAGTGTAGTGAACGCGAGTGTGATCGTAGGAGACGGAAGCTTCGAGCCCAATTTTGCCCATGCGTCCTTAAGTTCCTTCATTTGTTTTGAGACCGTTTCGACGGACTTGTCCGACATGAGCCCAGCTATGGGCAGCGGAAGATGTGATAGCGATTTTTGACCCTCAACCGCGACCATACCTCCGCCGCTTTGAGCTAGGATATTTGCGGCCGCAATCATGCTGGCGTCATCCATGCCAGCGACGACCAAGTTGTGGCAATCATGCCCTACCGTCGATGCGACAGCTCCCTCCTTTAGCCCAAGCCCGTTAACGAATCCAACTGTCACATTCCCTGAACCTCTGTGTCGCTCAAAGACAGCTATCTTCGCTACATCCTCTCTTGGGTTTGCCAAAGCCTTTCCATCTTTCACAGGAACTTCTAACTCCAGGTTGCGTGTGAGAATATTCGTCGGCAAAACTCCAATAGCCCTGACCCTAACCGAGTCGTTCTTGGTCTTGGTCTTCACAGCCAGATCCTCTAGGCTTGGTGGGCGCTTCAGATGCATGGACTGCATCACTGCTTGTGGGTAGGTCGGGGTCGGTAGGTGTGTGGTTAGCTTTCCATTGTGACTTACGACTTTTCCATCAGTGATTACTGTGTTTACGGAGACCGTTTCGAGTTTGTCGAGAATGACAACATCCGCGAAACGGGCTGGGGCTATGTTCCCAAGTTCTCTGGCACATTCGAAATGTTCTGCGACGTTGAGGGTGGCCATCTGGATTGCTTCGATCGGGTCAACTCCCTCTTGAATGGCCCTGCGAATGACGTGATCTACGTGCCCTTCGTTCACCAGGTCGCTTGGTTCTCGGTCGTCTGTAACTAAACAGGCGTGGCGAGAATCAAGTTTCTTTCTTGTCACGGCCTTGATTGTATTGGCTACGTTTGTCGCACCGGAGGCCTCTCTTAGCATTGCGTACATGCCATTTCTGAGTTTTTGGATTGCTTGAATTTCCTCTGTTGATTCGTGGCATGAGGTTATTCCAGCTGCGGCATAAGCCCCCAGGTCTCTGTCTAGCAAATCGACTGCGTGACCTTCCACTACCCGCCCGGTCTTCAGTGTCGCTGCAATTTCCGTGTGTACGTTTGGGTCAGCTGCCAAAACACCGGGATAATTCATCATCTCGCCAAGGGCCACGACTTCCTTCCAACTCATCGCCTCCTCAATCTCCTTCGGCCCAAACGAAGCGCCGCTCGTTTCGAAACCGGGAGCGGCAGGAACGCAGGAGGGAAATGTGATGAGCATCTTAAGGGGAAGGCCTCGGGCTTCGTTTATGAAGAATCGAACACCGTCCATTCCAAGGACGTTTGCCATTTCGTGAGGGTCTATGAAAACCGTAGTTGTACCGTGAGGTATCACGGCTCTCGCAAATTCAGTCCCTGCGACCATAGCGCTCTCTACGTGAACGTGACCGTCAATGAATCCTGGAGCAACCCATTTTCTGTGCGCGTCAATTACTTGAGTATCAGGTCCAATGGTGTTTTCCACATTTCCAACAAGCGCTATCCTGTCGTTCTTGATCGCTATTCCTTGATTCTCAATGATTTCGCCGGAGTTTGTACTTACAAGAGAGCCGTTCCGTATCACCAAGTCAGCTTTGGTGCGACCCATTGCAGTGTTTACGAGCGTGCGGGTTACATCATGTAAGCGTGTCCTGCCGTCGATTTCAAACATAGTTTCTCATACGAAAGCACGAATGTCTCCATAATTAAGGAACCTTCATGATTTCGCCCTCGATTTATTCAAACTTCGCCACGAGGCGCCTGAAGAGAGTCGAAAGGCTCTTCTCAGACGGGAATTCGGGGAGATAAATTATAGTACCGCCCCGTTCACTACGCGATCATCGAAGATGCGCAAACATGCCTGACAAGAAGTTCACCAAGATTTTCTTTGCAACAGACCTCCACGGTTCTGGCAAATGTTACGAGAAGATATTGAGCGCCGCGAAATTCTACAAAGTTGACGTCTTGGTTCTGGGGGGTGACATGACAGGTAAGATGCTTGTCCCGATCGTTGATTATGGAGACGGGACGTTCAAAGCGGACTATATTGGCGAAAAAACCCTACATAGCCCAGACGAGGCGAAAGCCTTGGCGCAGGAGATAACTGACAGCGGATACTACCCATACCCTTGTAGCAAGACAGAGATGGATGAGCTAAACGCGTCCAAGGAGAAAGTTGACAAGGTCTTCATGACCCAGATGAAGGACACGTTAACAAAGTGGGTCAACCCGCTGAACCATTCCTCTCTCAGCTGGGCGTGACGTGTTATTTGACGGGTGGAAATGATGATTACCAAGAAATAGTCGATGCCGTCCGAGACACCCCTCATGTGAAAAACGCCGATAACAGGGTCCTCAAGATTGATGGGCTTCACGAAATGGTGAACTTGGGGTGGAGCAATCCCACTCCCTGGAAATGTCCGCGAGATCATACTGAGGAAGAACTTGAAACAGCAACCGAGAAGATGGTTTCCTCGGTATCGGATAGGGAAAATTGCGTGTTTAACATTCACGTACCTCCAATAGACTGCGGATTAGATACGGTTCCGAAACTGGACGCATCCGTTTATCCACCGAAGCCCGTTATCAACAAGGGACAGGCAGTCATGATTGGTGCTGGGAGCACTGCAATTCGTCCGAGGTTGAAAAATATCAACCTCTGGTAGACCTATGCGGTCATATCCATGAATCTAGAGGAACTACCAGGATTGGAAAGACTTTGGTAGTTAATCCTGGCAGCGAATACCCTGAAGGAGTGCTCAGGGGAGCGATCGTCAATATCGGAGACAAGAAAGTTCTCAGTTCACAGCTCACATCCGGATAATTGAGAATCAGCTATTTGCTAACGTCTCACATGAACTATGCTCGGGTTTGAAGCTGAACGTTTGACTGGTTATCCTTGATTTTCCATCCGCGTAACGCCGAGTATGCTAATACAGACTCGTTTCCGCCAGGAGACTGGTGGGAGTCTGGGGACCGCACGGTGTGACACTGACGCGGACTTAACGGGAATTTGAGGTTGGTTACTGAATGAGTGCTGACCTACAGTGGGGGTAGTTCCTTGTATGCGAGTGTGATGTCGATTCCACGTTTGGCATGATATGATTTCGACCAGACATAGATTATGAGTCCTGCGATGAAGCTGCCGCCGGCGTAACCGTATGCAATTGGATTTCCTCCCCATATCGATGAATATGCGAGGAATTGGTACGTGATGTATCCAAATACAATCGCCATCAGGATTCCGCAGATTGCGAGAATTGCTTTAGATTGTCCTTTCTCATTCTTCATTGCATAGCGTACGGCGGCGATTCCTATGAAGAAGAAGTAGATCATCGCTGCGATCACTGCTCCGTAGAGTGAAACTAGAGTTCCGTAGAAGTACGAGGCTAATCCGATCAAGACAACCGTGCCTATGAGGTTGATGGTTAATGCGACAGTTGGCGAACCGAACTTCGGGCTAATGTATGAGATCTTCTCGGGCAGGAATCGGTCGAATGATTGAGCAAAGAGGTATCGTGATAGGACGATTATTGCGTATGCTAGAATGCCGACGTTCCACAGGATCCAACCTAAGCCGATGAACCAAGCTACAGGGGTGCTTGAGACACCCATTGCGAGGGTCCAGAAGTTGAAGCTCCAATTGAATACTAGATTCGCATTTCCTAATGCCCCATTCACGAAGTTGAATCCGCCAGCATAATACATCGCTCCAAATCCCGCAGTTACAACTATGAGGGTTACTACTGATGATAGGAATACGTTGTACCGCAAAGCGCCTTTACCCTTAATCTCGGAAGCGACCGCTGGTCCTGCGTTCAACCAGGGGTAGACGAAGATGGCGAAGAATGGGAGCATAAATATGGTAGCATTAAAGTCGAAGGTTGGGCCAGTGTACGAATTAGCAACCGCCGTATACGTCGTATTGGAGCCAATCGAGTTTAGGAAGCTCATGTAACCCTGCACTCCCGCCGTCCCAGCGGCCAAGAGCGAGAAAATGCCAACGAAAGTTGCCGCTATCGCGATTATTATCGTAACCGCAACGACTTTGAAACCTACTTTAGGCTTGACAACGTTGATGCCTATGAGCGCGGCAAAGATTAGTGCGGCAATGAGGAATTGTCCCGTCAAGTTCGCTCCAGGAATATTGCCTGGCAACGCAAATTGAAGCATGTTCGAGTATCCAAGTGCTACCCCAACTGAACCTATCGCGAAAACCATGGCGAGCGCGATCAGTGCCATATATGCCATAGTCTCAAGCGTGTAGCCCATGAAGGAAAGTGGTCCTCCGAATAATCCGCCGTAGACGCGTGAGACCCAAACGTAGTCTCCACCGGTCCGACTGACCCTAGTCGTCATCATCGTGTAGACGACGATCTCGGGGATTGATAGGCACCAAGCCAGTATCGAGCCGTATACCAAGTTTACCCCAGACATCGATGAGAGCAGTACCGTTGTGAAACCTATGATTCCGAGGGCTGCGCCGCCTGACATGTTACCAATATTCAGGCTTACGACATCCAACATGGAAACGTCTCTACGTAACCCTGAAGCTTTTCTTACAAACGCGGCAGGTTGACTTGTCATAAGATTACCACACTAGGGCTCGGCTTATGCAAATTTAACATCTTCGTACTTATGTTCAGGACTGATTATCAGCCGACCGAAGATGTACTTATGAGGTTGTTGGGGGCGCTTGCGTTTAACATAATCTGGTCCAAATTTCCACTCTCACACACCTTTGATTCGCATAGTTGAAAACCAGTAAATAGCGTCAGAAACAGGCTGACCCCTAGCGATTTGATCAGGAAGGAAGATTTCAATGGGTTCCTCCCGTTTGAATTTCGAAGAACTCTCTCAGGCTATGGATGTTGCTTTGGATAAGCGGTCGGCTAGTTTGGTGGTATTGAACGGCCAGATCGTGAATGTTTGCACGGGGGAGATATACGCTGGAGGTGTTGCGGTCGCCGGTAACAGGATTGCGAAGATTGGGGATGTTAAGCATTGCGTGGGAGATGGGACAGTTGTCGTTGATGCCGAAGGCGCATTTCTCGTACCCGGTCTCGTAGATACCCACATACACATTGAGAGCACGATGCTCTCAATGACTCGTTTTGCTGAAGCGGTCTTGCCGAGAGGAACCACTTCAGTTATGTGTGATCTGCATGAGGTGGGGTTAGTCGCCGGGTTGAGAGGCATACGAGAGATTGTGGAAGAAGCACGGAGACTGCCCTTCAAAGAGTGGCTTAGCGTTTGCTTCGAGATTCCAATGACTCCGTCAAAGGTTGAAACAGTAGGCGGGCATTTCAGTAAGGAAGCTCTGAAGAAGATGTTAGCTTGGCCAGAAGCTGTCGGGTGGGATGAACTGAGCGTGCCCATGCTGCTCTCGAAGAACGCGGACATCGTAGACAAAATTGCGTGCGCAAGAGAGTTGGGAAAAGTTACGGACGGACCTTGTGGGATTGTTGAAGATCTGCAGCGAACCATTCCAGCTTGTGTTTGCGCAGGTGTCGATTATTCACATGAAGGTGAATGGACAACGAAAGGGGAGCTTGAAATGTTACGGAACGGTATCAGAGTCAACTTCATTGAAGGCGGAAACGTTTGGATGCAAAATCTCAAGAATCAAGCTAAAGTGATAACTGAGCATCATGTACAATCACGGCACATCAGCTTCGCAACAGATGATTTGAGCGCCGAAGACATTGCTGAACGGGGGCATATAGATCATCACGTCAGGAGAGCGATCGAGGAAGGGGTTGACCCCGTCGTCGCGATACAAATTGGTACTCTGAACGCAGCTGAACTATTTCGAATTGACCATGCCATTGGAAGTATCACGCCCAGTAGATACGCAGACATACTTTTGGTGCGTAAATTAGAGGAATTCAAGGTTGACACAACAATATCGATGGGCAAGGTAGTAGCCAAAAACGGAACGATGGTAATGCACCTCCCTAAGACTCGGTACACACCAACGTTGACGGACACTGTCAAGCTGAAACGAAAGCTAAAGGCAACTGACTTCTTGGTCCGAACGAAGAAGAACGTTAAGAGCGTAAGAGTCCAAACTCTTGTGAGTAATGAGGAGCTTCGAGGATTCAGAAACGGCGAAGCTGTATTGGAAGTGAAAAACGGAATCATTCTCCCAAGCATCCAGCACGACGTAGTACTGATTGCTGTTGCGGAACGCCACAGAGCAAGCGGGCGCATCCACGCGGGCTTCGCTTCCGATCTCGGCCTTAAGATGGGAGCAATCGGGACGACTGTAGCTCATGATCACCACAACATAGTGATGATAGGCACAACTCCTCATGACATGGCCTTTGCTGGCAACGAGATCGCTCGAATGCATGGCGGACAGGTCGCGGTTGCCAACGGAAAAGTCCTGAATAGCTTACCGTTACCGATTGTGGGGCTGATGGCGGACATAGACATTCAGACAATGGCAGAAAAAATCAAGTCGATGAAAGAGTCTCTCAGAGGTATGGGGTGCAAACTTACGCATCCATTCATGCACCTAGGATTTTTCACCGGCGCTCTGACAGGATGGGGCTGGGAAACAGGCCGGTACAATATCACTGACAAAGGGTGGGTAGACCTCGAAAGACAGAAGATAGTCAGTCCGATAATTGCAGCGGTTGACGAAAAACCCGCGGGAAAGTCATGACGAGGAACCGGGTAACGGAACACTGCATGAACAATTGCTTACGCGCCATCTTCTTAAGAACGGTTTCAACAGCCTGATCTTGATCGCGATCGAATCGATTTACCCGGTGCCGAACGTAAGACCGATCTCTCTCAACCATTTCCGATAGGCGATAGACATTCGGTCCGATCGTAGATGCAGCTCAGCTTGTAAGTCGAGAGGAAGAAGTTCGGGCCGCTGAGATTCTACCACCGGGACATCTTGACTTACGATTTTATTTTGGAAACTCCTAAGTTGTTCAACCTGATCGTGAGCGTAGTTAGTCGCAATCAGCATCCATGCGATACTATCGACTGCGTCCACAGGCGTCACGATCATAAGTAGGGTGTACCGGTTCTCCCCAGACTCCTTCGCCAAATACGCCGTCAAAGGACGTAGCACACGATAAGTGTAGGTGACTACCGCGGGCTGTCCTGTGCCATCGGGATCTGGCTGCCACACTGAAATGGATTTGGCCGTAACACCGTTCGGTTCGATCACTGGTTCATAATCCGCGATTTCTGGATGCCTTGGGTCACCAAGAAGTCCTTCGTGTACAAATGGAAAATGCGCAGAACGTCTAAGAAGTTCTCGATCGCACGAGGACCGCTAGCTTTGTAACGGTATGGACCGCAGAAGATCTTTGTATAGCTCGGGTTGTCCAACTGAGGAATCTCTGGGATATCCGCCCTCGGTTCTCCTAAACAGACCCAGACAAACCCGTACCGCTCCTTAGCCTGGTATGTTTTGACTCTGGCCGTCAGAGGAGGTTTTTGATCCGGATGAGCTGGTATGCGTATGCATTTACCCGAATCATCGTAAGTCCAGCCATGATATGAACAAGTGAGTGTCTGGTCCTTGATCCAGCCTAGAGATAGGCGAGTTCCACGATGAACGCACAGATCCTGCCAGGCCTTGACTTCACCTCCACATCGCCATAGAACAAGGTCCTCCCTCAGGAGACGCGGCAGACGTTCTATCTTTCTGTATATCTTCGAAAACGCCACCACATGCCAATCATTTACAAGAACCGGATCATCGAGCATCGGCGTCCGATTCTCCCATGCGATTTTACTCAGTTCACGATAGTATTTAGTCTAACCTTCATCTAACTCGCAGTCTGAGCTGAAATCAATTGATGCCTAGGAAGATCTGCACAACTGTGTGGTTTAGGATAGGTGCTCCGAGCTGGACCTGAGTGGCTTGACGTATCAGATTGCATTATCTTTCTTCTCCGAGACGTGGATCATGCCGAAATCGGGAGAATACCGAGGTTTGTAGTTGCCAGACAAATTGTTCTATTTCCCTAGGAGCTGCTTGGCTATGACCGGAGCCTGTGCCGCTTCTTCTCCGTAGCCATCTGCGCCTATTTCTTTCGCGAACTCTTCGGTAACTTGTCCTCCGCCAACGAGAACTTTGTACTTGTCTCTGCAGCCGAGGTCTCGCATAAGATGGATCAAGTCTTCCATGTAGGCAATGGTCGTTGATAGCAAAGATGAGACTGCTATGATGTTGGCTGATCCTTCTTCGGCTTTGTGGATGAATGCCTCCGAAGGGACATCGACTCCCAGATCCATTACCTTGAAACCATTGACCGAGCATAGTTGATACGAGGTTCTTGCCGATATCGTGTATATCGCCCTTTACGGTTCCAATGACCACTGTTCCCACGCTCCGCTCTTTTTCATCGTTTTTCATTCCCGAGTTCGAGCACGGTAACGCCCGCCTTCATGGCGTCTGCTGCCATCATCAGATCCGACAGGAAACATTCTGTGCCAAATTTGGAGCCAATCTCTTTTATTCCCTTGGCTAGCCCCTCCTCCATCGCCCTTAGGGGATCTATGCCACAACTCAGAGCTTCTTCGGCAACTCTAATCGCAAGATCTCTGTCATAGCTGACGACGGCGATTCTGAGGTCTTCGAGGATTTCTTCAGTAGATCGCAAATTCCTAGCCGAGGAGCAATTTCTGGAAGCACCCATAAAACTTTGCGACATGTTACCACATCGGATTTGCCGACTAAGTAGGCGACTGACTCATCGACAATTTCAAGGTAAGGAAGATTCAAACCCTGCGAGACGGAAAACAGGTTTATCAACCCTCGTCGGAAATAAGTCCCTGGAAACACTTTGCCGGATACGAACGGTCTCGTTGCGGAACTCGTTCAGGCAGTCACAGACGGTGACATTGACAAATCCAAAGAACTCACCACCAGACTGGTCAGTCTTGGAATGGACCCAGTCAGAATACTCAATGAAGGCTTAACCAAGGGTTTGATGATTGTTGGAGACAGATTCGGCAAAGAGGAAGCCTACCTAACAGATCTGATGATGTCGGCCGAGGCCATGAAGAATGGTCTACAAGTGATCGAGCCCGAGTTGAGGAAAGCGAAAGTGGAGCGGAAATACGTCGGGATCGTAGTGATTGGTACCGTGGAAGGAGATATTCATGACATCGGAAAGACCATTGTGGCTACAATGTTTGAGGTGAATGGTTTCAAGGTCTACGACCTGGGCTGCGACGTTAACACAGAAGTCTTCGTAAAAAAAGTCGAAGAGTTGAAACCCAACATACTAGGACTTTCAGCGCTGCTTTCAACGACAATGGTGAAGCAAGCAGAGGTTATCAAGACGCTCACTGAAAGAGGGTTACGGTCCGGCCTGAAGATTATGGTTGGTGGAGCACCAGTTACCCAAGAGTGGGCGCACGAGATTGGTGCCGATGATTCCGCGCCGGACGCCGTCACGGCCGTTTCTAGAGCTATGAAATCTCTGGAGATCGACTGAGAAAAAGCAGTCGAAGCTTTGTGCTGGATAGCCCGCATGGTCATTTTCGACCACAACGTCCACTGACTATGCTCTCGACTTCTGCAATATGCCACCATTACATAATGGGGATTCTGCAAATCCATTGCTGCTCATCTCAAAGTTGTCGTTAGATAAGTAGCCCATGATCGAGACAGTCGGAGTGCGCAGGCTGGTTAACTTGTTGGCAAAAGTAGGTTGCATACGCGCTTGCTATTAGTGACCGGGTTGGATTTGAGACTCGATGCGATTTGCAAGTTCCGGCGGCTAAGGAGTCGCGAGAGCCTAAGCGACGCTTCCGTAGCTTGTCATATGACTCCCCGGACGACATCATCTTCGGTGTGGCTCCAAACCCAGTCCAGCGCAGGGTTTGGGTTGACCATAGGTGGAGGGACGGTTTTACCTGAAGTTGACTTCACGCTGCCTACAATGTCAATTGGACCCTCTACTTGGAACGAGGTCCAACATCAGTACCAAGAGATGTCAAAAGGGGTACTAGCGAAGGCAACGCAGCTGGGTTGTCCTGCATTAGCTTTGGAGTTTGAGCACCTTTACGAATTGACAACTCATCCGGAGTGGGGCGCAGAAATTACACGGCAGATGAAATCGATTATCGAAGAAGCGCACAGGAAGCATGGTTTGATGTCAGCGCTTCGAGTTACGGTGGCCGATGTGAGGGAAGCAGAGCGGCCACCCAGAATGCGGACGGGGGAAGGCTTCAAGAAGATTATGGAGTCAATGGAAAAGTGCGCCGCATCAGGCGCCGATATTCTATCTATCGAGAGCACTGGGGGTAAGGAACTTTTCGACAAGGCCATAATGCGCGGGGACGTGACTGCGATTCTTTACAGTCTAGGCGTTCTCGCCTGCAGCGACATGAGATATCTTTGGCGTCACGTCACCGACATTACCACGAGACACAACATTTTAGGCGGTGGAGACTCAGCCTGCGTGTTCGCCAACACTGCCATGCAGCTCGCACATCAGAACTACATCCCACGTGTGTTGGCGGCGTTTGTGCGAGCAGTGTCGGCCGTGAGGACGTTATGTGCGTTTGAGGAAGGAGCTGTTGGTCCCGGGGAGGATTGCGGTTACGAGAACCCCGTAATGAAAATCATTGCAGGAGTACCGATTGCTATGGAGGGAAAGTCTGCTGCCTGCGCGCATTCTTCACCTTTGGGGAATATTGCGTCCGCGGTCTGTGACCTTTGGACCAATGAGTCGGTCCAGAATGTCAGGCTGTTAGGGGGCCAGGCGCCCGAGGTGTGCACTGAGATGCTTATCTACGACTGTCGCCTCATGAACACCGCGCACGATCTTCGGCAGTCGAAAATTCTTCGGAATCTGCTAATTGAATCCGACCATTATAGGGATCCACAAGCTCTCTTTCTCGACCCGGACATCTGCTTCCCATTAGCTAAGGCTATAGTGAGTGAATCGGACGACTACGCACGAACTTTGAAGGCGGCCAATTCCGCATGCAGCACAATGCGAGATGCCACCAACAAGAATTTGCTTTCGACAAGTGCTGCAGAAAGCAAATGGTTGGCTCGAATTGAGAAGGCGCTTGCATCAATGCCTGAAACCCCCGAAGAGTTAGAGCCGGAGATCAAGAAAAATTGGGGCCAAACGTTTGTCCCAGAGGAATATGGGCTGAATATCTGACATGACGGCGAAGCGAGTATGACGCTGCGTGATTATTTCAGCTCGTTAGATCGGTTCGGCGTTGTTCCAATCTTGGGGTATCGCGGGCCTCAAAACGGGAGGGTTAACTGCGCAGCAATGCCTCCATGACCCTAGGCTTCACGCTGAACTAGTTCGGAGTAATCTTCGACAATTCGAACCTGATGCGGTTATCTCTCTCATGGACCTAACAGTTGAAGCTGAGTCATACGGTCTCAATCCCTTATTCAGCGACTATGACCCGCCGGAGATCAGGACGTATGTGCCCCTCGACAGCGTCACAGCATCACTGCATCAGATGCGCACCGACAGAATGTCATCGATGGTCGAGGCGGCAAAGCAGATTTCACAGCAAGTGAAGGATGTTCCCACAGGTTTCTTTGTGACAGGCCCATTTACGTTAGTTAGCCAGATTCTTGGCGTTCAGCAATTGTTGCTAGGGCTTCTACGCTCCGAAGCTGTAATTTCGAAATTGATTGCGGACTGCACCGAAACTGTGGTTGATTATGCTAAACGCCTAGGAGACTCGGGGGTGGATTTTCTTGTGATGGCAGACATGTCGTCGAGCCTGATTTCGCCGCGCCACTTTGAGCAGTTCGCCAAAACCCCACTAAGTCTTGTGGCGGAGGCAGTTTCCACAGACATCATCTTACACATTTGTGGGCGCGTGAACCATCTCCTTAAACAAATGGGTGAAACGGGCGTGGCGGCGATTAGTATCGACCAGACCGTCTCACTCTCTGACGCCATTAAAGCAGTGCCAAGTGATGTGTTGGTTTTTGGAAATTATTCTCCGACTAATCTGTCAGTTGAGAAACCTGAAACGATTCGGACAAACGTCACACAGATGCTAACGGCCGGAGGTGGAACTGAAAACTTAGTTGCAAGCTTTGGGTGCAATTTACCTTCATCAACACCTACAGACAGTATCAAGACATTCATACAGGCAGTGAAGGCTCTACAAGAAAACGCACCGCCTCTGAAACTCGATAAACAATCCAAGAAAATACAAAACCGTTCGATTGAAGAAATAAGAATGCCCGCCCGGAAATTGCATAGTAAATAAATAATAATGCTATGAAGCCGTCTAATCGTCTCTAGGCTCCGCAATTCTCAGGGTCGAATCGAGGATAGGGTTCCAACGAAACTTCGAAATGCTCTTAACAGGATTCGAGTTGAACTAGTTGGATAAGTGACTACAGAATCAATGGCACCAGAAGCCGAGGTAGAATTTCCGGCGCAAGAACGACACCGTGAAGGTGGCGATGGGCAGAACACTGCTTGACGCTGCACTTGCAGCCCAACTCCAGGTCTCAAACGTCTGTGCGGGGCGAGGCGTGTGCGGCAAGTGTCGAGTTGAGGTGTCATCGGGATCAGAGAACGTATCGCCAATAACGGACCTGGAGCGAATGTCACTCTCTGGGCAGGACATTGAACAAGGATTTAGGATTGCATGTTGCGCCAAGATTACTGCCGCTGCTCCAATCACCGTTCATATCCCGCCTGAAAGTCTCACCGAAGCGCATCAGCTCCTAGTCGCTGGAATCCAACCGAAAGTCGACTTGTCGCCGATTGTCCAAAAACACTTCATCAAACTGCCGGGCCTCGCTAAGAGATTTCAGAGGTGACTTTGAGAGAGTTATCGAAGTCATGCAGGTGGAGTGTGCTCTTCCAGGATTGCAGCTTGGATATGCGGCCCTCAAGCAGCTGCCAGTAGGCCATCCGTAAAGGCGAATGGGACGTCACGGTTACCGTATCTGGGGACAGACTCATCACCTGGATTGACGCAGGGCGAACTGACTGACTGGTTTACGAGTTTTGCCGTAGACATAGGAACGACAAAATTAGCCGGGGATGATTTAATCCACCTGACTTCGGGAATCGTCGTAGCCAACGCTTCCATGACCAAATCCGCAGGTCGCATTCTGCGGGCGATGTAATCTCTCTAATCTCATACGTTTCGAATGGACCTAACGAACTTATCGAATTGCAAGGGAAAGTCGTTCAAGCGACAAACTCGCTTATTCAGGAGTGTTGTGCACAGGCCTTGCGCGTTGAACCTTAAGAGGTCTTCCAGGTGGTCAAGAATCGTTGGCAATACGGGCAATGCATTACATCTTTCTAGGCATCGTCGCCAAAGTACGTGGCGCTAGCTCCGTACACGCCCGCTCTCTGTGCGCCCTTTAGGACCTATGCGAGTGAAGTGGGAATCATTGCCAATTCGGGGCTGCCTCCTTGACGCTCTTCCCAACGTAGCTGGCTTCGTCGGTGCAGATGCCGTCGCTGACGTCCTGGCGACCCAAATACACACGTCGCCTAATCTGGAACTCCTTGTTGATATCGGCACGAACACTGAAATAGTTCTAGGAAATGAGAAACGAATGATTGCCTGCTCCTCACCATCTGGCCCTGCATTTGAAGGGAGCACAGCTCAAACATGGGATGCGAGCTGAGGTCGGAGCCATCGAAAGAGTATGGGTAGACCCTACTACCCTAGAGGCGGAGTACAGCACTATAGGCGAAGCGAAACCTAGAGGAATATGCGGTTCCGGCGTAATTGATGCCATCGCGAAGCATGCGCCGGACTGGAATAATCAACTTAGAGGGACGAATCGACCCGAAAACTGTTTCAAAGCGGTTTAGAAGAGTAAATGGTTCGGGAGAGTACGTTCTCGCGCGGTGAATGAAACTCAGACAGGTCGAGACATTGTCATAACTCAACGAGATATCGAGGAGATCAAGTTGGCTAAGGCAGCGATCTTATTCTGGAATCGTCGTTTTGACAAAGCGCCTCAAGGTTCGGATCGACGATATCACGAAACTGTTTGTAGCAGGAGCCTTCGGGACCTACGTGGACCCGCATAGCGCACGCACGATCGGTATGTACCCCGACATACCTCTCGGACGCATATCATTCGCCGGAAATACCGCTGGCTCAGGCGCACGAATGTGCCTACTCTCTAAGGAAAAACTCGTGGAAGCCCTGAAAGTGGCGGGAATGCTGGAAGACGTTGAACTCGCCGCGGATCCAGACTTCCAAAGAGAGTTCTTCAACAGTCTGTACATTCCGCACAGGGATGCAGTTGAACTATCCAAACAATGAGAAAGGTATCCCGAAGACAGCTCCAGCACGTCTTATGCAGTGTGCCTGCATTAGACACACGTCTTTTTCAACAATCTTGTGCCAAGAATGGCGTGGAACTCAAAGAGCGGTTGGGCACTGAACACAGTCAACGCTGCAATCTCGAAGCTAGACTGTGATTAGTGGCATTGATAATGTGTGCTTAGTGCAGAACTCTGAACAAAGTCGGTGATGACTTCGCATGGAACAAGAAGCTTGCGCAGCCACTGGTTTTGCGGGATTGGAGTTCGTTAATGAATGGGCGAAGTTGGTTTTGGACCGTCAGGTTGTCCTCTGCGCTTAATCATTCGTCCAGTCTACGGCATCCTTCAAAACCGCTGTTAGTAATCACACTGGACGACTGCATAGTTGGTCACGAAGTCTGGGAACACAGTATTAAGTCAAAAGGTTCGAAACCGATCCAAACGTGATTCTTCTTGGGAGCCGGTCTCCGTTCTGTTCCGCGATAAGTTAAGTGCTGCACGAGGGAAGAAGCTTAAAAGTTGTTCTTGGGCCACAAGGCTTTCCTGAATTGGCATCGCACACTTCATGCTGTATGTGACGTTGCATCTGCGACAGTATCTCGAACCACTGACATCTACATTAAGAAAATTGCCGGGTGGGACACTAATAGACCTGATAGTGGAACGGTCCTCGTAGGGTTTAATCATTGCCTCCCAACAACACCTACGACTTGAAATCAAGAGTACTAAGGATGATGTTCCTCTGAGTATCGGACAATTAAATTGACAACCGAGTGTAAGCCCCCGCGATAGGTTCTGCGCGCATCATAAATTGGGGCGAGACAGAGATTGAGATGACCATAAAAGGGGATGATGAAATGAAATTCGCAAAATCTGTAAACTAGACTGGAAAACGTCGCTTATCCCCGCGTCTTTTGTTTATGAATAGATTATTTAGAATTAAATTTTCATTAGAGAGATAACGCAGTGAAGAATGGATGCTTCAAGTCGTATGGGTCATTTGCTAGCGAGATGTGGTTTGATAACAGACATGAGAAAATCGACAAAACCTTTACAAGTAAAACAAAACTGCATCGATGAGTGGCGCGTGCTATTTTCCATAAGTGGGCGAGTAACGTCAAACAGGATGATTCAAGTATCTGAAAAGAGCGATGAGTGGCCCTTTCTGCAAAGCAACCGACTTCGATTCCATTGTCACCACGAAGACCATGTCACTAATGAAAGTAATTCGGCATAAAGTACTATTTTAGCCAATTCAGTTCCAACCGATAATAGTCTCATTGATGATGTATACCTGGTCTGGTTTCATTCTCTTCCGTGACTTGGGTGCCCTTTGTATGGACACGAGTAGACGTATCGTATTTTAGCGAGAGCGAAGTCAAAGAAGTGCTACGATACTTGCCCACTGAAGTTCACGTTGGGTGCTGGCCGAGATTCCAGAGTAGTGAGAAAGCGTACTGTAGAGGATCGCAATCCGCCGATGATTCTGGGCGGACCGACTGGAACGTTGGTTTCAGAAGGTGAACTCTATGTGAAGAACGAACAAAGCATTGCTCAGGAACCAGTTGTGGATGCTTTCCAAGCAGGGTCCCTCCAAACAATCAGAGGAGAAAGAATCCTTGCACAGGTTCACCTCTCGAGATCCTATCAGTGCGAAGCGCCATCCTTTGGGCTCGGGAGGCGTTACATAGGGTCGGTCGACCTGGTCTGCATATTGCCGATGATGCTGCGGGGCTGACTTCCCAAGGTAAAATCTGCTCTTGTGATCCTGTAAGTGGTATTCGACCCACAGATGGGATTCTGGTTTCCCAGATGAACGAGATGAAGGTTGACTATGATCATCTTTCGATGACAGCGTTTCTCCTTGATTATGGAGCTTCTATCTATAACTTGATGACTCCAATAATCGGGGGATATGCACCAGGTCCCGAAGGACTTGCGATCGTCACCATCGCGGAGCACTTGGTAGGTGCCGTATTATATCACGCGGACTTCCACCACATGAGTCATACCCACATAAAATTTCTGAATAACGCAAATAGGTGGGGGCTGTGGGCTGAGGCCGTGGTCGGCCAAGCTCTCGCGAAATACGAATATCCTCAGTTTTGAGGACTGTTACTGTTCCCATGGTCCTTCAACTAAAGAACTGTTGTACGAAGTCGCGTGTAATTCAATGGTGAGCTCTGTCGCAGGGATGCAAACGGAAGGTGTCGGCGCTACAGGTGGCAAAGTGCCCGATCATAATACGGGACTGGAGGTTAGACTCTTGGGAGAGGTTGCGCACGCGACTGCGGGGATGAAACGAGAGAAAGCCAACGAGGTTCTGCAAAAGTTACTTCCGAAATATGAAGACAAGCTGAGTAATCCCGACAGAGGTAAGTCGTTTCAGGAATGTTATGATCTGAAAACAATCCAACCCTTGCAAGAATGGAGCAGCAAGTACGACGAAGTGAGAAAAGAGTTGGAAGAGCTGGGAATTCGTTTCCGCTAGTACTCAGTACTCAATTCTCAGCGCAATCACACTGTACTAGTGAACTGTTCTTCGGGTTAGTCGTGGCTTGGGTGGACTACTCAGATCGTGAAATTGGCTGAAGCCCTATAGTGGTGGCAATTCCTTGTATGCTAGAGTGATGTCGATTCCTCGCTTGGCGTGGTATGATTTCGACACCTGGTAAATTATGAGTCCAGCGATGAAGCTACCCGCGGCCTATCCGTACGCAAGTGGTTTCCTCCCCATATTCCTGGAATAGGCGAGGAACTGGTATGTGAGGTATCGCAAAAACGATCGCCATCAAAGTCCCTGCTGTATTCAGGATTGCCTTAGGTTGTCCTTTCTCGTTCTTGAGGGCGTATAGTACGGCGGCTATTCCTATGAAGAGGAAGTAGACCATGGATGCGACTATGGCTCCATAGAGTGCTTCTAAGCTCCCGTAGAAGAACGAAGCGAATGCAATCAAAACAATTGTTCCGACGAGTTCGATCAGTAATGCGATGGAGGGCGAATTAGTCTTCGGGCTTATATATGATATCTTCTCTGGTAGGAATCTATCGAATGACTGCGTGAAGAAGTATCGTGAGAGAACGATGATTCCGTAAGCTAAAACGGCAACATTCCATAGAACCCAACCGAAGCCGATGAACCAAGCAATGGCGTGATTTGTGCGACACCCATTGCGAGAGTCCAGAATTGAAAGTCCAATTGTATACGAGATTTGCGATTACCTAATGCGCCATTGATGAAGTAGTAATCCGCCAGCGTAATACATGGCTGCGAACGCGCTGGTCACTACTATGAGGGTTACAACCGACGAAATCACGACATTGTATCGCAGAGCGCCCTTGCCCTTAATCTCGGAAGCAACAGCTGGTCCGGCGTTCAACCATGGATAGACGAAAATAGCGAAAAATGGCATCATGAAGATTGTTGCCTCCTAAATCTAACGTTGGGGCAGTAGACGGCAATTAAACCGAAGTGTAGGTGGCGTTGGCGCCGATCGAGTTAAGAAAATTCATGTAACCTTGCACGCCCAGTCGTCCCAGCAGCCAAAAGTACGAAAATTACCTACGAAAGTTGCGGCGATTCCAATTATTACTCGTGATCGCAACGACCTTGTAACCTACTTTGGCTTCAGGAGGTTGACTGCTATGAGAATAGCAAAGACTAGTCGCCGCAATAATGACTTGCGCAGCTAGATTGGAGCCGGGGACGCTACCCGGCAAAGCGAGGGGAAGCATGTTAGAGTATCCAAGTGAAACGCCAACAGAACCAATCGCGACTACTGCTGCGAGCGCTATGAGGGCGAGATAGGCTAGGGTCTCAAGTGTGTACCCCATGAATGAAAGTGCTCCTCCGAAAAATCCGCCATAGACTCGTGAGACCCACACATAATCGCCACCGGTTCGACTGATCCTCGTTGTCATCATTGTATAGACAATGACCTCTGGAATTGTTATCGCCCAGGCGATTATGGAGCCGTAAACCAGGTTTACTCCTGCTTTGATGACAGCAATACCATTGTGTACCCGATGATTCCGAGGGCTGCGCCGCCTGACATGTTACTCAATATTCAGGCCGACTACATCTAACAAGGAAACGTCTCTGCGTAAGTCCCGAAGCTTTTCTTACAAACGCCGCAGGTTGATTTGTCATAAGATAGACCATCCTAAGCGTCGGTTTGTGTGAATTTAACATCTTCGTATTTATGTTCACTACTGGTTACCAAGCCGAAAATTCGAGCTCCCTTTAGGCATTCCAATTTACTCGTATTCATCTTGTAAGGCGTTGAGGTCAAATTTCATTTAGGTGGGCCCATTGACTCTCCGCAGGATACCTTGGCAAAGTATGGCAATGCACATTCTGACTTTCTTGAAGAAGTAAATCGGATCATGGATGCAGCCAAGGCCGAAGGCGTGTTATTGAGGTTGCTCGGGGCGCTTGCGTTTCACATACACTGCCCCAAATTTTCCTACATGCAGGAAATGCTCGGACGCACATTTACTGACATAGACTTCGCTTCCTACAAGAAGGAAACCAAAGGAATCAATACTCTCTTTGCCGCGCTTGGGTATCAGTATGACGTACGAGTAAGAGCCCTCTTTGGGTCTAGGCTAGTATTTTACGAGACCAGTGGCACGGGTAGACACTGCGATGTATTCATAGACAAGCTAGAGTTCTGCCACGACATTGACTTCAAAGATAGGCTTGAAGTGGATTACCCGACGATTCCTCTCGCAGAGCTACTCTTGGAGAAAATGCAGATAGTCAAATTGAATGAGAAGGACGCTATAGACACGATAATGCTGTTCAGGGAACATCCGATTAGCGGATCGGACGATGACACGATCAACGCAGACCATTTAGCGCATATTACCGCCCGCGACTGGGGACTTTGGAAAACATTCACAACCAACCTAGAAAACGTGAGAAAAACAACACAAACCCTTGAGAAACTCTCGGAAGAGGATAAGACGGATGTGGCTTCAAAGATCACACTTTACGAGATCGAATCGATAAAGAGCCTAAGTCAAGAGGATGGAAGATGAGATCCCAAATCGGAGAGAAACGGAAATGGTACCAGAGACATTGACGAACTCGTACGCGAATAACTCTAATTCAATTTACATGACGAATTACTCCTGCCACCTATCAACAAGCCGTAATTACTAGTGAGCCACGTGCCTGGTTAGATAGAATTGACTTCCATTCTCGTAACGGGTGGTGTAGTAGTAACGATGGACTCGCATCGACGAGTGCTCAGAGATGGTGCGGTTTTCATCGAGAATGGCTTGATTTCACAAGTTGGGAAGGCAAGTGATGTTAAACCGCAACGTCGTGCGGAGTTCGAGATTGATGCGACAGGGAAAGTTGTGCTGCCGGGCTTGGTTGATACACATGTACATTTGGCGCAGGCCCTCATTCGGGGTAGCGCTGATGACACGTCGCTGATTGATTGGCTTCAGAAGTTCGTTTGGCCTCTCCAAGGTAATTTTGACGCTCAGGACGGAAGGGTGAGCGCTGAGCTTTGCATGCTTGAGATGATCAAATCAGGAACGACTACATTTCTCGAAAGTCTGCTTCACTCTCGTTACGGTTTTGATGGAATCGCTGAGGCTGTTGACAGGGCTGGAATGCGCGGGGTTCTCTCCAAGACCGTGATGGGTTTACCCGGGTATGGGTCGGAGAAGAGCATCATGCACCCGGGGATGATCGAGGACGCTGAAACATGTCTTCGTGAAGTTGAAACCCATTTCAAACGTTGGAATGGCAAGGCTGATGATAGGATTAGGGTTTGGTACGGCGCCCGATCACTTGGGGGTTGCACTCCCGAATTATACAGACGGATTGCGGAAGGGGCGCAGCGTCTTGGGACTGGGGTTACGATGCATCTGAGTGAGGTTCAGGAGGACGTTCGTTACACGAAGAAGGAGTTTGGTAAGATGCCCGCGGAATTCATGGACCAAGTAGGCCTGACTGGCCCGAATGTTGTCTTCGCGCACGGTGTGTGGTTGACGGAGAAGGAGTGGGAAATCTTGGCTCGCAAAGGGGCAAGCGTGGCCCACTGCCCGTCATCTAACATGAAACTATCCTCAGGCATGGCAAAGGTGCCGGAGATGATGCAGACGGGGGTGAATGTGGGTATTGGATGCGATGGTGGCCCCAGCAACAATAGCTATGATATGATTCGAGAAATGAAAACCGCATCACTTCTACAAAAAGTGAGGACGATGGATCCTCTCGTCCTGAGCGCTGAGACGGTGCTCGAAATGGCGACAATCAATGGAGCCAAATCTCTCAGCCTACAGGACCAGATCGGCTCTATAGAACCTGGGAAAAGAGCGGACTTGATCATTGTGAACATGCAGAAGCCCCACCTCACACCAGCCTTCAACCCAGTCTCCCACATCGTCTACGCGGCTGAAGGGTCAGACGTTGAAACCACGATAATCGATGGCAAAATCATCATGGAGAATAGAATTGTCAAATCACTAAACGAAGAGAAAATCATTCACGATGCGAATGAAAAGGCAACTAAGCTTCTCCAGCGAGCGGAGATCGATATCAAACCAAAATGGGCGATGGAATGAAGCTCCCGAGTCTGTAAACTGGGCAGTCGAGACGTTGATTCAAAATCAGGCACGAAACCGATTAGTTATCACAACAGGCCTACTCTGTCGTTGAATTGGGTGATCAGTTCATCAATTTTAGGCGTCATTCCCCGTATTTCTCCCCAATAGTTTTCGTAGTCATACCATTGGCGATTCAATTCGTCGAGGTCAATCATTTGTTGTTCAATCCACGTAAAGTACTTCAGGTTGTGTACCCTCTTCCTGTCATTATAGTTGAGTTCCATCATCGAATCGGTCTTCAAAGCCATTAGATGCTGACCATAATCACGAACTGCATCGCGTTCTTGGTATTCGCCCTGTTGTTTGCGTGCTTCTTGTAGTCTGGACTGGTACAATTCTGCTGAATCGGTGAATACGGTGAGGATGAGATCATTGTGTGTAAGCTCATAATATTTTGCGAACTTAATCGCCGCTAGGACGTTGGCTATACTCGAAATTCCAAGCAGATCAAGTTGGGAGACGAGTTCTTGTGATACACCAATATCTTTCACCAGGTAATCGTGTCCTGCTGGTTCGTTGAATAACCTCAACAAATTCATTGGATCATTGTCGTCGATTGCTATGACTAGGTCGGTGTTTCTTACGTTGTGGATCCAGGGGACGTGTTTGTCTCCGATTCCCTCAATCCTATGAGCCCCATATCCATTCCGCAAGAGTGTTGGACACTGGAGTGCTTCGCCTGCCGCAATTTTCGAAGTTGGGTAAACTTGTTTGAGGTAATCGCCGGAAGCGATTGTACCCGCAGATCCCGTGGTGAAACAGACTCCGCGAAATCGACTCCCTTTCGCTTCATGTTTGATCACTTCCTCGAATGCGTGTCCGGTGACGTCGTAGTGGAATAGGTAGTTGCCTGGTTCGGCGAATTGATTGAACACGAAGATATCCTTCCGAGTACGCCTGAGTTCCCAAACTTTATCGTAGATCTCCTTCACGTTACTCTCGCTTCCGGGTGTGGCGATTATCTCACCCGCTACCGTCTTGAGCCATTGAAAACGTTCCTGGGACATTTGCTCGGGGAGGATGGCGATGCTATCACAACCCAGAAGAGTCGCATCATAAGCTCCTCCCCTACAGAAGTTTCCAGTGCTAGGCCAGACGGCCTTGTGCACGGTCGGGTCGAATTGCCCGGTAACAAGTGGAGGTACCAGGCAACCGAAGGATGCTCCAACCTTGTGCGAACCCGTCGGGAACCATTTTCCCACCAAAGCGATTATGCGTGCCTCAACCCCGGTCAACTCAGTTGGCAATTCTATGTAATTTGGAGTAGATTGAAAGAGTCCCCCCTTGGGTACGGGTTCATTCTTCCATGTGATTCTGAACAAGTTCTGCGGAACTATATCCCATAATCCAATGTGCTTCAGCTGTTCCTTGATCTTGTCGGGCGCGGTGCTGGGATTTTTCAGCTGAGAGAACGTAGGGATGATGATATTCTTGTCACGACATCTCTTCGCCGTTCTCTCGAGACCGGCTTCATTCATTGTTAAGTTTATGATCGCTCTGTCCCTCCGCGTTCAAGAACCCATTCCGTTTCCCTGTTTGAACGGACAAGAGAATCTGGAACTCCGTTCAACTGGACAATCACCGTGCTTGCAGCCCGATTAATACCCCACGACTTATGCTTTCTGCACCGTCAGCGCAGCTCGAGAGCTATCGCTAAGCGACAATTACGTTTCATTAACTGCAATGAAGATAGGTCAGCGGGTATTCTTTGAGTTCTGAACTCGCCTATTACTTTGCGACTGCCTTCAGTTCTTTTTCGAATATTTGGATGCCAGTTTCTGCTTGGTCTGTGGTCGTGATCAATGGTGGTGCAAGACGAACACTAGATGGTCCTGCTCCCAAAATTAGAAGTCCTTTCTTGAACGTCCTGAGGATGAGGTCGTCTCTTTCCTTGGTTGCGTATTCCTTCGTCTCTCTGTCCTTTACGAGTTCAACGCCTACCATCATGCCCTTCCCTCGTACGTCCCCAACTAGGTTGCATTCATCCATAATCTCGGTAAATCTCTTGAGCATGTAGGCTCCAACCTTCTCCGCGTTTTCGATCAGCCGCTCTTCTGTAAGGACATCGAGCACAGCGAGCGCGGCAGCTACGACGATCGGGTTCCCGCCCAAAGTGTTTTCGTGGGCCGAAGGGTCCCAGTCCATTAGTTCGGCTCTTGAGATACATGCGCTCATGGGGAGTCCGCCTGCCATGGCTTTGGACATCAATATGATATCTGGAATCACATTCCAGTGCTCACAAGCAAGCATTTTGCCGGTCCTACCAAACCCCGTCTGGACTTCGTCCGCGATCATGATTATTCCGTTCTTGTTCGCATATTCTCCTTAGGCCTGGGAGAAATTCCTTTGGCGGGACGATGTAACCCCCCGCGCCTTGGATTGGTTCTACAATGAGCCCTGCAACCTCGTCAGGCGAAACAAGTTTCTTGAATACTACCTCCTCGATATAGTTTAGGCACCACATTCCACAATCCGGGTAACTCTGTCCGTACACGCATCGATAGCAGTATGCGTAGGGAACGTGCGTGGCGCCAGGCATCATCGGAAAGAAGAATTTTCTGGCAGCAGCAGAAGTGCTTGTTAGAGATAGAGCACCCATCGTTCGTCCGTGAAACCCGCCAATGAAACAGATCAGGTACGGCTTCTTGGAATGCCATTTTGCAATCTTAATCGCGCACTCCACCGCTTCAGCCCCACTATTTCCGAAGAAAACTCGCTTCGTGAAGTTACCAGGCATCCTCGCCAGGAGTTTTTCAGCATATTCGACTTGGGGAACGGTAAAGTAGTCACAGCTATTGATGTGATCGCACGTATCCGCCTGTTTCTTGATAGCTTCAACAACCTTCTTGTGAGAATGACCAACATTTGAGACCGCAATTCCAGATCCGAAATCCAAGTAAACATTCCCATCAATATCCTCAACCCAAACCCCTTCAGACCTAACGCCCACAAGTGGCGCTGTTCTAGTCAGGGAAGGAGAGGTTAATTTTTCATCGCGCTTGATAATTTCCTTCGCCTTGGGTCCAGGCGGCTCAACGATTATCTTCGGTCCCGTAAGTTGCATCTGATTTAGCCGGCAGTGACGGCGTGAAGTTCGGCGATTTATTAACCCTAATCCTACAAATCGATAAAAGAAAACAATCATTTTTCGACTCTGCCTAGACGGCTCAACACCGCGCGTGGAAACAGGATTTCGGAAGTCGTTTGAGATCTTAGCTCATCATCTTCGTTGCGTCTATGCCTAATTTCATACAGGTATCAACAATGTCCTTCCAGGATTTCTCGTCTATGGGTATCCCCTCTTTCTTCCTCTGGTTCATCGTCTTATGTTCTCTTTCTCCTGGAAGAAGGACTTCCTGGAAGCCGGGTCTCGTTGGTGATGATTTGATTTCTTCGATTAGTCGGTCGACTTCGTCTTTGAAGTCTTTGACGGGCACGAAAGCTTCCACGTTGATGGCTGTCATCAGTGCTCCTTGTCCCTTTGCCCTGGATCCAGTGCCCGACAGATTCAATGCCCCTCCAAGCACGTCGATGGCCACGTTGATTCCGTAGCCTTTGTACGTGCCGAAGGGGAGAAGCGCGAATGGTGATGATGGCTTCTCTAATGTTGCATCGATATTTTGCATAGTAAGGTCACCTGGTTTCAGCGCGTTTCCTTGTCTGTCGATCAGCCAGTCTTGAGGTATTGGTTTACCTTCCAAGAGGAGTGACTTCACATGTCCCACAGCAACTATTGTAGTAGCGAAATCCGAAACTATTGGGAACCGCTTTCCAGCGGGGATCGCGATGCTCATCGGATTCGTACCGGTCACCGGTTTAGTACCTCCCCAAGGCGCACAAACTGGGCCTTCACGAGCTAATGCAATTCCGATCATGTCATTTTCCTGCGCCATCATTGAGTAATAGAAGAGGTTGGTGATCCATTCGCCGTTGACAATGCTACAGGAGGCAGTTCCCATCTTTCTGGCCTTCTCGATTGCGATTTCCATAGCCTTCTTAGCTGAAACGGGACCCCACGCACCGCCGGCATCAAGCAGTGCGGTTGCCGGCATCTCTTTCAGCACTTTCATCTCCGCTTTGCGTCTCTTCTCCGTGAAGCGAGGCAGAACTCGGACGCCATGAGAATCAATTCCTCTCAGGCTGCCTGAAACTAGGACATCTGTGATTGTTCGCGCGTCTTCCGAAGAAACTCCCGAAGCCTCTACCATTTGAACCCCGAGTTCCCTCCACTTGCTTTCAGCATATGTTGGCATGAATTTCACCGATGGATACTGATTCTATTTTGGTTGGTAATTGATTTGTAGTTCTTATTGGATGCCCAGAATTCTAACGCAGGAACTGGATAGTAACCCTATTAGGCTTAAATTAATCCTGGAAGGCGCGAGACTGAAGCTAATGGTCCAAGTAATCGACAAAAATGATGTCGTAGATGTAACTAAGCAGCATACGTATGGAACGTGGCGTGCGCAAAAGGGTTGGACTCCTCGGGAAATTGTCAGCGCAGAAGGGTGCTACTTCACTGACGTATCGGGTCAACGATTCTTGGATTTCGCATCACAGCTGATGTGTAGCAATCTAGGCCATGGGAACAAAGCGGTGATCGAGGCAATATGTGAGCAGGCTAAGAAGCTGCCCTACGTCGCACCAGGTTTCACAACTGAGGCGCGAGCACGATTGACATCAGCTCTGGAAGAGGTTATGCCACCTGGACTCGAGAAGTTCTTCTACGCTACTTCAGGGACTGAGGCAAATGAAGCTGCTTTCAAGATTGCGAGGCTATTCACGGGCAAGTACAAGATAATCTCACGATATGTGTCATACCATGGGTCAACACCCGGTTCCATAGCCGCTACTGGAGATCCGCGCCGTTATCCAATCGAACCTGCCGGCAAAATGGAAGGTGTGCTCTTCGGACCGGACGCTTACTGTTATCGTTGTCCATTCGGATTAGAGCATCCGGACTGTGGCATCGTTTGCGCTGACTACATCGAGTACATGATTAAACATGAGTCGAACGTCGCGGCTGTTATCGTAGAGCCGATAGTAGGGGCCAATGGCGTCATTGTTCCTCCTGACGAGTATCTGCCGCGCTCTGCGAGAGATCACGGAGCAGAACGGAGTTTTGCTAATCTGCGACGAAGTCATGACAGGTTGGGGCAGAATCGGCGAGTGGTTCGCCGTTAATCACTGGAAGGTTAAACCAGACATCCTAACCACCGCCAAGGGCATCACGGGAGCCTATGTTCCGCTCAGCGTTACTGCCACAACACGCGAAATTTCCGACTACTTCGAAGAGCATTACTTCGCCCACGGCCATACGTACGAAGCCCACCCTCTGACACTCGCGCCGGGGGTTGCCGCAATTGGAGAGTACAAGCGATTGAACCTTCTTGAGCGTGCGCGGACGATGGGTCAACACCTTGGAAAGCAGCTGAAGGCTCTACAAGAAAAGCATCCATCCGTTGGCGATGTACGCGGGATTAGGACTATTCTGGTCTCTCGAACTTGTCCGGAACAGAAAATCCAAGCAGCCCTTCAACAGCCGTGAAGATAAGCTTCAAGGTAAACCGATGGTTGTTGATCGAGTCGCCGCGGAATGCATGAAGAATGGGACCTACGTAATGTCGTGGCTCAATTGCATGATAATTGCTCCACCGCTCATAGTTACGCCAGAGCAAATAGACGAAGGCGTCAGCGCGCTCGACAAAGCACTCGTAGTAGCAGACAAAGAAGTCACCTAATCAACAACAGGAAATCAAAACCAGGAATAAATAGCCCAAACGGATAGCCCGCTCGCAAGTATTGGTGAATGAAAAATGAAAGATTCGTGGAAACCTCTTGTGGACTTGAGCATCGTTCACTTCATGATATTCCCCGACACAATGGCAGGGTCGGGGCCGATACTTGAGACGGTCTCTCGAATAGTCAATGACAACTTCTTTTCAATGGTCGAGGTATCTCACGTTAATGATCCTCAAGTAAGAAAGCAAGTTGCCGATGTTATCGAGACCTCGCATGCTCGCGTAGCCTTTGGGGCGCAGCCACCTATTCTCAGCCAAAAACTGGACCTAAATTCCCTGGACGAGTCACGACGACGCGAAACTATCAAGACGCTGTTACCCTTCATCGACGAGGCGAAGGAGATCGGAGCGAGACGTTTCACCGTACTGAGTGGACCTGATCCGGGCTCCGAGAAACGAGAAGAGGCACGCCGACTCCTCGTGGATTCGCTCCTGCAACTCTGCTCATACGCTAAAGAGAGAGGCGTGAGCGTGACCCTTGAGACGTTCGATCGGACGATAGAGAAGAAGAGTCTCATAGGCCCTTCACCGGAAGCGCTTATGGTTTCGAAGGCAGTCAGAGGAAAATTCTCCGACTTCGGATTAATGTACGACATGGGACACGCCCCATTATTGGATGAGAACCCTGCAGATTCGCTTGCGTATGCTCAAGGATCATCTAGTTCACATACACGTTGGCAACTGTGTGAAGACACCAGGGCATCCCGCATATGGGGATAAGCATCCAAGGTTCGGCCTGAAAGGCGGAGAGAATGATGTCCCGCAGCTTGTTGCATTCCTGCGAGCGCTGAAAAGCATTGGGTACATACCCTCAACTCCGCAAGAAATCTCTCCGGTGATCGGTTTCGAACTCAAACCAGGCGCAGGTGAAACTTCTGAGAGTGTTATTGAGAATGGAAAGAGAAGTTGGAGTAAGGCGTGGGGCCTTCTGTAGTGAGGTGGAGTGATCCTTGAAGCCGAAAGTTTACGTTACGAGGTTGTTGCCGAAACCTGCGATGGATCGAATCTACTCCTATTGTGATGCCAAGGTATGGGAGGGAGAATTGCCTCCTCCCAGAGACACCATAATTGAGAACATTGCCAACGTGGAGGGGCTGCTTTGTCTGCTCACCGATAAGATAGACGCACCGCTTATGGACAAGGCACCAAAGCTGAAAGTGATCAGCAACATCGCAGTCGGCTTTGATAACATAGACGTCGACGCCGCCACCAAACGAGGTATAGCGGTTGGAAACACGCCTGGAGTTTTGACGGAAACAACTGCGGATTTCGCATTCGCGTTAATGTTGGCTGCGGCTCGACGTGTCGCTGAAGGAGACAGAAACGTGCGTGCGGGCAAGTGGAAGACGTGGGGGCCGATGATTCTACTTGGCCAAGATGTGTTTGGTTCAACTCTTGGAATAGTTGGTATGGGAAGGATCGGTGTGGCGGTGGCAAGGCGTGCGAAAGGCTTCGGAATGAAGATCATGTACTCCGACGTGATCAGGCAGCAGCCGCAAACTGAGAAAGAGTTAGGGTTAGAGTACGTGGAGATGGGAAAACTCTTGGCTGAATCAGACTTCATCACGCTGCATACGAATCTGACTCCTGAAACTCACCACCTAATCGGCCCCGAACAATTCAAGAAGATGAAACGAACCTGTATTCTCATCAACACCTCTCGTGGTCCCAATCGTTGATAACATGGCATTATACGAGGCGCTTCGCGACGGAAAGATCGCGTACGCTGGATTGGATGTTACAGAACCCGAACCAATACCCATCGACCACCCACTGCTGAAATTGGAGAATATTGTTATTGCGCCGCACATTGCGAGCGCATCAGTCACGACCAGAACGAAGATGGGGATGATGGCCGCGGAGAACCTCATTGCGGGCTTGAAAGGCGAACCGTTGCCGAATCCAGTGAATCCTAAGAAATAGTTTAGGGCGAGCTTGGCGGAGAATTACCGTCGTTCCCTTAACACTCTCTCCGCTTTAGCGGCTCAGTCGGCCTTTGCTAGGGTTACCTGGTCACCATTGCGAACTTTCTTGAATATTGTTGGATCCCCAAGTACCTTAGCGAAAACGTTGACGGAACTCGCGGCTCGTGGCTCTCCATGCTGGCTCACAGGAGTTTGCCCGAAGAAAATGCACACGGCCTTGCCTGGAGGCCAATAGGCGATGGCTCCCACCTCCACTTCTTCCCTCCCGTTCTCCTCGTTAAGGGATACGGGAGTGGAAAAATAGATTTCATCTCCCCAAAGGTTTGCGTTTCCCTTTATCGGCAGGGCCTTCCAGACTTCCTCAGCAGTTTTCGGATTCTCTGTGGTAAGAATCGCATCCATTGTTCCGATGCCTTTCGTCGAAATGCGTATTCGTCTTTCCAAGGTTCTCGTTAGGAGCGAGTTACTCCTCTCCATATGAACTTATCAAAATTGTAATACATAACCTGCCTAATGCACCGTCATGGTTTGCGTATGAATGTAAGTCAGCTGAAATGTTCTCTTTGCGGCGCCGTGTATGCGCCTGACGAGGTTCGATATGTTTGTCCCAAACATGGGGACGTTGGGCTACTGGATGTGTTGTACGATTATGAGAAGATTAAATCACAACTGACGCCAGCGGATATCTCCAAGTCTAAGGATTTCTCTATCTGGAGATACTGGGACCTCTTACCGATTGTTGATCGGTCGGTTGTGCCTCAGTTGCGTGTTGGTTGGACGCCGCTCTACAACGCTGAACGACTCGGCAAGGAGCTTGGGCTGCGGAGTCTTTGGTTGAAGGATGATGGGTTGAATCCTACGGGGTCGTTGAAGGATCGTGCGAGCGCTGTGGTTGTAGCGAAAGCCAAGGAACTTGGGGTCGAGGTGATTACTGCGGCGAGTAGCGGTAACGCTGGAGCGGCTCTGGCGGGTCTTGCTGCCAGCGGCCATGTACCGGCCGTAGTTTTCGTTCCCCACACCGCCCCCGAAGCCAAGGTCGCGCAGTTGCTGATCTATGGGGCTCGGGTTTTCTTGGTGAAGGGAACGTATGATCAAGCATTCGACTTATCCCTCGCCGCTTCCAAGGAGTTTGGCTGGTATTCAAGGAATACGGGTTACAACCCGTATACGGTGGAGGGGAAGAAGACTGCGTCATTGGAAATCTGCGAACAATTGGCTCTAGCAAAGTCGAAGATTCCACCTCGAACCTGGAGCATTCCAGACCGTATTTTCGTAGCGGTCGGAGATGGCAATATCATAACAGGACTATGGAAAGGCCTGCGCGACCTGTTGGCTTTGGGTTGGATTGAGAAAATGCCCAAACTCATGGGCGTACAAGCCGAAGGAGCCGCAGCCTGCTACAACGCGTGGAAAGCAGGAACCGAAACCATTACGCCTGTAGATGCCCACACGATTTCAGATTCGATCTGCGTCGGACTCCCACGCGATGGAATTAGAGCGGTGCGTGCGGCCCGAGAAACTCAGGGAGCTTACCTCACGGTAACAGATGACGAAGTGCTCGAGGCGATGCGTAAGTTAGCGCCGAGAGGAAGGAGTCTTCGCCGAACCCGCCGGTGCCACAGGTTACGCCGGGTTAGCGAAGGCTATTCGAGAAAACCTTGTTGACCACGACGAGGAAATTGTGGTCGTAGTCACGGGGAATGGGTTAAAGGATATACACGCTGCCGTGAAAGCTGCGGGGAAAGCTTTACTAATCGAACCGAACATAGAGAACATCCGCCGCATGAAAGACGCCATCGCATCTAAATCTCCGGCGAGTGAATGAAGCAGCTTCTTCCGACCATAGTACATTGGAAAACAGCCCTTTTCGTTTACATGACACCGAGTATATGGTGGTGCGTCTGCTAATTGACCGCTGATTTTGCCATCGTAAACGGCACGTTGATCGGTGAATCGGCAACAATTCTTCGAGGTAATGTCCTCGTCAAGTCTGGGAAGATTGAGAGAATTACGGATTCCCTATCAGCGATTCCCGCGGGCATAACCCAGATTGATGCGACTGACAACTACGTGTCACCCGGTTTCATTGACATTCATATTCACGGCACAGGTGGTTACGACGCAACTCGCGGCGATGTGGAATCCATCATTCAAATGGGGAAGGCGCTTGTCCGGTTTGGCATCACCACATTCTTACCAACATCCGTTAGCATGCCCACCCAGCAAATCAGAAGTTTTCTACAAGCCGTGAAAGGCTCCATGACAAACCCTCGTGCAGGGGCCAAAATTGCAGGCGCGAACCTCGAAGGACCTTTCCTGAATTCCTCTAAGCGTGGGGTGCATCGCGAGGAATACCTTCAGACCCCGTCCCTCGACGCGTTCAAGGAGATAGTGCAAGATTACGAGCCTGTCGTGAAAATTATCACAATAGCACCCGAACTGAAGGACGGGTTGGAATTATGTAGAGAATGCGTCCGTCTGGGAATTGTTGCGGCAATGGGTCACACGAATGCCTCCTTTCAACAAGCAATGAAGGGTATTGACACGGGAATAACTCACATCACTCATACGTTCAACGCAATGTCCGGGCTTCAAGGCCGGGAGCCAGGTGCTGTTGGGGCTGCTCTTGTCTCCGATGATGTGAAAGCTGAAATTATCGCCGATGGCCTTCACCTTAACCCGTACGTCGCACTTCTTGCGGTCCGAGCAAAGGGGCCTGATGGGATAATTCTCGTTTCAGATTCGGTGATGCCCACGGGGACGCAATTGACTGAGTTCGATTTGTGTGGGACTAAAGGCTACGTTCATGATGGTGGGTCCTTCACGGAGGATGGTGGACTTTGTGGCAGCCTACTGACTTTGGATCGAGCGGTGAGAAACCTCCTATCTTGGGGACACCTCGAACTTCCTGATGTCATACGGATGACATCGCTCAATGCTGCAAGACAATTGGATCTGGGAGCTAGAACTGGAAGTCTAGTTGAAGGTAAGGACGCTGATATCGTGCTCTTAGACAAAAATCTGAACGTCGTTTCAACTTTTGTTCAAGGGATCCAAGCGTATCCGTAGATTGGTGAAGCGGTTTTAGGATTCATTTGACTAGCGACTAATCTAATGATCTAAGTTCCAAATGCCTTGCGAAGCGCCATTGCTGCTTCCCTTATTGCCGCCGTGGTCTGTTCGAGATGAGAAAAGTCGGTCCAAGTGTGAATCATAGATTCGTATCGGGCCATTCTAACGGCGACGCCGGCTTGCCGTAATCGCTCCGGTAGGCTTCTCCTTCATCGCGCAACGGGTCAAACTCAGCTGTCATAATTAGCGCAGGCGGCAAGGATCGGAGGTCGCCGAGTAGCGGAGACGCATATGGGTTCTGACCGTCTTTCTCAGCCGCTAAGTAATGATTCCAGAACCATTCCATATCCTTCAACGTGAGAAGGTACCCATCTGCGTACTTACGGTATGACTCCGTATCAAAGGAATGATTCATGACCGGGCAGATAAGTAACTGGAAAGAAATGGTCGGTTGACCGCGGTCCCGCGCCATCAAACAGACAGCCGCGGCTAAGTTGCCCCCGGCGCTGTCGCCACCAACCGCTACCCGTCTTAGATCTGCGTAACGCTCAATACCATTCTCTGTAATCCATTTCACGGCCCAATAACAGTCTTCAACCGGAGTTGGAAACTTATTTTCAGGTGCCAGGCGGTAATCGACGGAGAAGACCACGCAGTTGGCTGCAAGTGCGATCGAGCAACAAAGCCAATCCGAAGTGTCAAGATCTCCTAAAACCCATCCGCCCCCGTGAAAATAGATTAGCACGGGGAGGTCCACTTGATCTCTCGGCACGTAGACCCTCACTAGGATTCTTGCTTTTGGTGTCGACGCAACGAGTTCTCTGACTAACGCAAGATTCGGTGGTGAAGATGCGAATCTCCTCCCCATATCCTTTGATAGACGTCGCGCTTCACTGACAGACATTGTGTAATATGGAGGAATACCTTCCTTCTCGAGTTCTCTAATTATTCTCCGAATCTTCTCGTTGAGCATCGAAGTCACGTAGGCTGCCAGACGCGCAAATGTATTCGAGGGGAACCTGTTTAAAGAGAATGGTCTTCCAATGACCCACGCGGGTCGACTGATATCTTAGTCCAAAGGTAATAGGCAAGTCTTCAGCGAGAAAGTCCGGTTTGATTATGGAATATTCGAAAAACCGCATGGGTCGAATTGCAACAGAAGAGAGTAACCCAAGAACACGCAGGTTGAGCTCTCTGCCCATCGAATCAATTCTCAAAATCATTAACGATGAAGACAGGCAAGTTCCCGACGCAGTGCGAAGAGAGATTCCGGTAATTGCGAAAGTCATCGTTCAGATTGTCAAGCGTCTGGAGGAAGGTGGGAGATTGATTTACGTGGGTGCGGGTACGAGTGGGCGGCTGGGCGTCTTGGACGCTTCAGAACTCATCCCAACATTCGGTGCTGGCCCAGAAATCGTGCGAGCGATAATTGCGGGCGGAAAGAGAGCAGCCTTCCGGCCTATTGAAGGTGCGGAGGATAACCAACGGTCAGCTGTAGATCAGCTCAAGAAGATGGGGTTATGTTCGAGGGACGTAGTTTTAGGAATCTCAGCGAGTGGCAACACCCCATTCGTAACGGCAGCGCTCAGGTTTGCAAAGGCTCGTAATGCGGAAGCGATTGCGCTCACGTCCAATCCGCACTCAACGGTTTTCCGTTACGCTCATATCGTAATCTGCCCGAGGACGGGCCCTGAGGTTTTGTCTGGGTCGACAAGAATGAAAGCGGGAACCGCTCAGAAGCTTGTACTCAACATGGTCAGCACAGTAGCGATGTTGAGACTTGGTAGAGTTCACGGAAACCTCATGGTTGGACTAAGACCCACAAACAGGAAGCTGATAGAGAGAGCAACAAGGATTGTCGCGACGGAAACTGGCCTGAAATCTCAAGCGGCTTTCAGAAAGCTCAAAGAGGCCCGAGTGGACGTTCGCGTCGCAATACTCATGGCCAGGGAAAACTTGGGCTATCAAGCAGCACGGAAACTCCTCAAAACAGCGCACGGGTCGCTCGAGAAAGCTCTCGAACTGGGCAAACGCGCTAGAAGTTTCTCATAAGGATGAGGACAAGCGCAGATGTCACCAAAACTTGATTCGGCATTTAAAATCATAGAAAATGGCTCACAACAAAATGCGTATGCTGGCGCAGTTGCCTGCGTTGGACTTAACGGATCAATGGTCATGAATAAGGCGGTTGGCTATAGCAGCATATTGCCAGAGCGAGAAGAAATCAAACTCGACACTCTATTTGATCTAGCCTCAGTAACCAAAGTCGTCGCCACAGCAACTTCCATCATGATTCTGGTCGAACAGAATCGGTTAGAATTGGAAACCAGAGTAGTTGATCTGTTTCCCTCCTTCTCAAAAGGCTCCAAGAAAAGGGTTCGAGTCAGACACCTGCTCTGTCACACATCAGGTCTGCCAGCCTGGGCACCGTTATACGAAAATCCTCGAGCCAGCAGGACGTCCATTCTCAGGAGTATTTGTAATGGTATACCTCTACAGTCGGCGCCGGGAACACGGGCCACTTACAGTGACCTGGGCTACATTATTCTGGGCGAGATCGTTCAGAAAGCGAGTAACCGATCATTAGACCAATTTGCATTAGACGAAATTTACATACCTCTCGGAATGAAACACACATCATTTCTACCAAAGCCCGCTGAAAACATGGCTGCTACAGAATTCTCGAACTGGAGGTTTAGGATGATTAGGGGCGAGGTGCATGATGAGAACGCTGCCGCAATGGGCGGCGTCAGCGGGCATGCAGGTCTCTTCTCAACTGCAAGTGATCTGGCGATATTCTGTATGATGATGCTTAACGGCGGAACTTATGCCGGAAAGCGAATTCTTGACAAAGGAACCATTCGACTGATGGTAAAGAACCATACGAGCGATATGGGATCCAATTACGGTCTTGGATGGCGAGTGAAAACCCGATTGACACCCGCGGTCGGGTCAAGGCTTTCTCCTCGATCTTACGGGCATAACGGCTACACGGGGACGTCCATTTGGCTGGACAAGGTCAGGAACGCCTTCATAATTCTATTAACCAATAGAATTCATCCAGTTCGAGAAGGAATTCCTGGCTCGGACGCGTCCGTTGGTATAATGATGCGTCGACGCACGTCATGGACTAATGTCTTACAGGATTTCCATAACGAAGTTATCGCAGCCATAACCTAGACATGTTAGGCTTAGTTCGGTACGGTGCGTGGATTAGGAGAGGATGTGTTCAGCAGGAAAATTGGTGCGGCCCAGCAAGACGGGTCTCGAAGCTCCTGTTACGGATGGTACATTTCCTGAAAAACCGAGATGCGCCAGATACGAGAGTACGGCGAAAGCATAGCTTTCCCAGTAGCTTGAAGGTACCCCATAATCGGAATGGAATTTAACAATCAATTCCGGATTGTTCCGTTTTAACTCTTGAACAAGATATTTGTTTCCTGAACCGCCCCCACCAATAATCAACTCATCCAGGGTCAGTCCACTGTCTTTGAGTTTCTTGAGATGATACGTAATCATGAACACAGTATAGTACGCCGTCGTCGCCACAATGTCATCTGGGTCTAAGTTCAACCCCTTTGCTTTGTTCAGAATTTTCTCCACGACACTGAGCCCATACCTTTCGCGGCCGGTCGTCTTCGGATACGGCAGGTATCGATAATCGTCGGCTTGCATGATTGAGTCAAGCAGCCCTTTCGAGACGCTTCCTCGTGATGCCATTTCACCTTCAGCGTCATACTTTGACTTACTGTGGGTGAGTTGGTCAACAACGGCGTCGATCAGGATGCTTGCGGGACCTACATCAAAACCTAAGACGCCAGCCAAGTCGCAGCCCCGCGGCAGTACTGTAAAATTCGAGATCCCGCCCAAGTTCAGAATTACTCGCGTCTCATTATCGGAGCGATACTTGAGGTAGTCAACGACCGAAACGAGTGGCCCCCCTTGTCCATTTACGGCTGTGTCCATGCTCCTGAAATCTGATACGACTGGAACATTGAACCTAGAGCAAAGAGGCGATGGATCGCCAATCTGTAATGTTGTCGTTCCATCGGTACTTGGCTGGTGGTAGATTGTCTGTCCATGGAAGCCAATTAGCTCTGGTGGCTGCAAAGACTGATCTCGTAGCAAAATTTCTAATGAATCGGCGGCCAGGATACCCAACTCACGATTGCAGTTTGCCACAGTTTGTGACGTGACAGTTCCGGACTGAGCTAACTTGAGGAGGGGTACTCGTAAATTGGCAGGTAGTGGAAATGTTCTGCCCGCGATGAATTTTGATGAAAAGGGTGGTTTTGCCCCGTCGATTTCCACGTATGCTATGCTTAATCCGTCTAGGGACGTGCCTGACATGAATCCGACTACACGCATCGATAATCTCACCTAATGATTTCACATGAACCTGCTCAGGAGTACTTCGTCCAACCCTGGTCCTGTGTGATCGCGTAAGTATCCTTCAATCACGAACTTGTGTTTCAAGTAGAATGTTATTGCACGAACATTGGAGTTCGTGACTAGCAACCAGACTTTGCGGACCTTTTGTCGGCGAAGGTACCTCATTTTTCTGTTTAGTAAGGCTGTTCCGATTCCTGCATTCTGCATATGTGAAGCAACTGCCACCATCGGAATGTAAGCAACTTGGAAGGGGGTTGTGGTGGATGATATGTAACCAACGATATTGTTCGCTTTCTCTGCGACGAGAATGTCCTGAATCTTACTGTTAGCAATCACGCTGGAGGGTTGGAGGGACTTCCATAACCATGAGCGTTTATTCCGTTTGTGGAACCATTGGAACGCATCCAGTAGCATCTTTGATGTTTCTTTCGTGTCTCGACTCACGAAATTTGCGAATGTTCAACGCCATTTGAAGAATCCTTACATTGTATCTGTCGAATCTACGAGTTTTCTTTAATCAAGTCTATTGTCTTTTGTTCGCCGAGGAGGTGTCCGTGTCGATCGATGAGGTTGTTGGCGTGATCAAATAATCCGAGTAGTCGCGGGTTGTTATCTCTTAGTCCGGAAACCACTGCTACCTGAGCCCGATTTACGAACATCTGGGTTCGATATCCGTATACAACCGTGTCTCCTACTTTGACTGATGGTTTCTTGTAGAGCCTAGCGTGATAGTCAATTATGCCGTGATAATGCTCAGCGTCGACAGGATTGTTCATCAGCTGGTCAGGAGTTCGTCCTACCATCGCTTTCATCTTTAGCTTCAAAGGATCAGCTACGAAGCTTTTCCCGTCGTATGCAGTTTCGAATATTTCTATGTAATTCATCCCACCCGCGTAAACGTAGGCGTATTGATCATAGAAGTGTGAAACTTCTGTGACGTATACTCCTGCTTGAATCTCCGGATGCAGTTCGGGTTGATAGAGCTGCCAGGGTGACATGCCCGTCATTCCCAACCCAGGTTCAAGGTGGGTCGCGCCTTTCTTGGCGTACAATTCAATGGTCTTTGTGATGCACATGGGTGGTGCGTTAACCTGTGGCATTGGTATGCCGTGGTTTCGTGCTTCATTGGCGGTACGGGTGATAGTGTCCATGTTTGGCATGAATACTGGTTTGTTTGTTTTGAGATCGTAGAGGATGCAAGGGAAGCTGGTGACGCCTTCCACCTTCGTGTTCGGAAATGAATTTATTTTCTTGATGAGATCTAACGCGCCCTTCTCGGGCACTCCTCCCTCCATATACGGATAGAGGACATCCTGACTACTCATGGGGCGAATCAACAGATTCTGCTTCAACCCGAGGCGGGCAGCGCAGTCCGAAATCATCTTCGCCTTTTCTTCATTGAAAACTGTGATCACTTCAGGCCGTGCATTCTTCAGAACGTAGTCGATTTCAGCTTCTGGAACGTTAACCAAGTGTCCCACGTGTGCGATCTTGACTCCGTACCTTACTAGGCTACGCATCTCCTGAGGCTCCACCGTGACAACACCATTGAACCCTGTGTTCACCACTGCCTGCGCAACGATTGGATTACGGTTGATTTGCTTGCTCATGTAATACAGTTTGATCCCAAACTTTCTTGCCTCAGCAATCATTGCTTTCGCGTTGTGGACATGTGTGTCGAGGTCTAGAACGAATGTGTCTACGGGGATGAGGTTTCGCTGATGAAGTTCTGCAGCGAATAAAACTAGGTTGGGGTTCTTCTTGACCACCAAATCCAAGTATCTGACATTCTGATCCACTCCAGCCTCGCTTTCCGACATATCTCAAACCAAAATGAGCTGAAAGGGGCACCATTCATGAATCTTGCCCTCCCCTGCAGTTAGAGGTTCGAAAAATACTCGAAGGCCACGAAAAGAATGGAGGGATCATGCGAAATGTTATATCTATCTGGATTCAGCAGTCGTTGAGTTTCGTTGTCAAAAGGCAAAGTCTTCGAAAGAGAAGCGACTGGACTCGTTCGAGAAATCTCAGCGTACAGAGCCTTCGTACTGAACCTGATGTTCACTAGCCCAGCGTTCATGTTGATTTTTCTGGTCATAGGCCAGGGGCTCTTTCCTGGAGCCTATCTTCCCATTTCAGCTCTGCTGGCTTTGATTCCCTCCCTCCTCGTAGCCTACATCTACGCGCAGTTTTCCGCGGCTTTTCCGCGGTCCGGGGGCGACTATGTCTTCGTAGGCCGTATCCTTCATCCATCAGTAGGGTTCATGATCAATTTTGTCGCAACGATCATCAACATCTCGGTCATCGGCGTCGAAGCAGTATGGATCAGTACGATGGCGTTAGGCCCCATGCTCAACGCTCTGAGTGGCATAAACGGAGATCCTGGACTGGCCACCTTGGCTACTAGCCTAACGACAACCTCCAGTCAATTCATTATAGGGGCAATCTTCGCGGTCATCCTGCCCATAGCATTATTCTTCGGGACAGGCATGACCTTCAAGCTCAAAGGCCTCTTTTTCGTAATAACCACCTTTTCCGTACTGGTTTACCTTTTCGCAATTGGCACCACACCGATAGCTCAGTTCATTTCAAACTTCAATTCACTTTCAACTACACAGTATAACACGGTCATATCTACGGCGCAGAGCGCAGGAGCAAACCTCACCTACAATGCTTCGGACACTATGCTCGGCGTGGTCTACACCCTACTAGCCGTGTGGGGGTTCACCGCATCGGTCTACACTGGGGGCGAAGTGAAGAATCCGCAACGCTCGCAGGTGATTGCGATGTTGGGGGCGCCGATCGTATACATCGTTCTGATGTTCTTTGTAGCGCTCGTAACCTATTCGGCGATGGGTCATGACTTTTTGGCGTCTATTGCGTATCTTGCTTTGAACGGGAATTCTGCGTACACCCTTCCCACAGGGTTACCGATACTGCAATTCTTGGCCGGATATGGCACCAAGAACGCAGTCGTTGAATGGATCATGGGTATAGGGTTGCTTGCAACGTTGTTCGGATACATGCTCGCGGCTAGTTTTACGTCGGTAAGATGTTTGTTTGCTTGGAGTTTCGATGCTGTTATTCCCAGAAAATTCAGCGAAGTCAACGAGAGGTATCATGTGCCGTACATTGCGACTTTGACCGTGATTATCATCGACTTGTTGTTTGTCTACTTAACTGTCTACACGTCGATAGCCGCGTTCTTCACCTATGTTATAACGGGTTCCTTCATCAGTGTGGCGATCGTGGGCGTAGCCGGAGTTCTCTTCCCACGAGTTCGCGGAGATGTCTTTAGCCTCTCACCGCCGCTCACAACTAGAAAGATAGCTGGAGTTCCAATAATCGTGATCGTGGGGGCTATCAGCATACCGATGGGACTACTCATCGCCTATGCTTCTATGCTGCCGGCTTTAGTAGGGCCACTTAACCCGCAGTACATCACCGTGGTTGCCGCGCTATTCGTGATAGGGTTAGTCATCTATTTCGTATCCTACGCCATCCAGAAGTCAAGAGGCATACCAGTCGATAAGATGCACAGAATGATACCCCCCGAGTAGAGACGTAACCCTACGGAATACGAGCCGTTGTAGCATTCCGCTCCGCATGGAGCGGAGGCTACTTGGTTCAGGTCACTGTAATGATCATGGTTTGGCTTTCACTCTGAGATCCAGGAATATAGGTCGAATTTCCAGGATGATTGAGCTGGGCCATTGCCGTCAAGTCGTAAGTTCCGGCCTTACTGAATGAAATGTTGTAGCTAAAGAAATCAGCACCGCTTCCCGACACGGTAAGGTAGCAAGTTTCAAAATTGAGAGACGACTGATTACCGAACGGGTTGCTGAGTTACATTGAAATGGTGAGGCATCTACACCATTCATTGAAGCTGAACTGCAATTCGTCTCATTTGCCTCGCAACTTATGGCAGTCATCAACCAGACTTTCTGATTCGTGGAGTAAATACATCGAAACTCACCGTAGTCATAGAGTCCACAGCGACTTTGGGGTAGTAATTGAGAGAGATGATTGATGTTGTTGACCGAGAGGTCTGCGCATAGGTGTTTGTAGGTATGGTTGTTAATGCGACTGCAACCAGGAGGAAGATCGCAAGTCTTAGTTGCATACTCACCAAGACAACGAGTCACGTATTACAATAAGACAGACGCTTCCGTTGATAACCTGACCATATCGCGCCTTGAAAATGACTTGAAAGCTGCTTCCGTTACCTTGGAGGCTGAGCCAATGCCAAACGTAGACTAGAAGCAACGCCTCGTGATGCAGCGAAGCCAGCGAGAACCAGATGACTAGACGCTGACGAATAGCTGCGGAGGTCCGTCAAGACTGGCTCTCTACCAACCCAACTACGCTTAGATGTTTTGTAGTTACCCGACTCTAACGAGAGATTCAACTGGTAGCTGGCAACGTCCCATTAGCCCATCTTACAATCCTCGATGACGCATGTTCAGCGAGGCTGGAATTTGCGATCACCTGCTTAACCCCGGTTTCTTCAACACTTCAGCTACGCGTTGCCATAGACGTGTTCGCGTCACATCGGACTCTTAAGCTGCGAGACCCACAAACAAAAAAGAACACCTTTGACGAACTCGAACCGTGTTATAGTTTTTGGAGTAGCATTGTTGCTGCTCGTTGCCACGTTGAGCTACTCTTTCCTTCCGGTAATGGCCAGCGCTGGCGAAGGTACATTCGCGTTAGACCTAACCGGATACTCATTGAACGGAAACCTGGAGAACGCTGTCGTCAACGGAAATTCAGTATCCATGAATATGATCCTTAACGGAAATCTCCAAACCTCAATCGGCCAAATACCAATAACCGCCAGCGGATTATGGGTTGGAGCGCGTAACGGCAGCATCCTATCGGGGTCGATTCAGGAGGTTGTCCGGGACGGTTTACGCGTGCTACTTCCTCTTCTGGTGTGGCACAGCTACCTTCGTTGGGCAGGGGGAGTGGAGCGGCACTTTAACCTCGACTCAGGGAACAGGCGTCTTCGACGGGACGATCACATTCACAAGCTCAGACTTTAGTCAAATCCAACTAAACCAACCAGCACCAATCTCTGGGACATGGACGGCAGATTTTCAACTCACCTAAATCCAATGCCGCTGCAGTCAAAGAATTCCACGCACGCTAAAAGTTGTGGCTCTAACGTTCCTTAACGGAACCTAGTCGCTTAGGTTCATCCAACTGGGAGTTTCGCGTAATCCGTACATGTGAATGAGCAGCTGTCCGCTTCCTCCCCAAATGTACACGTCAACCCTGAGTAACCAGTTGGCTGGGGAGTTGGGTGCTGTGGCGGTGTTAAGGAAGGCTTGGTCGATGTATGTTTGCGCATAGCCCACCTGGTAGGAAGTAGTTGATAGGACGTAGCCAGTGGCTACGTTGGTGAGGTCGACGCGGATACTGTACTCGTTCGCGTAGGGCGGCCACTGAACGCATGTTGCCGTAAGGTGAGTCGTGACTGTGATCTGCTGGCCCAGAGTTACTGAGGATGGGAAATCGTAGTTAATGTTCTGAACGAGGCAGGGCGGTTGCGCTGATGCGCTGGGGAGACTTGCAACGAGGAGCGCGAATATTCCCAAGAGAAGAATCCTACGCCTCAACCAATCCAAATCTGAGATTCCAGCAAACGAATTAGCTTTACTCAGATTAATGAGCGTTTCAGGAGATTCTGACCACAATTAACCATCGAGTTTAAGGGAACAGCAAGCGAGATTTGTGTTGATTAGAATGGTCCGAGTGCTTGACCCTGCACCAAACTTCAAGCTAATGTCGACTAAGGGGGAGATTGAACTTTCAAAGAAGCTCACCAGTGAAGGATCTGAAGGCGGGAAGTGGGTCGTCCTTTTCTTCTATTCGGGAGATTTCACCTCAGTCTGTAGTACTGAGGTTCCTGAATTTGCGAGGAGATACGCGGATTTTCAGCGGCTTAACGCTGAGGTGTTTGGAGTCAGTGCTGACAGTATCTCCTCTCATGAGGCTTGGATAAAACAACTTCAGCCCAGGGTTGAGTACCCTCTGCTCAGTGATTTCAAGAAGGAAGTCTGCAGGGCGTACGATATCCTCGATGAAAAGTCAGGCGAGCCACTCAGGGGAACATTCATCATTGATCCAAAAGGCCGAGTTAGGTTCCAGATGATGATTGACCCTGATCTTGGCCAGAATGTCGCTGAGGTCCTGAGGGTTCTCCAAGCGTTGCAGACTGGTAAGCCGTGCCCGGTAAACTGGATGCCGGGGCAAGTCACTCTCTAACTCAGCGTTTGTTGCACAAGGCTTCGATCGATCTCGCCTATGGTTCTTCGGCCAGTTAGGGCCATTGCTGAATCGAGTTCCATGCGCAAGTGTTCGAGAACCGCCTTAACTCCTTGTCTGCCTGAAAGGGCCAATCCCCATAAGATCGGTCGGCCCAAAAGGACGGCTTGAGCTCCAAGCGCTATGGCCTTGAGGATGTCGGTTCCACGACGGATTCCGCCATCTACTAACACCTCTACTTTACCTTGAACAGCTTCAACGACCTCGGGCAAGGCATCCAATGTGCCAACCGTGTCATCCAACTGCCTCCCCCCATGGTTAGAAACGATTATTCCCTTTGCATTATGCGCAACAGCAAGCTTCGCATCCTTACCGGTCATGATTCCCTTTAGAACCAAGGGCAAGGGGCTCACAGAACCAAGCCAGTCAATATCCTTCCAAGTCAGTGTCGGATCAATCATCTTAGTGAAGTGAGCAGCGAAACCCGAACCAGGCTCACCAATCCGTTCCATATGGTCCATTCCGATTAATTCGAGATTAGGAATCCGTAGATTCGGAGGAAGAGTGAATGCGTTCTTCTCATCCCGCTCGCGGCGACCTAGTACTGGAGCATCGACGGTAACGCAGATCGCCCGGTACCCTGCCTTCGCAGCCCTATGCACTAGACGCTCAGTCGCGTTGCGGTCCTTGGAGACATATAACTGGAACCAGCGCGGAGCGGGCTCTACCGAGTGCGATCTCTTCAAGGGACCTCGTCGCTAAGGTACTGGCTATGAATATTGTTCCAGCCTCCGCAGTTCCGCGCCGATGCAATTTCACCTTCCGGATGAACCATGCCGTGAAAAGCGGTGGGCGCTACGAGGAGTGGCATTGATATTCGTTCACCGAGAACTGTTGTGGAAGTGTTTCGCTGTCCCACATCTACCAGAACGTGCGGGCGTAGAGTCCAGTGATTGTAGGCCTCACGGTTTCGCCTAAGAGCCACTTCATCACCTGAGCCTCCTACGATGTAATCGAATACGGCCTTAGGCATCTTCGCCATCGCTAGTTTCTCAAGTTCGAAGAGGTTTGTGAATGAGAGCGACATAGGCGATACCTGGACTGAGATTGCTTAATGAAATCTTGTGCCTAGCAGAGTCGGTCGTCTCAAGAAGTGTATCCCGGTCTAATCGTGCGGGAAGTTAGCCTCATTCGACGATCATTACTGGTTCGCCCAGTACTTCCATCTTCGGTTTGATACCAAGACCTGGTTGAGTGCTCGCTGCCATTCGCCCATTGACTGCGGTGTGGTGCTCCTTCGACTGTCTCGACGGTGACATAGCTGTTGAAATCCGTCGTGGTAAACAAGAAATCTGGTGGTGTACTGTGCGCCAGATGCGCAATAGCAGCGGTCGTGATATCGCCACCCCAACTATCTTCAATCGTCACAGCGATACCTAGCGACGCGCACAAGTCACGCGCCTGTCGCGCTTTCGTCAGGCCGCCGAATTTACTAATCTTGATGTTCACAACATCCATAGCGAGATCGGCTTTCCCGCGCACTATGCTCTCGACGCTGTCAATCACTTCGTCCAGAATGAAGGGGTGGGTAGTGCGGCGGCGAACGGAGAGGCATTCGTCGTAAGTCAAACATGGTTGCTCGATATACACATCCAAACCATTTACCGCACGTACGACGCGGACTGCGTCATGCATCAACCAACCTGTGTTCGCGTCGGCAACGAGGCGGTCACCGGGCTGAAGCTTGGCTGAGGCTGCACGGATGCGTTCAATGTCGATCTCTGGATCCCCGCCGACTTTGAGCTGGAAGCGCCGATAGCCTTGCGCGCGGTAGTTTTCTACGCTGCGAGCCATTTCTTGAGGAGACTCCTGCGAGATGGCTCGGTAGAGGCCGAAATCTTTGCCGTAACGTCCCCCCATTAGCACACATAGTGGTTGGCCGGTGGTTTGGCCAAGAATGTCCCAACAAGCGATGTCGATCCCTGATTTAACATACGGATGTCCTTTGAGTTCATGGTCCATGCGGAGGTTGAGGCGTGTAAGTTCTAACGGATCTTCGTCCAGTAAGTGTGGTCCCAATTCCTTGATGCCCGCGCGAACACCATTTGAGTAAGCCGGCAAATAGGATGGCCCAAGAGGGCACACTTCCCCGTAGCCAATTGGGCCACTTTCCGTCTCAACTCCAACAATGGTGCTATCAAATACTGTGACAGATTTGCCCCCAGACCACTTGTATGCTCCCTCTCGCAAGGGGAGATCTACTCGCCATACCGAGATTTTCTTGATTCTCAAAAGAACCCTTCCAAACAACACTACTCAGCATCATTTGCGGACATAATATCAAGCTTCACTTAGTCACAAGCGAAGATACTTCGTGTCTTTAACGCAGGCAATTCTTACACCAACTCACCAGTACATATGAGCTCGTGCACCGTGACCAAGCAGACCCGTATTAATTGTTGGAGACTTGGGAGGAGCACGTATTCTTCGAGTAGAGAAGCCGGATTCGTTCCAGAATAGATGGCCAAATAACACCCCCCCTGTGCCATTGAAGAATCATGGGGAAGGGGAAGAAGGGGGAGGAGGGCTGCTGCCACGACTACGACGAGGCTTGGATGTGCAAAATCTGCGGCTACCAGCTCCCAGTCGGAATTCAAGGTAAGATCAAGAAAGTTGGCGAGGAGGGAGCCAGAGAGACGTAAGAGACCCTGTTCCCGGCTATCGAGACCCAAGTATCGTTTATAGGCGGCAGGCAAAACCAGGCACTCACACCTTACCCAAACGGAATCTTGCGTCTTGAAAGTGACAGTGAAATACTTAGCAGCTGCCCGCGAGAAGGCAGGAGTTAGAGAAGAAACTTTACAGGTTGAAGGAGCGACCACAGTCCTCGAAATCCTGAAAACACTCGCCACGAAGCACGGGGAGAAACTGAACGAGTACCTATTCGACCCACAATCTGGCAGTCCCAGGCCTCATCTTAACTTCCTTTTGAACGGCCGCTCAGTTTCCATGATGGGCGGGTTCTCCGCAGAGGTCACAGAAGATACCACCCTGGTAATTTTCCCTCCTACATCAGGAGGTTAGGACAGTAACAATTCACCATACCTGCAAGAGGAAGCTGGCGGGTTATCTCGACAACACGATGCTGGCGCCTTTTTCGTGAAAAGCAATACCGCGAGTACGATTAATTATTCAGGGTCCCCACCCTTAGTGTCAGATTCATATGTTGAAACCCGGCCGCGCGTATTGCGGAAAAATCCTACACGTAGACCTTACGAACGGCGACATACGAGAGGGGCCGTTGCGATTTGATTGGGCAGAGCAATTCATTGGGGGAAAGGGAGCAAGACCGCAACCGAACCAGTAAGTGCAAGAACATA